>NZ_BAFP01000070.1 GCF_000308455.1 Nocardia abscessus NBRC 100374 | reverse complement strand
GTTGAGGGCGGGTAGCCCGGTCACCGTCATGCCGATCGAGGCGAAGTTTTCCGGGTTGGAGAGATCTGTGCCCTTGCGCGGGATGACCATGTGTTTGCTGTAGATGTTCGGGTCGCCAATGATCTGGGTGATGTAGCAGCCCTTGATATTCCAGGCCGGCTCGGTCAACGGGGTCATCTGCCATTCGAGGTGGGTTTCCACGCGCGGCACGCCTCCGACGATCCCCTGATATTTGATGTAGTTGGCGCCGAGCGAGCCCTTCGGGAGGAAGTACCAGCCGAGGTCGACGTCTTCGGTGCAGGCGCCGAGTTCGTAGCCGAAGCGCACCTCGTCGAGTTCCAGGTCGAAGGCGTCGGCCATGAGGTAGACCGAGTCGGCGAACACCGCGGTGTTTTTGTAGAGCGAGTCCGGGATGGTCGGGTCGTCGATCGGACGACCGTAGCCGACGGCTTTCCAGGTGTCGACGGAATGGTGACAGGAGACGTCGACCGATTCGGTGACGGTGATGTTCTCGATATCGGCCACGTCGGCGGTATGCACGATGCCGAGGATCTGGCACAGGCCGGGATTCATGCCGGTGCCGTAGAAGGTCGCGTTGCCGCGCTCGCAGGCGGCCTGGATGACCTCGCTGACCTTCCGGCCCGCCGGATGCGGGTGGTTGGCGTCGCGGTGGTATCCCGTGATCCAGTCCGCGGTGGTCACGATGTTGATGCCCGCCTCGAGGACTTTCTCGGAGAGGTCCTCGTCGGGGAATACCCCGTGGAAAGTGAGCACGTCCGGTTTCGCGGCGATGATCTGTTCGACCGAGCCGGTGGCGGTCACGCCGATGGGTCCGATGCCGACGATCTCGCCCGCGTCCCGGCCGATCTTGTCGGGCGAATAGCAGTGCAGTCCGACGAGGTCGAGGTCGGGATGGTTCTGGATGCGGCCGATCATCTCGGTACCGAGGTTGCCGGTCGCAACCTGGAATACCCGAACCTTGTCGGAGGTGCTCATTGGGTGGGCCTTTCGATTTGCGGTTCGACGGTTGATGCTTGCGGCGCAACGGCGAACGGGCTCATGAGATGGCCGTGCCGTCCGCGCGCCGCGGGGGTTCGACAGCGCCGCTGTAAGGCTGGTACGGCGCGGTGCCGACCGGGCCGCCGTCGGGGTAGAACTGCATCGCCCATTCACGTAGCGCCTTGAAACCCGCGAATTCCTTGGGCGAGAGCGCGGGCGGATCCGAATAGCGCTGATGAGCCCAGATGTGGACGTCGGCTTCGAACTGCTCGATGACGAAACCGGCCATGGTCTTTCCGTATCGGGTGATCTCGGGGCCGTCGTCCCCGGGTCTGCGTCCGATCCACACGGTGAAGCGGACGTCGGAGGTGTATTCGTCCACGGGTGTCACCGCGGGCATGGTGCGGTTGTCGACCATGCCCCAACTCTTGGTGATGGAGCATCCCAAACCCGCGTTGATCGATTCGACGCCGCTGTCGACTTGGTCCTCGGCCACCCCCTCGTCGAAGGCGATGGTGAAGTCGACAAAGGAAACAGGACCGGAGAAGTCGTGACGAGTGAACTCCGGGACGAACGGTGTCTTGTGCACGAACTTGAAGTGCGCGAAATCGACACCGTTCTCCATGCCGTACTGCGGGTGCAACTCCAACCCCGGCCGATACAGCGTGGCCGCAGGCACCGGAGGGTAGTAGTCGGCAGCGGTCTTGCCGTCGCCGAATGCCTCGAACATGTCCGGAATCTCGAAATACGGAGCGCGGCCCTCGACGTCGTACCAGATCCACACCGCTTCGTTCCGCTCCACCACCGGGTAGCTGCGGATCCGGCGCCCCTTGTTCGGATGGCTCTCGTACGGAATGCAGACGTTGCGCCCCGCACGGTTCCATTCCCAGCCGTGGAAAGGGCACACGAGATTCTCGCCCGCCACATGACCGCCGTAACCGAGGTGAGCGCCGAGGTGCTCACAATAGGCGTCGAACACCGCGACCCGGCCGGACACCGAACGCCAGGCGACCATCTCACGCCCGAAGTACTTCATCCTGTGCACTGCGCCGGCCGCTATCTCGCTGCACCAGGCCACTTGGAACCAACCCGTCGGCTCCATCGGCAGTAGTGGTTTCGCCATATCGATCCTCCACGCTCCCGAGGGCTGCTGGGCTGCTGGACCCCACGCGGCGATCTGAGCGTAGAACCCTCTGCGAAAGAATTCAAGAGGGTTCTACGAAACTTGGTACAGCATGGCCGATAGACTCGAGCCTCGTGACGGAAGTGGCGGCGAGCGGGCGACGCGCCAACAGGCGCGGGATCCAATCCCGGGAAAGCATGCTCGAGGCGGCGATCGCCACGCTGGCGACCGGCGACCCCGCCGCGGTGTCGGGCAACCGGATCGCCCGCGACATCGGCGCGACCTGGAGCGTCGTCAAATACCAGTTCGGCGACATCGACGGCCTGTGGGCAGCAGTCCTGCGCTACACCGCCGACAAACGCGGCGACCTTCCCGCCGGAATCAGATCCGACGGAAGCCTGCACGAACGCGTGACCGCCATGATCACGGCGATGGCCGTAGGACTGCGCAAACCCGAATCACTCGCCATCGAAACCCTCCGCGCCGCCCTCCCTCGCGACCACACCGAACTCGAACGCGACTACCCGCTCACTGCCGCCGAACTCGCGTCGTGGAAGCCGAACTGGGACAAGGCTTGTCAGAAAGCGTTCGCAGATCTCGAACTCGACCCGGTCAAAGTGCGGCAGGTAGCCGCACTCATCCCGGCAGCCATGCGCGGAATCACCTCCGAACGCACCCTCGGCACCTATGGCAACCTCGACGACGCCGTCCAGGCACTGATCGGCGGAATCGTCGCCTACCTCGAAACCTGATCACAACCCCAGGCGTGCTGGAACCTGGGCCGTCCGCTCATCTATGGCGCGAAGGTGAGGCCGAAATGCGCACCCAGGCGATTGAGCGCCTCCGGGTCGCCGAAAACGGCTTCTCCGCTGACGTCTTCGTCCGGGGGATCCACGGAACAGAATCGTTCGACGGCACCGGTGTGAATTCCGGTGAGGGAGGTGGCGAAGACGAGCGAGGCTTCCACGTCTTCGTCGTCACCGGGGTAGACCGGCCACGACTCGGTGACACCGTTGCAGTCGAACAGGAGCTCCGATTTCGTGTCGTTCTCGACCAGCCGGACGTTGGTGACGGCCACCCTGCCGCGACTACAGGCGGCAATCGACTCCAGTTCGGTCTCGTACCATTCCCGCCGTTCGTCGTCGGTGCATTCATCGATGCCGCGAAATGTCTTGTAGTCGAGGGTGTATCGGATACCGACCTCGCTGAGCAGAGTGAGTACGGCGCTCCGCTCGGTGTGTCCGTAGTAGGTCAGCGGCTCGTCGAGCGATTCCGCCACCAAAGTCAGCCGCGTGGGTGTGTCCGGATCGATGAGACCGAGTTCGACGATCAGGTCCACGACCTCGCGAACGGTACGTTCGGTCCCCATCGAGTCCTCCTCCGGGCCTTCGCATTCGGGCAGTCGCAACGGCCGAGGGTATCCCGGCCCGATGACGCGTCCCTCCCGCGGATGTTCCCACTTCCGAGAGGCTCGGGCTCGCGCTGCCGCAGTCGGAGCCGCCCTTCGGCCGAGGCCGAGAAGCCGCAAGTGGACGGTTCGGATAGTCACACTTGCTTGCCATACCCCTAAGGGGTATAAATGCAGGCGTGTCGGGAGAATTGCGGTCGAGATGACGGGGCAGGGACGAGGTCGCCTGCCGGACTCATCGGCGCGACGCCTCCACGACTCGGGCCGTCGGGGCCGGGCGCACCTGACCGGCTACGGCCGTGCCGTGGTGACACTCGTCGGCCGATTCCCGGCTTCAGGCGCCGTGGTTGCGCTGCTCGCGGCGGTACTGCTCGTCGTGTCGATGGTCGATTGTTCGATGACCCAGGGGCACGTGCATATCCACCACACGTCGGTGGTCTCGGGCGTCGAGCATGTCACGCTCTCGCTCGCGGACGATCACGGACATGCCGTGACCCACGATGCCCTCGACGGCCATTGCGTGGCCCACTTCGATCACTGCCTCGCCGAGGCGGTGCCGCGTGGCGCCGCCGAGAATCTCGCATCGCAGCTGCTGATCTTCGCGCTGACCTCGGCTTTTCTCGCTGCCGTCGGCCTTCGCGGGATCACTCCGGGAGGAGTGCGTGGCCCACCGGTCTCGAGGCTGCCCGTCGCTGACGGCCGGGCCACGCTCACGCAATTCTGTATCGCTCGCTGCTGATCGGTCAGCGCCAGGTCGACGTCGATATGCCGTCGGCTGGTGTCCGCTGCCTGCTCACGTCTGCGCTGCCTTCGGGCAGTTCGATACAGAAAGCGACAGTCATGGACAAGGTCGTGCTCGACGCACTTACCGATCGCTCGGCGGCCCTGGTGGGCGCGCCGGGACCTGCCCGATACCCGCACACGCTGATCGGCAACACTCCCGTGTTGTGGGTCGGTGCGCCGCTGGCGCCCCAAGGGCGGGGGTTCTGGGCCAAGCTCGAAGGGTTCAATCCGGGCGGTATGAAGGACAGGCCCGCGCTGCACATGGTGCGCCGGGCGGAGGAGCGCGGTGATCTGGCTCCTGGGGCGCGGATCATCGAATCGACCAGCGGCACCCTCGGCTTGGGGCTGGCACTGGCGGGGATCGTCACCCATCATCCGGTGACCGTGGTGACGGACCCCGGTCTGGAGCCCATCGTCGCGCGGATGCTCACCGCGTACGGGACGCGGGTCGATGTCGTGACCGAGCCCCATCCGACGGGCGGTTGGCAGCAGGCCCGCCGGGATCGGGTGCGGGAGTTGCTCGCAGGCGAGCCCGATGCATGGTGCCCGGATCAATACAGCAACCCTGACAATGTCGACGGCTACGAGTCGCTGGCGCTCGAGTTGATCGAGCAGCTCGGCGGGGTGGACGTACTGGTGTGCGCGGTCGGCACCGGCGGGCACTCCTCCGGCGTCGCGCGGGTGTTGCGCCGATTCGATCCGGATATGAAGCTGATCGGAGTCGATACCGTGGCGTCCACGATCTTCGGACAGCCCGCGGGTCCGCGATTGATGCGGGGGCTCGGATCGAGCATCCATCCGGTCAATGTCGACTACGACGCCTTCGACGAGGTGCATTGGGTCGCGCCGTCGGAGGCGGTATGGGCGTGCCGGACGTTGGCCGCCACCCATCACGCGACGGGAGGGTGGAGCGTCGGCGCCGTCGGGCTCGTCGCGGGCTGGGCGGCGCGGACCTATGACGCCGACGCGCGGATCGTGGCGATCTTCCCCGACGGGCCCAACCGCTACTTCGACACCGTCTACAACGACGCCTACTGCAATGAGCACGGCCTGCTCGACTCACCGCCTCCGCTGGCACCGGACACGATTGCCCACCCCGCAGAACGCGTAGTGCGGTCCTGGACTCGGTCCACCACCGTCATCGATCCCAGGCAGTTCATCCACGATCGAGAGTGGGCACAGTGACCGTCTTCGCGAAGTTCCGCAGCTTCGACTCGGCCGCCCGGCTGTTGATGATCAACCAGTTCGGCATCAACCTCGGCTTCTACATGTTGATGCCGTACCTCGCCGGTTACCTCGCCGGGCCGCTCGGTCTGGCGGCGTGGGCGGTGGGGCTGGTGCTGGGGGTCCGGAACTTCTCTCAGCAGGGCATGTTCCTGATCGGCGGCACGTTGGCCGACCGGTTGGGCTACAAGCCGCTGATCGTCGCGGGCTGTCTGCTGCGAACCGGTGGGTTCGCGCTGTTGATCTTCGCGACTTCGTTGCCGGGGCTGTTGATCGCCTCGGCAGCGACCGGGTTCGCCGGTGCGCTGTTCAACCCGGCCGTGCGAGCCTATCTGGCGGCGGATACGGGCGAGCGGCGAGTTGAGGCCTTCGCGGTATTCAATATCTTCTATCAGGCGGGCGTCCTGGCCGGGCCGCTGGTCGGGCTGGCATTGATGGCAGTCGACTTCCGGGTCACCGCCGGTGTCGCCGCGATCGTGTTCGCGATTCTCACGGCGGCGCAGTTGTTCGCGCTGCCGACGCGACGCGCGGACGGGCCCGGCGAGCAGAGTTCGGTGCTCGAGGACTGGCGGACAGTGATCGTCAATCGCCGGTTCCTGTGGTTCTCGCTGGCGATGGTCGGTTCCTATGTGCTGTCGTTCCAGGTCTATCTCGCACTGCCACTGCAAGCGGAGTTCGTCGCGGGCGCGCGGTCACAGACACTGGTGTCGGCGCTGTTCGTGGTCTCCGGTGTTGTCGCGGTCGCCGGTCAGCTACGCATCACCGCGTGGTTGCGGGCAAGGTGGGGTACGGGGCGGAGCCTGGTCGTCGGAATGGGGATTCTCGCGGCCTCGTTCGTGCCGCTGGTGGCCGTTCCCGCTCCGGACCGGTTCGGTGCGCCGGTAGCGGCCGTCGCGCTGCTGGTCACCGCGGCGTTACTGGCGGTCGGGACAGCGGCTGTGTTCCCGTTCGAGATGGACACCGTCGTGGCACTCTCGAACGGGAGGCTCGTCGCCACTCACTACGGGTTCTACAACACCGTCGTCGGTGTCGGCATTCTCGTCGGCAATCTCGCCACCGGAGCCGTGGTCGGCGCCGCGCGCGACGCCGGGTCGGACTGGGCGGTGTGGGCCGGCCTGAGCGTTATCGGTGTCGTCGCGGCGTCGGCGCTGCATCGTCTGGATCGCTCGGAGCTCGCCGACGAGAAGCACGCACAAACGACGGAGGCGGGTGGCCGACACAGCCTGCCCCTCGGTGACACCATCGGCCCGAGAACAACCGGCGCGAAGTTCGAAGACACCGGACGCGTTCGATAGTTCCTCCACCGGCAACGCTGCGTCGAGGAAGTCGAATTGTTCTACTGGACAGGAACTTTCGATGCCTTGACAGTCGTGCGGACTCCCGGTGGGACGCCGGGCCCGGCTAGAGTCGTGGCATGCCGTCGCATCGGGAGCACAGCCCGCGAAAGGCCATCCCCACGCTGCCCGACGACGTCGTCGCCCGGCTGCTGGGCACCAGCGTCGTCGAGCACGCCGTTCCGGGGCCGCCGCCACTATCCGGCGAAGAAGGGGACGCATCGCACACCGCCGCGGCGTGACAGCCCCCGCCCTCGGCGGCGTCGTCTTCGACGCCGCGGCGGTCGTCGCGTTCGCCAATCGCGCCAACTACGCCCAGGCGGTCGTGTGGGCGACGGTCGACGCGGGGAACACCATCGTCGTTCCGAGCACCGTCCTCGCGGCGGCACGCACCCATATCCCGGCCGATCGGCTCGACGTCCTGGCTGTGCTCGTCGGTCTGCCGCACACGGTGATCCCGGCGTTCGACCGCACGGCCACCCCACCACTCGCGGGAGACCGGGTCGCCGGTCCGGCCGCCGACGCCTTGGTCGCCGCGGGCCATGTCACCCGTGAGGCGGTCGCTCGTACCTGGCCCTGCCTGACCAGTCGGCCGAGAAGGCTCCGGCAGATCGATTCCCGGGTCATCGTCGACCCACTGCCGTGAGTCGCCCCCGATCAGCGCAGCAGTGCGATGACCGGGGCGAACTTCTCCATGCTGTCCTCGAGGACGGTGACGTAGGTGATGCCGTAGCGGTCGCGCCGATCCCGCAGGCGGTCGGCCATTTCCTCCGGAGTGCCCATGAGCAGGATCGGGTGGTCCTCCGGGGAGTCGGCGACGTCCGGCGGCAGCGCCGGGCCGAAGACCTCCAGCACGCTCGCGCGCTCGGCGGGCGGGACGACCCGCTGCACCAGGATGTTGAACTCGACCTTGTCCAGTCGCGGACCGAGCAGTTCCCGGACGTAGGCGACACGTTCCTCGGTCTCGGCGAGCCCGGCCATCTGCAGCGGCCCACCGTTGCGCGCCGCCGCCGCGCCGGTGAAGGCGATGATGTCGGCGTGCCGCGCGGCGACGGCGAGCAACCGATCACCCCATCCGCCGATCAGCACCGGCGGCCCCGACGGCTGGGCGGGCTGCGGCTGATACTCCGGATCGGAGAACAGGCGGCGGAGCGTGATCACCGTTTGCTCCAGGTGGTCGACACGCTTGCTCCCGCTTTCGAACGGGATGCCCGCGGCCTCGAATTCCGCCTGCACGTAGCCCGCTCCGAGCCCGAGTTCGACGCGCCCGTCGGTGAACTGGTCGGCGCCGGCCACGTCGCGAGCCAGCAGTACGGGGTTGTAGAACGCGGTGTTCAGCACGAAGGTGTTCAAGCGCACCCGCTCGGTCGCCTCGGCGGCCAGGATCATCGCCGGGAACGGCGCGGGCAGGCCGAGATGGTCGGCCACGCCGATCACGTCGAAACCGAGTTCCTCGGCCCGGCGGCACTTTTCGATCCAATTGGACCGGAACTCGGGGACCACCATGTTGACACCGAACCGGAAGGGGCGCTGCGCAGTCACGTGTCCTGTCTAGCGAACCGGGCCGGACCCGCGCGCATCGGGGCCGGTTCAGCACTGGGTGAGCGTGCCCGCCGCCAGCGCGATGCCCAGCAGCGTGACGAGAGCGGCGGCGACCGGCAGCGGCCGGCGCAGTGTCCGCCGGACCGGGCCAGGGACCGGTAGTCCGGCGGGACTCCCGCTCGGGGACCGACGTGCGAACGCGCGCCGCACCATGGCGATCGTGGTGATGATCAAGGTCGCGATCAGCATGACGACATCCCTCAGACGCTCACGGCCGCCCGTGGCCCGGATTTACGCCGCGGCGACGCGACGATCCCGTGCTGCAGCAGGCTTTCGGCGGTGTCGAGCAGTGTTTCGCGCACCGGGCGCATGGTCCAACCCAGCTCGCGCCGCGCCTTCTCGGCGCTGAGCGACTCGGTACGTCCCAGCGTCGGCAGGGTCAACCGGACGCCTTTGTCGAAGATCGCGACCGAACGCACGACCCAGTTCGGCAAGGCCCTGGTCGGCACCCGGAACCCGCGCGGCCCGTATTCCTCGGCGAGAATGCGCGCCATCTCCCCCATCCACAAGTGCTCGCCCACGCAGATGTAGCGGTTGCCCGCCGCCTCCGGCGTCTCCAGGGCGAGCCGGTGCGCCACGGCGAGATCGCGCACGTCCACCGGTGCCCAGCCGACCCGGGGCGTCCCCGGTATGTCGCCGCCGAGCAGTCTGCGCACCGGCTCGTGCGAGGTGCTCGTCGCCGCGGACAGCACCGGTCCGAGCACCATGCCGGGATTGACGACGACCAGTTCGAATCCCGCGCCGGCCGGAAGTTTCGCGGCGAAGTCCCAGGCCGCCCGCTCGGCCAGCGTCTTGCTCTTCTGGTAGGCCGGGCTGCGCTCGACCACCGTCCAGTCCGCCTCGGTGCGCAGGGCATCGTCGGCGTGACCGTACGCGATCGCCGCGATCGAAGAGGTCAGCACCACCCGGCGCACCGTGCCCGCGGCGGCGCAGGCGCGCAGCACGCGCAGGGTTCCTTCGACCGCGGTGTCGATGAGCTCGTTCTCGTCGTCCGGCGGAGTCGAGGGGAACGGAGACGCCACGTGCAGAACTTCGGTGCAGCCCGCGACGGCGGGCACCCAGCCGTCGTCGCCGTTCAGGTCGGCCTGCGCGAACTCCAGCTCGCCCCCGCTCCGGCGCGCGAGCTCGACCAGGTGGGCTCGTTTGCCGGTGTCGGCGAGGTCGCGGACCGTCGCGCGCACGGCGTAGCCGTGCTCCAGCAACTCGGCGATGACGTGACCTGCGACGAATCCCGTTGCGCCGGTGACTAATACCCGTGTGCTCATTTCTTCACCCGTCTCGTGGAGTGGCCACCGCGCCGCCCATCTGAGCGCCGCTCAGATAATCTAAGCACCGCATAGTTAGGTTGTCCAGGAGGCGTCGCATACGCTCGGACGGTGACGCGGACCAGTTACCACCACGGCGCCTTACGCGACGCACTGCTGGCCGCCTGCCTGCGTTTGATCGAGACAGAGGGGCTCGGGGCGGTCAGCCTTCGCAGGGTGGCGCGCGAGGCGGGCGTGAGCACCGCGGCGCCGTACCACCACTTCCCCGACCGTTCCGCCTTGCTCGCGACGCTGTCCACCCAGGGTTTCCAGTTGCTCGGCGCACAACTCGCGGCGACCCGCGCCGAAGCGGAGACGCCCCTGGCCGCCTTGACCGCACTGGCGAACACCTATGTGCGGTTCTCCCGCGAGCAACCGGCCTACTTCCGCTTGATGTTCCGGCCCGAGCTCTCCCAGCCCGACAAGCACCCGGACACCATGGCCGCGGGCGACGCGGCGTTCGGAGTTCTGGCCGACACGATCGCGGAATGTGTGCGTGCCGGAGTGTTGCCCGCCGACAAGGCCGACACACTGGCGGTCATGTTCTGGGGACTCGGCCACGGGCTGGCCTCGCTGTGGCTGGATGGACAGCTGGAAAAGCGCGCGGTGCAGTTCGGCACCACCGCCCCGGCACTGGTGGACGACGTCATGCGGACGTTCGCGACAGTGATCGAGCCCAGCACGCCACCACTGACCTAGAGTAGACGCCAGACGTTTGCTATCCGATGCTTCTCACACCGATCCGAGAGGACGACACGGATGACCGCGCAGCTGGATCCGACGGTGCAGGAGTTCGTCGACGCGCTCAACGCCAACGACCAGGATCGGTTCTACGCGGTCCTCACCGACGATGCCACGATGTCCGACGACGGCGTCGAGCGCAACCTCGTCCAGTGGACCGAAGCGGAGATCTTCGACAGCAACGCCCGCATGCGGGTCGAGTCCGTCGGCGACGACGGCATCGAACTGGTTGCCGACTACACCAATTCGCGGTGGGGTTCGATGCGGACCACCTGGCGGTTCGTTCTGCGTGACGGCAAGGTGAGCCGTTTCGAGACGGGTCAAGCCTGAACGCCCTTGCCATGCCCCCGTCGACATTGACATTCTGACCTTCGTGTTCGTCGCGCCGCGTTACGGTACCGGTTCTCTGGCCGATCTGTTTCCCTCTGTCCTCGCCGGTCTAGGCGTCCCCGGCGAGGAGGACCGTCTCGGGCTCGGGCTGGATATCGACCGGGTCTGCGTGCTGCTGGTCGACGGGCTGGGCTACGAGCACCTCGTCGCGAATCCCGCTGCGGCACCGTTCCTGTCCGGTCTCGCACCGGTCCGGCTCACGGCCGGCTTCCCGACGACGACGGCCACCAGCCTCACCTCGCTCGGAGTGGGCGTTCCGCCCGGCGAACACGGCATCGTCGGTTATCTGTTCCACGTCCCCGGCTACGACCGGCTGTTCACCCCACTGTCCTGGCGGCTGCACGGCGCTCCCAAGTCCGATCTGCGAAGCGAACTCGTTCCGGAGGAGTTCCAGCCTCGCACAACAGTTTTCGAGCGCGCCGCCGCCGACGGCATAGCCGTGGCCCAGGTTTCGCCGCGCGATCAGGCAGGGTCGGGACTGACCAAAGCGGTTCTGCGCGGCTGCGAGTTCCGGCCCCAGCTGTCCTTCGGCGATCTCGTCGCGGGTGTCGGCGACGCGCTGCGCGCCGGGCCGCGCGCACTGGTCTACACCTACCACGGCGACCTCGACATGACCGGACACGTGCGCGGGCCCGAGTCACGGTCCTGGGAATTGGAACTCGCCAACGCCGACCGGCTCGCCGCCACCCTCGCCGAGGAGTTGCCACCCGGCGCGGCGCTGCTGGTCACCGCCGACCACGGCATGGTGCAACTGGAGGACCGCATCGATTTCGACACCACTCCCGCCTTGCAAGAAGGTGTCCGAGCGCTCGGCGGTGAGCCCCGCGCCCGGCACGTCTACACGGTGCCGGGCGCCGCATCCGACGTCGCGGCGGCCTGGCAGGCCATGCTCGGCCCGGACTTCGACGTGCTCGGCAAGGAGGACGTCGTGGCCCGCGGCTGGTTCGGTCCCACGGTCGACCCCGCGATCGCGCAGCGCATCGGCGATCTGGTCGTGGTCGCCCGTGGGCGGCGTGGCGTCATCCGCACCGGCGCCGAACCGCTGCAGTCCTGGCTGATCGGTCACCACGGTTCGCTCACCGCGGCGGAGATGAACGTCCCGCTGTGCGTCTACCGCGCCTAGCCGACCCGGCCGGTCGGCGAACATCAGCGCGCGCGGGCTCTAGTCTGGAGCCGATCGCGGCGGCATCGCCGTGCCCGAACCTCAGGAGGAGACCATGAACGCCACGCTGTCACGGACCGGCCGAACCGGCCTCGGGATCGCGATGGTCGCCATGGCGCTCGCGGGCTGCACCGACATCGAACGCGCCCTCAACCGCGGCGGTGACACCCCGTGCAGCGAGTACGTCAAGCAGGACCAGGACACCAAGCGCACGACGATCACCAAGTTCGTCAAGCAGCAGAGCCAGGACGACCGCGAGCCCGCGGGCACCGCCGTGGACGCGACGATGGTGTCGGTCGATCTGCTGTGCGGCGCCCAGGCCAATACCGACACCCCGATCAAGAACGCCGACGTCGCAGGCATTTTCATCCGGAAGTGACCGCTCAGCGCGGCGGATGGGCGGCCAGCCAGTCCACCGCGCGCTTGCGCGAGGCCCTGGCCAGCCAGGCGTCCTGGATGACCTCGGTGAGTTCTCGACGGCTCAGCTCGCCGAGCCGGGCCGCGCGCACCAGGACCGACGGATGCCCGTCGAAATGCCGGGTCGTGAAGAACGGCGATTCCGGGTCCTGGACCAGCGCCTGCTTGTCCGACTCCGAGGGCACCCAGATCACGATGACATCGGCGTAGCGCTCACCGGTCCGCGGGTCGACGGCATCCGGACGGGGATTGCGGAAGAACACGAACGACTTACCCCCGACCTGATAGATCGCGTTGCCGCGCGGTCCGTCGACGCGCGTCACGTGGGGCATGCCCGCGGCCACCTCGTGCACATCGGCGAGGCATGCCCGCTGGAAACCGGTCGCCATGCCGGCAGCCTATGGCGTCGTGACTCCACTCGCACCGAATCTTCCCCGACCGGCCGGTAGGGCTCGAACCGCTCGCCACTCCCCTCGGCGTCCGCCAGAATGAGAGAGCGATCATGAGCTCACACGACGATGGGTCTTGCACGTGGCGCAGTTCCGCACCCTCACGCAACAGCGGGTCGACCTGCAAAGAGAATGGGAGCGCTGGGCGACAGCTCCCCAGACCACCGCCCCGCCCCGGCATACCGTGCTGCGCAGGGAAGTAGCGCAATCCTGGCGGCGGTCACTGCACACTGTCGATCCCGCCACCACGGAAGCGCCCGGCGTGGACGATATCGGCGACCGATGGGCCGCGTCCCCACTGCGTGGACCGGTGACAGCGCTCGCGGGTGAGCTGAAGGCCGTCACCGAGGATTCCGGGTATCTGGCCGTGGTCACCGATCCGGCGGGCACCGTCCTGTGGTCCTGCGGCGACCGCGCGCTGCGCAGGCAGGCCGAGCAGGTGAACCTCGCGCCCGGCGGCTGCTGGGACGAAAGCCACATGGGCACCAACGGTGTGGCGCTCGCGTTGCACACCGATCGCGCCGCCACGGTGTTCTCCGCCGAGCACCTCGTCGCCGCCCTGCACGGCTGGGTCTGCTATTCCGCACCGATCCACGGACCCGACGGACGACAGATCGGCGCGCTGGATCTGTCCAGTTCCTGGGACCGCTCCCACCCCGCGGTGCTCACCTCGGTACGCGCGCTGGTGACGGCGGTGGAGACGATGCTGCGCACCACCGCGCCCGCGCCCGCGCCGGGGATCCGGCTGGAGTGCCTGGGCGCCGCACGTCTGCTCTGCGACGGTGTGCCGCTTTCCCTTCCGCCGCGGCAGCTGGAGATCCTCGCATTGCTGGCCCTCCAACCGGACGGCTTCACGCCGGAGCAGCTGCACGCCGCTCTCTACGGCGACCGCGCGGTCTCCACCAGCACGCTCAAGGCCGACGTCTCGCACCTGCGCCGCGCGATCGGCGGCGAAATCAGCAATCGCCGATACGTTCTGACCGGTCCGGTCGCCTGCGACGCCGTCGAACTGTTCGCCGCCATCACCGCGGGCGACACCACCTCGGCGGTCTGGCTGTACCGGGGACCGCTGCTACCCGGTTCGGAGGCGCCCGGCGTGCTGCGGTGGCGCGACTACCTCGACGTCGGCGTGCGGACGGCCGTGCTCGCCGGCGATCGAGCCGAGCACGCCGTGGCGTTCGGCGAACGCGCACCCCGCGATATCGCGGTGCACGAGCACGCGTTGCGTTTGCTCCCGCCGGACGACCTGCGCCGTGCGACGGTGGCGGCTCGGCTGCATACGGCGTTGCGCGACTGAACTTTCCGCACCAACCTCGCACCAACCTCCGCGGACCATAGTGGGCCGGTCCGAGATATCTGCGAGGGATCATGAGCTACACCAGACCGGGGGCGGGGCTCCGGGATCGCCGACTACCCGACGCGCTCCGGCCGCGCCGTCCACGCCGGCCGGGCGATGCGGTGGCGGCGCATCGAACGCACCGGGTGGACATCACCGAGCGCGCCAGGGCCGTCTTGCGCCGAGTGATCGATCAGCACGGAGCGGTGCTGCTGCACGAGTCCGGCGGACACCGCGACGGCGGCCGCCCGCGGTGGCTGCCCATCCGGGAATCCCGGATCGACGGCGAAGACGTTCTGCTGGGAAACCTCCCCTGGCACACCGAATTATGGATCAGCGGCGAACAGTACGAGCACTGGAAGCACACCCACCTCACCGTGGATGTGGCCGACGAGCCCGGCGGCTGGGCCGCGGACGCGCTCGAGAACATGCGCTTCGTCCTCAGATCACGGCTGCTCACCGATGACGAAGCGGCGGCGCTGGCGGCCGGAGGACCGCCGCGCACCGGAGCCGACCGGTTGGCGTGACCCCTGCACGAGCCGACCGGCGGATTGTCCGCCCGGGTGGGCACGACCACCCGGGCGGACGTCAGCCTCAGCGTCCCGGCAGGAAACGCAAGCTGCGGGCGACGGACATCAGGAACGGCTGCCACTTGCCCTTCGGGAACAGCCTCGGCGCGTCGAGATTCATGAACCGGGTCACCACGATCGACTGCGGTTCGGTGAACTTGAGCAGGCCGTCCGGGCCGTGGCGGCGCCCCACACCGGAAATGCCCATGCCGCCCATCGGTGCCGCTGTGGAGCCCCAGGCCGGTGCGTAACCTTCGTCCACACAGACCGTCCCCGCGTGCAACCGCGCCGCGATCCGCTCGCCTTCGGACTTGCTGCCCGCCCACACCGAGGCATTGAGGCCGTAGTCGGTGTCGTTGGCCAGGCGAACGGCCTCCTCGACGCTGTCGACAGGGTAGATGGAAACCAGCGGACCGAAGGTTTCGTCGCGACCGCATTCCATCTCGTCGGTCACCTCACTCAGCACGGTCGGCTCGAAGAACAGCGGACCGAGATCCGGGCGCGCCTTGCCGCCGGTCAGCACCTTCGCTCCCTTCGACGTGGCGTCCGCGACGTGCTTGGACACCGTTTCCAGTTGCGCTTCGGAGATGAGGCTGCCGATATCGGCCGAATAGTCATACGCGGCGCCGAGTTTCGCGGCGTTCACCGCGGCGACGAACTTCTCTGTGAAGGCCGCGGCGACTTTTCGTTCGACGTAGAGCCGCTCGATCGATATACACAGCTGCCCGGCGTTGGAGAAGCAAGCGCGCACGGCCGCCTTGGCGGCCCTGTCCAGGTCGGCGCCGTCGGCGACGATCATCGGGTTCTTCCCGCCCAGCTCGGCGGAGAAGCCGATCAGCCGGCGTCCGCACTGCTCGGCCAGGGTGCGGCCGGTGGCCGAGGAACCGGTGAACATCAGGTAGTCGCACGCCTCGACGATCGCGGTGCCGACCACGCCGCCCGGCCCGGGAACGACCGCGAGCAGCTCACGCGGCAGGCCGGCCCGGTACAGCAGCTCGGCGCCTGCCAGCGTGGAGAACGGGGTCTGGCTGTCGGGCTTGACCACCACGGCGTTGCCCGCGATGAGTGCGGGAATCGAATCACCGATCGACAGCAGCAGCGGGTAGTTCCACGGCGCGATGACGCCGACCACGCCTTTCGGCTGGTACCGGACGGAAGCGCGGTTGAGCACGGGGAAGGCGCCCGGTACCCGGCGGGCGCCGAGGAGGCCGGGTGCGGTCTTCGCGAAGTAGCGGGCCGCGAACATCAGGCCCATGATTTCTTCTTGGGCCGCCCAGCGCGCTTTGCCGGTCTCGGCCTGCACCACGTCCATCAGGAACTCGCGGTGTTCCACCACCAGCGCACGGTAACGATCCAGCACCGCCGCGCGTTCGGATACCGGCCGGGCCGCCCAGCGCTCCTGCGCGGCTCGGGCCCGGTCCATGGCGGCCGCGACATCGGCCGCCGTGCCCACCGGCACGCTGCCCAGCGGATCTCCGGTGAACGTCTCGGCGATCGTCCTGCGCTGACGATCCGCGGGTGCCTCGATCGCGGCCAGCGCGCTGAGGCGATCGAATACATCGGCTTTCGGCGCGGGCATCGTTGCCTCCTACTTGTGAGTAACTTCGAGATACACACAATCTACGCCCCGCGCCGCCCGCTATGAACCCGCTGTGCGCGGAATTCGCGCCGGGGGCGTCCGGAGTGGAATCCGTGCCGAATATCAGGTAGCCGGTGCCGCGCCAGGGCAATGACCATCCGCGACGCACGGCGCTACCGCTCTGGTCAAATCCAGTCCCACTCACCGGGACCGGACGTCCGGATAGCCGGGTTCGTGGTTTACGTTATGCCGATGTTCAGAGCGAGGCTCGGGGTCCGCACCCGGATTCTGGCTATCGCGCTCATCCCGAGTCTGACTCTGCTGTTGGCCGGTTTGGGCGCCGCGGGCTATCTGGTAGCCGAAGGAACCAACGCCAAGGACTGGGCCGCGGAGAGCCAGAACGCCATCCCGGTGACCAGCGAGGTCATGGACGCGATCCAGCAAGAACGCCAGCTGACGCTCTCCCAGCTATCCGGCGACGACACCCTCGCCGCCCCGCTCGGCACCGCTCGCATGCGCGTGGACGCGGCGGTGCGGCGTCTGCTCGCGGCCTCCGCGAACCTGCGCGACGTCGACGAGTCCAAGATCACCGAAGACGACGCCGACCTGGTCATGCTGACGCAGAGCTTGACCACCGTGCGCTCCGCCGCCGACGCGGGCGCACTGCCCATCCCGGACGCGTACATGTTCTACAACCGGCTGCTCGACCCGATCCCCACCGGCGCCAAGTCCACCGTGCAGAGCGCGCCCGACAGCGAGATCGCCGTGGGCACCGTGGCCGGCATCCGTCTGTTCTACGCGAGCGAGGCGATGGCGCGCAGCGACGCCCTCGGTGCGGTCTACGTCCACGGCGCCACTCCCCCGCCCATCCCGATCGACGAGTACACCCGCCAGACCGGCTTCTACCACACCGAAATCGCCACGCTCATCGCCGAACTGGACGGCCCGATCAAAGACCGCCTGCGGGCGCTGTCCACCGGCACCGCGTGGCAACAGCTCACCGCGATGGAGAACGCCATCGTCCAGCGCGTCAGCGCCGCGACAGCTGCCGCGACCACATCGCCCTCCTCGGCGAATCCGAGCACACGGCAATCGACCTTGCCCGCGCTACCGCTGAACACCGATGAATGGCGTCGTGCCGCGGCCGAGGTCAGCCGCGGGTTGCTCGACGCCTGGTCGGTGTACAACAAGGATGTCCAGCAGGTCGCCGAAGAGAAAGCCGCCGCGGCAGCGACCAGATCCGCCGTGACGGGCGGCGGCATGTTGCTGGTCGGCGTTCTGGTGCTCGTCGTCGCGGTCATCCTGGCCAACCGCGTCATCCGCAGGCTCAAGCGGCTGCGGGGAGAAACGCTCGCACTGGCCGATGAGCGACTGCCCGACATGATGCGCAGGCTGCGCGACGGCGAAGCCGTCGATCCCGCCGCCGAATCCCCGAACCTGGACTACGGCAGCGACGAGATCGGCCAGGTGGCCAAGGCGTTCCAGCACGCGCACTCCGCGGCCGTCTCCGCGGCGGTGGCCGAGGCCCGCACCCGCGAGGGCGTGAAAGCGGTGTTCCTGAACATCGCGCACCGCAGCCAGATCGTGGTGCACCGGCAGCTGGAAATTCTCGACGAAGCCGAGCAGCGCCAGGAAGATCCGGTTCTGCTCGACACGTTGTTCCGGCTCGACCACCTCGCCACCCGCGAGCGGCGCAACGCCGAGAACCTGACCATCCTCGGCGGCGGCAAGCCGGGCAGGCAGTGGCGCAACCCGGTCCCGCTGGTCGACCTGGTGCGCAGCGCTGTCGGCGAGACCCTCGACTACGCCCGGGTCCGGGTGGCGCGGTTGCCCGAAGTCCACGTGCTCGGCACGGTGGTCGCCGACCTCATCCACCTGCTCGCCGAGCTGGTGGACAACGCGACCTCCTTCTCCCCGCCGCAGTCGCGGGTGGAGGTGGCAGGCAACGTGGTCGGCAAAGGTGTCGTGGTCGAGATCGCCGACCAGGGCATGGGCATGTCCGAGGACGACCTGTCCAGGATGAACGAGACGCTGCGCAATCCACCGGATTTCGGGGTGGCGGCACTGTCGGCCGACTCCCGGCTCGGACTGTTCGTGGTCGCGCAGCTCGCCGCGCGCCACAGTATCTCGGTGCGGCTGTCGGAGTCCGACTACGGCGGCATCAAGGCCATCGTGATCATTCCGTCCGCTCTGGTCGCGGGTGATTCAGGCGTGCCGCAGCGACCGGCGGAACTCACCGATCCCGGCAGCCGCCGAAGACTCATCGCCGCACCGGCAGCCGCCTCGGAGGCGGGTGACTCCGCGCAGACCGCCACGTCCTCGGTCGCGACGCTGGCGGCCGAATCCGCCGCGGCACCGCGCTACGCACCTCGGCCGTACACCGAAGCGCTGACGAACCCGGGCCCGGACGGCCGACCCGCGCTGCCCCGGCGCAACCGGCAGACCAATCTCGCACCGCAATTGACGCAGCCGGTCCAGGAACAGGCCGCCGCCGCGCAGTCCGCACGCTCCGCCGAACAAGCCCGTGATCTGATGTCCGCCATCGAGAACGGGACCAGACAGGGCCGCCGCGCCATCATCCCCGACGAACAGGAAGGCTAGGGGTGTCCGCTTCTCCCGCAGGTGATCTGAATTGGCTGCTCGACGATCTCGTCGACCGGCTGGCCGGCGTGCGCCACGCGGTGGTGCTGTCCACCGACGGGCTACTACTCGGCCGGTCCAGCGGTATGAGCAGAGAGGACGCCGAACACTTCGGCGCGATGTCCTCGGCGCTCTACGGACTGGCGCGCAGCGCGGGCAACCGATTCGACGGCGGCGGCGTCCGGCAGGCGGTCATCGAGCTCGACCGCGCGGTGCTGTTCGTGACCTCCGCGGGCGACAACGCCTGCCTGGCTCTGCAAGCCGCCGAGTCCGCCAACCTCGGTATGGTGGCCTATGAGATGAATCTGACGGTCCAGCGCGTCGGCAGCTACCTGTCCACCACCCCGCGCCAGGACCTCGTCGGACAGGTCGAGCAGAACCGGCCATGACCAACCCGCGTGAGCCCTGGTTCGACGAGGCGGCAGGCCCGCTGGTACGTCCGTACGCGCTCACGCGCGGGCGTACCAGCTTCACCGGACCCGAACTGGATATGCTCACCACCGTGGTCGTGGACAACTCCGCGTCCACACTGCGGCGGAGCGAACCCGAGTACACAGACATCCTTCGGCTGTGCCGGGTTTCGCAGACCGTCGCCGAACTCTCCGCGCAGTTGCACTTGCCGCTGGCGGTGACGAAGATCCTCGTCGGTGATCTGATCGGCGACGGGCAACTGATCTTCCGCGCTCCCGTTCCGACGGAGGCCGGACCCGATGACCTCAACATATTGCGAGCGGTACTGGATGGAATCCGAAAACTTTGACCCGAGCGGCACACCGCAACTGGCCGCGTCGGTGAAGATCCTCGTCGCCGGCGGGTTCGGCGTCGGCAAGACCACCATGGTCTCGGCGATCAGCGAAGTCCCGCCACTGCGCACCGAGGAACTGATCACCGAGGTGAGCACCGGCATCGATGATCTGTCGGGCGTGGAGCAGAAGTCCACGACCACGGTCGCACTGGATTTCGGCAGACTGACCATCGACCGCGACCTGGTGCTCTACCTGTTCGGCACGCCCGGCCAGGACCGGTTCTGGTTCCTGTGGGACGAACTGGCGCGCGGCGCGCTCGGCGCCGTCGTACTCGCCGACACCCGCAGGCTGGGCAACTCATTTGCCGCCGTGGACTTCTTCGAACGGCGCGGCCTGCCGTTCATGGTCGGAGTGAACTGTTTCGACGGCGCGCCCCGCTACACCATCGACGAAGTACGCGACGCCCTCGATCTGGACGCGGTCACCCCCGTCATGCTCTGCGACGCCCGTGACCGCGGATCTTGCAAAGACGTTCTGCTCACTCTCGTCGAGCACCTCATCCAGCGGGCACAGCGGGCGCACGCCACCACCTGATCAGGACCGGTCGGTCGCCTAATTGCCTGCATGGGCGGGTCTTTCGGCGTGGTGCCCGATCGGCTTGCTCGAACATCCTGGCGCATATAAAGATTGGCGCATGGAAACGGGGATGAGGATATTGATCGCCTCTCCACTGGGCAAGGTCATCGCTCCGGCTTTGACGCAGGCGCTGCACGAGGCGGTGGTCATCGTCGCGCCGGACCGGCGCACGGTTCAGGAGGCGATCACCGCAACCTTCCGTTTCGATGTCGTGGTGGCCGACCTGGTCTGGAACAACCCGGCCCTGGAATTCTCCTTCGACGGTCTCGACGTCGTGAACATGCTGGCGAAAGCCAACCGACTGGCACCGGTCCTGATGGCGACACAGGGCCACAGCATGGAGCAGGACCTGCTCGACGAGGCTCGGTTGCGCCCCGAGATCGCCGGGGTGTGCGCCAAGTCCTCCGGCGTCGAGGCTTTGCTCTACGCCATCCGGTCCGCCGCGGTCGGCGCGCAGCCGGGCGTCGATGTGGCACCAGGTTCCGGCACCCCGCTCTATACCTTCTTCAGCGGTCAGCGCGGCTCCACGGCGGGTCGGCTCGCTGGAGCGATCGCCGCGGGCCGCGCTTCGGACGCTCCGTCCCTGGCTCGTGCGGCCCGGGTCGGCGTGAATACCGCGAACAAGGTGACCAGCACCTATCTCGGCCCGATCATCGTGCAGCGCGGCGAGCACGAAGCCGGGTTGCCGATGACCTTGGGCGCCGTCTACCGGTGGTGCGGCCTGCATGCTCGGTACCTGACCAGCTGGTGCCGCAGAAATGGTCACGCCGACGTCTTACGTCCGATGTATCGGTCGCCGGACGAACCGGCGACCGATACCTGACGCTCTGCTAGCCGAACTCGAGCTTCGCCAGGAATTCTTCCTCCCCCATCTCGTTCCAGCTGTGCTCGGCGATATCCTGGCCGCCGAACAGCGACTCGTCCAGATCGATGCGGTACCTCCCGGAAGGCAACTCCTTGCCGCAGACAATCGCCCTCGCCGCCACACCCGCCAGCGCGCCGGCCAGTGACACCGCTGTTCCCAGCTGCGGCCAGGAAGCCAGGCTGCGCCCTACCTGGGTGAGCGAATAGCGCGTGCGGGAGCTGATGCGGCTGCCGACGATCGCGACAGCCAGCTCGATCCGGCGACGCGGGTCACGAAGGTCGTTCGGCGACAGTTCGGTCACCTCACCCGCCTTTCCGTGGAACAGCGGATAGTCCGGTTGGAGGTCGTAGCGTTCCACGTCCAGGAAAGCGTTGTCCCCGTGATCGGTGACCATCAGCACCGGGATTCCCGCCGCACGAGCCCTGCGCCGGATGTCGACTTTCATGGCGAAGTCGTCCATCTCCTCGATCACCACCGACAGCCGCTCCCCCGGCCCCGGCGCTCCGAGATAAGCCGCGGCCGTCTCGGGCTGGTAGCCGGCCGGGAAACCCGTGATCTCGCAGTACGGATCCAGCTCGAAGGTGCGGCGTTGCGCGAGGGTGAGTTTCGGCTCGCCCACGTCGCACACCGATCCCTGCAGCCGATTCAGATTGCTGCATCCGAGGGTGTCGCGTTCGGCGAGACGGAATCGCCGCGCACCGGTCAGTGCGCACACTGCCAGCGCCGAGGCGCCGACGCTCAGCCCAGCGACGCCGATCAAGGCCCGCGACCACGCCTCCTGCTCGTCACCGGTGAGCAAGTGCCGGTTGCGGGCGGTGCGAAGACGCCAGAAATGCTCCGCGTCGGGGAGTTTGACGATGGTTCTGCGCCACGGGAAGACGACGAAGCGGCTGATCCGATCGATCGAACCGTCATCCAGGGCGGATGCCATATAGGTGGCCAGCGCGTGTCCGGCCGTCGCCGTCCCAGCGGCGAATTCGGGGCGATCGATGACGGCCAGTTCCGGCAGCGCGCTGGTCCAGCAATCGACGAATCGGTATCCCGATCGGGGTGCCAGCAGCTCGGCGATGCGCCCGCGGTCGGCGACGGGATGCAAGATCTCGATCATGCCCGCACCTGCGTCCAGCGGTGCTTGATACCGGCCTCGAAGCCCGCGCTGCCGAAGCGGTGCAGGCTGATCACCGGTTCGGCAGCGGCGCCGAGCGTCGCGTGCAGGCGCCGGTACTCGTCATTGGTGCGCCGCAGCGCCTCGGTGACCGTGCCTTGCAGCATCGGCCCGAACCCGCTTGCCGGGCAGGCGCCCTCGCGCAGCTCGACACGCAGATGCAGCGTCTGCTCGAACCGGTCGTCGTGTTCGACCGCGAGCACGAACTTGCCGCTGACCGTGCGAGCGACCACAGGGTCCTCCAGAGCGGCGCGGATGTTCTCCGGATAGATCTCGAGTGCGTAGAACGATGCCGCGACATCGGTGCGCCGGTGCAGCGCCAGGAAACCGCAGGAGTCCGTCGAAGTGACGACCGGCAACCGGTGGCCGTGCTCGCGCAGCGTGTCCGCGAGACGGGCGGCGGACATGACCTTTCCGACATCGTTGATCCGATAGCGCACCAGGGGAATAGCGGTGTCGGCGGAGAACAGGAACCGGCCTTCGCTGTCCACCTCGGTGTATCGCAAGTCGGCGTCGTACTCCACGAACGTGGGCTGGTGATGCCCGGCGCCGAACAGAGCTTCCCGCAGCGCGGGATCCCGCTGCGCCGCTCGCCGGACCGCGATGGTGGTCTGGGTCTCGCACCCCATGATGCCCGCGTCGGCCGTGCCGTAGACGACGCAGATCTCGTCGGGGTGCCCGGCTTTGCCGATCCGTTCGAGAATGTAGTCGCGCCACTGCTCGGTGATGGCCTCGCCCGCGAGGAGCACCCGCAGATCCTGCCGGAGTACCTCCTCGGGCGCATGGTCGAGCACGTCCTTGACGAACGGCGGATATCCGGCGATGACGACCTGGTCGTAGCGCGGCCCCAGCTCGGCGATGTTCGCCAGGATCGTCTCGAGTTCGATGCCCGGGGTGATGACCGACAGTTTGTGTCCACGGCCGCGCAATGCCAGCGCCGCCGTGTAGGTGTACGTGCCGCCGATCCAGTTGCCCATGGCGAAGCAGATCACCAGCAGCGTCGAACGCCGGTGGGTCTGGAAGTGCCTGCGGAACATCCGGCTGTAGAGCTCGATCGCCTCCTCGTGGGCGACGAGGTCGCGCGGCCAATAGGTCGGCCGGCCGGAGGATCCGGAGCTGCACGACCAGGTGCCCGCCTGCGTGACGTCGCCGTGCCACAGCAATGTCTCGAGTGGGTAGTGCCGCAGGTAGTTCCCCTTCGTCATCGGCGGCACAGTGGCGAATTCCGCCGACGTCCGGACGTTTGCCGGGTCGATTCCATGCCGGGCGAGGAACTCGCTGTAGGCCGGCACCTGATGCGCCGCGCGGTGAAAGACATCCAGTGCCCGGTCGAATCCGGGAGCGGTGTCGACAGGTAACAACAGTGGAGCGGACATATTCGGTGATTCCTTCCCACCCGCCGTTGTGCGTGCCACGGTCGGCGTCGGCGAACTGCGGGCTGAGAAGATCGTCTGAGCAGCGTGGACGCGGCAGAAAGTAGTCAATACAAGGTCCGTACGACACGCGGCGGCCGCACCCCGCGGCCGATAGAATCCCCTCATGGCACACGGGGGAGGAACGGGGCCGGAATCGCTGCCGGTCTCCAATCGGGAGGAATTCGCCGTCGCGTTCCGGCGCCTGCGCACCGACGCCGGGCTCACCGTGCGGCAGGTGGTCGAACGGTCGGGATGCCTGCACGGCACTGTTAGCGGATGGTTCGCCGGTCATCATGTGCCCACCGAGCAGAACGAGCGGATGTTTCGTGATGTGCTGGCCGCGTGCGGCGTTCACGATGCCCAGGCGCAGGAGCGGTGGCTGGCCGCCGTCCGGCAGGTCCGCCCGACCACCGGCCGCAAACGTCACCAGGGGCCGATCCCCTACCTCGGCCTGGAGGCCTTTCAACCGGACGACGCCGAATGGCTGTTCGGGCGCACGCAATTGACGCAGCAGCTACACCAGCGCATCGCGGCGCTCGCCGGGTCGCCGCACCGGATTCTCGTCGTGATCGGCGCGTCGGGCTCCGGGAAGTCGTCGCTGTTGCGTGCCGGACTGCTGCCCGCGCTGCGGGAGGCGGGCAGGACGGTGTCGGTGATCACGCCGGGAGCCCATCCTGCCCGCGCGCTCGCGGCGGTGACCGCAGCCGAAGTCGTGATCATCGATCAATTCGAAGAGACCTGGACGCTGTGCCCGGACCCTGCCGAGCGAGCCGAATTCCTCACGGCGCTCACCACTGCCGCTCCGGAGCGGACATACGTGCTCGGGCTACGAGCCGACTTCTACCACCATGCGGCCGAGCAGCCGATCCTGCACGACGCGCTGGCCCACCAGTCGGTGCTGGTCGGCCCGCTCAGTAAGGAAGCGCTGCGGGAGGCGATCGTCGAACCGGCTCGCAAAGCCAATTGGACGGTCGAGGACGAGCTGGTTCACCTCCTCGTGGTCGAGCTCGCGCCGCGCGGATCGACAGCCGCTCATGACACCGGCGCGCTTCCGCTGCTGTCGCACGCGCTGCTCGAGACCTGGCAGCGCTCCACCCGTCGGCGGATGACGGTGGCGGACTACAACGCCGTCGGCGGCATCGCCGGCGCGGTCGAGCAGACCGCCGAGACGGTGTTCCGAGGACTCACCGAGCCGCAACGGCAGATCGCGCGCCGGACGTTCCTGCGGCTGCTCAACGTGGACGAGGAGGCGATCACCCGGCGGCGGGTGCAGCGCCCGGAGTTGTTCTTCGACGACGATTCCGTGTCGGATGTCAACATCGTGATCGAGCGGTTCGCCTCGCACCGGCTGCTGACGGTCGAGGAGGAAACCGTCGAGATCACGCACGAGGCGCTGGTGGGCGCGTGGTCGCGGATGACGCGATGGGTGAACCAGGATCGCGAGACCCTCACGGTGCACCGCCGGTTGACCGAGGCCACCCACGTCTGGCTCGACAACGACCACGACCCCAGCCTGCTGCTCGGCCCGGCCAGACTGGAATTCGTCCAGGACTGGGCGAACACCGACGGCCACGATCGCGATCTCAACCAGAGCGAGCGCGAGTACATCGCCGCGAGCGTCGCGCACCAGGCCGAGGTGCGCGCACGGGAACGTCGCCGTACCCGCATCCTGCAGGAGATGGTCGTCGGCTTGGCGATCGCCTTGGTCGCGGCGATCGTGCTGACCGTCGTGGCGCTGGTCGCGCGCTCCAACGCGGCCCAGGCCCGTGACGAGGCGATGTCGCGTCAGATCGCCGCGCAGGCAGAACGATTGCGCGGCACGGATCCCGCCCTGTCGGCTCAGCTCGCCCTCGCCGCGTTCCGGCTAGAGCCGACCCTCGAGGCGCGTTCGGCACTGCTGGACAGTTCCGCGGTGCACACTCCGAACCGTCTGCTCGGCCCCGACGGCGGCGCGCTGGTCGCCACCGACGAGGCCGGGGGCGTTCTCGCCGTCGGCAGGAGCGACTCCTCCATCGACATCCTGCGTCTGGCCCCGGGCGGCGCGGCGCAGCACGCCGGTCACATCACGGCGGCGAAGCCCGGCGACGTACTCGGCGCCATATCGATGACCGCGAGCGGATTGCTGCTCGCCGCCTCGTTCAACGATCACATCGATCTCTGGGATCTCAGCGATCCCGCGGCTCCACAGCGCCGGTCCACCCTGGGAGCCGCCGCCGCGGTGTATCGCAACCTCGCCATCGGTGCCGACGGACGTTCGCTCGCCGCGGGCACCGCCTCCTCCGCCATCGCGCGCTGGGACATCACCGATCCCCGGGCCCCGGTGCCACTGGACGCGCTCGACCTACCCGCCGGTGCGCCGGTGGTCGCGTTCAGCCCGGACGGCCGGTTCGTCGCCGCTGCCGGAATGGCGGGCTCGCTGCGCATTTGGGCCGGCAACGGCGCTTCGCCACCGCTGCTGGCCGACGTTGTTCCCGACGGGTCGACGGCACAGGCGCACGCACTGAAGTTCGGACCGGACGGCACCGTCCTCGCCGCCCCCGGACGCGCCAACGAGGTCCGCCGCTGGGATGTGCGCGATCCGGCGCGCCCGGCCGCCCAACCACCGCTGCGTGGGTTCACCAGCTACGTCAACGACGTGGCGTTCAGTCCGGACGGCAGCCGGCTGGCCGCGGGCAGCTCGGACAACAAGACCCGGGTATGGCGGCTGGACTCCGGACAATTGGAGATGGAACTGCCTAATCCGGTCATCGTGGTCTCGGTTCGATTCGCCTTGGACGGCCGTGCGGTGATCACCGGAAGCCTGGACGGCGCAGTGCGGATCTGGCCGTTGCCCGGCCCGATCCTGCGCGGTGCGCAGAGCGTCGTCTTCCAGACACCGATCGACCGCAGAGGTGAACTCGTGCTGGTCGGCGCGGGCGCCGGCGACGGCAACGCCCACCTGTGGAACGTCGGCGACCCGGCCACCCCGGTCGAGTACCCGGCACTTCCCGTGGGCCCGGACGAGAAGACTTGCGGCGCGGTGGCACTGTCGCTCGACGGCTCCTCCGCCGCGGTCGCCACCAGGTCCGGTCGTGTGCTGCTCTGGGACATTCGCGATCCGTGGCATCCCCGGCTGAAATCGACCATGAGCGCCGTCAACGGCATCGTCGCCAGCCTGACCTACTCCCCGGACGCCACGATGCTGGTGGTCGCGGGTCAGGACGATCCCGTCGTGACCGCGTGGGACACCACCGATCCCGCCGCGCCGCAACGGCTGGCCGACCTCGATGCGGGACCAGGGCTGCCCGGCATCGTGGCCATCGACAGCACCGGGGGCAACCTGGCGGTCGCCACCTCCGACGAGTCGGTGCGCCGCTGGGACATCCGTGATCGCGCCCGCCCGGTAGAACTGCCGAGACTGTCCGGGTTCACCAACGACCTGACCTCCGTGGCATTCAGTCCGACAGCTCAGGTCCTCGCCGCGGGCAGCATGGACCATACCGTGCAGCTGTTCGATGTCTCCGAATCAGGCGCGCCGCGACCGCTGTCCACGCTCGCCGGCGCCGCCGACGCGATCATCAGCGTCAGCTTCGGTCCGGACGGCACGCGCCTCGTCGGTGGCGCCAGCGACAACGGAATCTGGGTGTGGGACATCTCCGATCCCCGTCGGCCGCGACGATCCGCCGTGCTCAGCGCCTACACCGGCAGAGTCAACGACGCCGTCTACGGTCTGCGCGGAGACCTCTTGCTCGCGGCCGGGCCGGACAAGGTGGTACGGCTGTGGTCAACCGAAACCGAGCAGGTCGCCGCCGACCTGTGCCGCAGTGGAAGCACGCCCCTGACCGCTACGGAATGGCAGCGCTATCTGCCCGGCGTCCCCCGGTACGACCTGTGCGCAGGCTAGTTCCGCAAGGGAGCCTCGACGTTCATCGCCGTCGCCACACAGCGCCACGAAGCACGCCGACACCGTGCAGACGAGTCCAGCGACGAAAACGGCGTACTCCCACCACAGCATCGTCTCCGAAGCCGACACCCCGCGCTCGTCGGGGCGTCAGACGAATCGCGGGCCGAGCACATCGGCGTGACCGTTGCGTCGGCACCAGCTGATCAGATAGTGCGCGTGCTCACCGCACCAGCGGAATACCGCGCCCTGGGTCAGCGGCGTATCGTCGGGCAACTCTCCGCGTTCGCGAATTATCGGTCCGATGTAGGCGTTGGTCGCCTTGTTCGCGGTGTGCCCGCCTACTTTGGCCACGCGCGCCAGTGACGGGTAGTCCCATGCCGATCCGGCGGCGATCGCGCCGGCAAGTCGTGCGGCGGTGCGGCCATGGGGATCACCGAAGAGCGTGCACAACGACGGTGGTCCCTCCCGTCGCGGAGACAGGGGCGTACTCCCGCCGGTAGCCGCCCGCCGCACGGCCTCGAGCAAGGCGGGCACGCCCGAGGATTTGTCGTAGAATTCGGCGATCTCGCCGGACCGATCCCTGGCCTCGTCGAGGTGGTCGCGCTCCATGCTGTGGCCCTGGGCCGCGAGCAGAACCGCGGTATGACGGTTGCTGTCGCGTAGCAGGTCGATGACGTCCAAGCCATCGAAGCGATACTCCGACTCCGGATGGTTCCAGATCAGGTCACAGAGCACGACGTCGAAGCGAAAACGCCCGACGACCTCGCTGCGGACGGCATCTCCGTCGCCGGCCACGCAGACATGCGACGCCGGAAACGCCTGCGACAGAGTCGGAGCGATGATCTGACCCAGCGGTGAGGCGACGAGCAGCCGCAAGCTTGATTCCATAGCGCGATATTCGACCGTGGGTGACGATCAACGCAAGAGCCCGAATGCGATACTCCGCAACAGATTTCGCCTCGCGATGCTTCCATCGAGCAACATGTTGCTCGTCACGGGCCGCGCCGGGCGGAAACGACCCGAACGCGCCCGCGAGCGAGTGACCAGTGACCCAGAGGACGGCAGACCCGCCTCACACCTGCCGCAGCCACGCGCGCAACAGCAGGGCGCCGCCCGCGGCCAGCGCCACCGCGACCGGAGCCGGCCACCACGGCCCGTTCCGGCCGAGCAGACCGCGGGCGAGCCGCAACTGGAACGCGCCGAGGCCGGCCAGGACGAGCAGCCAGACCGGCAGCAGCCCGATGCCGAGCGCCGCGTGCACCGCCCATGCGCCCGCCAACGTGGGCCCGCCCCAGGAGCCCTCGAGATCGTCTCCGGTGACGAGCGGATAGCAGATGCCCCGGAACGCGGCGATGACCGCCAGTAACGCCAGGAACCAGGTCAGCAGGCCGACCGCGCCGCTGAGCAGGGAGTGCGACACCGATCGCGCCGCCGAGAACTTGTGCGGGAGAACCGATTCGCCGAGCATTCGCCGCGGCACGCGCAGCCGGGTCGGTATCCGCCGCACGGCCAGCGGCAGTGCCCGCAGCGCGTACGCGGCGTAACGCAGGAGTGCCTGAAGCCACGACATACCGCCGACGGTAGCGCTGTTCGGCCCGCGATTCACCGCAGCAGGCCCGCGTGCACCAGATCGTCGAACAGCAACTGGTCGACCGGCGGGACGAGGGCGCGGTCGGCGTAGCGGAACCACGCGACTTCCTCGATCTCACTGCTGGCGGCGAGGGTGCCGCGGTAGTCGGCGGTATAGCAACTCATCCGCACCACCGCACCGTCCGCCGGGCCGTGCACCGCCTCGTAGGTGCCGACGTGCGCGGCGGTCTCCGGCAGCAGTGCGACGGTGAGTTCCTCCTCGATCTCGCGCAGCAGCGTCTGCAGATCGGTTTCGCTGCCTTCGCGCTTGCCACCGGGAATGTAGAAGACGTCCTTACCGCGCGGCCTGGCGCAGAGGATCCGCCCCTCCTCGATGCGCACCCACGCCACCGTGTCGATCAACTGCCGCACTCGCCCGTCCGCCACCGCCGCAGCCTAACGCCGCGCTGCGCCGGACGCGGGGCGGGCGTCGCCGCTCGCCTCAGCGGGCCGGGAGCAGGGAGGCGTCCTTGGCTCCGGGGCCGAGAACCAGACGCAGGTCGGGCGGGGCGATGTGTTCGCCGCACTCGGAGCATACCGGCTCGACGGTCGCGAGGTGCCCGCAACCGGTGTGCCTCATCTGCACCGGCGGGCCGTCCGGCGCGGCCCATTCGTCCCCCCACTGACGCATCGCGGCGACGACCAGCCACAGCGAGCGGCCTTTCGGGGTGAGCCGGTAGTCGTGGCGCACGGGATTGTCCTGGTACGGCTCCTTGGATAGCACTCCGTGCTCGACGAGGTGCTCGAGGCGCTGGGTGAGCACGTTGCGGGCGATCCCGAGGCGGGCGCGGAAGTCGTCGAAGCGCGTTACGCCGAACAGGGCGTCGCGCACGATCAGCAGCGTCCACCACTCCCCGACCACCTCGAGGCACTGGGCCAGCGAGCAGTTCATGTCCTCGAAGCTCGTCCTGCGCATATCCGACAGCATAGTCAGTTGCTTGATAGAACTCACTAACTTATGGTTCGTTGCATGAAGCAACTCACTACGCGGACTCTCGCCGAGGAGTTCGCGCTCACCGAGACCGGTTCCGGCGGTTGGGCAGCGCGGGTCGACCGGTCCTGGCGGGGATGGACCGGACCGCACGGCGGCGTGATCGCGGCGCTGCTCATCGAGGTCGCGCGCGCGGCGGCCACCGAACCGCTGCCGGTGCGGGCCGTGGATCTCCGGTTCTCGGGCCGCCCCACCGAGGGTGTGCTGACCTTCGCCGCGACCGAGCACGTCGTCGGCCGCAGCACCGTCGCACTGGAGGTGCGCGCCGACCAGGGCGGCAGTCCGATCGCGGCGGCGTCGGTCACACTCGGGCGCACCGTGCAAACCGGCGTCGAGGAGTACGCGGGCCCGCCCGCACCGCGAGTACCCGATCCCCGGTCCTGTGCGCCGTTCGCCCTCCCACCCGAAATCGTGCCGGCGGGAGCTCATTTCGACATCCGCCCCGCCGCCGGACCACTGCCGCTCACCGGCGCGGACGAACGGATGATGTGCGCTTGGATCGGACTCGTTCCCGAGGTGCCCGCGGACGCGGCGGCGCTGGCCATTCTCGCCGACGCCTTGCCGCCCGCCGTCTTTCCCACCTTGCGCGCACCCGTCGCGATCCCCACCGTCGCGCTGTCGATGCACCTGCACGCCGAACCCACCGGCGGGCTGCCGGTGCTGGTGCGCACGGTGAACGCGTCGACCGGCGGCGGCTGGTCGGTGGACGACACCTCGATCTGGGACCGGAGTGGCTTGCTGCTCGCCTCCGCCAGCCAGACCCGCCGTGTGCTCGGCTGAAACGGAGACGATCGTGAATTCCTCCACCACGAAGCCGAGCCGGACCGCCGGCGACTTCCGGGCCGTGCTCGCCGTCGTCTCGATCGGCGTGCTGCTGTCGAGCCTGGACCTGTTCATCGTCAACGTCGCCCTGCCGGATATGGCCGCCGATTTCGGCGGGGCGCGTATCTCGGGGCTGTCCTGGGTGCTCAACGCCTACGCGATCGTGTTCGCCGCCCTGCTGGTCCCGGCGGGACGACTCGGCGACCGCCGCAGCATCCGCACCACCTTCCTACTCGGGCTCGTGGTGTTCGTCGCCGGGTCGGCACTGTGCGCGACGGCGTGGGACGTCGGGTCACTGGTCGTGTTCCGCGTCGTGCAGGCCGTGGGCGGCGCGCTACTGACCCCCGCCTCGCTCGGCTTGGTGCTGGCGGCCAGCCCGCCGCAGCGCCGCGCGGCGGCGGTCCGGCTGTGGGTCGCCTTCGGCGGGCTCGGCGCTGCGCTCGGTCCCGTACTCGGCGGCGTTCTCGTCGAATTCGGCTGGCGCTGGGTATTTCTGGTGAACGTGCCGATCGGCCTGGTCGCCGTGGTCGTCGGAGTGCGGATGCTGCCCGATCCGCCGGGCGAAGGCGGGCGGCTACCCGACCTGCTGGGTGCGGCGCTGCTGGCCGGCGCGATCGCCGGGTTGGTGCTCGGGCTGGTCAAGGGCGCGGACTGGGGGTGGTCCTCGGCGGGCGTGCTGGTCGCTTTCGCGGTGGCGGCGATCCTGACGGTCGCGTTCGTCGTCTCCTCGGCCCGCCATCACAGCCCGGTGGTGGATCCGGCGCTGCTGCGCGCACCCAACTTCGCGTGGATGACCGGTAACGCGGTCTTGTTCAACGTCGCCTTCGGCGCGATGCTGCTGTCGGTGGTGCTGTGGGCGCAGAACGTCTGGGGCTGGTCGGCCTTGCGCACCGGTCTGGCCATCGCGCCCGGCCCGCTGATGGTGCCGGTGATCGCCGTCCTGGCAGGGCGACTGATCGGCCGGATCGGGGCGGGGCCGGTCATCGCCGCGGGTGGTGTCGTCTTCGGCGCGGGGGTGCTGTGGTGGGCGCGGGCGATCACCCTGACGCCCGACTACCTCGGCGGCCTGCTCGGTGGGATGGTGGTCAGCGGTATCGGCGTCGGCCTCACCCTGCCGACCGCCTTCGCGGCGGGCACGAGCGGACTGCCGCCGCAGCGGTTCGCGACCGGGTCGGCCGTGTTGAGCATGGCGCGTCAGATCGGTCTGGCGGTCGGGGTCGCGGTCCTGGTCGCGGTGCTCGGCACACCCGCCGGTCCGGAGGCGGCACTCGAGGCCTTCCGGCGCGGGTGGTACGTGACGGCCGCGGTGGCGGTCATCGCGGGTCTGGTCGGCATGGCCGCCCGCATGCCGAAAACCGCTGCCGTGCACACGGAATCGGTCACCGAGTCGGTCGTCGCCTGATCCGCACGCACGCCTGTTCGCCATGAGCGGCAGTCGGCTCGGTACGACGCGGCGACCTCGAGTCATCGGCGATGCCGCTCGATGAACCGAGACCGTGCCCATCCCGCTTCGCTATGGCGCACATGTACACCGGACGATTCGTCGACCCGACGCTGTCGACCCGGTCGGCG
>NZ_BAFP01000071.1 GCF_000308455.1 Nocardia abscessus NBRC 100374 | reverse complement strand
ACACCCCCGCCCTGACTCGGACCACGCCTTCCGGCGCTCCGGCAGCGGAGCCGCGAACCGTGCAGGAGGTCGACTCGTCCGCCATCCCCCAGGTACCGCACGCGCTGCCCGCAGGAGATGCGGCGGGCTCGCCGCTCACGGACACCCGTTCCGCGGCGAGTATGCCGGTTGCCGCGTCGAGCAGTCGGGTTCCCGGCGCCGCGCCGGCCCTGGACGGGCTGCCGCAGCCCGGGAAACGACCTGCGACAGCTGATGCCTCGCCGCAGGAGAGCAGGCCGGGGCAGTCGGGCGACCCTGGCTACCGCGGCGCGCTCTACGACCTCGGCGTCGCGATGTACCGGCGGGGCGAGGAAGAACAGGCGTGCGGCCTGTGGGCCCAGGCCTCCGAGGCGGGGCACGCGGGGGCCGCGTACGAACTGGGGATGGTGCGACTGCGGCGCGGCGATCCGGTCGGAGCCGAATCCTGGTGGCGCACCGCCGCCGACCGTCGCGAACCCCGCGCCATCGCCGAACTCGCCGATCTCCTCGATCAGCTTGGCAAGCACGCGGAAGCCAAGTCCTGGCGAACCTACGCCGCGGAGCAGCAGGACCCGAACGTGGTCGGCCAGTCGACGTCGCGCTGAACTCGGCGCGGCAATTCGGGCAAGGCGCCCCGGTCTCACTCATCGCCGAAAAGAAGTGGCACCCGACTGGGCGAATGTCGTACGTTCCGGGCATGTGTGGCAGTCCTGGTTTGAACGGAGCGTGCGCGGTCGGCGCGTACTACATCCGGCTGCGTACGGAGGCCTGGGCTCTGCCGGCGCACCGTAACGCTCCGATCTGCTGATCCGTTCGATCGGAATCCACGTCGGCGGCCGATAGGCCGCCGGACTCTTCGTGCCCTGGCATGGGTCCGGGCGAATCAACCTTCCTGATTCGACCACTCCGTTCGGAGGACACCCATGTCCCGTCATCGTTCTCTTTCGCATGCCCGCGGCAACAGCAGCCACTCCACGACCACCCGGAAGCGGCTATCGCAGAATTTCCTCACCGATGCCGGCGCCGCCCGGTTGATCGTGCGCACCTCCGGCGTCACCGGCGACGACCTCGTCCTCGAGATCGGACCCGGTGACGGCATGCTGACCAGGCAACTGCTCGGCACGGCAGGCCGGGTGCGCGCCTACGAGAAGGACCGGCGCTACGCGACCCTACTGCGCCGCCGATACGCCGATGATCCCCGAATCCGTCTGTATCACCAGGACTTCCGTACTGTGCGTCCGCCACGCGAGCCGTTCGCGGTCGTGGCCAACGTGCCGTTCGCCATCACGACCGACATCGTGCGGTGGTGCCTGGCGGCGCGAGCACTCACCTGCGCGACCCTGCTCACCCAGCTCGAGTTCGCCCGCAAGCACTCCGGCGCCTACGGCCGGTGGACCAAGCTCACCGTCGGCCACTGGCCCACGACGGCGATCGAACTCGGAGCGCGCGTCGGCAGGCACAGCTTCCATCCGGTGCCCCAGGTCGACGCCGCCGTCCTGCGGTTGCGCAACCGGCCCGTCGCGCTGCTGCCGCGTGAGCAGATCGCTGACTACCGCCGGGTGGTCGAGCTGGGTTTCTCCGGCGTCGGGGGCAGCGTCGCGGCGTCGTTGCGTCGAGAGTTCCCGTCCCGAACCGTGCGCAGCGCCTGCGCACTGGCCGGGATACCGCTCGAACAGCCGGTCGGACTGGTCTCCCCTGATCGCTGGTTGACCCTGTATCGCGCGTTGTGTGCCTGACCGGAACCGAGATCGCTACAGGAACGTATCGGATACATTCATGCATCGAGACGTGGACAGGAGCAGCGTGACCAACTTCGGCGACTACCAGAACGAGATCTACTTCCAGGGGCTCGGGGGTGTGCTGCCCGATCTTCCGATGACGTACGCCGAGCTGGAGGCGAAGGCTCGGGCGGCACTGCCACCGAGCATCTGGTCGTATGTGGCGGGCGGCGCGGGCGACGAACTCACCCAGCGTGCCAATGTGACGGCTTTCGAGAAACTGGGCCTGATCCCCCGCATGCTGTGCGCGAGCAAGACGCGCGACCTTTCGATCGAGCTGTTCGGGATGACGCTGCCGACACCGATCTTCCTGGCCCCGGTCGGCGTGATCGGACTGTGCGCCCAGGACGGGCACGGCGACATCGCCACCGCGAAGGCTGCCGCGCGCACCGGCGTCCCGATGGTCGCCTCCACCCTCACCGTCGATCCGCTGGAGGACGTGGCCGCGGAGTTCGGCGACACACCTGGCATGTTCCAGCTCTACACCCCGACGAACCGGGAGCTGGCGCAGAGCCTGGTCCGCCGGGCGGAGGCCGCCGGTTTCAAGGCCATCGTGGTCACCCTGGACACGTGGGTGCCCGGCTGGCGACCGCGCGATCTGGCGATGTCCAACTTCCCGCAGCTGCGCGGGCACTGCCTGGCCAACTACTTCAGCGATCCGGTGTTCCGCGCCTTGCTGCCCAGCCCGCCCGAGCAGGACCCGAAAACCGCCATCCTGACCTGGATCTCACTGTTCGGCAATGCGCTGACCTGGGACGACCTGGCATGGCTGCGGTCGCTGACCGACCTGCCGCTCGTGCTCAAGGGAATCTGCCATCCCGACGACGCGCGGCGGGCCAAGGACGCGGGCGTCGACGGCATCTACTGCTCGAATCACGGCGGCAGGCAGGCCAACGGCGGCATCCCGGCGATCGAGCATCTGCCGGAGGTGGTGGCGGCGGCCGGCGGCCTGCCCGTGCTGTTCGACTCCGGCGTCCGCACCGGCGCCGATATCGTCAAAGCGCTGGCGCTCGGCGCGACGGCCGTGGGTATCGGCCGCCCCTATCCGTACGGACTCGCCCTCGGCGGCGTCGACGGCCTCGTGCACGTGCTGCGTTCGCTGCTGGCCGAGGCCGACTTGCTCATGGCGGTGGACGGGTACCCGACGATCGCCGACCTCACCCCGGAGGCGATCCGGCGCGGCCCCTGACCCGGTACCTATGCCCGGGGCCGCATGCCGTGCGAAACGCCCCGCGCGTGCGGCCCGCCCCAACGGTTGGGCGGGCCGCACGCGCGGGGCGGCTCTCGATCAGGCCGACAGCGGCGTGAAGTCGCGGCTGCCGATGTAGCCCGGTCGCCGCGCCGGCGCGGCGAACGGCTCGACGAGCGTGTTGTGCACGCTGTTGAACACTACGAAGATGTTCGATCGCGGGAACGGCGTGATGTTGTTCGACGACCCGTGCATCAGGTTGGAGTCGAACAGCAGCGCCGAGCCCGCCCGGCCGGTGAACTGGCTGATCCCGTAGCGGTTCGCCAGCGCGGTGATGTCGTCGGTCGTCGGCACGCCGATCTCCTGCTCCTGCAACGACTCCCGATAGTGCTCCGCCGGGGTGCTGCCCAGGCACGGCACGAAGGTGTGGTGCGAGCCCGGCATCACCATGAGACTGCCGTTGATCGGGTAGTTGTCGGTCAGCGCGATCGACAGACTCACCGCACGCGGCGCAGGCATGCCGTCCTCGGCGTGCCAGGTCTCGAAATCGGAGTGCCAGTAGAAACCGGTGCCGCGGAAGCCGGGCATGTAGTTCACCCGGCTCTGATGCACGTACACCGGCGATCCCAGCACCTGCTCGGCCAGCTGGAGCACCCGCGGCTGACGCACCAGGTCGGCGATCGCCTCGCTCAGCTTGTGCACTTCGAAGACCGAGCGCACCCGGTTCGACGACTTCTCCACGATGACCCGGTCGTCCTCGCGCAGGGCCGGGTCGCTGGCGAGCCTGCTGATCTCGCCGCTGAATTCGGTCACTTCGTCGGGTGTGAGCAGCTGGTCGAGGATGGCGAACCCGTCGGCGTCGAACGAGGCGAGCTCCGGGCTCTCGACCTCCCCCCACACCGCGGGGTCGGCTCGCTCCAAGTGCGGAGCGGGCGCGCCGAGACGGGTCGGGTAGCGATCGTAGCGGGCCGCCTCGGGCCGGGTTTCGGTGTGCTGCAGAACCATTGGTGTTCTCAACCTCCGATCGTCGCGGCGACCAGCGGGTAGACGCCGTTACTGTCGTGAACCTCCTGCCCGGTCACCGGCGGATTGAACACGCACATCATCCGCATCGTGGTGCGCACCTCCAGGCGGTGACGTTCGTGTCCGTCGAGCAGGTACATCGAGCCGGGCGTGAGCTCGTAGGTGACGCCGTTGTCCAGATCGGTGAGGGTGCCCTCGCCTTCCACGAGCCATACGGCTTCCACGTGGTGCACATAGTGGAACTCGTGCACCGTCCCCGCGTCAATGGTGGTCTCGTGGAAGGAGAAGCCGACGCCGTCGCCACCGAGGACGATGCGCTTGCTGCGCCAGCCCTCGCCCGCCACGTCACGCTCGGTGCCGGTGATCTCCGCGGTCGTGCGCACGATCATGCGACCGCCCCCATTCCGCCGCACACCGACTCGACGGCGCCGGAGAGGATGTGCAGGCCCTGGTCGAGCTCCTGCTCGGTGACCGTCAGCGGCGGCAGCAGCTTCACCACCTCGTCGGTGGAACCGGAGGTCTCCACCAGCAGGCCGCGCTCGAAGGCGATCTGGCAGACCTTGCCCGCCTGCGAGGGGTCGTCGAACACGACGCCGTGCACCAAACCGCGGCCCCGAGTCGAGATACCGGGGAAGTATCCGGCCAGCTCACCCAGAGTGCGCGCGATCTTCTCGCCCTTGGCCAGGGTCGCGGTCTGCAGGGCGTCGTCGGACCAGTAGTGGCGCAGCGCGGTCGTCGCGGTGACGAATGCCGGGTTGTTGCCGCGGAAGGTGCCGTTGTGCTCACCCGGCGACCACTCGTCCAGCTCGGGCTTGAACAGCACCAGCGCCATCGGCAGGCCGTAGCCGCCGATCGACTTCGACAGCGTCACGATGTCGGGCGTGATGCCCGCGACCTCGAAGGAGAAGAACGGTCCGGTGCGCCCGCAGCCCATCTGCACGTCGTCCACGATCAGCAGGATGTCCCGCTCCGCGCACAGACCGGCGAGGTGGCGCAGCCACTCGGCGCGGGCGACGTTGACGCCGCCTTCACCCTGCACGGTCTCCACGATCACCGCAGCGGGACGGTCGAAGCCGGACGAAGTGTCGTCGAGCACCTTCTCCATCCACTGGAAGTCGGCGGTGGTGCCGTCGAAGTAGCCGTCGTAGGGCATGTGCGCGGCGTGCACCAGCGGCACACCCGCGCCCGCGCGCTTGGCCGCGTTACCGGTGACCGACAGCGCGCCGAGGGTCATGCCGTGGAACGCGTTGGTGAAGCTGACGATCGTTTCCCGGCCGGTGATCTTGCGGGCCAGCTTGAGTGCCGCCTCGACCGCGTTGGCGCCGGTCGGGCCGGGGAACTGGACCTTGTAGTCCAGTCCGCGCGGGATGAAGACGGTGTCGCGCAACGTCTCCAGCAGTTCCCGCTTGGCCGGGGTGGACATGTCCAGGCCGTGCGTGATGCCGTCGCTCGCGATGTAGTCCAGCAGCGAGCGCTTGAGCACGTCGTTGTTGTGGCCGTAGTTCAGCGCGCCCGCGCCCGCGAAGAAGTCCAGGTAGTCCTTGCCTTCCTCGTCGCGCAGCCAGCTGCCCTTCGCGGTGGTGAACACGGTGGGCCAGGCGCGGCAGTAACCGCGCACGTTCGACTCCAGGCTCTCGAAAACGGTGGTGTCGGCGTTGATCATCGGTGATCCTCCTCGGTGGTGCGGGCGGTCGGGGCGATGCGATACAGGTCTTCGGGTGCGTGGTTGTCAGGGAAGACGCCGGCGTCGAACAAGGGGCGCTTGGTCAGATCCGCGTCCCTCTCCTTCGCCACCGACGTGAACAGCGCGACGGAAGCGGCGTTGTCCGGCGAGATTGTCGTCTCGAGCACCGAAACGCCTTGCGCGGCAACACTGTTGAGCAGGGTGTGCAGAAGCTCCGCGGCGATGCCGCGGCCACGCTGCGCACGGTCCACCGCGATCTGCCAGACGAAGACGGTGTCGGGGGCCTGCGGGCGGACGAATCCGATCACGTATCCCACGACGCGGCCGTCCGCTTCGGCGACCACCGAGGTTCCGGCGAAATCCCGGCACCACATCAGGTAGGCGTAGCTCGAATTGACGTCGAGCACCGCGGAATCCTTGGCGATTCGCCACATCGGAGCGCCATCGCCCAACCGGGGCGTGCGCAGGACCACGGCCCGTCCGGTGTCTTTCCGGTTCGGGGTGACTCCCAGGGCGGCCGCGGCGTTGTCGACGCGCGATCGCTCGATCTCCGCTGGGGACAGGGTTGGCAGTGACATACAACTCCTCGTCGGTCAGCAGTACTTATCCAGGCTTACGAAGCGACTTTGAGGTGAACCAGTCGACTTCTTTACGGTCGTATTACGGATGGATGTCGCCGAGCCGGGGCAACCGCACGACGAATCGCGCGCCCCCGCCCGGCCGGTCGGTGCAGTCCACGCGGCCGCCGTGCGTGGCGACCGTCTCGGCGACCAACGCCAGACCGATGCCCGTGCCATCGGGCGAGCGGCGGCCGCTGCGGGCGGTCGCGAATCGCTCGAAGATCCGGGCGCGGTCCGCGGGCGCCACGCCGGGGCCCGCATCGTCGACGGTGAGTACGGCGTCGGTGCCGTCGCGGTCGACGGTGACCGCGACCACACCGCCGCCGTGGCGGTCGGCGTTGTGCAGCAGGTTGGCCACCGCACGTTCCAGCTCCACCTTGCGGCCGCGCACGGTGACGTCCTGACGCACCGTGAGCAGCTCGCCGGGGTAGCGCCGGTCGGCCAGGGTGTGGACCAGCAGGTCGCGCACCGACAGCGGCTCGGCGTCGCCGTGGTGCATACCCGCTTCCACCCGGGCCAGTGCGAGCAGATCGTCCAGTAGCTTGCGCAGGTGCTCCACCTCGGCGGTGACCAGGCCGAGCGCCCGCTGCGAACGTTCCGGCAGATCGCCGCGATGCCGGTTGAGCACGTCCACACTGGCCATCAGCGTGGTCAGCGGGGTGCGCAGCTCATGGCTGACGTCACCGAAGAGCCGGTGTTCGCGCTCGATGCGCCGTTGCAGTGAGTCCACCATGGTGTTGAACGACTCGACAGTGATGGCGAGGTCTTGGTCCGCGGTCGCGGGCAGCCGCAGGCCGAGGTCGCCGGAGGCGATCCGGGCGGCGGCGCCCGCGAGCTGGTGCAACGGGGTCAGCACCCGCCTGCTCGCCCACCAGCCGACCGCCGCGCCGATCAGGGTGACCACGGCGGCGCAGCCGATCAGCACGTTGCGCAGCAGATCGAGATCGGCGTTGAGATCGGCGGGCGACTCGGTGCCCGCATGCGCTCGTTGCGCCTCCAGGTAGCCACGGCTGATCACGAACACCGAGACGACCAGGACCAGCGACATCAGCGCGGCGATCGTCGCGAAAACGGCGGTCACCCGGCCGCGCAGGCTCCAGGCGTTCGGACTCCAGCGTTGGGCGTCGAGGCAGCGCTCAGCGCCGGACATCGAGGCGGTAGCCGAGCCCGCGCACCGTCACCACGATGCGCGGATCGGACGGATCCCGTTCGATCTTCGTGCGCAATCGGCGCATGTGCACGTCCACGATGCGCTCGTCGCCGAAAAACCCACGGTCCCATACCCGTTCGAGCAACACCGTGCGGCTGAGCACCCGTCCCGGCGACTCGGCCAGCTCACACAGCAAGCGGAACTCGGTGAGCGTGAGCCGGATCTCCTCGTCACCGCGGCGCACGACACCGCTGTCCTGGGCGAGCACCAGCGGCGCCGTTTCATCGGCCTCGAGCACCATTTCCTGCGGCGATTCCCGTTCGGCGGTGGGGCGGGAGCGCCTGCGCACCGCGCGCATACGGGCGGTGATCTCTTTGATCTCGAAGGGCTTGGTGACGAAATCGTCGGCGCCGGCCTCCAGCGCGGCCACTACGTCGTGTGTGTCGTCGCGGGCGCTGACCACGATGATCGGAACATCGTGGTCGCGGCGGATCTCGCGAATACACTCGAATCCGTCCATGCCACCGAGCATCAGATCGACGATCATCACGTCGGGAACACCATTGCTGCGCAGATGCGTGAGCGCGTCCTCGGCTTCCTCCGCCTCGTCGACGTCGTAACCCTCGTCCTCCATGGCGAGCCGCAACGCACCACGGACCCGGTCGTCGTCTTCCACGATCATCAGGTTTGCGCTCAAGACCTTATCCCTTGCAGACATGCGGAAGCGCGTCACGATGCGGACAACCGCATCCCCATACCGACGCGACCTTCCGCTTTTCGAGCAACCTTGCTCGGCTTGGGGTACCCGGGTTCGCGGCCGGTAAACGTCCGGCAGACCGATGCGGGCCCCTTCGTTCTTCTCTCGACGCTATACGCACGGCCGCCTCGGTGGGGCACAGGGGGGACCGGAGCAACCCGCCATTCCGGCAACAGCCGAACCTGAAGAAGGCGCACCTGCGCGCGAAAACAGCTCGGCAGCAGAGCTTTTCGATCGAAAAGCCGAATACCCCTGCGCCCGCATCGACCACAGGGCCGATAGCGAAGGTCACCTCGAATTCGTGCTCTGCGTCACATACTTCGCGTGCTCCGGTCACGAAGGCACGGCGGTGACCGGTCTCACGCCTGTTCCAGCGGTCCACCGGCTATCGCGGCGGCTCCAAGCGGTTGAAGTTGCTCGGCGGACGGTCGGAGCTCGGTTCCTGATACCAGAAACGCAGCTTCCTGTCATCGAACGTGGCGAACCACTCGTCCCATCCCACCCGGCGCAGTACGGCGCCCCCGTACCCGGGGAAGTCGAAGCGCAGCACCCCGAGCCGTCCGTTGTACTCGCTGCCCGGCACGGTCGCGGGCCGAGCGCCACGCTGTTCGGCCCAGCGGCGGATGACGTCGTGATTCCTGGTGACGGAAATCCCCTCGGCCTGGGTCGGCGCTGAACCACCCGGCCCGAACCGCGGATTCCGGGTGCGTGGTCGGCGCTGGTCGGTCATGACGAGCTCCTCGAGCCATCGGCATCTGTTCTCCGGCTCCTGTCTGACTACCCGTCGGACATAATCCGCAAACTGGTCGGACGAACCGGGCGCCGCACCGGCACGGCCCGGTTCGTCCGGCGATCGATGGGTAACCGCCCGATGATCGGCCGGACGCGTGGTTTTGCCGCGGCGCACGGCGATCGCCGACCACGAGGAGGAGTTCGCATGTCCAGCGTCAACGCGGCGCAACCGGTCCCACCCACACCCGAGCCGGACCCGGTGCCGCCGATTCCCGAACCGGATCCGGTGCCGCCGATTCCCGAGCCGGACCCCATTCCGGATCCGAATCCTGTTCCGCCGGAACCCGATCCGCATCCGCTGCCGCCGGTGCCCGGCCCCGCGCCGCGACCGCCCGGTCCGTCGCCGACGCCCCCGCTGCCGGACCCGGGCCGCCCGTCGCCGGACCCCGGGCTGCCCGGTCCGTCGCCGGACCCGGCGCCGCCGAACCCGGTGTAGCGACCGACGCTCAGTCCCGCAGCGCTTGCTCGCGCAGGGAGTTCAACGTCCTGGACAGGATGCGCGAGACATGCATCTGGGAGACGCCGAGCCGCTCGGCGATCTGGTTCTGCGTCAACGACTCGAAGAATCGCATGATCAGCACTTGTCGCTCCCGCTCGGGCAGCTCCCCGAGCAGCGGTTTCACCGCCATGATGTCTTCGACCAGGTGATAGGAGGGCTCCTCGATCCCGAGGCTGTCCAGCAGCGGCTGCGGAGCGCTCTCGACGTCCGCACCGGCGACCGCGTCGATGGACGACGACTGGTAGGCGTTGCCTGCGATCAGAGCCTGGGTCACTTCGACCAGATCGACGCCCAGCGCCGCCGCGATCTCCCTGGCTCGCGGCATCCGGCCCAGTCGCTGCGACAGCGTTTCGACGGTGGGGCCGATGCTCAGCTGGATCTCCTTCGTCCGGCGCGGCACTCGCACGGCCCAGGTGTTGTCCCGGAAATGCCGCCTGACCTCCCCCATGATGGTGGGCACCGCGAAGGACAGGAACGACGACCCGCGCGTGACGTCGAAGCGGTCGGCGGCCTGCACCAATCCCAAGCGGGCGACCTGCAACAGGTCATCGAAGTTCTCGCCGCGTCCGGCGAACTTGCGGGCGATGTGCTCGGCCAGGGGAAGACAGCGTTCGATCAGCTGTTGGCGCATCGGCTCGCGGCGCGGATCGTCCGGATCCAGAGCGGCGATCTTCTCGAACAGCGGCTCGATATTGTCGTAGGTGTCCCCCCGCGACCTCGGCTCACCCGCCATTCGGGGCACCCCGCACCCAACTGAAGTCGATCACAGTCGGATATCCGCCCAGCACGCTGTCGTAGGAACCCTGAGCCGCGGCGATCGAGTCGGTCAAGGTCCGCACGATGTGCCAGCCGAAGCCGGCTCGGCCGACCACCGAATCGGTCGCCGCGACCGAGGACACGTGCACGAACATCTTGTCGGTGTCGTAGGTGAACTCGCAGTCGATCATCGAACCGGCGGCCGCGTCCACGATGAGCGAGGTCGCCACCTCGTCGAGCGCGAGCCGGATGTCGGTCACCTCGTCCAGAGCGAAGTCGGCGATGAGGGCGACGGTCTCCGCGAGCGCGCGCAGCATGGTCAACTGCTCCAGCCGGGCGGGCACCCGTACCCCGACTGTCGTCGTCTCGGTAGAGGATCGGAAAGTCCACTCCCCCATTGCCCATCACCACCTTGTCCTCGCAGCCACTGCCCTGTGGCCTGGATACCGCTGCGGGTTCCGCTGAGCCACCGGAACACCGCCGACGCCGCGGACGGTGGAGCAGAAAGACCGCCCGTTCCTCGTCGAGGACGTACCCGCCGCAGGCGGATCGAAACGCCCGTCAGACGCCGTCGGTACGCTCGTGGGCGGTGAGCAGCAAATGATCGAACTCGGTCCGCAGACCCGGCGTGATGCCCGCGAGGCCCGGCAGATCGGCCACCAGACGCGCGGCCAGGATGCGCAATTTGACGTTGGTTTCCTGCGATCGCCAGCTCAGCACCCGGAACGCCTGCTCGGGGCCGATGCCGTAGACCAGCATGAGCGCGCCCTTCGCCTGTTCGATCACCGCTCTGGCGGCGTAGAGCTCGGGCAGGGCGCCGTCGAGCGTCTCCTGCCGGTGCTCCTCGAGGGTCTCGGTGACGTCGACGTAGTACCCGGAGGTGCCGACCACCGCACCGGACTCGTCGGCCAACCGATCGGCGACCAGGATCACGTGGCGCACGATGCCCGTGGTGTCGATGATGCGATGTCGGCTGGAGAACGGTTCCTCGTCCGCGACCGATCGCGCCAAGGCGCTGGCTACCGCGTCACGATCCTCCGGGTGTTTGTGCCGCAGCAGCAACTCCGTCGTCGGCGTCACCGTCCCCGGTGCGTAGCCGTGCATCGACGCGACCTCGTCGGACCATTCCCAGCGCTGGTCGGCGAACCAGAATCGGAAACTGCCGACACTCTGCGGCGTTCCCATACCGATCACCTGGTCCAGCGCGAGAGCGTCCTCGGGCTGCACCGACCTACTATCACTCACCGCTGAAGTATCCGATGCCGGTGCACCCGATGTGACCGGATCGGGTCGCGTCGCACCGGCAGGCTCCGCGGCGGCGCCCTGCTCAGGAGTCGAGGGCTGTCCGCATGGACGAGTAACTGGGGAACAACGACCGCACGCCGGTCACCTCGAGTGCCCGCTCCACTCCCGATCCGCCCGCGACGATGCGCAGATCCGGACGGCCGACCCCGTCCCTGCGCAGCGCGCCGAGCCGCACGGCAGCGCGCAGACTCATGAACCTCGCCGCCCGCAGATCGATCACCACGGCATCGCACGGGGACTGCAACGCACGGTCGACCGTCTCGAAGAACTCGGCCGACACGGCGGCGTCCAACTCGCCTTCGACTCGAACCACCACGCATTCGCGGCGGCGGTCCACCCGCTGTGCCCACAACCGGCTGTCCCTGCGACGTCCCGGTCCCGAACCATTGAGATGCACGCCCTCCGCGTGCTCCCGTAGCAGAGAAATGGCAGACAAGTCGAACCTCCCGTGTAGGGGGTATCCAGTCCTCGGCAGCGCTTCGGGGCGAGGGGCGGCGCGAACGCGAATCGGTTGCCGTGCCGTCCCATCGACCGGCTGCGCCGAATGCGTCGAACCGGGGTCGGCTGTGATCTCAACCTCCCTACAGTGTGGCACGGCCGACCCGCTATCGACAGCGTTCGGTAGGAGAACGTGACCGCCGCCGGACGCTCCACCCACCGGTACGAACCGACCGTTCGGCTGGCGATATGGCCGCTGAAGTGGGGTTTCATCGGGCCGCCCTGGGGCATACCCCGAACATCTATCCCGAACGTCACGCGATGCCGGTCGTAGGGCAGCCGCGCGGATTCGCGCGCCCGCGACAAGAACGGAGCACCCGGTGAAGATTGCCATGGTTTCCGAAGACGCCAGCCCGCTCGCCGAAGAAGGTCCCGCCGATGGGCGCGGCCGGGGCCGGTACGTGGCCGAACTGTCCGCGGCGTATGCGCGGCGCGGACACGAGGTGACCGTCTATACCCGCCGCACCGGTCCGCGCGCACCCGCCGAGCTGATCGCCGAGGGCGGCTACCGGGTAGTGCACGTCCAAGCCGGACCGCCGACTCCGCTGCCGATCGATCGCACACTGCCCTACCTCGGCGACTTCGGCACCTTCCTGCGGCGGCACTGGACCGCCGAGCAACCGGACCTCGTGCACGCGCACTACTGGAAATCCGGGCTCGCCGCCGAGCTGGCGTCACGCGCGCACGGCATCCCGGTGGTGCTCACCTTCCACGGGCTCGGCACCGTGCAGCGACGCTGCGAAGGTCTCGCCGACCCGAGCCCTCGCTCGCGCATCCGGTTCGAGCGGCTCATCGCGACGCGAGCGGCGCACGTCGTGGCGACCTGCTCCGAGGAGGTAGCGGAGCTGGCCAGGATGGGGGTGCCGCGATTCCGCATCTCGATGGTGCCGTGCGGGGTGGATCTCACCACATTCACCCCGGAGGGTGCCGCCGCCGACCGGCATGCCACCTACCGATTGGTCGCGGCGGGAGAGTTGGTGCGGCGCAGCGGATTCGACCCGGTCATCAAGGCGCTGCCGGACCTCCCGGACACCGAGCTGGTGATCGCAGGCGGCCCCGCCGCCGATGACGAGGACGACGCCGAAGGCCGCAGGCTGCGCCGCATCGCATCGGATCACGGTGTGCGTGAACGACTTCGGCTGGCCGGATCGGTGTCGCGGCCGATGTTGCCGCGGCTGTACCGCTCCGCCGACGTCGTGCTCTGCACACCCTGGTACGAGCCATCGGGCCGGGTGGCGCTGGAGGCGATGGCGTGCGGGAAGCCGGTGGTCGCCACCGCGGTCGGCGGTCTACTGGACACGGTGGTCGACGGCGTCACCGGACGGTTCGCCTCCCCGCCCGAACCCGACGCGATCGCACGGGCGGTGCGCCCGCTGCTCACCGACTCGACGTTGCGCGAAACATGGGGCGCCGCGGGCTATCAACGAGCCGCGAGCCGGAATTCGTGGGACCGGGTGGCGACCGAGACGCTCAGCGCCTACCACCGCGGTGCTCCCGCCCGCGCGGGAGAGGTCGTGTCCTGGGCCCGGTGAGTCAGCAGTGGTCGGCTCCGGCGTCCTTCTCGGACGCGCGGCGCCAGCGCCAAGGCGCGACGAGCCAGGTCGAGACGAACAGCGCGACGGTGACCACGCTGGTCACCGCCGCCGCGGCCGCCCCGGTCACGTAGTCCACCACGAGCACCACCGCGCCGATCAACGCCAGTCCCAGCAGTGCGACGCCTGCCATCGCACAGCGGTGCGCCGCGGCGACGACGTTGCCCAGGCGGTGCCGGCGGAACAGGATCCGATGCCAGGACACCGGCGCGATCAAGAACACCGTCGCCCCGACCACAGCGGCCAGGGTGGCTATGTACAGGGCCCGCATCCCCGGCGACAGCGTGCCGAACGACGCCTGGAACGGCAGGATCAGCAACGCCCCGAACAGGAACTGCACACCGGTCTGCACCACGCGCAGTTCCTGGACCAGGCTGCCCCAGTTCCGGTCGAGTCGTTCGAGTTCGGTCTCGCCACGCTCACGGCGCGCCCAGGCGTCGTCATTCTCGGGCACGCGCTGCCTCCTGGCGATTGCGTTTCTCGATCGCCTCGACCAGTTCGTCCTTGGTCATCCGTGAGCGCCCGGAAATCGCCAGCCGCCGGGCGATCCCCAGCAGGTGCTCCTTCGAAGCGTTGGCATCGACGCCCTCGGCGGTCTCCCCCCGCGCGTTCGGGCCGCCCTGTTCGGCTCGCTCGTCGGAGGGGCCACGGCTGGGCTTGGGCTCCCAACGGTCGCCGACCCGCTCGTAGCTGTGCTTGAGCGCCGCGTAGGCGACGCGATGGGCGCGCTCCTCGTCGCCGTCGTACTGTTCGAGCGCGGCGTCGTGCGCTTCGGCGAAGGTGCGCTGCGCCTTCTCCTCCGACCGCTCCAAAGTGCTCGGCAACTCGGATTTCTTGACTCCACCGCGTGCTGTCGTCTTGGGCATGAGTCGCTCCTTCCGGTTCCGAAGCCGAGGGTCCGAAAGCCCGGTGCGGTGCCGCGTGCGAGCCCCCGGTACCCGGTCGCATACCCGGAGAAACGCCGATTAACCCGGCATCCGCCGGGTACCACCGCTGCATGGTTGCGACTACCGATCAGCTGCTGCACGCGCTCACCCGCACGGTGAACGCACTGGCCGCGACGGACATCCGTTTCGCGGTGGCGGGCGGCTGCGCGGTCTACGCCCGCGGCGGCCCGGCCTCTCAGCACGACGTCGACATCTTCGTGAAACCCGAGGACAGCGCGCGGGCGATCCAGACACTGGCCCGCGCGGGTCTGCGGGTGTGCGACCCGCCGGAGAACTGGTTGCGCAAGGTCTACGCCGACGACATCCTCGTCGACGTGATCCACCGCCCGAACGATCGCGACGTGACCGACGAACTGCTCGACCGGGCCACGGAGATGCGGATCGGGCCCGCCAAGGCTCCGGTGATCAGCGGCACCGATCTGATGGTGGACAAGATGCTCGTCTTCGACGCGCACCGCCTCGACCTGAGCCCGATCCTGCACATCGCGCGCGACCTACGCGAACAAGTGGACTGGGAATCGGCGCGCGAGCAGACCAAGGCCTCGCCCTACGCGCGGGCCTTCATGGGCCTGCTGGACGATCTCGGCATCACCCGCACCGGAAAGGTGGAGTAGTAGATGGAGCAGCCGCAATACCTCGTCGCACGACTGCGCCGAGCGCTGGCCGAGGACCCCCGCACCGCCGAACTCGGTGTGCAGGTGACCATCCGCGGCGACGTCGTGGTGCTCGGCGGCGAGGTCAGCAGCGAGCAGCGCAAGCAGCAGATGGAAACCATTGTGCGGGAGCAGCTTCCGTCCGCGCGGATCCACAACGACGTCCATGTCACCCGTCCCACGGCGCCCGTCGACACCGAGACGCTGGAGCAGGACGGACCCGAAAGGAGTTGAGCGGCATGCGGATAGCCGCGGTCGGCGACGTACATCTAGGCGCGGATTCGCAAGGGCAGTGGCGGCCTGCCCTGCACGACCTCCCCGCGCGCGCGGACGCGCTCTTGCTGGCGGGCGACCTGACACGCCACGGCACCGTCGACGAAGCCAGGGTCGTCGCGGCGGAGTTCGCCGACTTGGGCGTGCCGGTCGTCGCTGTTCTCGGCAATCACGACTATCACGGCGACGCCGAAGAGGAGATCGCCACCGTCCTCGACGACCACGGCATCACGGTCCTGGAAGGGTCCGCGGTGACCCTGGATCTCGACGGGAGCACGCTCGGAGTCGCGGGCACGAAAGGCTTCGGTGGCGGGTTCGCGGGCAAATGCGCGAGCGTCTTCGGCGAACCCATCATGCGCGAATTCGCCGCGCACACCGTGGACGTGGCCGCCGCGCTCGGCGATGCGCTGGCGACATTGGACACCGACTTCACCGTCGCGCTCACGCACTACTCCCCGATCAGCGACACCCTGCACGGCGAGCCGAGGGAGATCTACCCGTTCCTCGGTTCCTACCTGCTCGGCGAGGCGATCGATGAGCACGGCGCCGACCTGGCGTTGCACGGCCACGCGCACGCGGGAGCGGAGCGCGGCACCACGCCGGGCGGCATCCGGGTGCGCAATGTCGCCCAGCCGGTGATCCGTGCGGCATACGCGGTCTACGACCTGCACCCTGCCGCGGTCTGAGCAGGCCGAGCTCAGAAGTCGGTCGAGATGGCCTCTACCGTGCTACCGGACTGGGCGTTCTCGACCGTGGTCGCGACGTCGGCCTGCGCGATGATGCCGACCAGCCGGCCCTGTTCCAGCACCGGCACGCGGCGTACCTGATGCTGCGACATCACCGACATCACCTTGCGCACGTCGTCGTCGGCGTCGACGGTGACCAACTCTCCGCCGAGCTCGCCCGCGTCGACCCCGAGCGGGTCCTTGCGCTGGGCGATCACTTTGACGACGATGTCGCGGTCGGTGAGCATTCCCTTCAACTTGTCGTCCTCACCGCAGATGGGCAAGGCGCCGACATTCAGCTCCGCCATTCGCTGCGCGGCCGCGACCACCGTGTCGCTGGACCGGACGCATTCCACATTCGGGGTCATGATGTCCCGTGCTGTTGTCATCGGGGTCCTCCACTTCTCGCCGGTACGAGCGCCCACCGAACGGGCTACTCGCTCACGTCGTACCCCCGTTTCGGATCCGCTAACGCGGGCATTCGTCCGGTATGGCCGCCCCGGATGGCCCGAGTCGAACGCTCCGGGACCGGGGCTGCCGCGCACCGAAATCGTTGCCGCTCAGGAGAAGGGACATCCGATGCTGCCAGCACCGAACGAATCGAGCGCGGGATCCGGCGCTGGGGAGCAGCACCGGTCCCACACGTTTCCCGACGACACCCGCACCTCCCGCACACACGCCGGAGAATCCATCGAAGACGCCCGTAACTGGCCCGGGATCATCCTGGTCGGCATCGGCATCGTGAGCCTCGCGCTCACGCTCACCGCTGCCGGATACGGATTCGAGGGCTGGGCGGTGATCGCCGGGGTGGTCAGCGGTCTCTGCATCCTCGTGGGCGTCGTCGTGATCGTCCTCGAGCACCGCAGGATCAAAGTGCGCGAAGGCAGACGGCTGCGGGACGCCGCCGGTCACTGATCAGCGGTCGACTTCGAGGGAGAAAGAATGACACACCAGCTCAACCGGCCCTTCGGTCGCCTCGCCCTGCTCGTCGGCGCGCTGGCGGCCGGTTCGGCGCTCACGGCATGTTCGAGCGACGACGGTGATCCGGGCGCGTCGACGCCCGAGCCGGCGACCGTCTCGATCACCATGCCGGGCCCGACCACCGCGCAGATGCCGAACACCGACCAGATCACCACGGAAGACGCGCAGCAGCTGTGCGACATGATGCGCGCCGATATCGATACCTGGCGCGGGCAGGGCGCGACGGTGGCCAAAGTGACGTTCAACGGCACCGTGCACAACTGGGCGGCCCGCAACGGCGGCCTGAACGATGTGGTCGTCACCGACCGCGGCAGGATCGACGCCATCACCACGCAGAACTGCCCCGACGTGCGTCAGCAAGCTGTCCAGGCGCTCGATGTGCCGGATCTGGCCTCGGCGCTGGCGGGGTTCGGCCGATGAGCGCCATGGGCCGGCCCGGCCGGATGGGCATCGCCGTTCTGGCGGCGCTGGCGGTGTGTGCGGGAGGGTGCGGCGACGAGCCGGAGAAGATCGTGAACAAGGGCGGCGACACCCCGTGCAACGAATACGTCGCCCAGGATCCCGACAAGCAGCGCATCACCACCGAGAAGTTTCTCGAGCAGGAACGTGAAGGTGACGGGACGCCCGACGCGAGGACCGTCGATGCCGCTATCGCGGCGATCAAGCTGATGTGCGCGGCACAGGCCAATCCGGACACCCCGATCCGGAAGGCCGATCTCACCGGCATTTTCGTGCCGAAATAACGCGCCCGCAAATACCGCTCCCGCCGTGGTTGTCCAGGCGCCGAACCGGGTGGGAGTACCGCCGGACTGCGGCGCAACCTCGACAACGGCGTCGAGTAGCGCACCGACCGGCGGGCTTCGAGACGCGTCTACCTCGAAGCTTTGTGGCACACCCGCCCCGGGCCGCCGACGACGTCGACCCGGTGGCGGGGTCTGTGCCGATAACGCCGAATCTGGAGGCATTCCGTGACTGTCACGCTCGCGCTGCGCGCTCATGGGCTGCGGGAGCTTTTGACCGCGATTCCCGCCCTGCGCGCCTTGCACGACGCCCAGCCGCGACACCGGCTCGTCCTCGCCGCACCCGGCTGGCTACGGCCCGTGATCGAATTGGCGAATTGCGTCGACGACCTGCACGCCACACCGATGGCGGGCGCACTGCGCTGGAACGCGCCACCGCCCACTTTCGCGGTCGATCTGCACAGCGCCGCGGCCGAGAGCACCGGTGCACTGCTCGCGATCGATCCGGAACGGACGATCGCCTATCGTCACAAAGATTTTCCCCAGCTACCGGGCCCACTGTGGGAGCCCGGCCTGCACGAAACCGTGCGGTGGTGCCGGCTGCTGGAATGGGCGGGCATCGCCGCCGACCCGGCGCGACTGGACATCACCCCGCCGCCGGAGAGCACCGGCGAGCGCCGCTGCATCGTCGTCTATCCCGGCGGTGCGCCTGCCCGGCGCTGGCCCGCCGAACGGTTCGCGGCCGTGGCGGCCGGCCTGCGCGACTGGGGCTGCCCGGTGCGTGTCGTCGGCAGCGCCGCCGACCGCCCGCTCGCACGCGATGTGGCCGAACAGGCCGGACTCCCCGAAAGCTGTGTGCTGGCAGGGGAACTCACGCTGCGGCAGCTGGCCGTGACCGTGGCCGACGCGTCCCTCGTGCTGAGCGGCGACACCGGTGTGGGGCATCTGGCCACGGCGTTCGGCACCCCGTCGGTGCTGATCTTCGGCCCCGATTCGCCCGCGATCTGGGGGCCGCCGCCCGAACGCGCGGCGCATGTCGCCCTCTGGGCCGGGCGGGTGAGCGATCCACTGGCGGGCACTCCCGCGCCCGGGCTGGCGATGATCAGCGCGGCCGAAGTACTCGCCGCGGCGGATCGGCAGCTCAGCAGTCGGGTGCGGGTGTGACGAGGATGCCGCACGGGCGTTTCACCTCGTCGAGACCGGCTATCTCGGGCTTATGACGTCCCTATGGTTGCACGAAGCGCAGGTCCCGGCGCGGTTGCGGTTGACGCCGGGATCGCGCTTCGACACGGTGGTGATCGGCGGTGGGCTCACCGGACTGGTGACCGCGCTGCTGCTGGTCGAGCACGGCGTGGAGGTCGCCGTCATCGAAGGCAGGCGCGTCGGGGCGGGGACGACCGGCGCCACCACCGGCAAAATCAGTCTGCTCCAAGGGACTCGGGCTCAGCAGATCGCCCGGCACCATTCCGACGACGTCCTGCGCGACTATGTGGCGGCGAATCGGGAAGGGCAGGAATGGCTGCTGCGTTTCTGCGCCGCACACGGCGTCGCGGTCGATCGCGTCGCCGCGTTGACCTACGCGCAGAACGACGACGAAATGTCGGCCGTACGCGCCGAGTACGCCGCGACCCAGAAGGCGGGACTGCCCACCGAACTGCTCCGCGATCTGGACGTGCCGTTCCCCGCGCACGGCGCGGTCCGCTTGGCCGATCAGGCCCAGCTCGACCCGATGGCGCTGCTGGCCGCGCTCGCGGCCGATGTGGAGGCGCACGGCGCGCCGATCTACGAATCCACCCTGGTGCGCGGCGTGCACCACGGCGCGCAGGGTGACCTCGTCGTCTCGACCGAACACGGCGACCTCGGCGCGCGCCGGGTGGTGCTGGCCACCGGCACACCCATCCTCGATCGCGGCGGGTTCTTCGCCCGCCTCGTCCCGCAACGTTCCTATCTGGCGGCGTTCACCCTGGACGAGCCGATTCCGCGCGATATGTACATCAGTGCGGGCAGCCCCACCCGTTCCCTGCGTCGCGCGGAGGGGCCGGACGGAGAGCTCCTGCTGGTCGGGGGGAACGGCCACGTCGTCGGCCGTGGCGGATCGACCCGCGAGAAAGTGGAAGACCTGGTGCACTGGGCGCGAACGTGGTTCCCCAGCGCCGAGCCGACGCACCGCTGGTCCGCCCAGGACTACTCGCCGGTCGCCGAGCTTCCCTACGTGGGTCCGCTGCTGCCCGGACAGCACGAGATCCAGCTGGCCACCGGCTACGCCAAATGGGGTCTGACCAATGGCGTCGCCGCGGCCATCGCGCTGGCCGGACGGTTCACCGGAGCGCCGCCGCGCTGGGCGGGCGCGCTGGCCAGCTGGCGCCTGGACGAACTCAAGGCGCTGCCCGCGGTGACCAAGACCAACAGTGCGGTGGCGCAACAGCTTTCGGCGGGCTGGTTGCGCGTCGCGACGCACCACGACGGCGTCGCTCCGGCCGAAGGCTGTGGCACGGTACTGCGCGAAGGCCTGCATCCGACCGCCGTGTGCACGGTGGACGGCGTCACCAACCGGGTCTCCGCCGTCTGCCCGCACCTGCACGGCATCCTCAACTGGAACGACGCCGAACGCACCTGGGACTGCCCGCTGCACGGCTCGCGCTTCGCCGCCGACGGCACACTGCTCGAAGGCCCGGCCACCAGTTCACTCACTCCCCTGCAGGTGCCGCGCGATTCCCAGTGAGCACACCCGGCTCGCACCGCGACCGGGACTTCAGTCCCGCACCGGCCTGGCGTCGGTGAGAATCCGATCGACCGTCTGCTCCACCGTCAACTCCGAGGTATCGAGCCACAGACCGATGCGGGGCGTATCCTCGCGCAGCACGTTGTCCAGGGCCGCGACGGTGAATTCGTCGTAGGCGTCTTTGCCGCGCCCGGCCTCGCGTGCGGCGACCACCTCGGGGCGCGGCGCCAGCACGACGACATACAGCGGCCGGGTGCGAATCAGATCCGCCGTCCAGGGTAGGGATTCGCCGAGGACGACGTCTTGCAGGACCGCCGTGAACCCAGCCTCGGCGTACGCGTCGGCCGTAGCGGCGGCCAGCCGATGCCGCAACCGCAACTGGGCGATCGCGTCCGGGGAGGGGACGGCGCTCATCTCCGCGCGCCCCTGCACCACGAATCGGCGGAACACGTCTCCGCGCACGTGTGCCGAGCGCGGCAGTCGTTCGGCCAGAGCCTGCGCGACGGTGGATTTGCCCGCGGCCTGGATCCCGGTGACCAGGTAGACAGCCGATGTCATGGCGTCGATCATGGCGAGCGCGCACCGCGGCGTCCAAATGTTTTCCGGCCGTCCGTCCGGCGCGACCGACTTCGGGCCGCTCAGCTCGCGGCGGCGCCCGCCTTCTCCTGGACATAGCGGTTCATCGCCCAGTTCAACCCGCGCATCGCGGCGTTGTAGGCGGGCGGGAAGTACCGCTGCGCCCAGAAGCCGACGCGGATGTCGGGCGAGGTGAAGACCAGGTAGCGGTTGCGCTCCACGCCGCGCACGATCGACCGGGCCGCGGCCTCCGGGGTGACCGCGTGCCGCATGAACAGCGCCATGCCACGCTGTACCGCCTCGGCCGTGCGGTCGACGCCCGCGATGTCGACGCTGTCGACCATGGGCGTGGCCATCGCACCCGGGCACACCAGGCTGACGCCGATGCGGTGGCGCGCCAAATCGAAACGCAGCACCTCCGACACTCCGCGCAGGCCGAACTTGCTCGCGCTGTAGGGGGCGTGCCAGGGCAATCCGAACAAGCCCGCGGCCGAGGACACGTTCACCACGTGGCCGCCGCGTCCGGCCGCGATCATCGGCGGAACGAACGCTTCGATCACGTGGATCGGGCCCATGAGATCGATGTCGATGGTGCGCCGCCATTGGCTGTGGGTCAGCCGGTCGACGGTGCCCCAGGTGGCGATACCCGCCACGTTCATGACGATGTCGACGCTGCCGACCGCGTCGTGCGCTTCGGCCGCGAGCGCGACGACCTGGTCGTAGTCGCTCACGTCGGCCGCCGTGGCCAGGTGGACGGTCGCGCCGGCGGCGCGCGCGTCGGCGGCGGTCCGTGCCAGACCCTCGGCGGCGATATCGGTCAGCACGAGCGCGGCGCCCTTGGCCGCGGCCGCGAGCGCCGTGCTGCGACCGAGACCGCTGGCCGCGCCGGTGATCAGGCAGGTTTTGCCGGCGAACTTCGTCATAGTCGATGACCATACGCAACCATGAACATCGCTGTCTATGGAACCGCTGAACGGCCCTCCCACGGGACGGGCGCCAGCGCGACCGTGATGTTGTCACCGCCGCCGCAACGCAAGGCGAACTCCGCGAGCGTGGCGGCCGCCGCCGCGGGAGCCGCACCCGCCACCTGCTCGGCCAGCGCGGACGGGGCGGGCGCGTAGTTCCACAGTCCGTCGGAGCACAGCAGCAGCATGCCCGGCCCCGAGACGCGCACCGTGCGCACGCAGTTGTCCGCCCAGGGCTTCTCCGGGCTGTCCGCGCCGAGCCAGCGGATCAGCGTGTGCGCCCTCGGGTCGGCCATCGCGGCGCGCTCGTCCATCGCACCGGCGTCGACCAGCGCCTGCGCCCACGAGTCGTCCACGGTCAACCGCTGAGCGGGCTCGCCGCCCTGGTCGGCGGGCAGCCAATATGCCCGGCTGTCCCCGACGTTGGCCACGGTGACCTCGGCCTCGCTGCCGTTGTGCGACACGATGGCGGACACGTAGGTGCACGACGGCGCCGGACCGTCGGGAACGTCGACATCGCGGACAGCCTGGGCCGCGGCCGCGAGCCCGGTCATGATCGCCTCGGCCGCGGGCTGTCCGGCGGCGAGCGCGGCGGCGGTGGCGCCGACGCCTGCCCGGACCGCCGCACCGGAGGCCACCTGGGGTCGCGACGAGGTCGACACGCCGTCGCTCACCGCGATCACGACGGTGGTCGGCGCCCCGGGCACCACCGCTTCGAGTACCCCGGCCGCGACGGCATCCTCGTTGCGCGCGTGGACGATGCCACGATCGGTGAGCACCGCGACCGCGCCGAGATCGGTGTCGAAGCGATCCGGCATCGTCCGGGACCGGCCGCACTGCGCGCAGCGGCCGTCGTCGTGGAACCGGTCTCCCCCGCAGTCGGCGCACGGCGCCGGATCGTTCCCGGGCAGCGCCACGTATCGGTAACCGAGTTCGAGATCGCAAGACGCGCACCGGCGGCTGTCGAGTCCGACCGCCGAGCATCCCGCACAGCGTAGGCCGGCGCCCTCCTCGCTCATCGGACGGTTTCCTCGGCCGACGGCGCCGTGGCGCCCACGGTATGCTCCGGAAGTCGTTGGCCCGACCGTAACCACAGTGGCTCGTTGCTGGTGCGAACTTCCACACCCTCCTCCTTCATCTCCCCGGCAGGCCGACTCCGATCGCGATAGTACGGGAGCGTTCCCGCTCTCTGATCCCAGTATTGGGTCGACCCGCCCGCCGCCCGGCCGCACGATAGTGGACGGTCTGCCCGCGCCGACGCGGTACGGCGGGCTGCGCCGGATGACCCGCCCGACCGGAGCCGATGCCGCTCAGACCAGTTCGGGCGTGCGATGCGACTGCCTGCCCCGTGAGCGGAACGTCTGCGGCGGGCAGCCCTGCCAGCGGCGGAAAGCGCGGATGAAGGAGGCCGCCTCCGCGTAGCCGAGCCGGGCGGCGACCTGTTCGGTGGTCATATCGGTGTGCGCGAGCAGCACCTCCGACATGGTCTGGCGCACCTCGTCCAGCAGCGCCCGGAACGATGTCCCCTCCTCGTGCAGTCGCCGAGAGAGGGTGCGCGAGCTCATGTACAGACCCAGGGCGACGGTCGCCTGGTCGGGGATCTCACCGGGAGTGCGCACCAGTCGGTCGCGTACCGACGCCGCGACGCCGGTGCGCGACCGGCGCCGGTCGAGCAGGTCGCGGCACAGTTGCCCGCAGTTGTCCCGCGCGGCGTCGCTCGCCGGTGGCAGGGGCAGATCCAGCATCCCGCGGTCGAAGACCACCGCGCTCACCGGCGCACCGAAGACCGGCACGACGCCGAAGATGTCGCGATAGCGCGTGAGGTCGCGCGGGCACGCGTGCCGGAAACTGACCCGCCGCACCGGGACGCCGATGGAGAACAGCTCTCGATCGAAGGCAGGCAGCCCCGCCAGCGTCGCTTCGGCGAAGAAGGCCCGCATACCCGCCGGGATGTCGGCGTCCCGGAACACCAGTCGCGCTTCGCCGTCGGCTTCCTCGACCGTCAACCGCCCGAACGGCACCGTGCGACCGACGCAGCGCAATCCCACCTCGATCAGCTCGCGCAGGGTCCGGCTGCCCAGCAGCGCGAGCCCCCACGGCCCGCGCGAGCGCAGGTGGTGGCGGACCGCCGCGGCGAGGCCGAGCCCCGGCTCGTCGCCGAACCGGCCGAGCACAGTGTGCACGATCCGCAATTCGTCGTGCGCGGTGATCTCGGCGGACGGGTCACCCAGTTCGGCAGGCGCCAGCGCCGTACCGGCCAGGCACTCCGCGGGCGCCATGCCCCGCTCTCCGGCGATGCGCACCAGAGCGCGCACGCCGACGGCACTGCGGAGGGAATCCGGATCGACCATGGCTCGCATCCTCGATGAAGCGGTACTGCGCGGTATCGGCGCAATGTATCAATCAGGTGTGCGGCGCATCGGCGCTTCGCCGAAATGGCGTTCCGGCAGCCGCTGGCGCACAGTCATTTTCGAGCCCGTGGGTAGTGGCGGCTGCACCGGCCACAGAGCCGTTTCCCAGAGACGCCAGGGCGGATTTCAATCCTGCACGGTGACGCCGACGGAACGCGCGAAGGCGGGCGCGAGATCCAGCAGCTGCAAGGTGGTGATCGTCGCGCCGCGCAGGCTGTCGAGCCCATCGGTGAAGTCGAGCGCGGTCGCACCGCGCAGGTCCACCTTCGCCAGCCGGGCCTTGCGCAACGACAGCCGGACCAGTGCCGAGCCGGGCACCGTGATGCCGGTCAGCGCGGCGTCGGCGAAATCGCAATCGCGCAGCACACAGTCGACGAAGGACACCTCGCGCAGCTGAGCCCCGCGGAAGTTGACCGAGTCGAACTTGCAGCCTTCGAACCGGACCCGTCGCAGGTTCGCGCCCGCGAAGTCGACGCCGGACATCGCCCCCGACACCACCTCGCCGTCGAGCCATCCGGTGTCGGCCAGTTCGGTACCCACCCAGCGCACGTGACGCAGCCACACGTCGACGAACCGGCTGTAGCGCAGGCTCCCCCGGGTGAACCCGACCGTCGTGAACACCGACTCGCTGAATCGCGCGTGCCGGACGTCGAGGTCGTCCAGTTCGCCGCCGTCCACCCGAACGCAGTCGTAGTCGCCTTCCGCCTCGAGATCGCCGTCCAGGTCGGTCAGATACCGCGCGTAGGGCAGGTCGTCGAGTTCGCGCGCCATGCGCACCTCCAGTTCGTCCAACGAAGATCGGTCGACGCCGAGTATGGCGGTGCGCCATGACAAGTTCGGCCGCGCTTCGGCGCGATCAGTCGGCGCTCACGGGCAGGCGGCAGCGCAGGTAGCGCTGCTGCGCGGTGCGCATCGTCGGGTGGGCGGTCGCCTTACGGAACACTCGATCAGGTTCAACCGGGGTGGTGTGGTCGGCAAGCCGACCGGTAGCTGTTCTCGACGCTGGTAGATGCTCAGGCCGGTCGTCGTTGCACGGCGTCGGAGATGACCGCTGCCACGAACTTTTCGACTGCTGACGTAGTCGGTGGGCCGGTGTCACGGTCGGTGAACAACAGATGCCCGCCACCGACCAGGGACAGGGTGAGCGAGTCGATGTCGGCATCGGCTGTGATGCGGCCCAGCTCCCGCTCGTCGGTCAGATAAGTGGAGATCGCGGTCGTCGCCTCGGCGAGAATCGCCATGCCGCCGCCGGGCCTGGCCTGGCGCAGTCGCGTGCGCAGCTCGTCACGGAAGGTGATGAGCGGGATGATCGCCATCGGAACCGGTCCCAGCAGATCGGTCAGCGCGCTGGTCAGATTGGCGACCACCGTGCCGACGCCTGCGGACGCGCGCAGCGCACTCCCCTGCGCCTCGAGCTGCGCGGCCCGGTCGAGTACAAGTGCGGTAAGGAACGCGTCGAAGTCGGTGAAGTGCCGGTGCAGAACGCCTTTGGCGCAGCCCGCCTCGTCGGTGACGGCCCGGCTGGTCAGTCCGTTCGGCCCGCCACGCAGCAGCACGCGTTCGGCAGCGTCGAACAGTTGCTGCCGCGCGTCGCGAAGGTGCACCCCAGTCGGCACTCACAGATCCTTTCGGGCGTCGAGTCACCGGCATTATTGCGCAGTGGGCATGCGCCCATTAAAGTGGGCGCATGCCCATTCTACCGCGGGAGCAACCCGAACCGTCCCCAGCGCCTCCAGAGGAGTCCCAGCCGATGGCCACGTCGTTCGGCGTGGACGCACAGCGCTACGACCAGGCCCGGCCCGGCTACCCGGAGGCGTTGGTGGCGCGGATCCTCGCCGGGACGCCCGGCGCGGACGTGCTCGACGTCGGCTGCGGTACCGGCATCGCGGCCCGTCAGTTCCAGGCTGCGGGGTGCACGGTGCTCGGCGTCGAACCCGATGCGCGCATGGCCGATTTCGCACGAGCCCGCGGTCTGCGGGTCGAGGTCGCTACCTTCGAGGCATGGCAGCCGGGCGACCGGATGTTCGATGCGGTCATCGCCGCGCAATCGTGGCATTGGGTGGATCCGGTGGCCGGCGTCGCGAAGGCGGCCGGCGTGCTGCGTCCAGGGGGACGGCTGGCGATCTTCGGCCACGCGTACGAGCCACCCGCCGAGGTGGCAGAACCGTTCACCGCCGCCTACCGGCGGGTGGCGCCGGACTCCCCGATCAGCGGCCAACCGGCTCGACGTCCCCTCGAGCTCTACCGAGCGGGATACGCGAAAATCGCCGACCAGATCCGCGAGACCGAACACTTCGGAGATCCCGAACAGTGGCGATTCGACTGGCAGCAGCCCTATACCCGCGACCAATGGCTGGAGCTGCTCCCCACCACAGGTGGCCTCACCCGACTCCGTCCTGATCAGCTGGCCGAGATACTGGACGCGGTCGGCAACGCCATCGACTCTCTGGGCGGATCCTTCACGATGGACTACACCACCCTGGCCGCGACCGCCACCCGCACAGGCACTTCCTGACGGCCACGCTCGGCACCGAAGCCGGTCAAGGGCCGACGGCTGCGGCGGCCGACACCGCTGCGAGCGCAGCCCGGAGGACAAACCCGCGCCCACCCGCGCCGGAAAGGCGCAATGCCGCTCCGCCGGGTTATGTTGCAGACGGAGCCCGGGTTCCTCGCCGCCGCCGACTGGACGTGATTCTGCCTTCGGTGGGACGGAGTCAATCCGTGGTGGATTGATCCCGATACTGTTCTACGAGGTGCTGGTAGAAGCTGTTCTCCGGCGATTCCAGCGAGATGGCCCGCAGGGCGACGGTGACCTTCCGGCCAACTACTGTCGAGTATCCGTCCTCGTCCAGGCCGAGATCCTCGGCAACCGCCAGTACCAGTTCATCCAGCTCGTCATCCGTCACATAGACGGCGAGACGGCATTCGACTGGGACGCGCGCCGGGTCGTACGCGTCCGCCCACGCGCGCTGAGCGAACTCATCGACCGCCGTGACCGGTCCGAAGCTGGTGAAGCACGGGATACGGTTCACCCCGCGGATCCGATGGGTGCTCTCTTCGAGCGCCAGCGCGACCGGGTGGATTCCCTCGCCGTCAAGGGCACCGGGCCCGGTCGCGTCCGGCAACCCGAGTCCTATCGCGAACTCCCACACTTGGCGTTCGTCGTCGTCCACGTACAACCCTTCCTGCTTTTCTCCGTGCTGTTATCGGGCAACTATGCCAACGATCGAGACCCGAGTTGCCGCAACACCTTCCGGTCGCTGAGTCGTTTCACGCCCGGACGCGACGACGGCCACCTGGTGCGGCGCCCGGGCCGGGCCGCCGCGGACCAGATGGCCGCTGGATCGATCGCCGCCAACCCGACAGGCGATCGATTCCGGGAACGCACGATCGGCGATCGGTGGGTTCGGCCACCGATCGCCGGTCGTGCTCATGGATTTGTCATCGCGACAGCCAGGTGCGCAGATCGGTGATGGTGGCGCGCCGCTCGTAGGCGATCCAGGCGAAGATCGCGGCCAGCACCAGCGGGAAGATCCCCATCGAGGGCTTGTCGGCGATGAAAGCCTGCGTCCCGGCGGCGAGCACGGTGAGAACGGACAGACCCGCGGCGGCAAGGGCGCTGAGCCGTGGCACCATCAGGCCGATACCGCCGGCGACCTCCACGACTCCGATGAAGATGAGCAGCCCGAGGGGGATGGTCAGATTCTCGGGGGCGTTGTCCGCCAAGGTGTTCGGGATAACGAGCTTCGGACCGCCGGAGGCGATGATGAAGAACAGGCCGAGCAGGATCTGCAGGGTCCACAGGACGCGGTTGCGGATTTTGCCGGGACGGTAGGTGACGTCGTCGGAGAAGTCGGCGGAGGGGTTGGCGGTGGTCATTTCTGGTCCTTCTGGTCGGTCGCGCCGGGTTGGTAGCGCGTTCAACAGATAGGACGGAGCACCGGCCAAGGACTCATCGCTGTCCGCGAAAATTTTTCGGACCCGCTGCTGAACCGCCGGTTCGGTTGTACTGGCCTGGGCGTCGAGTCCGCCAGCCAACGAGTTTCGACCAGCGTTCGTGGGCGGATCGACGGCTCATACCCGCGCCGCGGCCGATCAGACGGCCACGCCGACCCATTGCGCGAAGGCACTCACACTCTCGGAATTCCACCGTTCCGCCGCCGCTATCCCTACCAGCGTCTCCCGCACAGACGGATGCCGACGCGTTTGCTGCGGCGCCACCTTCCGCGCCAGTTTCAACGCCTTCAAGGACTTCGACGGCTCGCCCGCCAATAGCCACGCTCGTGCGACGTCCTGGTAGTGGTGCCCGGTTCGGGTCGGCGACGTTCCCGCCGGGATCTTCAATGTCCACCCGTTGGTGGCGGCCTTCTCCGGATCTCCGGCTTCCAACTCGATGGCACACGCGTAGAACTCGACATTCGTCGCATTCAGCTGCGGCAGACGCGGAAACGAGGACTCGTCGCCACGGGCGACGACACTGCGCGCCTCGTCAAGATAGTCGATCGCGGTGCCGTACCGCTGGCCGCGCGCCGCGATGATCGCTCCCGATAGGTGGCCGTAACCCCGCATCGCCGTCGCGCTGCCATCGTCACCGGCTACCGCGTCGATTCCGCGCTGCACTGCGTCGAGCCCGGACTGTATCGCGTCGTAGTACATCAGTACCTTGCCGCGTTGGACGTGGGTCAGCGTGCGATAAATCGGATCGTCCGCTTCCTCGGCGAGCGCCGAGACTCGCCCCAGCACCGACGATTGCAGCGATGTCAACCCGGTTCGCCCGGCAGAGAAATTCGTCAGCATGTAGGCGTTGCACAGCAGCGAATGCATACGCCGGACATCGGCCCCTGCTTCCGTGAGCGCGCCATACAAACGACGAATATGGCCGGGCAATATTTCGAACACTTCAGGAGTCTTGTCCCGAATGTGGTAGTCCTGCAACTTCGCGGATTCGAGTTCCAGTTGTGCGAGCGTCGACCCTCGCACCGGTTCGACATAGTCCCATTCCGCCACGATCCGGCGCATCTCGACAACGCCGGGTAACTCACCCAGCTCTCGGCTGTAATCCGCGACACCTGTCAGCAGTTCCGGCTCAACCTGCAACGCACGAGCGGCAGCTGCAACGAACGCGGGACTCGCGGGAACGCGACCCGTCTCCACTTTGGCGATCAGCGAATCGGACAGTCCGGCCTCTGCCGCAAGGCGCAGCTGCGTCCAACCCTTCAGCTTGCGAGCTCTTGCGGTACGAGCCCCGATACCGGCTTCGTCCATAGCTGCCAGTTTTGCAAATTCCTTGCCAGTACGCGACGACGCAGGCTGTCAGCCTGATTAACAGCCGCACCGCCACGAGATCGGCAACGTCTTCCACGGGCGCGAGGTGCCCAGCCTTATCACTTCGACGGCAGCGGCTTTCCATCGCAACGACAAGGAGAGACCGATGACGTGGTTTCAGGACTGGTGGGCGCTGGCGATTCCTCTCGCTCCCTGTCTAGCCGCGATCTGGTGGGCGGCGGTCGACGCTCGCCGTGCTTTCTCCCCCAAGCGCCGCCTCGCACAGGACGACTCGGTTCCCGGTTCGGGTGCGCAGCCTCTTCGCGTCACCGGCCGACACCGCCTGCGGGTCGGCGCGACGCGTGGTGGACGGCATCGAGGGCGGGGGAACTAGATGCCGAAGCGGAACGCTCTGATCTTCATCAACCGGGGCGCCCCGAGCCTGGCCCGGACCCACGCCCTGGACTTGCGGCGGGCGCTCGACCTCGCCGACGACCTCCGTTTGAATGTGCCGAGGTGTTATGTCGCCGGTCCGTTGCGTCCGGATACGTTGCGGCACACGATGTTCGACGCACGCCGACGGCAGGTCGGCATCGTGATCACACCCCGCGCGGAGACCGTCCGGCTCGACCTCATCCGCCGACAGTGCGACGTGATCGTCGTGGACACGGGAATCGTCTATCGAAGGTGGACGGCATTCCGCGAACCGATCAGCGCTCCCCGGCGACGGGAGGTGCGCGCGTGAGTCACGAGTCCGAGGTCCACTGCCACCGGGCCGACATCCCGAATTCCGCGCGAATCTGGAATTACTGGATCGGCGGCAAGGACCACTACGAGATCGATCGTCTCGTCGGCGATGCTTGCATCGAGATCCATCCCGACATCACCACCATCGCAACCCAGGCCCGCCAGTTTCTCGTCCGCGCAGTGCACTACCTCGCTGCCGACCGGGGGATCCGCCAATTCGTGGACATCGGTTGCGGTCTGCCCGCCGCACGCAACACCCACGAGATCGCCCAGTGCGTGGCGCCCGAGGCCACCGTCGTCTACGTGGACAACGACGCGCTCGTGCTCACGCATGCGCGGGCGCTGCTGACCAGCACAACGCCGGAGGGCACCACCGATTACATCGACGCCGACCTGCGTCGTCCGGAGCGGATCATCGAGCAGGCCGAGATGGTCTTGGACTTCCGCGAGCCGGTCGCGGTCCTGCTGATGGGTGTGCTCGGCCACGTCACCGGCCATGACGAACTGCTGCGGATCGTGCGCACGCTGATGGAGGCGATGCCTTCGGGCAGTTTCCTGGCGCTGTGGCACGGCACCGACGACAGTCGCCGCTACCGTGCGATGTGCGACATCTACGCGCAGTCCGGCGCCGCGCCGCTGGTCGCCCGGCCGCGCGACCGGATCGAGGCCGCTTTCGAGGGGTTGGAGATGGTCGAGCCGGGCTTCGTCCCGATCACTCGGTGGCGCACGCCCGAGACCGATGTGGGCGAGGTCAGGCCGGTCTCGGCTTACGGCGCGGTCGCCCGAAAACCCTGACGCCCCACACCCGTCGCGGGTCAGCGCAAGGTGCGTATCCAGCGGCGGGTGTCGGCGGGGTCGATGACGTCGTCGACTTCGAGCACGGTGGCGGCGGTGAGGGCCTTGCCGTTGGCGTAGGCGAGCTGCACCAATTTGTCGAACGCCTCCTGCCGCTGCACCGGATCCGCTATGGCGGCCAATTCTTTGGCGAACCCCAAGCGCACCGCGCCCTCGAGGCCCATGCCGCCGATTTCCCCGGTGGGCCAGGCGACGACGAACCGGGGTGAGCGGAAGGAGCCCGCGGCCATGGCCTGAGCGCCGAGACCGTAACCCTTGCGCACGATGACGGTTCCCAGCGGGACCGAGAGCGCAGCCGAGTCGATGAAAAGGCGACTGAATTTCGTGACAGTGGCGTCCTTTTCCGCGTCCGGACCGACCATGAAGCCCGGTGTGTCGCACAAGGAGACGATCGGCAATCCGTGGGTGTCGCACAAGCGCAGGAACGTGCTGAGCTTGTCGGCGGCGGGAGCGTCGATCGCGCCACCGTGGTGGTGGCAGTTGTTGGCGATCAAGCCGAACGGCCGTCCCTCCACCCGGATCAGTGCGGTGACGATCCCCACCGCCCAGTCCCGGCGCAACTCCAGTACCGACCCGACGTCCGCGACGGACTCGATGGCGGCGCGGATGTCGAACGCGCGCAGGCGGTTCTCCGGGACCACATGCCGCACCAAGCGCGGGTCCGGCGCGGTCCAATCCTCGATCGTGCCTCGGAAGTAGGCGAGATAGCGGCGGGCGATGGCCACCGCGTCCGCCTCGTCCGCCGCGACCACGTGCACGACGCCGTTGCGGCGCTGCACCTCGACCGGCCCGATGTCCTCCGGCGCGTACACGCCGAGCCCGCCGCCCTCGATCATGGCGGGACCGCCCATGCCGATATTCGCGTCGGGAGTGGCGATCACGACGTCACACATGCCCAGCAGCGCCGCGTTACCCGCGAAGCATCGTCCCGACACAATGCCGATCAGCGGAACCCGGCCCGAGAGCGCGCCCATCGCGCGAAAAGTGGTGACGTCCAGCCCCGAGATGCCGGGGTAGTCGGTGTCGCCCGGTCTGCCGCCGCCGCCCTCGGTGAAGAAGACCACCGGAAGTCGTTGCTCGCGAGCGAGTTCGAGCATGCGATCGGTCTTCACGTGGTTGCGCATGCCCTGGGTGCCCGCCAGCACCGTGTAGTCGTAGGACAGCACGACCGCGCGGGATCGGTCGGGACCGAATCGCTCGGCATCGATGGTCGCCACGCCCGCGATCAGCCCGTCGGCCGGGGTGTTCGCGATCAGATCCTCCTGGCTGCGACGCAGTCGTTGCGCGGCGACCGCGAGCGCGCCGTACTCGACGAAGCTGTCCGCATCCACCAGGTCGGCGATGTTCTCGCGCGCGGTGCGCCGCCCGAGCCGGTGCCGCTTCGCGACCGCCTCCGGCCGGGATTCGTCCAGGCCGACGCGGTGACGGGTGTGTACCTCGGCGAGATCGGCGCGGATCGCGTCCAAGTCGACCGCGACCTCGTCGATGACCGCTCCGTCGTGTTCGGCGGCGACGAAGACCAGCAGCGGCGCATGCGGATCGACGACCGCGCCCGGCGCGACGACGTGGCGGTGCACCCGCAAATCCTGCGCGGCGCGTACCACGTGCTGCATCTTCATGGCCTCCAGCACCGCGACCTCGCCGCCCGCGGGAACGATCGCGCCCGGCTCGGCGATGGCGACCACCGTGCCGCCCATCGGCGACAGCACCGCCTGTTCGTCGTCCGCCAGCGTCACCGCCGTCGCCACGACTTCCGCGATGGGCGAAACAGGCACGGGGCTCGGGAAATCCTCGGCACGCCCGACCAATTCATCGATGTGCCGCTCGAACCAAGTGGTCGGCACGACGCGACCGTCGGCCAGCTCCGCCAGGACCGCGCGCAGCACCGCGGCATTGGTGTCCACCCCGGCCACGACGGTCTCGGCCAGCGCGTCCGCACACCGGCGCAGCGCGGCCGGATACGACGGACCGGAGGCGATGATCTTCGCCAGCAGGGAATCGAAACGCGCGTCCTGCCGCATCCCGGCGAACGCGGCCGTGTCGACCCGTACGCCGCTGCCGGTCGGCGGGGCGAACTGAGCCAGTGTGCCGGTGCCGGGCAGTACATCGCCGCCCGAGGTGAGGATTTCGGCGTTCAGGCGCGCCTGCACCGCGTAACCGCGTGCGGTCCCCGGGCCAGGCAGAACGAGATCGGCCAGTGTCGCGCCACCGGCGAGATCGCATTGCACGGCGACCAGGTCGATTCCCGTGACCGCTTCGGTGACGGTGTGTTCGACTTGCAGTCGCGGATTGACCTCGAGAAACCACGCGTCCTCGCCGCGCACCAGGAACTCGACGGTGAGGACGCCGCGACAGCCGACGGATTCGACGACCCGCACGGCCCAGCTGTGCAATCGCTCGCGCAGCGCCGCGGACAGCCCGGGAGCGGGCGCCACCTCGACCAGCTTCTGCTGCCTGCGCTGCACGCTGCAATCGCGGTCACCGACGGCCGTTGCCGCTCGGCTGTCCGCGACGATCTGCACTTCTACGTGGCGCGCGTCGGTGACCAGCGCCTCCGCGTAGACCCCCGCGTCACCGAATCCGGCCAGCGCCTCCGCGCGGCAGCGCTCGAACGCCTCCGGGAGAGATGCCGCTTCGCGCACCGCCCGCATACCGCGCCCTCCGCCACCCGTCGTGGCCTTCACCATCACCCCATCGGGATGAGCGGTGAGCAGCGCCTCGATCTCGGCGACGTCCGCGCCGCGGCGGGTGGCCGGAATCGCCGGGACCCCCGCGCGCTCGGCCGCGGCGCGTGCCGCGGTCTTGTCGCCGAACACCTCGAGCGCCTCGGGTGACGGACCGACGAACACCAGCTCGGCCGCCGCGCACGCACGCGCCAATTCCGCGCTCTCACTGAGGAATCCGTAGCCCGGGTGCACGAGCGCACCCGGCGCCGCCTTCCCGGCCGCCGCGACGACGGCCGCCACGTCGAGGTAGGCGGCGGCTCCGACGCCCGGCAACACCACGGCCTCGTCGGCCAGCCGGACGTGCAGCGCGTGCTGTTCCTCGGCCGTGTGCACCGCCAGGGTTCGCCAACCCCGTTCCCGGGCGGTGCGCAGCACGCGAACCGCCACTTCTCCCCTGTTCACCACGACGACCTGCATGCCGCCCAGTCTCGTTGACGTTGACGTCAACGTCAATATGCGCGACGATGACCTGCGTGACCCAGTCCACCTGGTCGGTGCGCGCCGCGCGGGAGCGTTCGCATACCTCCCGGCACCGCGACCTCCTCGACGCCGCGGCACGGGTGTTCGCCGAGCGCGGCTACGACAACACCACGGTCGCCGCCATCACCGCGGAGGCGGGTGTCTCCCGCGCCACGATGTATGTCTACTTCGCCTCGAAGGAAGAGATCTTCTTCGCGCTGGCCGAGCGGGTGCGCGACGACTTCCTCGCCGCCCAGGAGCCGGGAGTCGAGGATGACGACCCGCGAACGATGTTGCGGGCCACCATCGAATCGTTCGCCGGCGCGGTCGCGTCGGCGGGACCGCTGCTGCGCCTGATCGACGAACGCGGAGCGGTGGATCCCAAGGTGGCCGCACTGGCCGCGGAGATCACCGAGCGCCCGATCCGCCGCTTCACCCGATACCTTCAGCGCCAGCTCGACGCGGGCCGCATCACCCCGGCGGTGGCGCCGCGCGTGATCGCGGAGACCATCGGCTATGCCCTCACCGCAGGCGTGCTGGCCCGCCGCGACGCCGACGCACCCAGCAGCGCCGAGTACCGCGACGCCATGGTGACGGTCTCGGAGACTCTGCTGGGTCTGTAGCGAACGAAGACGCGCGCAACCGTTCCTGATCCGCGCCGTCCACGATTACGGCGGGCACCTCGTCGTGCCCGCCGCGGTGAAACGCCCGACGGTACTCAGGCGCTGCGCGTACCTTCCAGCCGCGGTGCGGCGGTCGGCGCCTGCTCGGCACGAGCGAAGGAGAGCACCCCGTCCTCCAGCGCGCCCTTGCGCAGCAGCTTGCGGTCACGGAAGTAGTTGTTGATCACCTGCCACGGGCCGTTGGTGCCCTGCCTCGGCATCACCGCGTCGCCGCGCTGGATGTAGCCGGAGGTCAGCGCGCCGCCCATCACGGAGTCGGTACCGCGATCGCGGTCGGTGGCCACAGGCTCGACCCGGGTGAAACCGTTCGCCTTCATGTGGTTGAGCACGCGGCAGAAGTACTCGGCCGCGAGGTCGGCCTTCAGTGTCCAGGACGCGTTGGTGTAGCCGAGCACCATCATCGCGTTCGGTATGCCGTCGAGCATCGCGCCCTTGTAGACCACCCGGTCGCGGGTGACCACCGGCTCGCCGTCGATCTCCAGGCTCATGCCGCCGAGCATCTGCACGCTCAGACCGGTGGCGCTGATGACCAGGTCGGCGGGCAGTTCCTCGCCGGAGGCCAGGCGGATGCCGGTCTCGGTGAACGTCTCGATGCGGTCGGTGGCGATGGACGCCTTGCCACTGCGCAGGACCTTGAACAGGTCACCGTTGGGCACCACGCACAGGCGCTGGTCCCACGGGTTGTAGGAAGGGGTGAAGTGGCGCATGTCGATGCCCGAGCCGACCTGCATTCGCACGGCGGCCAGCAGCAGCTTCTTGGCCGCCTTCGGATTGGTGCGAGAGAGCTGGAAGCTGGCGCGCTGCAGGGCGATGTTGCGCGCCCGCCCGATCCGGTAGGCGAGCTTGGCGGGCACCTTGGCGGCCTTCATCCCCACCGCGACCGGGTCGTCGGCGGGCAGCGCGGTGATGTAGGTCGGTGAGCGCTGCAGCATGGTGACGTGCGCGGCCGCGTCGCTCATCGCCGGGATCAGCGTGATCGCGGTGGCGCCGGAACCGATCACCACCACTCGCTTGCCGGAGTAGTCGAGGTCTTCGGGCCAGTGCTGCGGGTGCACGATCTGCCCGCTGAAGTTCTCCTCGCCGGGGAACTTCGGACGGTGGCCGTTGTCGTAGTCGTAGTAGCCGGTGCAGCCGACCAGGAAATTACTGGTGTGGACCTCGGTCTCGCCGGTTCGCTCGTCGAGCGCCTCGACCGTCCAGGTGGCCGTCTCGCTGGACCAGCGCGCCGTGGTCACCTTGCGGCCGAACCGGATGTGCTCGGTGACGCCGTACTCGGCCGCGGTCTCCTCGATGTACCGGCGGATGTTCGGCCCGTCGGCGAGCACTTTCGTGCCGTTCCACGGACGGAAGCCGTAGCCGAACGTGTACATGTCCGAGTCGGATCGGATGCCGGGGTAGCGGAACAGGTCCCACGTGCCGCCGATGGCGGTCCTGCGTTCCAGGATCGCGTAGCTGCGTCCCGTCTGCTCCTTGGTGAGATGGCAGGCCATGCCGATTCCGGACAGCCCAGCGCCGATGATCAGTACGTCGACATGCCGCGTCATTGAGGTACTCGTTTCGTCCGTCCGCCTCGCACACCGTGGGGTGCGTGCTGAGGCCAGATTACGTGTTATCCGTGGTTACGTCTAGCACGGAATAGTGACACGTACGGACACGCGAATAAAAACCGGCCTGGTTCCAAACCGTGACCCGGGCCGGTCGAGCGCCCAGCATGGATCACTGCGGCGCGCTCACGAGGCGCACCGCCTCCATCTGTCCCGCTACCCCGAGGTGTCGCGTGTCCGTCATCGCTGCGGACCGGGAGCCGGTTCGGGTCGCTTCGCGTGCGCGGCGGTCACCACGGTGGCCCGGCCGCGGTCTCCGGAAGGGAGTTGACTCCGCATGAGTCTGTCGTTCCACTGGTTCCTCCCCACCTACGGCGATTCCCGCGGGCTGGTCGCGGGCGGGCACGGCACGTTCATGTCCGGCGACCGCCCGGCCAGCCTGCGGTATCTGAACCAGATCGGCGCCGCGGCCGAGGACAACGGCTTCGAGGCCGTGCTCACCCCCACCGGCGCGTGGTGCGAGGACGCCTGGCTGACCACCGCGATGATGGTCGCGACCACCGAGACGCTGAAGTTCCTGGTGGCCTTCCGCCCCGGGCTGGTCAGCCCGACGCTCGCGGCGCAGATGGCGGCGACCTTCCAGCGCCATTCCCGGGGCAGGTTGCTGCTCAACGTGGTGACCGGCGGCGAGCCACACGAGCAGCAGGCCTACGGCGACTTCCTGGACAAGACCCAGCGCTACGCCCGCACCGGCGAATTCCTGCACGTGGTGCGAGAACTGTGGACCTCCACCGAGCCGGTGACCTTCGAGGGCGAGCACATCCGGGTACAGCAGGCACTGCTGAGCAACCGTCCGGATCCGGTGCCGCCGGTGTTCTTCGGCGGTTCCTCCGAACCGGCCGGCCCGATCGCGGCCCGCTACAGCGACACCTACCTGACCTGGGGCGAACCGCTGCCCGCGGTGCGCAGGAAACTGGAGTGGGTCCGCCGCCTGGCGGTCGACCACGGGCGCGTGCTCGACTATGGCCTGCGCATCCACGTGATCAGCCGGGACACCTCCGAGCAGGCGTGGGCCGAGGCCGATCGTCTGCTGGCCGGCATCGATCCCGCCGACATCGAGCGGGTTCACGCCAGTCTGGCGCGCAGTGAATCCGAAGGCCAGCGACGGATGGCGGAACTGCACGGCGGCAGCACCGAGCGGCTGGAGATCGCGCCCAACCTCTGGGCGGGCGTCGGCCTGGTCCGCGGTGGCGCGGGCACCGCGCTGGTCGGCTCGCACGCCGAAGTCGCCGATCGCCTGGCCGAATACGCTGACCTGGGCATCGAGCACTTCATCCTCTCCGGCTACCCCCATCTGGAAGAGGCGTACTGGTTCGGCGAAGGCGTGCTGCCGATCCTCGAGCGCAAGGGCCTGTGGCGGCATCCCCACCGTGCGGCCCGCGTCGCCGCCGCCACGCCCTTCGCCACGTCCGCCAGCAGCTGAGCGACCCGCGGACGGTGCTGGCGTACCGCCCGCAACACCCCAGTTATTCCCAGCCGCGGCTACGCGGCGAGAATGGTCCATCGGTTCGGCATACCGGGCCGCGACCGACGGACAGTTCTCGTAAGGGAGTCATGACCACCGCATCAGCCCGGCGCTGGCGCCGCCGCCTGCCCGACACCGCCACGACCGAGGCGGGCGGGCCCACGCTGGCGCGCAGGCTCGGACGACTCGACCTCACCGCCATGGGCGTCGGCACCATCGTCGGCGCGGGGATCTTCGTCATCACCGGCGTCGCCGCCGCGGAAAAGGCCGGGCCCGCCATCGTGCTGTCGTTCGCACTGGCCGGAGCCGTGTGCGTGCTGGTGGCGCTGTGCTACAGCGAACTCGCGGCGATGGTGCCGGTCTCCGGCAGCGCCTACACCTACACCTACGCGACCCTCGGCGAAGGACCGGCGTTCCTGGTCGGCTGGAACCTGCTGCTGGAATTCGTCATCGCGGGCGCCGCGGTGGCGATCGGCTGGTCCGGCACCACCGTGTCCGCGCTGGACTCGCTGTTCGGCCTCACCGTTCCACACGCACTCGCCGCGGGGCCCGCCGAAGGCGGCGTGGTGAATCTGCCCGCCGTGCTGATCGTCGCCGTCGTCGTCGCGGTGCTGGCCGGGGAGGTCACCTTCACCGCGCGCATCACCAAAGTGCTGGTGGGCCTGACCATCGGCGTGCTCGTGCTGGTGATCGCCGTCGGCGCACCGCACGTCGAGGTGGACAACTGGATCCCGTTCGCCCCGTTCGGGGTCGGGGGCATCGTCGGGGGCGCGGCGATCGCGTTCTTCGCCTTCCTCGGTTTCGACGTGGTCGCCGCCTCGGCGGAGGAGGCCCGCAACCCGCGCCGCGACGTCCCGTTCGCCATCATCGGCACGGTGCTCATCGCCACCGCGCTCTACGCGCTGGTCAGCGTGGTACTCACCGGCATGGTGCCGTTCGCGACGCTGAACAACAGCGCGCCGATCGCGACCGCGTTCGGCGCGGTGCGCATCGGATGGATCGGCGACGTCATCGTGATCGCCTCGATCGTCGCGCTGACGAAGGGCCTGCTGCTGATCGTGTACGCGCAGGTTCGATTGATGTTCGCGATGTGCCGCGACCGGCTGCTCCCCTACCGACTCGCGGCGACCGGCAAACGCTCCACTCCGGTGCGGTTGACGTTGCTGCTCGGGGCGATCGGCGCGATCGTCGCGGGGCTCCTGCCGATCGATATCGTGGTCGAACTGGTCAACATCGGCGCCCTGTCGGCGTTCGCGGTGGTATGCGTGGGCGTACTGGTGCTGCGCCGGGTGGAACCCGAGCGCGAACGCCCGTTCCGCACTCCGCTCGTGCCGCTGGTTCCGATCCTCGCGCTGATCGGCTGCGTCCTGCTCGCGACCACCCTCGAGGCGCTGACCTGGGTGCGGTTCGGTGTGTGGGTGCTGGTGGGTATCGCGGTCTACCTCGGTTACGGCCGCAAGCGCTCCACCCTCGCCGAACCCCGCCCCAGCGCGCCGCCTGTCTGAGTCAGTCCGTCACGAAGAACAGCCCTGCACCGTAGGCGTCACGCGCGGAGACGAAGAAGCCCTCGTCGGTCGCGCGGACCGGCACACCCGCCCTCGCGATGACCTCGCGCGCGACGGCCAGATCATGCACGGCGATGGTCATGGCGGCCAGGTAGGACGGCGCGGGCGCCGCCTCGCCCGGCAATACGGCGCCTGCCTGGGACGCGCGCACCAGCTCCAGCCGTCCCGAGCCCATCTCCAACACGGTCAGCGGCCCTTTGCTCACGGCGGCCACGGCCAGGATGCGACCGTAGCGTTCGACGGTCGCGTCGAACGCGTCATCGTCCACCACGATCAGCACGGCGGCGATGGCGCGGGCGCCGTTCGGGTGCGACAGATAGCGCGGCTGGTGGACGTATTCGCGGGTGAGATGCTGCGCGACGCCCAGCAGCGCCTCCGGTGTCGACCCCGGGTCGACGTGCACGGCCCGCGCGCGCACCGTGCGGATGCCGTCCTCGGTCTCGACGTCGCGCTCCAGGTCGAGCACGCCGGTCGCGCGCACGCCCGCCGCCGTGAGCTGCCGCCGCGCCGACTCCGCGTCGCCGGTTTCGAAGTTGAGCAGGCGGAAGCCCTCGTACTCGTCGGCCATCGCCTTGGTGTGCCACGGGTCCGGCGCGGCCTCGTCCACGATGCCGAGCAGTTCGAGGTAGGAGCCGCCGAACAGCGCGCAGCGGTTGGCCGTGCATCCGGGTGTGGGCGGTTCGCCCGGTCGCGCGCTCAGCAGGTGCCTGGAGCGGGGACTCAAGGTGAAGCCGAGGTCGAGGTAGCGGCGTTCCAGACCGTCCAGATCACGAGTCAGGATTCCGGTGTGGTGGATGGCGTCGATCGGTTTCTGCACGCCGACGATGCTCGTCCGGTCCCCGGCGCGCCCGCCCGTCACCACGGGGGATCCGCCGGATTCCGACATTGCCCTACCCTGACGTGGTGGATTCGGTCAGCTTGGACGACATCGACCGAAGTTTGCTGCACGCCTTACAGCTCGATGGTCGTGCGCCGTTCAGCAGGCTCGCACCGGTGCTGGACGTTTCCGAGCGCACCCTGGCGCGCCGCTACCGGCGCCTGCTCGACACCGGAGGACTGCGGGTCACCGGGGTCGCCGATACCGGACGCGTCGGTCACGCCGAGTGGCTGGTCCGCCTGCGGGTCCGGCCGGAGGCCACCGTCGCGTTGGCCCGCGCGCTGGCCGGCCGCGCCGACACCGCCTGGGTGACGATCATCGCCGGTGGCGCCGAACTGGTCTGCTTGTTCCGCGTCCCCGGCGACGCTCCCCTTCCCGAACTCGCCCGCCACCCGGCCGTGGGGACCGTGGACGCTCACCGCGTGCTGCGGCACGTCATGCAACGCCGCTGGCAGGGCCGGATGTCGGCGCTGTCCACCGAGCAGAGCACGGCCCTGCGCGCGCCCGCTGCGGACCCACCCGCACCGGTGGCGCCGAGCGAACTGGATCAGCGCCTGATTCCCGCGTTGGCCGCCGATGGGCGGGCGACCTATCCGCGGCTCGCGCGGGCCGTCGGCTGGTCGGAATCCGCGGTGCGGCGGCGGGTCGAGGAACTGCGCGACGCCCGGGTCCTCGGTTTCGACGTCGAGATCGATCCCGCGCTGTACGGGTTCACCGTGCAGAGCCTGCTGTGGCTGACCGTCGCCCCCGCGCATCTGCTCGCCGTCGCGACCGCGCTGGCCGACGATCCGGAGGCGGCGTTCGTCGCCGCGACCACCGGACCGCACAATCTGCTGGCGTGCGTCGTCTGCCATGACGCGGACGCCCTGTTCCGCTACACCACCGAGCGGCTCGGCGCGCTGCGCGGGATAGATCGGATGGAGATCGGGCCGATCAGCGGCTACACCAAGCGCGCCGCGCCACCGCGACGCATCTGACGCACGATTGCACTCGCTGCCGAATTCGAAGGGCGACAGCTGCTTTCGCGACATCGAGTGCAGCGCGGGTTCCACGTGAATCACGGCCGCCGCCCCCTGCTGTCCATCGGCCCTCATGCTCCTGCTGCGGAGTTGTGAATCACAACAGCCGACCCGGCGCACCGGAGCGCAGGCGATTAGGGTCGTGTGGGTGACCTGGACCGTGGGCTTCGACCTCGACATGACGCTGATCGATTCCCGGCCGGGTGTCGCTCGAGCCATCGACCTGCTCGGCGCCGAGTTCGATCTGCCGCTGTGCGGGACGACGTTCGCCGATCGTCTCGGCCCTCCGCTGGCCACCCTGCTCGTCGAAGCGGGCGCGCCGGAGGAACTGGTTCCGGCCCTGGTGACCCGCTACCGAGCGCTCTATCCGACGCTCGTCTCGACCATTCCCCCGATGCCGGGCGCGCAGGCCGCGCTGGCGGCCGTCGAGGCCAACGACGGACGGGTGCTCGTGGTCACCGGCAAGCACGCTCCGCTGGCGCAGCTGCATATCGCCGAACTCGGTTGGCGCGTCGACCATCTCGCGGGTGACCTCTGGTCGGCGGGCAAGGCGGCGACGCTGCGCGAACAGGGTGCGGATCTGTTCGTCGGCGACCACGTCGGCGACATGAACGGCGCACGGGCCGCGGAGGTGTTCGCGGTGGGCGTCAGCACCGGGCCGTGCACGGCCGAGGAACTGCGCGCGGCGGGCGCGGACGTGGTGCTCACGAGCCTCACCGAGTTCCCCGCCTGGCTCGCGACCGAATTCAGGGCGGTCACCACCGGCTGACCGCGGCGTCAGCCCGTTCGGCGGCGCGCACCACCCGGAGAAGAACGCGGTGTCGAACTCGCCGCGCCGGCCGTCGCGGCGGAGATTTTGCGCCACTCGATCGAGCAGCGGAACTGGGTCGCTCCGCAGGACTCCTCCCAACTAAACTTGCGGTGCTAGTTTAACCGTCGCTAGCCTACTGCCCATGAATCTCGAACTGTCCGACGAGCAGACGGCGGCACGGCAGCTCGCGGCCGATTTCGTCGACCGGGAAATCACCCCGCACGCCGCACGGTGGGACCGCGAGGAAAGCGTGGACCGGGCGATCGTCGGCCGCCTCGGCGCCCTGGGATTCCTCGGGCTCACCATCCCCGAGCAGTACGGCGGCAGCGCGGGCGACCACCTCACCTACTGCCTGGTCCTGGAGGAGTTGGGGCGCGGCGATTCGGCCGTGCGCGGCATCGTCTCGGTCTCCCTCGGCTTGGTCGCCAAGTCGATTCATCACTTCGGCACCGAGGAGCAGAAGCAGACCTGGCTCACGCGGCTCGTCGCGGGTGAGGCGCTCGGCTGTTTCGCGCTCACCGAGCCGGGCACCGGGTCCGACGCCGCCCAGTTGCGCACCCGCGCCGTGCGCGACGGCTCGGACTGGGTTCTGTCGGGCACGAAGATGTTCATCACGAACGGCACCTGGGCCGAGGTGGCGCTGGTATTCGCGCGCACCGGCGGCGAAGGACACCGGGGCATCACTGCGTTCCTGGTGCCAACCGACTCGCCCGGATTCACCGCACGCGAGATCCACGGCAAGCTGGGGTTGCGGGGGCAGGCGACCGCCGAGCTCGTGCTCGACGGGGTGCGAGTACCCGACAGCGCCCGGCTACACGCCGAGCGCAAAGGCTTCACCGTGGCGATGGCCGCACTGGCCAAGGGCCGCATGTCGGTCGCGGCCGGATGTGTCGGCTTGGCCAAGGCGTGCCTCGACGCCGCGGTGGGCTACGCCACCCAGCGCGAACAATTCGGCAAGCCGATCGCGGCACACCAGCTCGTCCAGGAACTGCTCGCCGACATCGCGCTGGACGTGGACGCGGCGCGGCTGCTGGTGTGGCGGGTCGCCGATCTCGTCGACCGCGGCGAGGACTTCGCCGTGGCGTCCTCGCAGGCGAAACTGTTCGCTTCCGAGGCCGCGGTCCGCGCGGCCGACCGCGCGGTGCAAGTGTTCGGCGGGTACGGCTACATCGACGAGTTCCCCGTCGGCAAGTACCTCCGCGACGCCAAGGTGATGACCCTCTACGAGGGGACGAGCCAGATCCAGAAATTGCTCATCGGCCGCGCCCTCACCGGCGTCGCCGCGTTCTGACCGGAGGATATTCGATGCATCGCTTCACCGATCGGGTCGCCGTCGTCACCGGCGCGGCCCAAGGTATCGGCGCGGCCACCGCGCTGCGCCTGGCCCGCGAGGGCGCGGCCGTCGCCGTCCTGGACCGCAACGCCCCCGACGAGACCGCCGCGCAGATCACGGCGGCGGGCGGCGTGGCGCGCAGTTACGTCTGCGACGTCACCGAGCGCGAATCGGTGCAGACCGTGTTCGACCGCGTCGCCACCGATTTGGGCAGCCCGCAGATCTTGGTGAACAACGCGGGCATCACCCGCGACGACCTGTTCTTCCGCCTGTCCGAGCAGGACTGGAACGCGGTGCTCGCCGTGAATCTGACCGGCGCCTACCACTGTGCGCAGGTCGCCCAAAGATTCATGGTGGCCCAGCGTTACGGCAGGATCGTGTCGCTGTCGAGCCGGTCGGCGCTCGGCAATCGCGGCCAGGCCAATTACGCGGCCGCCAAAGCGGGCATCCAGGGATTGACCGCGACCCTCGCCCTCGAACTCGGCCCGTACGGCGTCACCGTCAACGCGGTGGCGCCCGGTTACATCGCCACGGCCATGACCGCCGCCACGGCGAACCGCGTCGGCATGAACGCCGAGGACCACCAGAAGGCCGCCGCGGAACGTACCCCGCTGGGCCGGGTGGGCCAGCCGGAGGAGGTCGCCGCGGTGATCGCCTTCCTCGCCAGCGACGAGGCCGGCTACGTCAGCGGCCAGACGCTGTACGTCAACGGCGGCGCCCGCTGACCGACGCCGATCGCTCGGCCACAGCGATCGGAAAGCAACGCGATGGGTAGCTCACTCCAGGTGGAATAACAGGATTTGAGACGCACGTGTCGGGTGTTGGAGTAACCGGCCCGTTAACTCGAGCCGCTGTCTGGTCGATCTATTACTGTGACCGACATCGGATTCTCTATTTTCGGGGGTTTCACATGCTGATATTCGGCTGGCAGAGGCGTATCCACACGCTCGTCATGATCACTTTGGTCTGCGGCCGCTGCGGCAATCCCGCCGCACACGCGCTGCGCAAACTCGTCACCAAGTTCACGCTCTTCTTCATCCCGCTCATCCCACTGAGCACCAAGCACTACCTGGAATGCACCTGGTGCGGCGCATCGTCACCGATCGCCGCACCCCAGATCCCCGACCTGCTCGCCCGGGCCGACGCCGGAGCCATGGGCCCCGGCCAGTCGGCCCCCGGCGGCCCCAACGCGCACCGGCAGCAGGCCGCCCTCAGCGCACCCAGCCCCCAAGGGCAGCAGCAACCCGCCTTCGGCGCACCCAACGCCCCATGGCAGCAGCAGCCCGCTCCCGGTGCGCCCAACGCCCACTCGCCGCAGCCCACCCGCACCCCCAACGCCTACTGGCAGCAGCGCTGACCCGAGCAACGCACGCTGCCCCACGGCAGTTCGCGCCGCAGCAACCTGGTCAGCCGGTACGCCGGCCGGCCAGGTGGTGCGTCCGGAGACGGCGTACCAGGTCCATCAGTGCCTGGAGCTGCGATACCGACCCGGCGACGACCGCCTGCGGCATTATCGAGATGTGGATCGAACCGAGCTGGCCGCGTTGCTCAAACAGGCACGCGACCGCGTGCGTCCGGGCGATGTCGGCCTGCCCGCGGGCCCGCGCAGACAGGTGCCGGGGCTGCGCCGCGAAGAGGTCGCCCAGCTGGCCGGGGTCAGCGTCGATTACATCGTGCGCCTGGAGCAGGGGCGCGGGCCGCGTCCGTCCAGCTCGGTGCTGGCCGCGCTCGCCCGCGCCCTGCGGCTCAACGACGAAGATCGCGCCTTGCTGTTCCAGTTCGCGGGCGCGGCTCCCCCGCAGCAGGGCCGCATCGATATGGTGGTGCGGCCGAGCGTCTTACGTCTGCTGGACCGGATGGCGGACCTGCCCGCACTGGTGCTGTCGGCGAAAGCCGATGTGCTGGCATGGAATCCGATGGCGACCGCGCTGCTGGGCGATTTCTCCGCATGGCCGCCCGCCCAGCGCAACATCATCTGGCAGCGTTTCCTCGGCACCGAGCCGGGTCGGGTCGCGATGACGCCCGCCGAAGCCGAAAATGCCGCGTCCTTCTCGGTCGCCGGCCTGCGCAGCGCCCGCGCACGCTACCCGGACGATCCCGGCCTCCTGCGCTTGGTCTCCGAACTCCGTTCGCGCAGTCCACGATTCGAGCAGTTGTGGACCGCGCGACGATCCGGGCAGTGGCGCAATGCGACCAAGACGATCGACCACCCTGATTTCGGATCCCTGCGGCTGGACTGCGACACCTTGCTGGTCCCGGACACCGACCAAGCCGTCGTGGTCTACTCGGCGGCGCCCGGGAGCCGGGAAGCTTCGGCGCTGGAGGTGTTGCGGGTGACCGGGACCCAAGGGTTCCCGACGGCGGATCCCTCCGGGTAGCTACCACTCGACCAGGCCGTCCGTCAGCACCAGCAGCGTGTCCGCGTCGCCGGGCGCCCGCGCAGCTCCCGCGGACGCCCTTCGGTGCGGAATCGCCGCATCTGCTCCCGGGTCTTCTCGCTCGACGTCGAGCTGTCCCGCTGCGGCCGGCAGACCATGGACGCACAGACCGGGCAAGGGCGCGATGTTCGGTTCGTCCTCGCTGGGTACGACTGTGAAGTGGTCCGACGGAGTGAAGCGCTCGAGGGCGGCACGGCGTTCCTGGCTACCGCGGTGGCCGGGCTGCTGCTGGTCGTGCCGCTCAGCTACGGCCGGACCTGCCTTTGCACGCCCTACCAGGTCAACCGGCTGGTCCTCAGCGTGCCCCGCGAGGCGGCGATCGGGGTGCTGGTCGCGGCGGTCACGGCCGTGGTGGCGGTCAGTCTGGCCCGCTCTCGTACCGCGTGGTGGATCGCGCTGGGAGCCACACTGCTGCTGTTGATCACCCACACCATCGAAGCGCACAGCGCCTCACCGGACATCTTGACGACCGCGGCATACCTCGACGCGATCGGCAGTGGAATCCTGCTCGGCGCGACGGGCGTGGCGGTACTCGGCCGCCGCATTCCCGCGACCGGTTTCGTCCTGGGCGGCGTGGGCGGTTTCGTCGTCATCACGCTCTCGCAGGCCTCGGGCCTGCTGGGGAATCCGCATCGCGCGACGTCCGAACCGCACGTGTGGTCGGTATTCGGAACGCAGCCCCTCTGGTTGCTCGCGGCGGTGGTCGTGCTGATCCTGGCGTGTCAGCTGGTCACGCGAGAACGGTTCGCGCCGGAACCGATCTACCCGGAGCTGCCGCTCAGCCCCGTGATCGCCGCGATCGTGCTGGTGATGACGGAGCTGGCCGTCGCGCAGTGGCGCTTCCGCCACGACGACGGCGGCGTCGAACTGCTCGTGACGGCACTGTGTACGCTGCTGGCCGCGACCGTCGCGGCATGGCTGCTGCCGCGCCGGGACGGGATCGCGATCTACCTCGCGGTCGCGCTCAGCGCCACCGGCAGCGCGGTGGGCAACGGGCCGCGACCGGCATGGAGCGTGCCACTGCTGCTGGGGCTGATCGTGCTGGGCTACCTGGCCGGAACCCGAACATGGAATCGGCCGTCCGGAACCCGGTCGTCGAAGCCGCCGGCCCGAAGCCGTTTACCGAATCCGCTGGTCGGCGTTGGATTGCTCGCGGCTGTCGCGTTATTCGCAGCCACCGCTCCGGCAGGTGGCGTGCGCAACTTCACCACGGCCGCGCTCGCCGTCGCCGCGGGGTACTGCGCGGCCTTCATCCGGCCGCGAACCGCGGGCAGCATCCTGGCGATCGCGGTCCTCTGGCGGCCGTCCACCGTGGCACCGATTCGTACCGAGTCATTCGACTGGACGATGGTTCCGCCGCGGTATCTCGGCGACTGGGGCCCGCTCACCGTGGTCTCCGGTTCGGGATGGGCGGCATTCGCCATCGTGGCCGGCTGTGCGATCGGCCTCGTCATCCGTGCCGTGCCGAGGAAAGCCCCCGCTCGGATCACCGTGCTACGGCCGCAGCGCCGATACGGCCTGATCAACGGACAGGTGATCCCCAAGCGGTGGCAGCGGCTCGAGCCGAGCTCGCCGAACCGAGTTGCCCGGCGCACGTTGTGGGTAGCGCGAAAACATGGCGGCCACAACGTTTCATGACCGGCACGACGCAGGCCGATGGTCGACGTCGCAGGCAAGACGGTGATCGCGGTGGATACCTATCCGTATGCCGTCGGAGCGGTCCACGGGCCGTGATCTGGCACCAGTCGACCGAGCGGCATTTGCGGCTGGGGCGGGGCGGGCGGAAGGAATCGCAGAATCCCGGAGAAACCCTGGAATCCACCGGGTATGGGCACCTCCGCCGGAATATCGGGTGCCCTGCTCGACGCAGGCTGCGCGGTTGCGGGCGCGGCGCTGAGCACTGCCGCGGCGGCCAGGGCGGCAGCGCCCGCCGCGACGGCCTGCCACGAACTTCGGTGCGAGCGTCGATCAGATCGAATATCGGCGTCGAACGCCATGGCGCGGTCCTCCGATCTCCGTCGGCAGGCCCGGCGCGACCCATGGGGTGCCACAGGGACGTCACCGAGCCTCGAAATGATTCGATACACCACGGTGCTGTCGGTCCACTGGATCCGGCAGTCATGCTTCCGCAGGAAATCGGAGAGCCCCAACGAGACACGCCCACTGGCGATAACGAAACGATCACAACCGTCTTGCCGCGTCAAAGGGGTGCCCGCTCGCCGTGCGGCAAGCGGGCACGCCGAAGCGACCGTCGTCACGCCTGACGGACGCGTCTGTCAGGCTTTGGCCTGCGCCGACGAGCGAGCCGGATTGGCCTGGTCGGCCGCCTTCGGGTCGCGTTCGTCCTGCTTCGCGCGCACCCCGGCCTCGACCCGGTCGCCGAGATTCTTGTCGACGTTGCGCCAGTACTCGAACGCTCGCTCCAGCACGGGCGCGGAGACACCGTTCAGCAGGTGTCCGACGATGTTGTCCACCAGCCGCTCGCGCGCCGCGTCGTCGAGCACGTCGCGGACCATGGTCCCGGCTTGACCCCAATCGTCGTCGTCCCGGTGCATGGTGTACGCCGAGCGCACGAGTTCGCCGTCGGCGTACCAGGTCGCGGGCGGGCCCGCGGCGGCGGGATCGGCGTGCGGGCCACCCTTCGAATTCGGCACATAGACCGGATCGCCCGGGTTGTGGTGGCGCAGCGCGCCGTCCTTGCTGTTCGAACGGACGGTGGTGGCGTGCGGCGTATTGACCGGCACCTCCTTGTAATTGGCGCCGATGCGGTACCGGTGGGCGTCGGGGTAGGAGAACCAGCGGGCCATCAGCATCTTGTCCGGGCTCGGGCCGGTGCCCGGCACCGAATTGCTCGGCTCGAACGCCGCCTGCTCGATCTCGGTGTGGTAGTCCGCCGGGTTGCGGTTGAGGGTCATCTTGCCGACATCGATCAGCGGATAGTCGCCGTGCGGCCACACCTTCGTGAGGTCGAAGGGGTTGAACCGGTAGGTCTTCGCCTCTTCGAACGGCATGATCTGCATCTTCAGCGTCCAGCTCGGATAGTTGCCGCCTTCGATCGACTCCCACAGGTCGCGCGTGTGGTAATCGGTGTCCATCGAGGCCATCTGATCGCCTTCGTGCTGGGTGAAGAACTCGATGCCCTGATCGGTCTTGAAGTGGTACTTGACCCAGAACCGTTCCCCGGCGGCGTTCACCCACATATAGGTGTGACTGGAATAGCCGTTCATGTGCCGCCAGGTGCGGGGGATGCCGCGGTCGCCCATCAACCAGGTCACCTGGTGGGCGGATTCGGGCGAGAGCGTCCAGAAGTCCCACTGCATGTCGTGGTCGCGCAGATTGTTGTCGGCGCGGCGCTTCTGGGAACGGATGAAATCCTGGAACTTCATCGGGTCGCGGACGAAGAAGATCGGCGTGTTGTTGGCGACCATGTCGAAATTGCCCTGCTCGGTGTAGAACTTCAGGGCGAACCCGCGCGGATCCCGCCAGGTGTCCGGGCTGCCGCGCTCGCCCGCCACGGTGGAGAACCGCGCCAGCATCTCGGTCTTCTTGCCCGGCTGGAACACGTCGGCCATCGTGTAGGCGCTCACGTCGTGGGTAACCTCGAAGACGCCGAACGCGCCGCCGCCCTTCGCGTGCGGCTGACGCTCGGGCACCCGTTCGCGGTTGAACGCCGCCATCTTCTCGATCAGATACCAGTCCTGCAGCAGGATCGGTCCATCCGGACCGACGGTCAGCGAATGCTCGTCACTGGGAACCGGGATTCCGGCGTCGTCGGTGGTGTAGTTCGGAACAGGCATTTCTCTCCTCTCCTCCGAGCACGGGCGGAAAGCCCGGCGACGAACCGTCGGGACGAGCGGCGCGGTACCGCGGTGCGTGGCGGCGATGGTTCACGGGGTCGGCGGGCCGGCTGATGCCGGTCGGCTCTCGGAGCCGGACTGCCGGCCGAGGAGCGCGGCCCTCGCCGACCGAATGCCGCGATGGCCCTTCCGTCGGTTCTGTCGATCGACTTCCCAGGGGCCCGGTCCTCAAACTATCGCTGACCGGGGCAGCCGCCGTAAAAGCGGCGGCGGACGCGACCGGTTCGCGGAGGCCGTCGGCCGCGAAACGGCGCGTGTTGCGGGCTGACCGGAATTCCGGTCTTCGTTGGGTAGATTCCCCCGCGATGTCCAGAATCCCTGCCCCGTCGGGTGCGAACGAAGTGACCGATCCCGCGGTTCCCGCCTCGATGGTCGGGCGCCGGTATCGCAGCGGCGATCACTATGAGGTCGGTCGCGAGAAGATCCGCGAGTACGCCCGCGCGGTGCGCAATCATCATCCCGCGCACTGGTCGGAGGACGCCGCCGCAGACCTCGGCTACGACGGCCTGCTCGCTCCCCCGACCTTCGGGGCGGTGCCCGGCTACCTCGCCTACGCCGAAGTGTTCGACACGATGCTGCCCGGCTACGACCTGAGCCGGACCATTCAGACCGATCAGATGATCGAATTCCACCGCCCGCTCCTGGCCGGCGACCGGATCGGCTTCGAGATGTGCCTGGACTCGTTCCGGCACGCGTTCGGCGGCGATCTGATCGGGCTTCGCCAGACCATGCTGGACCAGGACGATCGGCCCGTCCTCACGTCTCGGACCAGTTTGGTCGGACGGTCCGACGAGGCTCTTCCGCCGTGGTTCGACGCGGTCGTGATGCACGGCGCGCGCCCGGAAGCCCAGCGGGCTCGCCGGGCGCCGCAGCCGCGATACGTGGGAAACGGCACCGAGCCGGTGAGCGAGGCGCGCACCGCGCCCGCGGGCCCGCGGCTGCGCCGGTTCGACGCGGTGGCTGCCGGGGCGGAGCTTCCCCCGCGCACCCTCACGGTCAGCCGGGGCGACCTGGTGAACTACGCCGGAGTCGCCGGCGACCCCAATCCCATCCATTGGAGTACCGAGACGGCCGCGCGAATGGGGCTGGAAACCGTTGTCGCCCAGGGCATGTACACTATCGGCCTCAGTGTGGACTTGATCACGTCGTGGTTGGGCGACCCCACCGGCCTGCGCTCCTACAACGTGCGCCTGACCAATCCCGTCCACGTAGGCGTGACCGGCGGCAGCATCGAATTCTCGGGCCGGGTGAAACACCTGGACGCGCAGACCCGCACCGCCACCCTCGCGATCACCGCCGAGCACGACGGACGCAGGATCTTCGGCCGCGCGACGGCCGAGGTCGTCCTCGCGTGATCCCAGCAGCTGTTCGCGGCACCGGAATCGTGTGTTTGGTCCGGAGACGCCGGGGCACGTTGGAGTACGGAGCGCGCGACCGCCGGGATCGGCGGATGCGAACTCGGCACCCGATCGAGTGGGCAGCAGGCCCGCTCGCACCCGAAAGGACCGGTATCTGTCGTGGTTGTGCTTCTTGCTGTGATCGGCTCGGCTTCCCTTGCCGTCATCGCGATCCATGCCACGGTCGTCGCACGCAGCTTGGCGGAACTTCGCTCCCCGCGCCGCGCCGGCGCAGCGCGGGAGGACGTGCGGGACACCGCGCGGCTCACGGGCACCTCGGTCTGATTCTCGGCGGCACCGTTCGCCGTCCTTCCCTTCCACACAGGTCAACGCCTTATGTCTCGATCGGATAAAAGATCCGATACGATCTTGGCTGGCTCTCGGTCCAGCAAACGGCCGCTGAGACAGTCGGCGTGCGCTCGTGCCGCCCCTTGGTGATCGGAGACCGGGTTGTCGGTGTCGGCCGACGTCGGCAGTAGTGCTGCCATTCGATCCGCCACAACTGGACCCGCGACCGGTGGTTTCCGTGCGGCGTGACGGTACGGACGACGATCCCGAGGTGATCGTGAACGCGGATTGGCCGTGGCAGCAACCTTCGGTGCTGCTGATCGAGGACGATCCCGGGGACGCGCTGCTGGTGGAGGAACTGGTCGTGGACGGCGCCCCCGGCCTGCGGCTGCACTGGGTCCGGTCACTGGCGGAGGCCGCCGAGCATCTGGCCGCGGCGGAACCCGATTGCGTGCTGCTGGACCTGCACCTCCCCGATGCCCAAGGGCTCGAGGCGGTGGACCGCATCCGCCAGCACACCGATCAGGTCGCGATCGTGGTGATGACCGGCCTCGACCAGGAGCAGACCGGTTTGGCCGCGGTCGCGGCGGGAGCCCAGGACTACCTGGTCAAAGGGCGGGTCGAGCCCGAACTGTTCGGGCGCGCCGTGCGCTACGCGATTCAGCGCAAGCAGGCCGAGCGCACCAGCGCGGCGTTGCAGGCGAGCAACATGCGGGCACAGGAGAACGCGCGCCTGGAACGAGGCCTGCTGCCCACCCCACTGCTGCGCGAACAGCGCGTAGTGGACGTGGTGGCGCGCTACCGTCCCGGCCGGGCGCATTCACTGCTGGGCGGCGATTTCTATGACGTGGTGCAGGACGCGGACGGCACCGTGCACGCCGTCATCGGTGACGTGTCCGGACACGGGCCCGACGAGGCGGCTACCGGTGTGGCGTTGCGCCTGGCCTGGCGCACCCTGGTGCTGAGCGGGGTGACCGGCGACCGGCAGCTGCGGCTGCTCGAACAGGTCCTGCTGGCCGAACGCACCCGCAGGCAGACCTTCGCGACGGTCACGAGCCTGATGTTGCACCCCGGCCGGCGGCGCGCGCAGGTATTGCGGGCCGGGCACCCCGGGATGCTGCTGCGCTCGGCCACCGAGCTGACCTGGGTGGAGGTCCCCGGCGGGCCCGCGCTCGGCTTCCTTCCCGGACGCGCCGAATGGCCCGTCCACGACCTCGACCTGCCGCTGGGCTCCGGGCTGATGGTGTTCACCGACGGGCTGTTCGAGGGTCGAGTCGGCACGGACCAGGAACGACTCGGCGAGCAGGGCCTGATGGAGGTCGCGCGCGCCGTCCGAGCCGCCGATCCCGACTGGTTCGTCGACGAGCTGATCGGACGGGTCGAGTCGCTGGCGAGCGCATCGGGTGGTTTGGACGACGATGTCGCGATCCTGTATCTGGGGTGGAACCGCGACGATCGAGAACAGGACGAAAAGCGATGACCACCGAGACCGGCCGGACGCCCCTGAGCGCGCGGTTGACCGCCCAGGCCTGGTTCCAGCTGGTGTTGGCCGCGATGGTGCTGGTGGTGATCATCGGCACCGTGGCGGGCGCCCAGGTGATCGCCCAGACCAACCGGGTGACCGATCGGTTGCTGGACAAATCCATGCCCGCGGCGACGGAGGCCTACCGGTTGCAAAGCGCACTGGTGGATCAGGAGACCGGTCTGCGCGGCTACGGGATCACCGCCGACCCGCAGTTTCTGCAGCCCTACCGCGACGGCACCCGGGACGAGTCCCAATCGGTCGCCCGCCTGCGGGAGTTGCTCGCCGACCGGCAACCACTGCTCGACGAACTCGACGCCGTGGAGGCCGCCGCGTGGCGGTGGCGCACCGAGTACGCCGAGCCGCTGGTCGCGGCGCTGGCTTCCGGCTCGGCCCGTGGCAGCGATCCCGCCACCCCGACCCGCGGTAAACCGCTGTTCGACGAACTGCGCGCGCGCTTCGAAATCCAGAACAACAGCCTCGCGGCGGCCATCGCGCGTGACGAAGAGCAGCTCGCGCACACCCGCGCGGTCCGGGACGCGGTGCTGGCCGGGATGGTCATCGCGTTCCTGCTGACCGGCGTGCTGCTGACCGTGCTGGTCCGGCGCCTGATCGCCCGCCCGCTCAGCTATCTGACGGATGCGTCGTTGCGGGTCGCGGGCGGCGACTTCGATCATCACATCGACGCGCACGGCCCGGCCGATCTCGCGAGCGTCGCGAACGCGGTGGAGGGCATGCGCCGCCGCATCGTCGCCGAGCTGAGTTCCTCGCGGGCCCAGGAAGCCGTGCTCGCCGAGCAGAAGACCGATCTGGACTTGCAGGCCGAGGAGCTGCGCCGGTCCAATACCGAGCTGGAGCAGTTCGCCTACGTCGCCTCGCACGATCTGCAGGAGCCGCTGCGCAAGGTGGCGGCGTTCTGCCAGCTGCTGGAGAAGCGGTACGGCGACCAGCTCGACGAGCGCGGCAAGCAGTACATCGACTTCGCCGTCGACGGCGCCAAACGGATGCAGGTGCTGATCAACGATCTGCTCACCTTCTCCCGCGTGGGCCGGATCACCGACCGCAACGTCCCGACCGGCCTCGGCCAGACCCTGGACAAGGCGCTGACCAATCTCTCCGCGGCGATCGACGACACCGGCGCGCTCGTCCGGCGCCCGGACGAGCTTCCCGAGATCATCGGCGATCCAACACTGCTGACGATGCTCTGGCAGAACCTGATCGGCAACGCCGTCAAGTTCCGCGAACCCGACCGCGACCCGGAGATCGAGATCACCTGCGAACAGGCCGAGCACAGCAGTGGCTGGCTGCTGTCGGTCTCCGACAACGGCATCGGGATCGCACCCGAATTCGCCGAGAAGGTGTTCGTGATCTTCCAGCGCCTGCACAATCGGGAGGAGTACAGCGGAACCGGCATCGGGCTGGCCGTCTGCAAGAAGATCGTGGAGTACCACGGCGGCCGGATCTGGATCGACACCGAGTACACCGCGGGCACCCGCTTCTGCTTCACGCTGCGCGCCGCCGATGCCGACAGCGCCGCCCGTACCGCCGACGCCCCCGCTCACGAAGGAGTCACCGCATGACCAATCCCGGCCGGCCCATCGACATCCTGCTCGTCGAAGACGACCCGGGCGACGAGCTGATGACGCGAGAGGCCTTCGAGGACAACAAGATCGGTAACAACCTGCACGTGGCCCGGGACGGCGAGGAGGCCCTCGACTTCCTCTACCGCCAAGGGGCGCACGCGGACGCGCCCCAACCGGACCTGATCCTGCTCGACCTCAACCTGCCCAAGTACGACGGCAGGCAGGTGCTGGAGAAGATCAAGGCCGATCCCGATCTGTCGCACATTCCGGTCGTGGTGCTGACCACTTCCGCGGCCGAAGAGGACATACTGCGCAGCTACCGGCTGCACGCCAACGCCTACGTCACCAAACCGGTCGACCTCGACCAGTTCGTCGCCGCCATCAAGCAGATCGACGATTTCTTCGTCCAGGTCGTCCGGCTCCCCCGTCAGAGCCAGTAGCGTCCGCAGGCCCGACACCGCGTCGTCGCGACTGCGGCACAGCGCTTTACGGGATCGCCGCACGCGGGGCGGGGCGGGGTTGCCACGAGCGGAACCGCGGAAGTGAATGCCGGTTGATCGACTGGGTATAGCTTCGGGGAGCATGGCACACGCACGGCGAACACGGCAGCCGAGCCCGACGACGGCCCGCGTGCTCGTCGTGGCGCGGATACAGCGCACCGATCCCCGACAGGGAGGTAACGAGGTGACGGCGCATCGACGCCCTAGGGACGGCACGACGACGAGAAGCGCGGGCCGCGAGAGACGCACGACTACGGCGGCTGGTACGCGCTCGTGAGCGCGGGCGACCGGGTCCCGCTACCCAGCGCCCTGACGCCGCTGGAGTTGGATTTCCCTGCCGAGGCCGTCCAATTGGCAACCGTCCGGCACGCGCTCCAGGAATGGCTCACCGACTCCGGAATGGCGACGGGTCCGGCCTACGACGTGCTGCTCGCCGTCGGCGAGGCGTGTACCAATGCCGTCGAGCACGGTCATCGCGGGAACGGGGGCGTGGTCCGTTTGCGGGCGTCGATCAGCGGAGACGAACTCCGGGTGACCATTGCCGACAGCGGGCGATGGAAACCACCCGATCCGCAAGCCGATTCGATGCGCGGGCGCGGCATGCCGCTGATTCGCGCGCTCATTCCAGAGGTCAGCGTCATCACCGGCGATTCCGGCACGGTCGTGGATCTGCGCACACGCTTCACGGAGTGATCGGCGGACCTACAACTCCGACGGGCTGTCCTGCGCGTCTCGTAAACGGACGTTGTCGGCATGCAATCGGTTGTTGTCGGCGTGCAGGTCGGCATTGGCATCCTCCAAGTCGAGAATGCGGCGGATGCCTGCCAGGTTCACGCCGGTGGCGACCAAGTCGGTGATCCGCCGCAGGCGGGCCAGATCGTCGCCGCTGTAGCGGCGGGTGCCCCCGTCGCTGCGCGCGGGAGTAAGCAACCCGTGGCGCTCGTACAGTCTGAGCGTCTGCACGCCGATTCCCGCCAGTCCGGCCGCCACCGAGATCCCGTACACGGCCTGGCCGGGATCGGGCAGATGCCCCGAGTCGCCCCTCTCCTGCGCCATCCATCCTCACTTCGCGTCGTCCAACAGATTTCCTAGTTTAGCGCCTTGCGCTCAACTTCTCTCGATGCTATAAAAAATCTGTACCAGGTGACAGAGGTTATCTGGCCCCTACTACAAAGAATGGAGTGAGGTGGAGGTGGCGACCATGCTGATGCGCACCGATCCGTTCCGCGATCTGGACCGTCTGACGCAGCAGGTGTTCGGCACGAAGGCACATCCAGCGGTGATGCCGATGGATGCCTGGCGCGCGGGCGAGGAGTTCGTCGTCGAGTTCGATCTGCCCGGAATCGACCCCGAGTCCCTGGACCTGGACATCGAGCGAAATGTGGTGACCGTGCGTGCGCGTCGTCCGGAACTCGACGCGGGCCGCGAGATGATCGCCGCGGAACGTTCCCGCGGCGTGTTCAGCCGCCAGCTGTTCCTGGGCGAGAACCTCGACACCGACAATATCCGCGCCGACTACACCGACGGTGTCCTCCGCCTGACGATTCCCGTCGCGGAGAAAGCCAAGCCGCGCAAGATCGAGATCGGTCGCGGCAACGGGCACAAAGCGATCGACGTCTGACCCGGCCGCGCCGACCGGGCGGGCTCGGAGTCCCGGGCCCGCTCCGGAACGCGTAGGACATCGCCGCACAGAGGTTATTCTCGAGCTACGGAACACCTGATGGAGAACCCGATCATGGCATCCACCGAAGTACGCGACCCTCTGCTCACACACGCCGAGGCCGCAGCCGGGGTTTCGCCCGAAGCAGCGGTTGTCTGGCCGGACCCAAGCCCCCTGGACGCTTGGTGGAACCGGATCATGCATTCCGATCCGACGCGCCGCAGCGCCGCGTGACCCGGCCCCATCGCCCCGTGACCGATCAGCCCGAGCACCGCACCGCGGCGGATTTCTGGCGCCGCGGCACGGTGGTCTGGTTCAACATCGAGAAGGGCTTCGGATTCCTTCAGCCAGCCGACCACCCCGTGCCGGTCTTCGTCGAGTACACCAGTATCGAGACCACCGGATACAAGTCACTGATGGCGGGCCAACCCGTTCTTTTCCGCGCCACCATGCGCAAGCGGGGGCCCGAAGCCACAGCGGTGCGCCCCCTCCTTCCGGACGCTCGAGCGACCCAGCTCGATGATCAGGCGTGAGCCGAGATCTCGCGGGACCGACCTCGGCCGCTACCCTGCAGTGATATAACCGGACATATATGTCCGGTGCTGCCGGATCTGTAGCCGAAAGTCGCAATCCCTCGGAGGTGGTCGGGTGACGACGGACATGCCGCGCCCTGATCCGGTTACGCCGCACAGGAGGGGCAGAACTTCCGGCGGTCTGGAGTTCGGGATCTACGTTCCCCAGATCGTCGCGGACTACGAGACGTTGTCGGGCCTCGCGCGAACGGCCGAGCGCACCGGCTTCGACACATTGTGGTTGTTCGACCACCTCTACGCTCCCGGGCTCCCCGACCACCCGGCGCTCGAGGCGTGGACCACAGCCACCGCACTGCTCGCCGAAACCACGACGCTGCGTGTCGGAACTCTGGTCCTGTGCAACAACTTCCGGCACCCCGTGCTGCTCGGGCGCATGGCCACCACACTCGATGTGATCTCCCGGGGTCGGCTCGAATTCGGGCTGGGCAGCGGTTCGATCCCAGCGGAGCACCGGCAGGCGGGCTTGCCGTGGGGGTCGGCGGCGGAGCGATCGGAGCGGCTCGGTGAAGCGCTCGAGATCATCACCCGCATGTTCGCCTCCGAGCGCACCTCGTTCCAGGGCCGCCACTACCAGGTGAGCGACATGCCCAACCGGCCGCGACCGATGCAACAGCCGCGTCCGCCGATCCACATCGGAGGCGCGGGGCCGAAATACACCCTCCCCCTGGTCGCTCGCTATGCCGACGTCTGGAACGTCCCCACCTATGGGCTGCGCGACTGGGCGGCGCTCACCGGCGTGCTCGAGACGGAATGCGCACGCGTCGGCCGGGATCCGGGCCATATCCGCAGATCGCATCAGGCCGTCCTGGCGGTGGCCCCGCACGAGCGTGACCTCCCTGAACTGCGCTCGCGAATCCGGCACCGCTTCGCCGCGGAGGCGTTCGGAGTCGACGACGGTTACATCGGGACGCCCGCCATGCTGGTGGACCGGCTGGGTGCGCGAGCGCAGCAAGGCATCTCGTCTTTCGTCTTCATGACGGGCGCGAAACAGGCCGCCGCGACGATGGAGCTTTTCGCCGCCGAGGTCATGCCACAGCTGTGAGCGCGGTACCGGCACACCTGCTCGTCGACGGCGGCGTCGTCGCGCCCTCCGCGCCTCGGCCGCGGTCGGCTGACGCGACCGCCGCCGGCCCGGACAGAACGGACGATCGATGATGCCTGCCGAGCACGCATTCCACCCCGACTTGCGAATGGCTCGCTTCCTGCCCCGTTCCGTTGGCGGTCCACGCGCGCTCGCCCTTTCCAGGCGGCTGACCCGCCTCGCGGGGAACAGCCGTCCCTCGGGTGGAACGATCGTGCAGATCGACGCGAATGTTTCCGTGCGCGTGTTCCGGCCGCAGCAGGCTGCGCGACCCGCGCCCGCGGTGCTGTTCATTCACGGCGGCGGATACGTCATCGGCTCGGCCGCGCTCGGTGATCGCTTCTGCCGCCACGCGGCGGGGCAGCTCGGCGCCGTCGCCGCATCGGTGGAATACCGTCTGGCACCGCGATATCCGTATCCGGCGCCCCTCGAAGACTGCTACGCCGCGCTGCGCTGGCTCGCCCGGCAACCCGACGTCGACCCCGAACGCGTGGCGATCGCCGGGGAGAGCGCAGGCGGGGGTCTGGCCGCCGCCCTGGCGCTGCTGTCCGTCGAGCGTGCCGAGGTCCGCCCGGTATTCCAGGCGCTGTCCTACCCGATGCTCGACGACCGGACCACGGCACGCACCGATATCGCGCCGGGAAGCCTGCGCATGTGGAGCCAGCGGAACAACCGCTTGGGATGGCGCGCCTACCTCGGCCGGGACGCCACCGACGCGGTACCGCCGTTGGCCGCGCCGGCCCGCTACGAGGATCTCTCAGCGGCAGCGCCGGCCTGGATCGGCGTCGGCACCAACGATCTGTTCTACGACGAGAACATCCTCTATGCCGACCGGCTGCGCGAGGCGGGTGTCCCGTGCACCGTGCACGAAGTGCGCGGCGGCTACCACGGCTTCGACCTGATCGAGCATCGCACGCCCGTCGCACGCGCCTTCGCCCGAGCCCGGATGACAGCGCTCGACAAGGCGCTCAACGGAATCGGCCGAACCTGATCGGCTCGTCCGAGTCATCCGAGTCACCCGGTCAGGGATTTTCTCGATCGGCACCCACCGCAACCCAGGCCGCGATCTGGGCGCGCGAGGTGAAGCCGAGTTTGGTCAGGATGTGCTCGACGTGGCCTTGGGCAGTGCGCTGCGAGATCACCAATCTGGCGGATATCTGCTTGTTGCTGAGTCCTTGGGCGACGAGGTCGGCGACCTGCCGCTCACGCTTGGTCAGCTGCGCGGACGCACCTGAGGGCGGCGTGTCGGTGGGGCGGTTCCCGAGGGCGAACGTCATGGCAGCGCCGATGTCCATCGCTCGGCCTCGTCGAAGCGCCGCATCGAAGCCCTGCGCCCCGAGGGTGCGCCGAGCCGTGCGCTCGCACTCCTCGTGAAAACCCGACAACCTCGCGAAGACGGTCGTGAACCCGTCCGCCGGCCAGAGCCCCTGCGCGGCTCCCATCAGCACGGCCGCGCGCTCGGCGCCGCCTTCGTCCGCGACGATCCAGGCCATTGCCTCGAGAACGAGCGCGGCGATGACCGGACTGTTGACCTGCCGGTTGACGCGCAACGCCTCCTCCAGCATTCGCCGCCCCGTCTCCCGGTCGCCTTGTCGCCATGCGGCGACACCGATGCCGCGCAGTGCCACCGACCGGCCGAGCGATTCGCCTCTGGCCTCGGTGATGGCGAGAACGTCGCGATAACACTCCACCGCGCGCGCGACGTCACCACACATCTCGCAGGACAGACCCAGCGAGGTCAGGGCACTGACGAGGAGCGTTCCCGGTTCGTGCGCACCGAGTAACTCGATGGCACGTTCGAGTGCGGACGACGCGCGAGCCGGATCTCCGCGAGCGAGTGCGAGGGCCCCGGACCCGTAGGCGATCTCGATGTGGGTCGCCGAGGTCCCGGCTTTCTCGTCGAGCGCCCGCGCCTCCAGCATGAGAGCGGCCGCGGAGTGAAAGTCACTCTGCCCTACGACCAGTTGGCTGCCGACGCGAAGAGCCTTCACCCGGTCGGGTACCGAGCGCGCCGCGGGGTGGGCGAGGACACGGTCGAGCCAGGACCGGCCCTCGCCGAACAGCCCGCGTACGGCCCAGAACTCGAACAGGGCCGCGGCGGTGCGCAACCCCGCCGTCGCGGCTTCCTCGGTGTCCTCGGCCAGGAAGGCTTCCAGCGCTTCCCGGAGGTTCGGTTGTTCGCGTTCCAGCCGGGCGATCCAGTCGGGCTGCCGGTGGCTGATCCATTGGTCTTCCGCCTCGAGTGCCAAGTGGTGATACCAGTCGCGGTGGCGGCGGCGCAGCTGGGCGTATTCGCCGGAGGCGCGGAGCTTTTCGCGGCCGTAGTCGCGCAGCGTCTCGAGCATCCGGAACAGCACCACGGTGTCGGAATCCTGCCGAACCAGGATCGACTTGTCGACCAGGGAGGACAACACGTCCAGCAGGGTCCGCCCGGCGGCGTCGGGTTCCGGGTCCTCGATCGGGTCCGCGCCGCACACCTGCTCGGCGGCATCGAGTTCGAAAGTGCCCGCGAAGACCGACAGCCGCGCCCACAACCGCTGCTCGGCCCGCGTGCACAACTCGTAGCTCCAGTCCATGCACCACCGCAGCGTCTGTTGCCGCGACGGGGCGCCGCGACTGCCTCTGGTCAGCAACGCGTACCGATCGGTGAGCCGGGTCAGAATCTGCTGCGGCGACAGCGATCGCAGCCGCGCCGCCGCCAATTCGATCGCCAGCGGCAACCCGTCCAGCCGGGCACAGATCCGGGCCACCGCCGTCTTGTTGCCCTCGTCGACCGCGAAACCCGGCACCGCCGCCGCCGCGCGATCGGTGAACAAGGTGACCGCGTCGAAGCTCGGCAACGCCCGCAGCGTCGGCTCGTGATCCGGATCGGGGACCGCCAGCGGCGGCACCCGCAGCACCGCTTCTCCGGCGATGTTCAACGATTCCCGGCTGGTGAGCAGGATCCGCACATCGGAGCAGGTCCGCAGCACCGTGCCGGTCAGCTCCGCGACGGCGTCCACCACCTGCTCGCAATTGTCCACCACGAGCAGCGCTTGCCGCGGATTCAGGAAGGCGACCAGGGCATCGAGCAGAGGAGTGGCCGACTCGTCCCGTAGCCCGAGGGTGGCCGCCACCATGTCGACGAGCAGCGAGGCATCGGACACGTCGGCCAATTCCACCAACCACACCCCGTCGGCGAAATCGCGTCGCGCCCGCGATGCGGCATGCAGCGCCAGCCGCGTCTTGCCGACACCGCCGATGCCGGTCAACGTCACCAGCCGCGAGGTCGACAACAGATTCCGCACCTCCGCCAGCTCGGCGCGCCGGTTGATGAAACTGGTCAACTCCAGCGGCAGATTTCCGCCACTGGCGTCGGCTGCGAGGTCCGGCGGACGGTGGCCGCGCGCTGGAACCTTGTCCGCCCCTTCGGGATCGGATGCTGTCCGCAGTGCCATCGCACCGACGGGAAAGCCGTGGCGTTGCTGAATCCGCCGGATGGCCTGCCCGAATTCCTCCGCCGTCGGGCGCTCGTGGCTGTCTCGGCTCATCGCGGTTTCCACCAGTGCCGCCACATCCTCGGGAATGCCGCCTTGGCGCAGGTCCGGCACGGGCTGGGAGGCGATTCGCAGAAACTGCGTCACCACATTTTCCCCGCTGCGACGCTCGAACGCGGCATGCCCCGTCAGCGCGCAGAACAACGTCGCCGCCAGTCCGTACACATCGGCCGCCGGAGTCGGCGGATTCCCCTCGAGCACCTCCGGCGCGATGAACGCCGATGACCCTGTGACCATGCCCGAAGCCGTCTCGAACCCACCGGCGATGTGGGCGATACCGAAATCGGTCAACGTCGGCTCGCCGTACTCGGTGAGCAGGATATTGCCCGGCTTCACGTCCCGATGCACGATCCCCAGTCGATGCGCGCCGGCGAGCGCACCGGCGATCTTCACCCCGATCACCAATACGTTCTCCACCGTGAGAGAACCGTGCGTGCGGATCCACGCGTCCAGCGAGTCCAGTGCGTGATACGGCATGACCAGAAACGGATGCCCGCCCGCCGTAGCCCCCACCTCCAGGACGGTCGTGATATTCGGATGCCCGGTCAACCGGCCCATCGCCCGCTGCTCGCGCAGGAACCGCGCCTGATTGTCGGCATCCAGGTCCGCGGTCAGCACCTTCACCGCTACCGTCCGGTCCAGTTCCGGTTGCCAGCAGCGGTACACCACGCCGAAGCCGCCTCGGCCGATCTGCACCGCGTCCTCGAAACCAGCCGCGTCCAACTCCGCCGTGATCGGTGTGCTCACCGCACGGCGGGTGTGCGACGGATCGTCACCGGTCACACGCGATCCAGCATCAGTTCCGGACACCAGGCAATGCACTCACCTCTCGCCAGGGCCAGCGTATCGCCGGGCGACCTGCGGCGGAGCGAACTCGGAGGAGATACGCGCCGTCGGCAGAAATAGGTATATCCGCGGCCGATCGGCCGTCGCGGGTGGGCGTGCGCGCGCGAGACGCTGGCGTGGTTGGTTACATCAGCACGATCACACCGAGGCTTCTATGGACCAGTACGATCCGGAGCACGCTCGAGCCGGCGGCGACAACCCTGCCGGCTGCGCGGAGACGACGTTGATGATCCGGCGTTGCGGGTGCTGTGACAGGTTGCTGGCGCCAGTGTTCGAAGCGTGTTCGTCCTGCCGATCCGAGGACCTGGAGTGGGTGCCGTCCTCCGGTGCTGGGTCGATCGTCTCGTGGCGGGTGCTGAACTGCGCCGCGAACTCGCACACCGAGACGAAGCGATCCCCGATCGCCATCGTCGAACTCGACGAGGGTCCGTGGCTGTACACGACGATCCACGGCCAGCTGCCGCCCTCCTCCGCTACGCCGGTCCGGGTGCGATTCCACGCGCGTCCGCGCGGGGACAGATTCCCGGTGTTCGCCGTCAATCCTGGTCCGCGCAGCTCGAACAATGCCGCTCAACCGGCACAGCCCGGCAGGTAACGCGCCCCGGCCATTCCGTTGCTCTGAAGTCGCCATCGCGCACCGATGACGACTACGGCCCTTTGCGCCGTGCTATCTTCGGAATTGACATTCTCGTGATAGAGAATGCAATTACCAATATAGAGGGGCGTCCGAGGCATCGCCTATGAGTCCGGGACCGCCGGCGCCGAGCAGGAGGAACCGTGACGATCGTGCCGAGCAGCCTGGAGGAACGCGGTCGCATCCTGCGCGAACTGGGCTTCGCGACCCGCCGGGTGGGCGAGGAACTGCACGGTTGCGCCGAGATCACGCCCGAGATGCACGTCCCCGGCACCACCGTGCTGCGCACGTCTGTGCTGGCGACCTGGGCAGACACCGTTTCCGGCCTCCTGGCCTCGCTCGTGATGGGCCCGCGCGTGCCGGTCACGCTGGAACTCGACGTCGGCCTCTACCGCCCCGCCCCCGGAACGGGCGAGGTCCGCGCCGTCGGACGGACGGTGAAGGTGGGCCGCTCGGTGTTCGTGGCCGAGTTCGAATTCAGCGTCGACGCCGAGCCGATCGCCCTCGGGGCGGCTTCCTTCATGGTGGCGCCGGATCCGGACGTGCAGCTGCCGCCGCAGCTGAGCGTCGAACTGCCTGCCACCGGTGAGCGGCTGCCGATGCCGCTGGCCGAACGGGCCCGCTGCGAGCGCGTCGCCCCCGGAACGGTGGTACTCCCGCGATCGATGGAGGGGCTGAACGCCTCGGACACCATCAACGGCGGCCTGATCGCCTTGGCCGCCGAGGAGGCCGTGCTCTCGCTCGCCCCTGGCGACACCCTCAGTTTTCTCGGTCTGCGCTATCTGCTCGGCGCGCGGGTGGGACCGGTGGTCGCGCGGGCGCGGCTGCACGAGGGCCTCGGCCGGGTCGAACTCCGCGACAGCGGCAACGACAACCGGCTCACCACGCTGGCGACGGCCCGCACCTTCGGCGGCTGAACGGCCTCAGCTCAGCCGCGCGACGCCGCGCGGCAGCGTGAGTGGCAGGTCGTTGTAAGTCACGATGCCGGGGTCGGCGGCCACGACGACGGGAATGGCGTTGATCACCGGCATCGCGGTCATGATGTGCCCGAGGGTCATGAAATCGGCGATCGTCTCGGCCTGGAAATCCGGCGGCGGCACGAAGCTGACGACGTTCTTCACCGTCGGACGCCCGTCGACCTGCAGGACCCACCCGTCCTGATCGATCTTCCAATCAGGTTCGAGCGTTTGCCCTTTGCGCCAGCGGACGTCGATCTCGACAAGGGTCCGGTCTCCGACCCGCCCCTTCCAGCTCGCATGCACGCCGGCCACACATCCCGCCGGGATGGTCCACGATCCGAGATCCAGATCGGCTGTCGTCTGCGCGTATTCCGCGTCGCAGCGCACCTCGTCGAGTTCCACACCGAGCGCGTCGCCGATCAGCCGCACGGCCTCGCCGAACACCCCCGTGCCGTGCGCGGTCATCGCGGGCAGGCCGGGATCGCCGATCGGCCTGCCGAACCCCACCGGCTTCTCCGTCTCCGGCGAGTCGTAGAACGTGGTATCGGCGGCCTCGTTGACGGTCACCTTGTCGACCCGGTCGCAGATGCTCGCCGACAGGATGGCCAGCAGATTGATGTACCCGGGGCTGATGCCCGAACCGAACATGGTCGACCCGCCGCGGCGGCATGCCTCGGCGATCCGCTCGCGCCCCTCCCCCTGGTTGTGGCCGGTGATGAACGAAGCGGTCGCGACGACATCGACACCCGCGGAGAGGATGCGGACCAGCTCGTCCACGTCGATCCACATCGGGTTGTAGACCACGCAGTCCGGCTTCAGCGCCAGCAGCGCGTCGACGTCGCCGGTGGCGGTGACACCCAGGGGTTCGATACCGCACAGTTCGCCCACATCGCGCCCCACCTTGTCCGGCGACCACGCGTAGCAGCCGACCAGTTCGAGCAGGGGATTCGCCACGATAGCCCGCACCGAACTCTTCCCGACGTTGCCGGTCGTCCACTGGACGACTTTGTAGGTAGCTGTGTTTGGCACCCGCTCAGCATAGGCACACGCAGCGTCTCCCAGAAGGAAAATTCTCGCATTCGAGAATTGAGTTTTCAGTGGTCGCGGGCCAGCCCGAGGAGCAGGACGTCGAGCAGTCCGTCGGCGCCGTGCGGGAACGGTGGACGGCGAGCGAGGACGCGGTAGAGGAGGGTGCCGATGATCGCGTCGGCCGCGGCATCGAGGTCGGCCCCGACGCGTAATTGCCCTTGCTGGACGCCGGCGTCCAGCCGGTGCATCAGTTGCTGCCGGGCGGGACCGGTCAGCCGGTCGTAGAGGCGCTCGGCATCCGCCTGGCTGTCGGCCGCCGCGGCCGCGAGGCCGCGGATCAACGCGGCGGCGGCGGGTTCGCCGTGCCGAATCGACAGTTCCCGCAGCCACTTACGCAGATCAGCGGCGATGTCGCCGCTGTCGGGAAGCGGCTCGGCCGCGCTGATGAGGTAGCCGTCCAAGACCGCCTCCGCGACGACGGCCGCCTTCGAGCGCCACCGCCGGTAGACGGTCTGCTTGCCGACCCCGGCCCCGGCCGCGATGGCCTCGATGGCCTCGATGGCCTCGATGGCCTCGATGGCCTCGATGGTCATCTGCTCGTAGCCGACGGCGGCCAGCAGGTCCCGCGCGGAGTCCAGGATCGCCTGGTGTGCGCTGGCGCTGCGTGGTCGACCGCGCTGTGATTCCGACATCGGCTACGAGCCTAGAACATCGCATTGCCCTGGCAGTCCACGCAATTGCGCGGCGACAGCCGCGCCGCCGGTGCGGCAGCCGCCGTCCTACACCGCGGCGGAGACGCCGAGCACCGCCGGCGTCGCCACACCGACGCAGACCTGCACCCTGTCCTGATAGAAGGCGACGTGCCCACGCAGACGCGCCACTTGGCCGACCGGGTGGTCATAGCTCCAGCACACGGCCGCATCGCCGTCGCCGTCGAAACGCCAGTAGGTCGCCTGCCCTTTGAAGGGGCATCGGCTGCTGCGCGCGTCGTCGCGCCGAAGCGCGACCCGCACGTCCTCGCGCGGGAAATAGAACACGAGCCCGTGATCCTGTTCGTCGACGAGCAGGGGCCGGGTCGTCTCGGCGACGAGCCGGTCACCGAGACGGGCCGTGACGAGATTGCGGCGGCGGTGGATGTCGACGCGATAGTCGGGTCTGGCCGCGAAGCCGGAGACCTCGACGTCCGCGGCCGCCCGCTGTTCACCCATCCGAAGACTCCTTCCCAAAGACTCGCGTGGTCCTACAGACGAGAATCCGCGGGGATCGCGGAATGTTCCCGGCGCAGCGGGCGGATCATCGCCTCCTGCGTGAACGAGGCGATCAGCCGGCCGTCCTCGGTGTGCACCTGACCACGGACATAGGACATGCCCGCGCCCACCTGCGTGCTCTCGTGGGAATACAGCAGCCAGCCGTCCCATCCGACGGGCTCGTGGAAACTCACCGTGACGGTCATGACCGCCGTGGAGATGGTGTGGTGCGCCTGGCTGGTGCCGACACCGGCGTGCGCGCGCATGGTCGTCGACACCGACAGGTGACCGGTGAAGTGGGCGAGCAGGGCTTTGGCGAGATCGTCACGAACCGGAATCGGTTCGTAGCGCAGCCAGGCGGACAACTCGGGCGGGCCGACCTCCGCGGGATCGTTCACGTCGGCGACGCCGACGATGCGCAGCTCGCGGCCTGCCATCGGCATATCGGCCTCGATCGACTCGGCAGGCCCGGCTACCCGAGGGCGCGGCGCGTGATGCCGGATGACGTCCGATGCCGCCGTGTCGGCCAGGACGGAGACCGATGCGCAGCGCCGCCCGTGCTGATTCACCGCCACCGACGCGGCGGCTATCGAACGCCCCTCGTGGGTCACGTCGACGACGAACTCCACGGGCTCGTCCGGATCCGCGACCCGGATGAAGACGGCGTGCGCCGACCGAATAGTTTTGCCGGGCAGTCGTTTCGCGACCGCGACGACGGATTGGGCGAGCAGCTGGGTGCCGTCGACCACCTTGCGCGATCCGCCGTCACTGCTACCGGTGAAGGTGTTCGCGCCGACCGGAGCGACATCGAAGATCTCGAGCATCCGCGTCACGGAGGACTCGGGCGCGGAGGTCTGCTCCGTGGCGCTCATCGCGTCGCCCAGGACGATCCGATCGTGCTCGGTATGCGTCATCTCGTGCCCTCTCTGCGGTGCCGCGGCCCAGCGGCCCTGCCCCGGCGCGGCGGACCCGCCGTCACCCGGCGCAGCGCCTCCACGTACTCCCCCGGACCGGGATGAAAGCCCTCCAGCCACCAGGTGGCGCCTGCCGCCGCGATGGCTTCGACCGTGGCACAGGCTGTGCCGGGCCGGTCGGCGGGCGTGCGCCCGGTGATGACGACGTCGAAAGGAGTTGCGCCCACGCGATATTCGGTGACGGCGCCGATCAGTTCGGTGACGATCTCCGGGGTCGGACCGAAGGAGCCGTCGGAGCCGATGATCATCGGGGCGATGCCGTCCCAGCGGGCGGCACGCCGCAGCGGCAGGCGGTTGGGCCAGTTGCAGCCGATCCAGATCGGCGGGCGGGGGCGCTGCACCGGGGTCGGCAGAAACGTGACGTCGGTAGCGGACAGGTGCGCGCCGTGGAAGTCGACTTTCTCGCCGGACCACAGTTCGGTGAGCAGAGCCAGCCCTTCGTCGAGCCGTTCGGCTACCTCACGTGGCTCGGCCGGTTCGCCCCAGGTGCCGTATTCGGCTTCCAGCGTGAAACCGAGTCCGGCGCCGAGCACCAGGCGGCCGCCGCAGAGCCGGTCCACCGAGGTCGTCTGCCGCGCCAGCGTGCCGGGGCGGCGGCGCGCGACCGGAGTCACCAACGGGCCGAGACGGATTCGCTCCGTCGCGGCGGCGACCAGCGTGAGCAGCACCCACGGATCGGCGATGTCGACGGCGCCGTAGGGGAACACCACGTGGTCCCACACGAAGAAACCGTCCCACCCCGCCTCCTCGGCACGCCGGGCCAGGTCGGCGACCTGACGCGGCTCGGCGAACTCGCCGAGGCAGGGCACACACAGGCCGTATCGCATACCGTTCTCGCCCCCGGACATAGTTGAGCCTTTCCGTGACAACGACGGCTCCCCGCGCGCCATTCGACGGCGGGCGGGGCCCGCCACACGGCCGAGCACCGGCTCCTGGCGAGCGGCTGCGGACGCTTGCCAGGAACCGGTGCGATACCGCCGCTGCCTACTTGAGCATGCTGCCCGCGTCGATCGGCAGCGGAACACCGGTGACGAAACGGGATTCGTCGGAGGCCAGGTACAGAACCGCGTTGCTGATGTCGACCGGCTCAACCCACGGTATCGGCAGGGTGTGGAACATCCGGCAGATCGGCTCCAGATCGGCCGGGCCCGGGTTCTCCAGGTCCGGACGGAAAAGCTTGTAGGTGCCCTCGTTCATCACCATCGGCGTGTTCACGTGCGTCGGGTGCACCGAGTTGACCCGGATCGAGTGCTGGCCGAGTTCCACGGCGAAAGTCCGCATGAGACCGACGACGCCGTGCTTCGCGGCGACATAGTGCCCCACGTTCGGGTATGCCTTGAGCCCGCCGACGGAGCTGGTGAGGACGATCGAACCACCGCGTCCACCGGCGATGAGATGCGGCGCACCGGCTTTCACGGTCTTCCACACGCCGCCGAGGTTGACATCGATCATGTCGTCCCACAGATTCTCCTCGAGGTCGAGCAGTTGCCCGCCCTCGTTGCCGATACCCGCGTTCGCGACGATGACGTCCAGCCGCCCGAGCTGCTCGACGCCGCTGTCCACGGCGGTCTTCAGCGCGGCGTAGTCGCGCACGTCCACCTCGGCCGTGAATACGCGCCTGCCTTCGGCTTTGACCAGATCGGCGGTGGTCGCCAGATCCTCGGGCGTGGACATCGGGAAGGGCACGTTGTCCAGCTGCTTGCAGACGTCGACGGCGATGATGTCGGCGCCCTCCTGCGCCAGCCGCACCGCGTGGCTGCGGCCCTGGCCGCGCGCCGCGCCGGTGATGAACGCGACCTTTCCTTCGACCCGTCCGGTCATGGTTACCTCTATTCGTTGTCTCGCCGAAACGGCTTGCTCGTGAATGGCTTCGGAGCGAAGGGAATTCGCGCCCGGTCACTCAGGGGTTGGGAGTGAAGGTGATGTGCAGTTCGGTGAGCCCACGCAGGATGAAGGTGGGTTCGTAGGTGTAGTCACGCTGCCCGGCGGCACCGTGCCGGTCCGCATCGATCGAGATGTCGAGCATCCGGTCCAGGATTCGTTCGATCGAGACCCGGCCTTCGACGCGCGCCAGCGGGCCGCCGGGGCAGGAATGCACGCCACGGCCGAAAGCCATGTGCTCGCGGAAGTTCGGACGATCCAAACGGAATTCGTGCGGATCGTCGAAACGGCGCGGATCACGATTGGCCGCACCCGGACAGAACATCACCGTCGAACCCACCGGAATATCGGTGTCACCGATCGTCGTCGCCCGCTTCGCCAACCGGAACCCGCTCTTCACCGGCGAATCCATCCGCAGGGTCTCCTCGATGAACACCGGAATGAGGCTGCGGTCGGCCCGCAATCGCGCCTGCACCTCGGGATGGTCACCCAGAATCCGCAACGAGGCGCTCAGCAACTTCGCCGTGGTCTCCTGGCCGGCCGCGAACAAGAAGGTGGCCGAGCGCACGACGTCGATGACCTCGGGCGTCGATCCGTCCGGGTACTTCGCCAGCGCCAGCGACGTCAGCACATCATCTTGTGGCTCACGCCGCCGATCACTGATATACGAACTGAATTTCTCGTCCAGCCACTCCAGCGGATTGCTCGACACGATTTCGTTGTCGATCGCACCGACCCTCGACCCGGGACGCTCGGCGCCGAGCGCGATGCGGAACGCCTCGTGGTCCTCCTCCGGCACGCCCAGCATGTCGGCCACCACCAGCAAGGAGAACGGCTTGGCGTACTCGGCGAGGAACTCACACCGGCCACGCTCGAGGAACTCGTCGAGCTGGCGATCGGCCAGCCGCCACATGAAGTCCTCGTTCTCCTTCAATCGCGCCGGCGTCAGCAAACGATTGAGCAGCGAGCGCGCATAGGTGTGCTGCGGCGGATCCATCGTCACCATGTGCTCGAACATCGGCAGCTGATCACGGTGCCGCTCGATCAACTCGGTGATGTCGTCACCCTCGACCTCGAAGGGCAGCGGGGGAAACGGCCCGCCGACCGCGATAGCCGAGGAGAACACATCGGCGTTCTTCAACACCGCTGTCGACTCTTCGTACCCCGTCACCGCGTACACGCCGTAACGGGATTCCTGCGTCACCGGACACTTCGCCCGCAGATGATCGAAATACGGGTGCGGGTCCGGAACGAGCGCCGGATCGGTGAAGTAGTCGACCGAATCGAAGTCAGTCATGTGGAGCACTCCTGGATGGATAGAAGCAACCTTCTCGATGGTAACAGGATTCTTCAGTTATGCGAATATCGTTCTCATCAGGCTGCAAGGGGAATAAGCGGATCAGCTATCAGGGCAGGTAGACGCGGCTCGCCAGCCAACGGCCGTCGACGAGTTCCATGGTCATCAGGACCCGGCTGCGATCGACCCGCGGATCCGCCGAGGCGGTGTTGGTCACCGTCTGATCGATGAACAGCAGCACTTCGACTTTCGTCTCCGTCGCCGACTTGACCGCGGCGTCGAGCACCGTGCCCTTACCGGTCGCCTTGTTGTCCAGCAGCAGCTGCCGCAACTGTCCGCTGGAGCGGGTGTACATGTCGTGGAACTCACCCGTCGACCCGTCGAGCACGGCGGCGAAATCACGGTCGAGCGTGCCCGAGTCCACGCTCGTGAGCGTGACGGCGTACGAGCGCGCCGCGGCGAGCCCGGCCTCGGCCGCGGCGTCCACGTCACGTTCCTTCTTCAGCTGCCATCCCAGCACGGCCGCGGCGACGATCGCCGCGACCGCGACCGCCGCGCCGACGGGCAGCAGCCCTCGGCGGACCAACGGAAGCACCCGGGACATCCGTCCCCGCCGCGTGCTCTCGCTCGGCCCCGGTTGCGCCGCGGCGCTGTCGGCGGGCTGCTCAGCCGGGGCGGAGTCCGTCGTGGCGGCGGCCTCCTCGGGCTCGTCCTGCCCCGTCGACGGCTTCTCCTTCGTCGCTACCGATGTCTCGGTGTCACTGTGGCTCATAGCGCTTCCTTTCTCCGGTCGGTCATCGCCGCGGCGCGGGCGGCGGGGGCGGCAGTGGCGGTCCCGCGAACGTGAGCGGAAGCGACAGCGGCCCGATCGGGGTGGGTGTGGCTTGCTGGTCCGCACGGATGCCCGGCGGCGGCCCGTCCGGAATCTCCTCTCCCGGCGGGCGCGGCGCGTTGCGCGCGCCGCGGATGAGCACCGAGGGATCGTGGTTGGGGCACGACGTGTACAGGTAGGGCTCGGGGAAGTCCGGCAATGACGGCGGGCGCCGGGGAAGGTCGTAGTCGCAGGTGTACCGGGGGTACAGATTCACCAATCCCCATACGCCACCGTCGTGGAACGCCACGCCGATCGCATCCAGCGTCGAGCCGGAGCGCTCGGTCGGGAAGAAGAACTCCTGGAGAGCGGGCACGCGCTTCGACGTCGTGTCGGCCACCACCGCCAGGTTCGCCAGCAGGCTCGCGCCCGCGGCGGAGTTCTCCGCGAGCACGGCGTCGAGCGCGCGCAAAGTTCCGGGTGCGGCTGCGAGCAACTCGACATACCCACCGGACTTCCGCTCGACGCCACTGAGCAAGGCATTCGCGTCGGCGGCGAATCTGCCCAGGCCGGGACCGAAATCACGGACCGTCGCGAGCACCGACCGACTGTCGCGCAGCAGGCTCACGGTCTGCGGAAGCACCGAATCCAGGGTCGAGATCAGGAACAGGCCGCCGTCGATGATGTCGGCGAGTTTGCCCGGCCCCTCGGGACCGACACCGAGTTCGTCCACGATGGCCGCCAGCTCGGCGGGATCGACCTGGGCCAGCGCCGAATCCAGTTCGGTGAGCGTCTTCCACAGCGGTGTCGGCGTCGTGGTGCGCTCGACCGCGATCTCGGCGCCGTCGGCGAGATACGGTCCGTCGTCGCGGGTGGGGCGGAAGTCCAGGTACTGCTCGCCTGCCATCGAAAGGCTCGCCACGCGGACCTCCCCGTCGGCGGGCACCCGCGCACCCGCGTCGACGGCGGCGACCGCGACCAGACCGGTGCTGGTCAGCTCCACCGACTCGACCCGGCCGATCGGCACGCCGCGCAAGGCGACCTGCCGACCGGCCAGCAGGCCGCCGGAGTCGGCGAGGTGCACCCGCACGGTGATCGTCGAGGCCACCGGATCGACGCCCAGCGCGCCGAAGACCAGATAACCCACTCCCAGCACCAGGGTGAGCACGAGCGCGCTCGCGGAAAGGAGCGAGCGCCTGGCTCGTCCCGCGCGCACTGTCGTCACCAGCACGCGCGCGGGCATCTCCAGCGCCGTCGCGCCCGCCGCGCGCAGCCGGGTCGACCTGCTCATCGGCCACCTCCGCTCAGCCGCTGCTGGAGCTTCAGCAGGGTGTAGGTGAGGCTCCCCACGAACGCCGCCCAGTCCCCGGCGTCGGGCATCCGGCTTTCCGGATCACCGGTGTGGTTCGGGTCGGGCAAGGCGCCGATCGCCAGATCGCGCATGTCGGCGTCCACGCTCGCCGACGTGCTCGTGGTGATGGCGATGACCGGTCCGAGCATCGCGTTCATCGCCGCCACGCTCGCGTTCGGATCTGTTGCGGCGGCGTTCAGTTCGGCCGCGATCCGGTCGATATCGGCGACCATGCCGGTGGTGGCGGCGCCGTTCAGTCCCGGGAACTTCGCGAGCTGCCCGCTGATCTGGTCCACTCTGCGAACCAGGTCCAGCGCTTGCCTCGCATTGTCCTCGAGGGTGGTCAGCGCGGGCCCGGCCGCGAAGACCACATCATCGATCGTGCGACGTTGCGCGTCGAGTTGTCCGGCCAGCTGGTCGATCTGCGCGAGGGTGGTTCGGATGTCCTCCGAGCGCGCGGACAGCGCCTGGACCACTCGGGTCGACTGTTCGATCAAGGCGCCGACCCGGTCGCCGCGGTCACCGACCGCTTGCCCGAGACCGTTGACCAGGGTGGTGAGATTGCGGATCGCGCCACCGTTCACCAGCAGGGAGGCCGTCGTCAGCAGCTCCTCGATGGTGGCGGCGGCCGCCGTGGCGGTGCGAGCGATGCTGTCGCCGTCGCGCAGGACGGGAGTGTCGGGCGTGGCGTCCGCCGGTGCCGTGAGCGAGACGAAGACGTCGCCGAGCGGGGTGGCGGTGCGCAGTTCCGCGCGCGTCCCGAGCGGCAGCACCACGTCTTGCCCGATGCTCATCGTGACGACAGCGGTGAAGTCGCGCACCGCCATACCGGTCACTTCGCCGACGTCCGCTCCGGCGAGCCGGACCTTCGCCTTGGCAGGCAGGTTGAGCGCGTTGGCGAAGTCGGCATGAATGGTGTAGTTCGCGCCGCCTACGCCGGGCGCGGGCAACGGCAGGTCCTCCAGCCCGACCGAACACGCCGTGGTCGTCGCCAGCACCGCCGCGCCGAGTGCCGCCGCACGGAATCCTTCTCGCCAGGGCCTCATCGCGGCAACCTCGACATCGCTTCGAGCATGTCGGTGATCCCGAAATCCGGCCCGAAGTCCTGCAAAGTACCGGTCGCACAGCCGAGTTGGCGCAAGCCCAGGATGTTGCACACCTCTTTGACGAGCTGGCTGTCGAAGAACACCTTGTCCAGCAGCGCGTGTACCCGCACACCGCGATGCTCGAAATCGACCGCCTTGTAAGCGTTGTTCAGCAGCAGCGGCGTCACGTCGATGAATTCGGCCAGCTCGCGCCGGTAGTCGGCGAGCGCCCGCGTCACCGTGTTCGCGTCGGAGACCGTGGCCGAGATACTCCCGGCGTTGTGCGCGAGCAGATCGCTCGCCTGCAACAGGATCTGGTTGATCTGCGCACCCGTGTCGCCGGTGCCGATATCGAGATCCGCCAGCGCATCGCCCAATTGCCCGGTGGCGGCACCGAATTCGCGGATCGCGCCTTCGTTGCCGGCGACCGCGCGCACCAGGGTGGCCAGCTGGTCGATGATCCGGGTGATCGCGTCGCGGACCTCGGCGCCGCCGTCGTCGCCCAGGCGTATCGCGGCGGCTAGTTCGTCCATGGTCGCACGCAGCTGGGGACCGCTTCCGGTGGCGATCGCCGCGGAGACGCCGAGCAGCTTCGCGATCGGACCGTCGCCGGGCTGCGCGCCTTTCAGCTCGCCCGCCATCCGATCGGCAGCGCCCAGCAGGCGATCGAATTCCACCGGAGTCCTGGTGCGGTCGAGACCGATCCGGGCGCCGTCGGCCAGCGTGGGGCCGCCGCGGTATGCCGGGGTGAACTCGACGTGCCGGTCGGTCAGCACCGACGTCGACAACGTGACGGCTGTCGCGTCGGCGGGGATGTCCACCTCGGCGTCGATCTCCATCGTCACCTCGACGTGCGAGCCGCGCGCGACGACCGCGGTGACCTCGCCGATCGGCATGCCGAGCACGGCCACCGCGTTGCCGACGTAGAGACCCGCGCCGTTGTCGAACGAGGCCGTCACCGTCTTGCCGGTGTCCCGCAGGCCCACCGCGTCACCGGCGCATCCGGCCAGCGCGCCGACCATCAGCACCGCGCCGAACCGGATCAGCAGACCTATCGCTCTCATTGGCAGTCCTTGAAGTACGGGGGCAGATCGGCCTGCAGGGCGCGGCTGCTGATGGCGCACATCCAGGAGTCGACCAGTGGCCCGGCCGGCGCGGTGAAATCGACCTCGTTCGCGGTGCCGGAGGCGTTGGCGAAATTGCGCACCGGGACGGGCAAGATCTCCAGCGTGTTCCGCAGCAGTTGGTCGTTGCGCGCGAGGCTGCCGAGCAATCCGTTCAAGCCGGTGATCAGCTCTTCGAGCTTGGGCCGGTCGTCGACCACGAGCACGCGGAGCTGGTCGGCGAGACGCCGGGTTCCGTCCATCAGTCGCTGGATGGCGTCACGGCGCGCGACGATCTCGGTGAGCAGGTCGCGGCCCCGGGTCGTGATCGCGGCCAGATCCGCACGCTGCTCGGTGACCACCGTGGTCAACCGCTGGGTGCCGGCCAGCAGCGCGCCCAGCTCCCCGCGGCGATCGCCGATGATCTCCGACAGCGCGCGCATGTTCTCCAGCAGACCGGGCAGCACCGTGGGCACCCCGTCCAGTTGGGTGGCCAAGCTGTCGAGCGACTTGCTGATCTGCCGAGCGTCGATCTGATCGAAGGTGACCGTGGCGTTCTCCAGCGCCCGCTGCAGGTCGTAGGGAACGGCGGTGTGGCTCAAACCGATCCGCCTGCCGGGCAGCGAACCCTCACCCGCCGGACGCAGTTCCACGTAACGAGCGCCGAGCAAGGTGGTCAGCTTGATGGCGGCGCCGGTCTCCGAGCCGATGGCGACGTTCTCGTCGACTTCCAGGGTGACCACCACGTGGTCGCCGGCCAGCCGCTGCGCCCCGACGGTCCCGACCGGCACGCCGGCGACGGTCACCGAGTCACCCGGGCGGATCCCGGCGGCTTGGGCGAATTCCGCCTCGTAGGTCACCTTGCCGACGCCGAGCGCGTTGAATCCCAGCGCGGCGCCCAGGACGGTCAGCAGCGCCACCAACGCGACCACGCCCAGCGCGCCGCGCGGGTGCGTCTCGATCGGCTGCCGCACCGTCAGCACAGCCTGTCTCGCAATATTTTTCAGTCTCATACTCTCACCTGCAGATCGGTGATTGCTGGGGCTTCCCGGTGGCCGACGCGAGCCCCACCACGGTGGGCACGAGCGTCGTCAAGCTGGGAAACAGGTCGACGCCGAAATTGCACAGGTAGGTGCCGAGGTAGGCGCCTTCCTGACTCACCCTGGCCAGGCCCTTCATCAGGGCGGGCAGGTTGAATCCGAGGTAGGCGAAGTTCTCCTTGTTCGCCATGAAGTGCCGGGTGAAACCCGGTTCGCGGTACAGCATTTCGTCGAGCTCGGGTTGCACGCCCGCGACCGTCGCCGCCATCCGGTCGGTCACCGTCGCGGCGGTGGACAGCGTGCCGAGCAGCTCGTCGCGATGCTGTGCGAGCCCGTCGATGATCGAGCGTGACCGCGTGATGAGCGAGCTCACTTCACCGCTGTGCACCGCCAGATCGCCCACCACCCGATTCAGGTTGGTGATGACGGAGCCGAGCACCTGATCCGGTCCGGCCAGCGATTGAGCCAGGGTCGACACCTGCTGGATCAGCAGGACCACCGAGGTGTTGTCGCCCTGCAACGCCTTGATCAGGGCACCGGTCACGTTGTCGACCTGTTTCGGGTCGAGCCCGCCGAACAGCGGCTCGAATCCGTTGAGCAGCGCGGAGATGTCGAACGAGGGCTCGGTGCGCTCGAGCCGGATCTCCCCGCCCGGACGCAGCGGAGAGGGATCACCGAAATCGGCCGGCGACAGACCGAGGTACCGCTGGCCGATGACGTTCTGATAGGTGATCGACGCCTTCGTGTTGCCGGACAACTTCTGGGCGTCCTCGACCCGGAACCGCACCCGGGCGCGCGTGCCGTCCAGCTCGATCTTGTCGACGCGGCCCACCCGGACTCCGGCCATGCGCACGTCGTCGCCGACCCGCAATCCGCTGACATCGCTGAACACCGCCGAATAGGGGTGGGTTCCGCCGTTGACCCCGCGGTCCAGTGTCACGAAGGTGACCCAGAGCAGGCCGACAGCGACGGCGACGAACAGGCTCACCCCGATCAGGGAACGGCGATAACTCATCGAGCGCCTCCGGGGAAGGGGCCGTCGCCCAGCAGGGGCGCGAGGGTCGACTCCGCGCCGTTGGCCTCTCCGCTCAGTACCCGGCGGATCAGCTCTTGCAGATCCGCGGGCAGGACAGGCGCCGGTGGATACGTCCGCGGGTCCATCGTGGGCGGCAGCTCCTGGGTGGGGACGGCGGTCGGCGCCGTGCCGCAGTTGGGCGCGGCCAGCTCGCCGTAACGTGCGCAATCCGCCCTGGTGTACAGCGTGTGCGGGGTGAAGCGGAACTGGAACTTGCCGCGCCCGCGCGGGCTGTCCTGGTTCCAGAACTCGGTGAACCACTGGTCGGACAGTTTCTTGATCCGGACCACGATCGGCCCGAACGCCGGCGATCCCTCGGCGAACACGTCGAGGACCGGGCCCATCTGGTTCGCCACGGTGACGATCTGGTCGGTGCGCCGGTCCAGCGTGTCGCCGACGGTGGACAGGGTCGTACCACCGGCCGACAGGAGGCCGACGAGTTGCTGGTTGTGCTCGGCGAAGGTCCGCATAGGTGTGACCGCGTGGTGCAGCGCGTCGAGCAGGTCGGGTGCGGAGGCGTTCAGTCCGCGCACGGCGTCGGCCATCAGGCTCAGCGTGGGCGGCCCGCCATCCGGGGTGAGCAGCGCGTCGAACTCCTTGGTGATGCGCTCGAGCCGAACGCCCGCCGCGACGATGTCGGCGCCACGACGGTCGGTCGCCGTCGCGACCGCGGCGAGCACACCCACCGTGTTGCTCGCGCCGATCCGCGCTGTGCTCGCGATGATCTCGCGCAGTTTGGTGAGGGCGGTCTGCAGTTGCACTGTCGAAAGGCTGCGGTCCTGACGGATCTCGGCGTGCGCCGGCAGCGCCGCGCCGGGACCGTTGTCCACCAATTGCACCGACGACACGGCGAAGACGTTGCTCGGGACGACCCGCGCGGTCACCGTCCGCGGAATCCGCGCCACCGCCGACGGATCCAGCAGCAGCCGCACCCGGTTGGGGCCGCTGCCGACGGCTGGTGCGACCTCGGCCACGGTGCCGACCAGCATCCCGCGGAACTTCACGTCCGACCGGGCGGGCAGTCCGTCGCCGAGCTGCTCCAGCAGTGCGGTCGCCTCCACCTTGTCGTCGAAGCGGCCGGTGGACTTCATCAGCAGCACCGACACGACCGCCACGGTGACAACGACGAGAACCAGTCCGCGTAGGAGCAGCGCGACCGCCGAGGGGCCGCGCCCGTCTTTCTCGAACAGGATCGACATGGTCATCCTCCGAGCCTCGCGCTGGCGCCGATGCCCCAGAGCGCAACCGTGAGCAGCAGATTGACGACGATCATCAACGAGATCGCCGCTCGCATCGCCCGTCCGGCGGCGATACCGACCCCTTGCGGGCCACCGGCGGCGTAGAAGCCGTAGTAGCACTGGACGGTCGAGGTGAGAACGACGAAGACGACCGCTTTGATCAGCGAGTAGACGATGTCGGGCCCGTTGAGCACCAGTTGGAAGTAATGCTCGTAGGTTCCCGCCGACAGCCCGCCGGACAGCCCGACCACCACCCGCACCGCGAGATAGTTCACCGCCAGGCACACCACGTAGAGCGGAATCATCGCGAGCACCGAGGCCAGGATCCGGGTGCTGACCAGGTATGGAATGGAACGGATACCCATCGACTCCATCGCCTCGATCTCCTCGGCGATGCCCATGGCGCCCAGCTGCGCGGTGAAACGGCAGCCCGCCTGCGCCGCGAACGCCAGCGAGGCCATGATCGGAGCGAGTTCGCGCGTGGAGGCGGTCGAGGCGATCAACCCGACCGTCGGCTCCATCCCGAGCAGATGCAAGGCGTTGTAGCCTTCCAGGCCCACGATCGCCCCTCCGGCGGCGCCCAGCACGATGATGACGCCCGCGGTCCCGCCGCCGACGACGATCGAACCGTTGCCCCACGTGACATCGGACAGGATGCGCACGAACTCGGTTCGGTAGTGGCGCAGCATCACCGGAATCGAGAACACGGCGCGCACGAAGAACGTCAGCATGTGCCCGAGGCGCATGATCGCCGTCCCCAGCAGGGTGAAGCTCTGTAGCGCCAGGCGCGTCCCCGGCGGGCGGTAGGGCGCGGCCATCACAACCCCTGCCTGGGGAACAGGATCATCGACAGCTGCGTGACCGCGACGTTCACGGTCATCAACAGCAGGATCGACGCGACGACGGTCGAGTTGACCGAGTTCGCCACGCCCGCGGGACCGCCTTTGGTCGACAATCCCTTCTCGCACGCCACGACGGCCACGATGGCGCCGTACACGACCGCCTTGAACAGGGTCAGCACCAGGTCGCTCACCGTCGCGAACGACGCGAAGGTGGTGACGAAACTTCCGGGCGCACCGCTCTGGACGAAGACGTTGAACAGGTAGCCGGCCAGGAAGCCGACGAAGCAGACGACACCGGTCAGCGACACGCCCACCACCACCGCGGCGGCCAGGCGCGGTACGACCAGCCGCCGCACCACCGAAACCCCCATGACCTCCATCGCGTCCAGCTCGTCCCGGATCTTCCGGGAGCCGAGGTCCGCGCAGATGGCCGAGCCGACGGCCGCGGCCATGAGGAGCGCGGCCACCATCGGCGCCCCCTGCCGGATGACCGCCAACCCGCTCGCGGCGCCCGCCAGCGAGGTGGCGCCGACCTGCCCGGCCAGCAGGCCGAACTGGATGGACAGCGTCACCCCGATCGGCAGCGACACGAAGATCGTCGGCAACACGGCCGCCGAGGCCATGAAGGCGGCCTGCCTGACGAACTCCGCGAACGCGAAACGCCCGGTGAGGACGTCCACGCACAAGTACTGCAGTGCGCGCACGCCCAGAACGAACTGGCCGCCGACGGTTTCCAGGGCGGTGATCGGATGCCTGCGCAGATAACCGCGGAACCACGCCGTGATCGCCCGAGTCGCCCACCTCTCCGGCGGCGCGTCGCCACCGGCGGCGGCGCACGTGTCTGCACGCGCGTCGGCTTCTCGGGGAATAATCATCGCTCTCGAAACTCTCCAGGTCCGGCATCCATCGCCCGCACACGGAAACAATTTGAAACAGTCTTGTTTCATGCGACGGACGCACTGTTTGCACAACGAATTATCCGGACATTCGAACGGTCCAGTGACTGCCGCGCTTCCGGAGGGTGGGAAATCCGCGCCCGAGACGTCGGCCCACCTGCCCGACTCGAATCTCGCCCCGAGTGCTCGCTCCGGAACGAAGCGTCACATCGTTATTGTGCGGGCAGGCACATCACGAGTCAATAGCGTTCGAGCAAAAAGCTTCGCGCGATTTCGCCGGGCCGAAGTGAATAATATTGGACAACAGAATGAAAGCACAAATGGAGTGGCAGGTAATTTCCTGCCACTCGAACAGTCGACGCCGCCGTCGACCGAACGACTCGTTACGCCGAACTAAGGAGTCGTCATTTCGGCGACCGAGCCGCCGTGCGAGAAATCGCGCGCACCACAAATAGCTACCGCGGATTGCGCGCCGTATCACCGCGAGCCCGCACAGGCCTCCTGACTACCTGATGTTCACGTGTCGGGTACCGCGCGGCATCGGTGCACAGCGGCCGGATCGACCGTCCCGACACCGGATGCCGAGCGGATGCTCAGCAAGATGCTGTGCACATGCATAGCATGTGTCGAGACAACGCGTCAATAGAACCGGTGTCCGGTACTACGATACGAATTGATCCCACGACCAGCTTTCTCGAAGGAGGACGGCGGATGCCATCGCCCCGCAGGATCGGAGCCCCTGACGCCAGAAATCGCGGCGTCCTGCTCGACGCCGCTGAACAGCTTTTGCTGGAGGAGGGCTGGGCAGCGGTGACCTCCCGCCGCGTGGCCGACCGCGCCGGACTCAAACCACAGCTGGTGCATTATTACTTCCGCTCCATGGACGAACTGCTGCTGGAAATCTTCCAGCGCCGCGCCGAGCAAGGACTCGAACTCCAGGCCGAGATGATGAAGACGAACAAGCCACTGCGCGCCCTCTGGGATTTCAGCACCGATCCGGCGGCAGTGCGCTTCACCATGGAATTCGTCGGACTGTCCAATCATCGGCCCGCCATACGGGAGGCGGTGGCCGACTACGCGGAGCGATTCCGCACCATCCAGACGGACGTGCTGCAGAGAATTCTGAACGAATACGAATTCGACACCACGCGATTTCCGCCCGCCGCGATGGCGGTGCTGATGACCAGCGTCTCCCGAGTGGTCGTACTGGAGCGGGCGCTGGGCATGTCCGGCGGGCACGCCGAAGCCTTCGAGTTGGTCGAACGAGAGATCGAGAAGCTCGAAGGCGAACGCGGCGACGCCGGACCGGCCCCCGCCTGACCGGCGGCGCGATCGGCCGCCGTCAGGCCGGAACGAGATCCACCTCGCACCGGTAGGTCGACGGCCGAAGCTCTCCGGTCCGGAACACCTCGCTCGACCCCACCACCTCGGCGGGCAGCCCCGCCGCGGTGAGGGCGCACGACTTGAAAGCCCTTGCCGCCATGCTCATTCGATGCCGCGCAGGGCCGACGCGCTGATCCAGTTCGGCGGGCAGGTCCGCACCCCATACGGCGACCTCGGTCAGGCCGCGGTCGAGGCACTCGAGCACCCCGTCGCGAACCCGGGCGTCGGACCGGTAGGTCTGCGCGGCCACGGCCACGGCCGTCGGCCAGGTGTCGTGCACCGGGGTGGCCAGCGACTGCTCCAGGTCGAGCACCGTGGCGCCGAGGATCCGCAGCGGACGCACATCGGCGTGGTCGGAGACCAGCACTGTCACCTCCCACCCCGCGGTGGTCCGGTCGAACAACCAGCCGCCCGCGTGGCGGATCACCTCGGTCGCACTCGGCGCCACCACCGCCAAGCGGTAGCGCAATGGGTGTCGTCGCGCGTGGGCTCGCCAGCGCGACACAGAGTGGAGTTCCCGAACACCTCGGTCAACGGAATCGACGGATCGTCTGGCCATGGTTACTCATCCCGCTATCGAACGTGCAGTTCCGGGCAGGTCCGACCGCGGGCCCGGGCACCGGGCGCCGCTGGTCGCGCCGACACTGGAATCGGCGCAACCATCGCCTCGACGGCGGCCGCACGCCGAGCCGAGAGGTCGATCCGGGGAGCGAAACGGTGCGCCAGGGCTGATGACGGACCATCGCTTCGCCCCACCGGGAACCTACCGATCACACCGTAAGTTGGTTCTCGCAATCGTGATACCTACCTTACAAATATGCAGTATGTGATCTACATCACTATCCGTGCGGCGTGCGCCCGGTCCGGCCATGCCGCTCTACGGCCGCGGATACGGGAAATCATTTGGCGCGGTTCATCACTCGATCCGCCGCGGACCAGTGCTCGTCGGCCACCCAGAGCCGGGCGAACGCCGCGACGGCCTCTTCCGGAGGCACCCCGCCGACCACCCGCTTGATCGCGGCGGCAGACGAGTTCGCCAGCGACCGGGCCGCCGCCCGCCAGCCCTTGTCGAATTCGGCGCGCGGCAGCACCTGGTCGACCAACCCGACCCGCGCGGCGGACGCGGCGTCGAGGATGACCCCCGAGCCCGCCAGCATCAGCGCCCGGCCCGGCCCGACCAGCCGGGCGAGCCGCTCGGCGCCACCCCATGCGGGCATGATCGCCAGCGACACCTGATTGAATCCGATCTTGATGTCGTCGGCCGCGATCCGGATGTCCGCGGCCACCGCCACCTCCGCGCCACCGCCGAGGGCGTGCCCGTTGAGCGCGGCGACCACCGGGCCGGGGAACGCGGCGAGCTGGTCGCAGATGCCGCGCATCCGCCGGGCCATGGCCGCCGCCTGCTCCTCGGTCCGCAGCGCGGCGAGTTCCTTCAGGTCCCCGCCGGAAACGAAGGCACGGTCCCCCGCCCCGGTGATGACCAGGGCCCTGGCCCCGGAGGCGGCGTCGATCGCCTTCTCCAGTTCGTCCATCGTGCCCGGGGCGATGGCGTTGCGGGCGTGCGGGCGATTGATCGTGACGACCGCCAATCCCGCGTCCAGCTCGAGCTCGACCATGTCTTGTTCTCCCATGAGGAAATGTGATTCTCTGTTTCCGAGAACAGTATACGTATCTCGCGCGGCGCACCGCCACGGGATGGGAGTTCGACGATGCGCAAGATCCCCCTCGACCTGGTCCATCGCTACCAGGAGGAGGGTTGGTGGACCTCGGAGACGATCGGCGACCTCTTGGCCGCCGGGCTGGCCGCCGCGCCGGACACCGCCTTCCGCGTCCACTCCGCGGTGCGCCCTTGGGCGGGCACCTTCGGGGAGGTCGAGAACGTCGCCCGCAGGCTGGCCGCCGGATTGCGCCGCCGTGGCGTGGGGCCGGGCGACGCGGTCGCCTTGCAATTGCCGAACTGGATGGAGGCGGCGGCGGTGTTCTGGGCGTCGGCCTTCCTCGGGACGACGGTGGTACCGATCGTGCACTTCTACGGACGCAAGGAGGTCGCCCACATCCTGGCGGCGGTCCGGCCGAAGGTGTTCGTGACCACCGATCGGTTCGGCAACGCCGAGTTCGCTCCCGACCTGCGCGACGCCGTCCCGATCGTCGGCGTGGTCGGCGACGATTTCGAGGACCTGCTCGATCCGGAACCTCTGCCGGGGACCCTTGCCGTCGATCCCGCGGGCCCCGCGCTGATCGCGTTCACCTCCGGCACCACTCGCGCCCCGAAAGGCGTGGTGCACAGCCACCAGACGCTCGGCCACGAGACCCGGCAACTCGCCGGCATCTACCCGGCCGATCGGGGAGACCAGCTGACCGGCGCGCCGATCGGTCACTTCATCGGCATGGTGAACGCCTTCCTGATCCCGGTGCTCGACCGGATGCCGATCCACCTCCTCGACGTCTGGGATCCGGGCAAGGTGCTCGAATTGATGCTCACCGAGGGGCTCACCGTGGGCGGCGGCGTGCCCTATTACGTCACCAGCCTGCTCGACCATCCGGACTACACCCCCGAGCACCTGCCTCACCTGCGCTACGCGGGTCTGGGTGGCGCGGCGGTGCCCGCCGTGGTCACCACCCGGCTGGCCGGGGTCGGCATCACCGTGTACCGCTCCTACGGCAGTACCGAGCACCCCTCGATCACCGGATCGCTCCACACCGCACCGGAGGCCAAGCGGCTGTTCACCGACGGCGCCGCACTCCCCGGCGTGGAATTGCGGTTGGCCGAGGACGGTGAAATCCTCAGCCGCGGACCGGATCTGTGCCTCGGCTACACCGATCCCGAACTCACCGCGGCCGCCTTCGACGACGACGGCTGGTACCACACCGGCGACATCGGCGTGCTGGACGCGGACGGTTACCTGACGATCACCGACCGCAAGTCCGACATGATCATCCGCGGCGGCGAGAACATCAGCGCCCTGGAAGTCGAGGAAGTGCTGCTGACCCTGCCCGGCGTGACCGAGGCGGTGGCGGTCGCCGTGCCCGATGCCCGGCTCGGCGAGCGCACCGCCGCGGTGCTGCGGCTGCAGCCGGACCGATCCGCGCCGAGCCTGGACGAGCTACGCGCACACTTCGCCACCGCCGGACTGGCCAAGCAGAAATGGCCGGAGGAAGTGCACGTCGTCGAGGACTTCCCGCGGACAGCCAGCGGCAAGATCCGCAAGTTCGTGGTCCGCGAGGATCTCGCCGCCACGCGCGCCGTCGCCGAGAGCGTTGCGGTGCAACCCTGAAGAGAATAACATTCTCATTATTCGCCAAGGAGGATTCCATGACCAAAGTCGAGCTGCCCTATCAGCTCTTCGACGCCGACAACCACCTGTACGAGACCAAGGACGCTCTCACCAAGTACCTGCCCAAGGAGTACGCGGGGACGATCCAGTACGTCGAGATCAACGGGCGCACCAAGATCGCGGTTCTCGGCCAGATCAGCGAGTACATCCCCAATCCCACCTTCGACGTCGTGGCCCGGCCCGGCGCCATGGAGGAGTACTTCAAGCACGGCAATCCCGAGGGCAAGAGCAGGCGCGAGATCTTCGGTGAGCCGATGCGCGCCATCCAGGCCTTCCGCGACCCGGTGGAACGCCTGAAGGTCATGGACGAGCTGCAGCTGCAGCGCGCGCTGATGTTCCCGACCCTGGCCAGTTTGGTCGAGGAGCGCATGCGCAACCATCCCGAGCTGATCCACGCGGTGATCCACTCGCTGAACCAGTGGATGCTCGAGACCTGGGGCCAAGACGGCAACTTCGTGCACTCCGACCGGATCTTCACCGTCCCGGTGGTCACCCTGCCGATCGTCGAGAAGGCGATCGAGGAGCTGAACTGGTGCGTGGTCGAGCACGGCGCCAAGGCGATCCTGATCCGCCCGGCTCCGGTGCCCGGCTTCAAGGGCATGCGCTCGTTCGCACTGCCGGAGTTCGATCCGTTCTGGAAGCGGGTCGTCGAACTCGACGTGCTGGTCACCATGCACTCCTCGGACAGCGGCTACTCGCGCTTCGACGCCGAATGGGAGGGCAGCTCGCTCGAGATGCTGCCGTTCAAGACCAACACCTTCGCGATGACCAACCAGTGGCGTCCGGTCACCGACGCGGTGGCGTCCTGGGTCTGCCACGGCGCGCTCAACCGCTTCCCGGAGCTGAAGATCGCCGTCATCGAGAACGGCTCCGCCTGGCTGGAGCCGCTGCTGCAGCAGCTTTCCGACGTCTACAAGAAGGCGCCGGAGGGCTTCGGGTTCCGCGACCCGATCGAGGCCATCAAGCAGAGCCTGTACGTCAGCCCGTTCTGGGAAGAGGATCTGGAACGGCTGTCCAGCGTCATCGGCGCCGATCACGTGCTGTTCGGCTCCGACTGGCCGCATCCGGAGGGCTTGGCCGAGCCGGCGCGCTACATCCACGAGATCAAGGACATGCCGCTGGAGAACCAGGCCAAGATCATGGGCGGAAACCTGGCGCGGCTGCTGAAAGTATGACTTGGCAGACCATCCCGCAGATGGTCCTGACGACGGCCGACCGCTTCGGTGATGCCGAAGCGGTCGTCGACGGGGACCTGCGGTGGAGCTTCGCCGAACTCGCCGACCGGGTACGCCGGGCAGCGGGGGCGTTCGCCGCGGCGGGAATCGAGAAGGGCGACCGGGCGGCGATCTGGGCGCCGAATTCGGCCGAGTGGATCGTCGCGGCATTCGGCCTGCTCACCGCGGGCGGCGTGCTGGTGCCGGTGAACACCCGGTTCAAGGCGGAGGAAGCCGGCGACGTCATCCGCCGCAGCGGCGCCAAAGCGGTGCTCGTCCAGCAGGGCTTCCTCGGCGTCGACTACACCGGCGCCGCCGAGGTGCCGGTGATCGATCTGAAGTCGGATTTCCTGGACAGCGGCGCGCCGTTCGAGCGGAGCGTGGCAGGCACCGACATCGCCGACATCATCTACACCTCCGGCACCACCGGGCGTCCCAAGGGCGTGATGATGAATCACGCGCAGACGCTGCGGCTCTACGCGGAGTGGTGCGATCTGGCGGATCTGCGGGAGGGCGACCGCTATCTGATCGTCAACCCGTTCTTCCACACCTTCGGATACAAAGCGGGTCTCGTCGCGTCGCTCATCCGTGGCGCGACGATCCTTCCGGTGCCGGTGTTCGACGTCGATCGGGTGCTGGAACTGGTGGCGCGGGAGCGGATCACGATGCTGCCCGGCCCGCCGACCCTCTACCACTCGCTGCTGGAGGCCGCGGGCGAGCACGATCTGTCGTCGTTGCGCGCCGCGGTCACCGGAGCGGCCGACATCCCGGTCGAACTCATCCGCCGGGTGCGCGAGGAACTTCCGTTCCAGTCGATCATGACCGGATACGGGTTGACCGAGGCGGGCACCGCCACCGCGTCGCGGCCCGGGGACACCTTCGAGCAGATCGCGACGACCGTCGGACAGGCTTGCGACGGTATCGAGATCCGCATCGCCGATGACGGTGAGGTTCTCGTTCGCGGCTACAGCGTGATGCAGGGCTACCTGGACGACCCGCAGGCGACGGCCGAGGCGATCGACGCCGACGGCTGGCTGCACACCGGCGATCTCGGCAGTCTCGATCCCGACGGCAGGCTGCGCATCATCGGCCGCAAGAAGGACATGTTCATCGTGGGTGGGTTCAACGCGTATCCGGCCGAGATAGAAGGATTTCTGCTGGAACATCCCGCGGTCGCGCAGGTCGCCGTCATCGGTGTCCCGGACGAACGGCTCGGACAGGTCGGCCGGGCCTTCGTGGTGACCAAGAACCCGGTCACCGAAGACGAGCTGATCGCCTGGAGCCGGGAGCGGATGGCGGGCTACAAGGTTCCGCGCTCGGTGTGCTTTCTGCGCGCACTGCCGCTGAACGCGACCGGCAAGGTGATGAAGAACCAACTGCGGTAACGGCGGCGAGGCCGAAGGTTCACGCGCCGGATATCGTGCTCACGTCGATCGTCGAAGGGATGCCGCATGACCGAGTTCCATGATTTCGACGCCTTGCGCGCCGCGGTGGGCACCGTGCTCGGGCCCGGCGAGTGGATCGAGATCGAGCAGCGGCGCATCGATCTGTTCGCCGAGGCGACCGGCGACCACCAGTGGATCCACGTCGACCCCGACCGCGCCGCCGACGGCCCGTACGGGGCCACCATCGCGCACGGGTTCCTCACTCTCGCGCTGCTCGCCCCGATCAGCCAGCAGCTGATGACCGTGCGGTCGGCCCGGATGGCGATCAACTACGGGCTGAACAAGGTGCGCTTCGTCAGTCCCGTCCTGGTCGGCAGCCGGGTGCGCGGCACCGTCACCCTCACCGCCGTCACCGATGTGCCCGGCGGGGTCCAGGCCGAACGCACCGTGGAGATCATCGCCGAGGGCGCGGACAAGCCGGCCTGCGTCGCCGAGCACGTGGTCAGGTACCTGGCCTGAGCGGCACATGCTGATTCGCAACGCCTCGCTGCCCGGTAGCCCGCACACCGACGTGCGATGGCGCGGCGGGCGCATCGTCGAGTGCGCCACGGGGTTGCGTCCGCTGCCCGGTGAGGACGACCTGGACGCCCGCGGCGGATGGTTGCTGCCCGGACTGCACGACCACCACATCCATCTGCGGGCGCTCGCCGCGCAGGCCGGGTCGGTGCCGGTCGGCCCGCCCGGAGTGCGCGACGCCACCGAGTTCGCCGCGGCGCTGCGCCGGGCGGACGCCGAACTGCCGGCGGGACAGTGGATTCGCGGTGTCGGCTACCACGAGAGTGTCGCGGGTCCGCTCGACCGCGCTGTGCTCGACCACTTGGTCCCGGATCGTCCGGTGCGGATCCAGCACCGGTCCGGTGCGCTGTGGGTGCTGAACTCCCGCGGCTGTCAGGAGACAGGGGCGAATGCCTGCGCGCTTGCAGGCGTGGAGCGCGACCCGCACGGTGCGGCGAACGGGCGGCTGTGGCGGTTGGACTCCTGGCTCGGCACCCGCGTGCGGGCCACCACGGCCGATCCGGCGCTGATCAGCGCTCCAGCCGCAGCGGCAGGCGTCACCGGTTACACCGACGCCACGCCGGGATTGTCCCAGGACGACGTCGATGCCCTCGGCGAGGCGGTGGCGGCCGGGACGATCCGGCAGCGCGTGCACTGCATGGCGCCGCCCGGCGTGACCGATCCCGGGCAGCCGCGATTCTCGCTGGGGCCTACCAAAATCCTGCTCGACGACACCACGCTTCCCCCGCTGCCGGAATTCGTCGCACTCGTCCGGGCAGCACATCTGGCGGGCAGACCCGTCGCGGTGCACTGCGTGACCCGGGTGCAGCTGATCCTGACCATCGCCGCCATCGATGAGGCCGGAGTGCTGGCCGGTGACCGGATCGAGCACGGCGCGATGGTGCCTGCCGACAGCATGGAATGGTTGCGCCGCAACAGGATTCCGGTGATAACCCAACCGCATTTCCCGGTGGAGCGGGCCGAGCAGTACGCCCGCGAGGTGGCGGCCGAGGACCGGTGCGACCTGTGGCGGCTCGGCTCCCTGCAGGCCGCGGGAGTCGGTGTCGCGGCGGGAACCGACGCTCCGTTCGGCGACCCGGACCCGTGGCGGGTGGTGCGCGCGGCCATCCAGCGCGAGCCGGGCTCGGAGCGGTTGTCGCTGGCTGCCGCACTCGCCTTGTTCGCCGGACACCTCGCCCGGCCGAACGTGCCACGCGGCATCGCCGCCGGGGAGGTCGCCGACCTGACCCTGCTCCGCGTGCCGCCGCAGGAGGTCACCGTCCCGGACCGGGACCTCGTCGCGGCCACGATCGTGGACGGCACCCCTGTGCATGTGGCGATCGGCTAGTCCGCACGGCTCAGCAGTACCGGGGTCAACGTGCCGATCCCGCGGATGTCCGCCGATTCCGAGGGGATGAGCCGGAATTCGGGATGCCCGTCCAGTTCCGCGGCCAACGCCGGCGCGATCAGAGCGGTGTCCGGCCGCGCCAGGGCGGTGAGGCGGCTGGCCAGGTTGACAGTGGTGCCGAAGACGTCGCCCAGCTGGTGGATCAGCGGCCCCCATGCCGCGCCGACCCGCAGCCCGGGGATATCGGGGTCGGCGGCGAAGGCGCGTGCCAGCCGGGTGGCGATCTCCGCGGTGACGAGCGCGGAGTCCGCGGTGAACAGGATCTCGTCGCCGAGCAGTTTCACGACGCTGCCGCCGCATTCGGCGACGACGTCGATGCAGCGGTGTTCGAAGCGCGCCACCACTCGCAGCAGGTCGGCGGCTCGACGGTCCCGGCTCAGCTCGGTGAACCCGATGACGTCGGCGAATCCGACGCCGGCGTCGCGGCCGGCCGGCGCGTCGGAATCGAGGTCCAGCAGATGCATCGCGTCTTCCAGCCTTCGGCGCCACAGCTGACCGAGAAGCCATTGCACCTCCGGTAGCCGTCGCGCGAGCGCGGAGGCGGTGTCGACCGTCTCGGGCGCCCGCTGCATCTGCCCGGCCACGATCTCCACCTGCAACCGGGCCAGCTGGCCGATGGAACGGGCCAGCACGCCGCTCAGATGCAGCGCCTCGGCCTCGTTCACCATCCCCACGTCCACATAGCCGGTGAGCAGGCGCACGAGGTCCGCGTCGGAGGCGCTGAAGTCCACGGCTCCCTCCTCCGCCGTCGAGTAGCCGAGCGCGCGCCAGTAGCGCCGCGCCCGCGCCCGCGGCACCCCCGCGGCGTCCGCCGCCTCGTCCGCGGTGAAGCAGCGGGTCTCTCCGAATCCCAGCGCCGAAGGCGATCGCCCGGGCCGGGATTCCGGCGAGCCGGTCACGGCGGTGGGCGCCCGATGGCCACCGGCGTGACGCGCTCGGCCGCCGAGGTCAGCCGGTCGCGCCAGATGGCGCCGAATCCGCCCGGGGCGCGGACGTTCCCGGCCGCAAGCTCGCCATGGTCGGTGCACGCGAACACCTCGCCGATCGCGTCGATGCGGCCCACCACCGTTGCGGCGCCGCCAGGGCAGACCGAAGACTCGGCACGCACCTGGTCTCCGCGCTCACGCAACCATTCCCGGAGCCCGCGCTGTTGCTCGGCGGTCGGGTTCGAGTCCGGATCCCACCTCGCGTGCCACGGGCGGGTCAGTCGCAGTCGCGCACCGAAGACCGCCGCGATGGTCGCGAAGGCGTCCAGGCGCGCCACGTTGTGCCGGGTCACGGCGACCGAGAGTTCGAATTCGTAGACACCGCTGGAGGACAGCAGTTCCATGGCGCGCACCGCCGCGCGGTAGGACCCCGCGCCGCGCACCGCGTCGTCGGCCGCCGCTGTGGCGCCGTCCAAACGGATCCGCACCAGGATCGAGCCGTCGCGTGCGATCCGCCGCGCCGCGTCCGGGGTGATGCGGATTCCGTCCGTGGTGAATTCGACACCGATCCCCCGCGCGCTCGCGTAGGCGGCGATCTGCCAGAAATCGTCCCGCGCGGTGGGTTCGCCACCGCCGATCTCGACGGCCGATACTCGTATCGACTCGAATTCGTCCAGCAGCGCGAAGCACTCCGACGTCCCGAGTTCGCGCGGGTCGCGTGGGAACCCGCCGGTCCGGCCGCGCTCGCCGGGCAGATCACGGCCACCGGTCAGCTCCCAGGCCAGGCGGATGCCGGGCACGGGTCCGCGCCGCGCGTCCTCGACCAGGGGGTGCGGCGCGCTCATGCCGGCCTCCGGGGCCGACGCATCCCGGATGCTGCCCGCCCGGCCGTCGCAAGCGGCTCCCGTGGTGCCGCTGCGGTGCGGTGGTTGTCGTTCATTCGGGGACCTCCTGGGATTGCGGGTCCATGGGCGATCGCGTGCGGAAATGTAATTCTCTTTTTAGGATAGTTTCATTTTACCGTCACAACAAGGCTCGCGGGCGACGGAGACCGAACGCTGCCGCACCGATGGAGTGTCGACCCGGCCCCAACCGTGGGTGTATCGTCTATTGCAGCTATGAGAGCGGCATTCTCTTCATTGAAGATTTATCGTCTCGGATCGCCAGGGCGCAGACCCGGCGCAGCGCACGAACAGCGAGGAGTCACGTGAACATCGACGACATGATCCTGGTGAGCATCGACGACCATGTGGTCGAGCCGCTCGACATGTTCGACGGCCACGTTCCGAAGAAGTGGGCCGATCTCGCACCGAAGGTCGTCGCGGACGACAACGGCATCGACCAGTGGGTGTACCGGGACCGGCCCACCGGTGTGGCCGGTCTCAACGCCGTCGTCACCTGGCCCGCCGAGGAATGGGGCAGGGACCCGGCCGGATACGCCGAGATGCGGCCCGCGGTCTACGACGTGCACGACCGCGTCCGCGACATGGACGCCAACGGCGTCCTCGCCTCCATGTGCTTCCCCACGTTCACCGGCTTCAGCGCGGGACATCTCAGCCGCGGCGGCCAGGACGAGATCACCGTCGCGATGATCTCGGCGTACAACGACTGGCACATCGAGGACTGGGCGGGCGCCTACCCGGGCCGGTTCATTCCGATCGGAATCCTGCCGATGTGGGACCCGGCGCTGGCGGTCGCCGAGATCGAGCGGCTGGCCGCCAGGGGCTGCCACTCGGTGACGATGCCTGAGCTGCCGCACATCGACGGCCTGCCCAGCTACCACGATCTCGACTACTGGGCGCCGGTCTTCCAGGCCCTGTCGGACAACGAGACGGTGATGAACCTGCATATCGGCCAAGGCTTCGGCGTGCTGCGGCTGGCGCCGGACGCGCCCATCGACAACCTGATGGTGCTGGCGCCGAGCATCTCGCTGATCGCGGCCCAGGATCTGTTGTGGGGCCCCGCGTTCCGCAGCTACCCGAAACTGAAGGTCGCGCTGTCGGAGGGCGGTGTCGGCTGGATCCCGTTCTTCCTGGACCGCTCCGACCGGCACTACACCAATCAGCGCTGGCTGCGCCGCGACTTCGGCGGCAAGCTGCCCAGCGAGGTATTCCGCGAGCACGTGCTCGCCTGCTACGTCACCGACAAGACCGCGCTGAAGTTCCGCCACGACATCGGCATCGACAACATCGCGTGGGAGTGCGACTACCCGCACTCGGACTCGATCTGGCCCGATGCCCCCGAGTTCGTGCTCGGGGAGCTGCAGGCCGCCGGGGCCGACGACACCGACATCCACAAGATCACCTGGGAGAACGCCACCCGCCACTTCAATTGGGACCCGTTCGCGCACATCCCGAAGGAGCAGGCGACCGTGGGGGCGCTGCGGGCGAACGCGACCGACGTCGACACCTCGACCACGTCGCGCAAGGATTACGCGGCGGCCTACGCCCAGCGCGCGAGCTGAGGCGGCGGAGTGCGGCTGCTGATCTTCTCCACTCCGCGTGACGGAATGGACGCCGAGTACAACGAGTGGTACGCCGGGACGCACATCCCCGAGATGCTCGCCGTGCCCGGCGTCCTGTCGTGCACCCGCCACCGGTTGCTCCGGGGTGGCGAAGGAGAGGCGCGCTACCTCGCGGTGTACGACATCGACGGCGACGTCCGCACCGTGCTCGCGGAACTCGGCGAGCGGGCCGCCGACGGACGCATGGCCGTCACCCCGGCCGCCGACCCGGCCCGCACCAGGATCACCGTCTGGGAACCGATCTGAGCGACGACAGCCCCGGTGCGCAACGGCCGAGACCGTTGCGCACCGGGGCTGTCCGCTGCCGCGGCGCGCCTCAGTGCGGCCCTTCGAGAATCGTCACCGCCGACACCGCGGTCGGCCCGCCGAGGTTGTGCGCCAACCCGATTCGCGCGCCGTCCACCTGGTTGACCGCGTGGCCGCGCAGCTGCTCGAACAGCTCCACGCACTGCGCGACGCCGGTCGCACCCGGTGGATGCCCCTTCGTCTTCAGCCCGCCACTGGGATTGACCGGCAGCACGCCCCCGACCGCCGTGGCTCCGGCCTCGACCAGCTTGTGCGCCTCGAAGCGCTCGGCGAAACCGAGGTCCTCGTAACTGATCAGCTCGATGCCGGTGAAGAAATCGTGCACCTCGGCGACATCGACGTCGCGCGGGCCCAGCCCCGCCATCGCGAACGCCGCGCGCGCCGCGCGCACCGTCGCGGGGAAGGTGGTCAGGTCCCGCTTGTGCTGGTGCATCACCGAATCCAAGCCGAGACCGACGCCGCGGATCCACACCGGGCTGTCGGTGTAGCGGTCCACCACGTCCTCGGCGGCGAGTACCAGGGCCGCCGCGCCGTCGCTCTGCGGGACGCAGTCGTACACGCCGAACGGGTCGGCCACGATCGGCGCGGCCAGCGCCTGCTCGAGCGTGATCTCGAACCGCAACCGCGCCTTGGGGTTGCGTGCGCCGTGCCGGTGGTTCTTCACCGCCACCATCGCCAGGTGTTCGCGCGTCGCCGACGACTCGTACAGATACCGGTTGACGTGCAACGCGAAACCGGCGGGCGCGAACAGGCCGAGCTGGTAGTCCCAGGCGTTGTCCCTGGTCAGCGTCTCCCACGCGCGGAGCAGGTCCTTCTGCGCCGTCTCACGCAGCTTGTCCGCGCCGATCACGAGCGCGACGTCGACCGCGCCGGATGAGATGGCGAACAGCGCGTTGCGGACCGCGTCGTTGCCGGTGGCGCAGGAGTTGTCGATGTGCGTCACGGGCAGGTCCGGTAGATCGAGCGCGTCGGCCAGCACCCCGGCCGGGAAACCGCCGGTGGTGCCCATGGCGCCGAACCAGGCGGCCTGCAGGTCGGCCGTGCGCAGACCCTTGTCGACCGAGGCCGCGCAGTCGGCGAACGCCATGAGCAGCAGGTCCTGGATGCCGAGTGCGAAGTGTTCGGCGAAGGGCGTCATCCCCGCGCCCACAATGGCCACTTTCCTCATGCCGCCTCCGGTTCCGGTTCGAACGCGTATCCGTAATCGGGCACGCCGGAGCGCACCGCCACCCGGCGCAGCACCATGCGCCCGCGGTCGCCGATGGCCACCGTGCCCGGGTCGGCGCCGGTGACCTTGGCCAGCGCGCGGACCCCGACGTCGTCGAGCTCCACGATCACCAGCGAGTACGGGCTCTTCAGCCCCGGCACCGGGATCCGCACGGTGGTCTCGGCGTAGACGCTTCCGGTCCGCGGCAGCGGCACCAGGGTGTAAGCGGTGCTGAGTGTGCCGTCGGGGCCTACCCGGTAGCGGGGCGGGAAGTCCAGCTCCGCGCTGTCGCCGTGCCTGCCCGCCTCCCAGCGGACCTTGGCTTCGAACGCGCGCTCGTACGCTGCCAGGGAGATCGGCAGGTCCGCGCCGGGCAGGGACACGACTTCCGGAAGCGCTCGCGCGGGCGGTTCGTTGCGCCGCACCCGTGCCGCGCCCGGGACCACCATGATCCCGGACAGGTTGGCCTGTTCCACTCCCACCAGCAACCCGGCCCCGCCCCAATCGGCCATCGCGGCGAGTGCGAAAAGCCCCGCGCTGGCGCCAAGCGTCGGCAACTGCGGTGGCGCGGCCAGGCACAGCGCCGCGGCCTGCTTGTAATCGACGCCGGCCACCGCGACCGGGGTGTCCAGCCAAGCCGCCGAGAGCGAGGCGACCAGCCCCCGTTCGTGCAGCAGCCGGGGATCGCCGTAGTCGTGCACCGCACCGAGCGCGTTGCGGGTGCGCACCGGCAGGCTGCGCGTGACCCGCGCCGCGGTGCGCACCTGCAGGCCGTCGCGGTCGGAGACCCAGGCCGCCGCCGCACCCGCCGGTTCGAGGTCGACACCGATCACCAAGGTGCGCGGGCGGGCCGAGCTCAGAGCGTCCAGCGCCGCCGGTGCGCCGCCGAGCCGCTCGATGACCTCGAGTTCGGGATCCAGGCCGAGGCCGGCCAGCAGCACCGCGGCGTTGCTGCCCTCCACCAGCGGCAGGTCCCGGCTGACCAGCACCACCCGTTCCACCGGCTCGCCCAGGGCGACAGCGGAACGCCCCGCCTCCACCGCCAGGGTGACGGCGTCTTCGTCGTCACCGGGAATCCGGCTGCGCTGGCTACCCCAGCAGGGCAGATACGTGCCCAGCGATGCGACGTACGGCATCGGTCCCTCTTTTCCCACGCTCAGGCGACCGCGCCCGCGGCCTTCAGCGCGATGATGCGATCCCAATCCAGGCCGAGTTCGAGCAGGACCTCCTCGGTCTGGGCGGCGAATTCGGGCCCGGGCCGCAGTTCCGGTGCGCCGACGTCGAACTGCACCGGGCTCGACACCAGCTCCAATTCGCCTGCGGGCAACAGATATTCGTTCGCCCTGATCTGCGCGTCCTGCGTCACCTGCCACGAGTCCTGCACCGGAGCCCACGGTCCGGCCAGGGTGGCGAAGCGCTCGGTCCACTCCGCCAGGGTGCGTCCCTTGATCACCTCGCGCAGGATCTGCACCGCATCGGCGGTGTGCGCGGCGATCTGCCCGGCGTCGGCGAAACGCGGATCGTCGGCCAACTCCGGCCGGTCGATGTGGCGGCAGACGTCGGCCCAGAACTTGGCGGGCTGCAGCATGACGAACGACAGATAGCGGTCGTCGGCGGTGGCGTAGAGGCCCGAGAGCGGATTGGTCGGCGCGCCGTGGGCGCCCGGCACCGGCGCCACCAGCGGTTTGTCCTGGCTGGCCGACAACGCGACGGTGTGGCCCATCGCCCACAGCCCACTGCCGAGCAGCGAGACGTCGACCACCGAAGGTTGTCCCGTCCGTTCCCGTTTCAGCAGCGCGGCGGCGATCCCGCCGGCGAGATTCGTGCCGGAGATGGTGTCGCCGAACGCCGGGCCGGGCGGCTGGATCATGCCCTCGATGCCGGGCGGGGTGATGGTGGCCGCGATGCCGCCGCGGCACCAGAACGCGGTCATGTCGTAGCCGCCCCGGTCGGATTCGACACCGCGCGGTCCCAGCGCGCTACCCCGCGCGTAGACGATGTCCGGGTTCACCGCGCGGATGTCGTCCACGTCGATGCCGAACTTGGCGCGCGCCTGCGGCAGGAAGCTGGTCAGGAACACGTCCGCACGACGGGCCAGGTCGTAGATCACCTCACGGCCCTCGGCCACCGACATGTCGACGCCGATGCTGCGCTTGCCGCGATTGGCGTGCTCGACATTGGGATTCGGGTTGCCTTCGACCTTGAACGCCCCGACCTGCCGCAGGCCGCGCTGCGGGTCACCGGTGACGGCGTGCTCGACCTTGACCACGTCGGCGCCCCAGTCGGAGAGCACGGCGCCCGCCGACGGGACGAACCCGTACATCGCGACTTCGAGCACGCGGATGCCTTCCAGCGGCTTGCTCACGACACCACCTCGCCCGTGCTCGGCCCCGGCGCGCACGAGTGCGCGCTGTGCCCTCGGTGCACTCGCCGGCGCCGGCTCACGCGACCACCTCCGCGAGGGTCTTGCGCTCCAGGAATTCCTCCAGCCCGACGCGGCCCATCTCCCGGCCGATGCCCGACTGCTTGTATCCGCCGAACGGCGCGTCGGGATGGAAGTAGTTGCCGCCGTTGATACTGAGGGTGCCGGTGCGGACGCGGCGCGCGACGGCCTTCGCCCGGTCCGAGTCGGCGCTGAACACCGCTCCGGACAGGCCGTAGATGGAGTTGTTCGCGATGCGGACCGCCTCTTCCTCGTCGGTGTAGGGAATGAGCGTCAGCACCGGCCCGAACACCTCCTCCTGCGCGATCTCGCTGTCGGGGTCGACATTCGCCAGCAGGGTGGGCTTGTAGAAGTAGCCCGGGTTCAGCTTCTCGCCGCCGGTGACGAGGGTGGCGCCCGCAGCCACCGCGCGCTGCACCATGCCGTGCACCTTCTCGCGCTGGCGTTCACTGATCAGCGGGCCCATATAGGTTTTCGGATCGCTCGGGTCGCCGTGGGTGACGTGGGCGAAGTTGCCCGCGATCAGCTCGGCGAGCTTGTCGTGGTCCTGCCGCGGCACCAGCACCCGGGTGGTCAGCGCGCAACCCTGCCCGGCATGGGTGACCACGCTGAACGCCGCGAACAGAGCGGCTTTCGTGTAGTCGGCGTCGTCGAGCAGGATCATCGCGGACTTGCCGCCCAGCTCCAGGAACACCCGTTTGAGCGTGCCGCTGGCGGCGGCCATGATCTGGCGGCCCACCGGCGTGGACCCGGTGAAGGTCACCACGTCGACGTCGGGGTGGGTGGTCATCCGCTTGCCGACCTCGACATCGGAGGAAGCCAGGACGTTCACCACGCCGGCCGGGATGTCGGTGTGCCGCGCGATGATCTCCCCCAGCGCCAAGGTGGCCAGCGGAGTGTCGGGCGCGCCTTTGAGCACGATGGTGCATCCGGCGGCGAGCGAGGGCGCGAGCTTGGCCAGCGCCAGCTGATGCGGGTAGTTGTAGGCGGCGATGGCGGCCACCACGCCGGCGGCTTCCAACTCCACCCAGCGCCGGTGCTGCTGACCGCGGATCTCGACCACGCCGAGGTCTTCGCTCCAGGCGTAGTCCGCCAGCAGCCCCGCGTAGTAGCGCACGATCTCGAACGGGATCTCGAGCTGGTTGCCGTGAGTGAGCGTGCGCGTCGCGCCGACCTCCGCGATGGTCAGCTCGCGCAGTTCCTCCACGTTGTCGCGCAGCGCTTGGTACAGCTGGTTCAGGCAGTGCGCCCGGAACTGGTGATTCGTCGCCCAATCGGTGGTGTCGAACGCCCGCCGCGCCGCCGCGACGGCCGCGTCCACCTCCGCCACACCGGCTTCCGGCGCGTGGCCGTACACCGCACCGGTGGCGGGATCGAGCGATGCGAGCGTGCGCCCGGTCTCGACCAGCTGTCCGTCGATCAGCAGCCGCCGCGCCACCGCTACCGCTTGTTCCTGCGTTGACATCCTGTCTCCTCGCCGGATGTGGAAATAACATTCTCTATATCCGAGAATTTAACACTCGCCATACCGAAATGCAGCCACTATCGCCAACCTGCGCCCGCACCACCCACCGCCGCGAGCCCGCCAGGCCGGACTCCGCCGCTCGGCAGCGCGGCTCTTGCGCACCCGATCAGAACGAGAGTACGGTTCTCACATTCGGAAGGGAGATTCTTGTGGTCGACACAACACGCCACCCGGCCTCGACCGAGCCGGGCGAGCGCCGGGCGCCGGTCGGCTCGAGTACCGGAGAGGGGTCGCACGCGTGAAGACGGCAGTGGTCACCGGAGGGGCGTCCGGAATCGGGCTGGGGATCGCACGACGATTGCGCAGCAACGGTTTCCATGTCGCCTCGCTGGACCTCAATCCGCCCGCCGACGACGACTTCGCCTACCGCGCCGACGTCACCGAACCGGAGCAGATCGCCGAGGCGCTGACCGCCATCCGCGGCAAGCTCGGCCCGGTCACCGTGCTGGTGAACGCCGCGGGCGTCGACGGTTTCAAACGCTTCCAGAACATCTCGTTCGAGGAATGGCAGCGAGTGATCGATGTCAACCTCAACGGCGTCTTCCACTGTGTCCAAGCGGTGCTGCCGGACATGCTGGCGGCGGGCTGGGGGCGCATCGTCAACATCTCCTCCTCGAGCACGCATTCGGGCCAGCCGTTCATGACGCACTACGTCTCGGCCAAGTCGGCGGTCAACGGCCTGACCAAAGCGCTGGCGCTGGAACTGGGCCCGTCCGGCATCACCGTGAACGCGGTGCCGCCCGGGTTCATCGACACCCCGATGCTGCGCAAGAACGAGGAGGCCCGCCGGCTCGGCGGCACCGTCGAGGACCACATCCAGCGGACTCCGGTCCGCCGGGTCGGCACACCCGAGGACATCGCGGCCGCCTGCGCGTTCCTCATCTCCGAGGAGGCCGGCTACATCACCGGCCAGATCCTCGGCGTCAACGGCGGACGCAACACCTGAGACCCGTCGCGCACCGAGCGTGCGGGACGGATGCAGCCCGAATGAAGCAGGATCGAAAGGAAGGCCCGTGGGACGTGTAGAGGGCAAGGTCGCCTTCGTCACCGGAGCCGCTCGTGGCCAAGGCCGCAGCCATGCGGTACGGCTGGCGCAGGAAGGTGCCGACATCATCGCGGTGGACATCTGCCGCGACATCGACACGATCGGATACGCGCTGTCGCGCCAGGAAGACCTGGACGAGACCGCGCGGCTGGTCGAGAAAACCGGTCGCCGCATCGTCGCCGAACCGGCCGACGTACGCGAGGCCGGGCAGTTGCGCGCCGTGCTGGAACGCGGTGTCGCGGAGTTCGGGCGGCTGGACATCGTGATCGCCCAAGCCGGCATCGCGGGCATGAAGGGCACGCCGCAGTGGCAGGCCTGGTCCGACGTCATCGATACCAACCTGGTCGGCGTGATCAACACTATCCAGGTCGCGCTGCCGCATCTGGGCGCGGGCGGCTCGATCATCGCCACCGGGTCAGTGGCCGCGTTGATGGACGTCTCGAAAGTGGACCAGCCGGGTAAGGATCCCGGCGGCATCGCCTACGTGGTCGCCAAACGCGGCCTGGCGCAGTATGTGCACGCGCTCGCCCTGCACATCGCGCCGCAGAACATCCGAGCCAACGTCATCCACCCCACCAACTGCAACACCCCGATGCTGCAGAGCGAGCCGATGTACCGATCCTTCCGCCCGGATCTGGAACATCCCACCCGCGCGGACGCCGAACCCGCCTTCCATGTGCAGCAGGCCATGCCGACCCCCTACGTCGAGCCCGAGGACATCAGCGACGCGGTGTTGTTCCTGGCCTCCGACGAGGCGCGCTACATCACCGGCACACAGTTGCGCGTCGACGCGGGCGGCTACCTGAAGTGGTACGACTACCACATCTGAGAGGAAGAAACACCGTGAAGGTCCGAGTCGATCAGCAGCGCTGCCAAGGGCACACGCTGTGCGCGATGATCGCCCCGCAATCGTTCGAACTCAGCGAGATCGACGGCCACTCCTCGCCGGTCGGCGAATCGATTCCGGCGGATCAGCAGGATCAGGTACGCGAGGCCGTCCACTCCTGCCCGGAACGCGCGATCTCGATCGCCGAGTAGGGGAAGCGCCATGACCGTGGAAAACGCCACCGACCGCAAGCAGCCTCGGTTTCATTTCGACCGGTACGCACCGGAATACCGGGAGAATTTCCAGTCGATCACCGAGGAGATGCAGAGCGAGTGCCCGCTCGCCTGGACCGACACCTACGAGGGTCACTGGGTGGCCGCGGGCAACAAGGAAGTGTTCGAACTCGCGCGCTGCCCGCACGTCTCCAACGATAACGACCCGCAGGGTGTTCGAAAGGGCTACAAGGGGATCTCCATTCCGGCGCCGCCCCGGGCGCGTGGCATCCGGGGCGGCATCCTGGAGATGGACGAGCCCGAGCACCGGGAATTGCGCTCCGCGCTCAACCCGTATCTCTCCCCCGCCGCCGTCAAACGCTGGATTCCGTTCGTGGACGAGGTGGTGCGCGCGGCCCTGGACGAGAAGATCGAGAGCGGCCGTATCGATTTCGTCGACGATCTGGCCAATGTCGTTCCCGCCGTGCTGACCCTGGGGATGCTGGGCGTCCCGTTGCGGAAGTGGACCATCTACAACGAGCCGGTGCACGCGGCGGTGTACACGCCGCCGGACTCGCCGGACTACCCGCGCATCGCGGAGATGCACCGCACGATGGGTCTGGACCTGCTGACCAACCTCGCCGAGATCCGGGAGAATCCCCGTCCCGGCCTCATCCACGCGGTCGCCTCCGCGCCGGTCAACGGGGAGCCGCTGCCGGACATGGAGATCCTGGGCATGCTCAGCCTGCTCATCGGCGGCGGTTTCGACACCACCACCGCGCTCACCGCGCACGCCCTCGAATGGTTGTCCGAGCATCCGGGCGAGCGCGAAACCCTCAGCCGGGAACGGGATCTGCTGCTGGACTCGGCCACCGAGGAGTTCCTGCGCTACTACACCCCGGCGCCGGGCGACGCGCGCACCATCGCGGAGGACTGCGAGGTGGCGGGAGCCTCCTTCAAAGAAGGTGATCGGGTCTGGTTGTCCTGGGCGATGGCCAACCGCGACCCGGCGGTGTTCGACAATCCGGAGGAACTGATCCTGGATCGGAAAGGCAACCGGCACTACAGCTTCGGTCTCGGCATCCACCGCTGCATCGGCTCCAATGTGGCCCGCACGGTGTTCAAGCGGATGCTGGTTGCGGTGCTGGACCGGATGCCGGACTTCCGGTGCATCCCGGAGGAGACCGTGCACTACGACACGATCGCGGTCATCCAGGGCATGCGGCACCTGCCCACCGAGTTCACCCCGGGTCCCCGGCTCGGTCCCGGGCTCGACGAGACCCTGGAGAAGCTGCAGAAAGTCTGCGACGAGCAGCGGCTCGCCGAGCCGGTGACCGTGCACAAAGGCACGGCACAGATCTGACCGGAAACGGTCGGCGACAACGGAACCGGACGACCCGCCGCGTGTGGCCCGAGGCCGGACACACGCGGCTGTCGGCTGCGACGACTACGAGGAGGCGCTGTGGCAGACGCGGAGGAGAAGACCCCTGCGACGACGGCCGAGCCGTCGGGCCGGCCGCTGCCGCTGCTCGGCCTGGACACCGAGTTCTTCTGGACCTCGGGGGCCGACGGCAAGCTGCGCATCCAGGAGTGCCGATCCTGCACGGCGCTCATCCATCCGCCGCAACCGGTGTGCCGGTACTGCCGCGGGCACGATCTCGGTGTGCGGGAGGTCTCCGGCGCGGCCACCCTGGCGAGCTTCACGGTGAACCACCGCTTCGCCGTGCCGGGCCTGCGACCGCCGTACGTGGTGGCGCAGGTGGCGCTGGTCGAGGATCCCCGAGTCCGGTTGACCACCAACATCATCGACGCCGATCCCGGCGACCTCGCCCTGGGCATGCGGGTGGAGGTGGTCTTCCGGCAGGACGCCGACGTCTGGCTGCCGCTGTTCCGTCCCGCCGCCGAGCAAACCGAGCCCGCACCGCTGCCGGTGGACGAGATCGAGCCGGAGCGTTTCGCCGAATATGTGCGGCCGATGCTGCGGCAGGAGAAGTTCGAGGAGAAGGTCGCGCTCACCGGCATCGGCATGTCCCGGATCGGGCGCAGGCTCATGGTGCCACCGCTGGAGCTGACGATCGAGGCGTGCGAGCGCGCCGTAGCCGACGCGGGCCTGACGCTCGACGACATCGACGGCCTGGCGTCCTATCCCGGCGGCGGCAATCTCGGCGGCTTCGGCGAGGGCGGGGTGACCGCGCTGGAAGCCGCGCTCGGTCTGCGCCCCAGCTGGCACAACGGCGGTATCGAGACCTTCGGGCCGGGCGGGTCGGTGGTCGCGGCGATGACCGCGGTGGCGGCCGGACTGGCCCGGCACGTGCTGTGCTTCCGCACCGTCTGGGAATCGACCTTCAACGAGCTGGCGAAGGCGGGACGGATCCCGTCCTCCGGTGGCCGCACCACGAGCTGGCTGACGCCGTTCGGCGCGATCTCCGCCGCGCACACGCTCGCCCAGAACGCGCAGCGTCACTTCCATCGCTACGGCACCACGCGCGAGACGCTGGGCTGGATCGCGCTCAATCAGCGCGCCAACGCCGAACTGGAGCCGACCGCGGTCTACCGCGACCCGATGACCATGGACGACTACCTCTCGGCGCGGCCCATCACCACCCCGTTCGGGCTCTACGACTGCGACGTCCCCTGCGACGGCGCGGTGGCGGTGATCGTCTCGGCGATCGACGCCGCACGCGATCTGCCCACCGCGCCGGTGCTGGTGGAGGCGGTCGGCACGCAGATCATCGAGCGCGTCGAGTGGGACCAGAGCACGCTCACCCACGAACCACAGGTGCTCGGCCCGGCCGCGCACCTGTGGACGCGCACCACGCTGCGCCCCGAGGACGTCGACGTCGCCGAACTCTACGACGGGTTCAGCTTCAACTGCCTGTCCTGGATCGAGGCGCTCGGCTTCTGCGGAATCGGCGAGGGCAAGGACTTCCTCGACGGGGGCAAGAACATCGCCCGCGACGGCACGATCCCGGTCAACACGCACGGCGGCCAGCTCTCCCACGGCCGCACACACGGCATGGGCCTGCTGCACGAGGCGGTGGTGCAGCTGCGCGGCGCGGGCGGGGAGCGGCAGGTCGCAGGCGCCCGGGTCGCGGTCGTCTCCAGCGGCGGGCTCACGCCCGGCGGGGCGATGCTGCTGCGCGCCGATTCCTGATCGCGGCGACATAGACAGGCACGCGATGACACTCACCGAATCCGACCTCAGCCCCCTCGCCGACGCCGGACCGCTGCCCGTGGAGGCCGAGGTCGACGGCATCCCCGTGTCGGGGCTGCTGGCCGATGCGCCCGCGCCCCGCGCGGTGCTGGTCGCCCTGCACGGCGGCGCCACCACCTCGGCGTACTTCGACTGCCCTGGGCATCCCGAACTCTCGCTGCTGCGGACGGGGCAGCGTCTCGGTTACACCGTGCTCGCGCTGGACCGGCCCGGCTACGGCGCTTCGGGTCCGTTCGCCGACCAGCTCGTATCACCACGGCGGCGTGTCGATCTGATGTACGGGGCCGTCGAAGCCCACCTCGACGACCGGCCGCGTGGCGCGGGCGTCTTCCTGCTGGCGCATTCGGCGGGATGCGAACTCGCGCTGCGCATGGCCGCCGACGAGCGCGGCCGCGGACTGCTCGGCCTGGAGTTGGCAGGCACCGGCCGCACGCACCATCCCGAAGCCCAGGAAGTGCTGTGGGGCCCGCGCCCGGAGGGTACCCGGCCCGCCGGGCTCGGTGACCTGCTGTGGCGGCCGCAGCGGCTGTATCCACCCGAACTCGTGGGCGGTGCGTCGATCGCCGTACCCGGTCCCCGGCTGGAAGCCGCCACCATCGCCAACTGGGCCGATCGGGAGTTCCCGCGCTCGGCCGCGCGGGTGCGGATCCCGGTGCGGTTCACCGCCGGCGATCATGAGACGGTGTGGCGCAACGACATCGAGGAACTGACCCGCATCGGCGAACTGTTCCGCGCGGCGCCGCGGGTGGTGCTCAATCTGCAACCCAACACCGGGCACAACCTCAGCTTGGGCCACACGGCGGCGGCGTACCACCTGACGGTGCTCGCCTTCGCGGAAGAGTGCGTCGTCGCCGAGACGACCGGCGAGTTCACCGGTCCCGTAATGCAATTCGACGGCGGCGCACCCGCGCGGCCAGGAAGGTGAGGCCATGGAAGTCACCGATGTCGCGCTGCTGCTGCTGCGGGTGGTCGTGGGAGTCACCATGATCGCGCACGGCGTCAATCATTGGATCGGCGGCGGCCGGATCCCCGGGACGGCGCGGTGGTTCAGCGGGCTGGGGCTGCGCAACGGAGTGCTGCAGGCCTGGCTGAGCGTGATCACCGAGATCGGCGCTGGCGCCCTGCTGGTGCTCGGCCTGCTCACCCCGCTGGCGGCCGCGGCGGTCGTCTCGGTCATGCTCGTCGCCGGATTGCTCGCGCACCGCGCCAACGGATTCTTCGTCTTCAAGGAAGGCTACGAGTACGTACTCGTGCTGGCCGTCGTCGCGCTGGCGCTGGGTCTGCTCGGGCCCGGGTGGCTGTCGCTGGACCACGCGGCGGATATCGAGATCACCGGCTGGGCCGGTGGCGGCATCGCGCTCGGTGTGGGCGTGCTGGCCACGGCCGGACTGCTGGCCGTCTTCTACCGGCCCGCCCCCGTGCCGGAAACCACTACCGAGGAGGTGCGCTGATGCGCGTCGGGTTCATCGGGTTGGGCAGTCAGGGCGCGCCGATGGCGCGCCGCATCGTCGAGGGCGGCTACCCGACCACTTTGTGGGCGCGCCGCCCCGCTGCGCTGGAGCCGTTCGCCGACACCGCGGCGGTGACGGCCCCGTCACCCGCCGCCCTGGCCGCGCGCAGCGATCTGGTCTGCCTGTGCGTGGTCGGCGACGCCGACGTGCGCGAGGTGGTCACCGGGGACAACGGCGTGCTGGCCGGACTCGCACCGGGATCGATCATCGCCGTGCACTCCACCGTGCACCCGGACACCTGCCGGAAGCTGGCGGAATCGGCTGCGGCCCAGCAGGTCGCGCTGATCGACGCGCCGGTCAGCGGCGGCGGGCCCGCCGCCGCGGAAGGCAGGCTGCTGGTCATGGTCGGCGGCGCGAGCGAGGCCGTCGAGCGCAGCCGCCCGGTCTTCGAGACCTACGCCGACCCGATCGTCCACCTCGGCGATGTGGGTTCCGGGCAGGCCACCAAACTGCTGAACAACCTGTTGTTCACCGCGAATCTCGCCACCGCCGCCAGCACCCTGGCGCTCGGCCAGGGGCTGGGCATCAGCCCCGACCGGCTCGGCGAAGTGATCTCGCACGGCACCGCGAACAGTTTCGCGCTGGGCCGGATCGTCTCCGCGGGCGGCACGTTGGACCGGCTGGCCGCGCACGCGGGCGATCTGCTCCGCAAGGACGTCGGACTGGTGGCCGGCTTGGCCGACGCGGCGGGGATCGCCCCTGGAATCGTGCTCGGCGCCGCCGACGCGACGCTCGCGCTGATGGACCGGCAGCGCTGAAAGGAGGACCCGCGTGCGCATCGGATTCGTGGGAGCCGGGCGGATGGGCCGCCCGATGATCCGGCGCCTGGTGCAGGCCGGGCACAGCGTCCGAGCGGTCGGGCGCTCCGCCGAGGCGCGTGCGGCGCTCGCCGAGACCGGGGCCGATCCGGTCGAATCCGTCACCGCGGCCGCCCGCCACGCGGAAGCCGTTGTGTTGTGCGTGTTCACCGATGATCAGGTGCGCGAGGTGTGCCTCGGCGGGCCCCTGCTGCGCGCTCTGCCACACGATGCCGTGCTGATCGTGCACACCACGGGAAGCCCCGCGACGGTGGTCGACATCGCCGCGGCGGCGCCCCCTGGGGTCGGTGTCGTGGACGCGCCGGTGAGCGGCGGACCGCACAGCATCGCCGCGGGCGAACTCACCGTCTTCCTCGGCGGCGCCGAGGACGCGGTGGCTCGCGCGCGAGCGGTGGTGCGGGCGTATGCCGATCCCGTCCTGCACGTGGGTCCGCTGGGTGCCGGGCAGCGGGTCAAACTGGTCAACAACGCGCTGTTCGCGGCGCAGATCGGCCTGGTCGCCGACGCGATCCGGCTGGGCGCCCAGCTGGAGGTGGACGAGGCAACCCTGCTCGCCGCACTGCCGCACGCGAGCAGTAGCGGCCGTGCCGTCACCAGCGTCGCGGCGAAGGGGGCGGTCGAGGTGTTTCGTGCCTCGGTGGGCGAGTTCCTCCGCAAAGATGTGGCGGTAGCGCGCGCGTTGGTCACCGAATTGGGCGGCGACCTGGGGATATTGGACACCGCCATCGACGCGGGCGTGCCCGCCGACCGGAGCTGATCAGCGCTCCGGGCGGCGTGCTCGCCGCTGCGCTCACTCGACGACGATGGCACGCTCGGGGCAAGACTGCACCGCTTCGTGCACCTGTGCCTCGAGGTGTGCGGGCACCTCGGCGACGGTGGCTTCGGCGTAACCGTCGTCGGTCAAGGAGAAAACGTCCGGGCACAGGCCGAGACAGACGCCGTGGCCCCGGCAGCGATCCGCGTCGACGGTGACCTTCATCGGGCCCCGCCCTCCGCGACGTCGAACTCCAGGTGCAGCGCGGTGAGCCCGCGCAAGATGAACGTCGGCAGATAGCGGTAGTCGCGCGCGCCCTCGGGGCCGTGCACGCTCTCATCGATACGGAAGTCGGTGGTGCGCTCGAGCAGCCGCTCGATGGCGACCCGGGCTTCGGCACGCGCGAGCGGCGCACCGGGGCAGGTGTGCACACCGCGCCCGAAGGCCAAATGCGAGCGCGCATTCGAGCGTTCCGCCGCGAAGGTGGTCGGATCCTCGAAGCGGCGCGGGTCCCGGTTCGCGGCGCCGTTGACCACCATCAGGACCGTGCCCACGGGCACCTCGGTCCCGCCGACCGAAGTGGATACCTTGGCCAGCCGGAAGTCGCCCTTGACCGGGCTCTCCATCCGGAGGCACTCCTCGATGAAGTTCTGGATGCGGCTGCGGTCCTCGCGCAGGTACTGCTGGATGTCCCGGCGCTCGGCCAAGATCTTGAGCGCCGAACTGAGCAGCCGGACAGTGGTCTCCTGGCCTGCCGAAAAGAGGTTCGCCGCCACCCGCACCACATCGAGCACCTCGGGCTCGCGGCCGTCCGGGAAGGTCGCGGTGGCCATGCTGGTCAGCACGTCGCCACGCGGGTTGGTCCTGCGGTCCTCGACGTAGTCGGAGAACTTGGCGTAGAGGAATTCGATGGGGTTGTGCGACATGTTCTCCCCCGCGGTGCTGCCGACGCTGGCGCCCTCGCGGTGCGGATCACGTTGCAGCGCTTGGAGGAACTCCTCCTGGTCGTCCTCGGGGACACCCAGCAGATCGGCGATCACATACAGCGTGAAGGGGCCCGCGAATTCACGCATGCAGTCCCCCTTGCCCTTGGCCAGGTACTGGTCGAGCATCCGGTCGGCGATCGCCCACATCGCTTGCTCGTTCTCCTTGAGGCGCTTCGGGGTGATCAGCCGCATCAGCAAGGCGCGGTGATCGGTGTGCACCGGCGGGTCCAGGGTCGGCAACTGGTCGCTCATCGGCAGTTTGTCCCGGTGCTCGGCGATCAGCGCGTCGACGTCGGATCCCGCCTCCAGCGGAACCGGGAAACCCGGGAACGGGCCGGTGACGGAGACGCAGGAGGAGAACCGTTCGACGTCGTTGTAGACCTCGAGCGCCTCGTCGTAGCCGGTCACCATCATCACGTCGTGATGCTTCTCGCGTGTCACCGGGCACTGCTCGCGCAGCGCGTCGAAGTACGGGTACGGATCGGCGACCAGCTCCTGCCCGAGGAAGAAGTCCAGCTCCTGGAAGTTGTTCACCACTCGACGGTCCCTTCGACGCCCCGGCCTGCCTCGCTTTCGACGGGCATTGCCAGTTGACTTCCCTGATTGAGAATATGCCTCTCATCTGTGAGTATGAGATTTCCATATCCCGCGCTGCGCGTCAACCGAAGGACCGGAATCATGCCCCTCGACACCACCGCGGATCAGCGGTTTTTCCAGTCGACCACCCGCGACTTCCTCGCGAGCACCGTCCCGGTCGCCACCGTGCGCGCCCTCGCCGAGTCCGGGACCGGATTCGACCGGAGCTGGTGGCGGCGCGGAGCGGAACTGGGGTGGACGGCCATGCTGGTGCCCGAGAAACTCGGCGGCGGAACGGTCTCCGGCAGCCCGATGACCGAACTCGCCCTCGTGGCGGAGGAACTGGGTCGCGCCTGCGCGCCCGGCCCGTTCGTCACGACCAGTGCCGTCCTTGCCGGGCTCGCCGCGGAAGCGGATCGTCTCGCCGACCTCGTCGCCGCCGTATGCACCGGCGAAACGATCGTGACGTGGGCGGTGTACGAACCGGGCCGCGGCTTCGAGGCACTCGCCCCCTACGCCGGCGCCACGGAACCGAGCACCGTTGCCGAACGCGACGGCGACGGCTACCGGGTCGACGGTGTGAAAGACCGTGTGGAGGCAGGCGACCAGGCCGACCTGTTCCTGGTGAGCGCCCAGAGCCCGGACGGCCCGGTGCAGCTGCTGGTGCGTGCCGACGCCCCGGGCGTGACGATCACTCCCACGTGGACGCTGGATCTGGTCCGCCGTACCGCACGGGTGTCGTTCGAGGACGTCGCGGTCTCCGCCGACGCGGTGGTGCACGTCGGCGACGATGCCGTGGCCGCGATACGCGCGCAGGCGCAGGCGGCGGCCGCACTCACCGCCGCGGAAATGGCCGGCGCCGCCGACACCGCCCTCGCCGCGACGCTGACCTGGTTGTTCGACCGCTACACCTTCGGGCGGCAGCTGGCCTCCTACCAGGCGCTCAAGCACCGGATGGCCGACAACAAGACCTGGCTGGAAGCTTGCCGAGCCACCGCCACCGCCGCTGCCGCCGCGTGGGACGACGACCCGGCCGGTGCGGGCGAGGCGATCAGCATCGCGAAGTCCTATGTGGGAGCGAAAGCCCCGGTGATCGCCCAGGACTGCGTGCAGTTGCACGGCGGCATCGGCGTCACCTGGGAACACGACATGCACCTGTATCTGCGCCGGATCACCTTGGGCCGCGCCCTCTACGGCACGCCCGAGGAACACCGGCGCCACATCACCGACCTGCTCGACACCGCGGCCGCGTGAGCCCGATCGAACCCAACTGGAAGGCACCGTCGCAATGACCACAGATCTGGAGCCCGTCGAGGACTTCCGCGCCCGCGCGCGGACCTGGTTGCGGGACAACCTGGGCCCCGCTTCCGCGACGGACCACAAGTCCGACACGGAGGAGGCATGGGAGCGCGCCCGGCACTTGCAACGGACCCTCCACGAGGGCGGATTCGCCGGGATCTGCTTCCCTGCGGAGTACGGCGGGCTCGGCCTCACCCCCGACCACCAGCGTGTGTTCACCGAGGAATCACTCCCCTACGAGATGCCACTGCTGCTGAATGTGCCGACGCTGGCCATCTGCGCGGCGAGCCTGCTCGATCTCGGCACCGAAGAGCAGAAACGCAGCCACCTGCCCGCGGTGCTGCGCGGCGAGGAGATCCTGGCGCAGTTCCTGTCCGAGCCGCGCGGCGGATCGGATCTGGCCGGACTCACCACCCGCGCCGAACGCGACGGCGACCGCTGGATTCTCAACGGGTCCAAGATCTGGAGTTCCGGCGCGTACGCCGCCGACTACGGCCTGTGCCTGGCTCGCACCAACTGGGAGGTCACCAAGCATCGCGGGCTCACCATGTTCCTGGTGCCGGTGCACGCCGAAGGCGTCACCGTGCAGCGGATCAAGCAGGTGACCGGCTCCACCGAGTTCTGCCAGGAGTTCTTCGACGACGTCGCGCTGCCGGAGGAGGCGGTGCTCGGCCAGGTGGACGGCGGGTGGGACGCCGCGTCCCGGCTGCTGCACCACGAGCGGGCCGCGCTGGGCGGCACCTCGCCCTACACCAGTGGCGCACGCCCGCACCTGGGCGGCGAGGCCGACCGATTGATCGAGCTGGCCCGCGCCACCGGGCAATGGAACGACCCGCGCACCCGGGAGGACATCGGCGAGGCGCGGGCCATGAACGTGGTGCGCGACCAGCTCATCGCGCACGTCTCGCGGGCGATCGCCAACGGCGATCTGCCGCCCTCGGCCGGTGCCATTCCCCGGCTGCTCAGCGCGGAGAACGCTTGGCTGCAAACGGACATGGCCGTCCGCATCGCAGGTTCCACCGCGGCGACCCACAGCCCCGGGGACGCGGCCGACACGGCCGAGGTGGGTCTCGAGTACCTGTTCCGGTCCGCGTGGAGCCTGGCGGGTGGCAGCACCGAGATGGCGCGCAATGTCATCAGCGAGCGCGTGCTCGGCATGCCCCGCGAATTCGCCGCCGATCGCGACGTCCCGTTCAACCAAGTCAAGCAAGGCCGCTGACCGGCGCGAAGCGACAGGCAGACAATGCGTTTCATTTTCCACTATCCGGAAACCGCAGGGTACGACGGTGATCTGCTCGACGCGGGACCACTGCCGGAGATCGCCGCCGCCGCCGAACGGCACGGGTTCGACCTCGTGTACTCCTACAACCCACCTGGCATCACCACTCCCACCGTCGACGCCGAGCGCCATCGGGCGGCGCTGGCGGAACTGGCCCAGGCCGGAGTGGATTGGATCGTGGTGTCCGGCCGCACAGGCGACCGTCGGGCCACGCTCGATTTCCTCGCCGCGTTCGGCGAGACGTATCTCGAGCGGTCGCCGCGATGACGTGGTTCGAGCAACGGGCGGGATTGGACGGCGCCGTCGCGGTCGTCACCGGCGGCGCCGGAGGTCTCGGGCAAGCGATCGTCGCGGATCTGGCCGCGAACGGAGTGCGCCCAGCGGTGCTCGATCTCGATGCGGAGGCGGCCTGCGCGCTGCGGCACCCCGACGGCGGGACCTCGGCGTCGGCGGGGTGGTTCAACTGGCCGCAGGAGGGCTGGGCCGATCACGCGCCGCTGCGGCTGCTGCGCGACGACGCCTGAGCACCCTCACTCCGGGCCCGCCGGGGTCAGGGCGCGCAGGCAGAAGGCGGTGATGCGCTCGACGTCGTCCGGCGAGGGCTCGCTGCGCTGCCGCAGCCGCTCGGCCAGTGTGCCGATCGTGGCGTGGGCGATCAGCGCCGCATCGGAATCCGGTGCGGCGCTGCCCAATTCCGCGAGCGTGTCGCGCAGCAGCGCGGCCAGCGCGCTGTCCACCGCGCCCGGTCCCGCCGCCAGCCCGAGACCCGGCCCTGCGGCGTTCCACAGGACAGCCAGCGTCGCGGCCGCCGTCCGCTCTCTGGCCTGCGCCAGAATCGCCGCCACCCAGCGCCGCACGCGCGCACGCGGGTCGGCCTCCTTGCCCATCTGGTGCGCCACGTAGCCGGTCAACCGCTCGGCTCCGTCCTCCAGCAGGGCGGCCACCAGCGCGTCCTTGGACGGGAAGTGGCGGTAGAAGGCATCGTTGGACAGTCCCGCCGCGGCGACGATATCGGCCACCCGCGGACGTCCGGCGGTACCGGCCGCGCTGATCACCGTCAGCGCGGCGTCCAGGAGCTTGCGTACCTCGGCGGCGTAGTCGGCACCGCGTTTGGCCAACGTCCGCCGGGCGATCCTGGTCGCCACGTCGTCGGCCGGCGCCGCCGTCACGTTCTCTGCTGCCACCGCACGGTTCTCCCTCCGCTTCCGCTGTGCAGAAAGCCGTCTTCTCCAGCGATGCTGCATCCTCTGACCGGGCCGTTCAAGAATTGCATTCTGAACTCAGAGAAGTCTATTCTCGCACAGAGAGGAGTTGTCATGACGTGGGATCATGATGTGCGAGCTCGCCGGGACGAGCGGATGCCGCGGATGAGCCGGCTCGACGAGTACCGGATCGAACGGGACGGCGCGGTCTCCGTCATCCGACTGAACCGGCCCGACGCGCGAAACGCGCTGACCATGGCCATGATGCGGGGCATCGGCGCGGCGGTGCTGGCGGCCGAAGCCGATCCCACCATCCGCGTCCTGCTGCTCACCGGCTCCGGCGATCGCGCGTTCTGCTCGGGCATGGACCTGCGCGCCTTCGCCGACGGCGCCACGTTCGACGACGACGACCCGGCCACCAGCGCCTACACCCGCCTCGCGCACGGCCGGGTCACCGTCCCGGTGGTCGGGGCGGCGAACGGTTCCGCGATCGGCGGCGGGCTCGAGCTGCTGCTGGGCAGCGATCTCATCATCGCCTCCGAGTCCGCGCAGTTCGCCTTCCCGGAGGTGCGACGCGGCTTCTTCCCCGGCGGCGGTGGCACTTTCATCGGTTCCCGGATCCCGATGAACATCGCGCTCGAGCTGACCCTGACCGGCGAACCGATCACCGCCACCCGCGGCTACGAGATCGGCTTGGTCAACGCGGTGGTCGCACCGGATCAGGTGCTGACGACGGCGCTGAGTTACGCCCAGCGGATCGCCGCCAACGCGCCGCTGGGCCTGGCCGCCTGCAAAGAACTGGTCCGGCTCGCCGTCACCGACGCCGGCCGCGCGGGCGCACGGCTGCGGCATTGGCAGGACACGGTTTTCACCAGCGCCGACGCCAAGGAGGGCGCGCAGGCGTTCCTGGAGAAGCGGCCGCCGGTGTGGCGGGGGAGCTGAAGTGCGCGCGGCCGTCTGCCCGGCATACGGGCCGCCGGAGGTCGTGCAGCTGCGGGAGTCGGCCGCGCCGCGACCGGCGGCAGGCCAGGTGCGGGTCCGGGTCGCCGCCGCGGCGGTCAATTTCCCGGATGTGCTGTTGATCGCCGACAAGTATCAGGTCAGCGTCGCGCCGCCGTTCGTCCCAGGCAGCGAATTCGCCGGCGTCGTCGAGGAACTCGGCGACAACGTAACCGGATTCGCGATCGGCGACCGGGTGACCGGCACGGGGTTGTTCGGCGCCTTCGCCGAAGAGGTGGTGGTCACGCCCGACGCCCTGACCCGGATACCGGAGGGCGTGGATCTGCGGACCGCCGCGGCCTTCGGCGTGGCCTATCGCACCGCCTACCACACGCTGCGGTCGGTGGCGCGGGTCGGCGCGAGCGATCGGGTGATCGTGCTCGGCGCGGGCGGTGGGGTCGGGCTGGCCGCCGTGCAACTGGCCGTGCGAATGGGGGCCGAGGTCACCGCGGTGGCCTCCTCGCCGGAGAAGCTCGCCGCCGCAAGCCGATACGGCGCCCGGCATCTGATCGATCACACCGAGAGGCCGTTACGCGACGCACTGCGCGCCGCACTGCCCGACGGTGCCGACGCCGTCATCGATCCGGTCGGTGGTGACCTCGCCGAACCCGCCATGCGGTCACTGGCACGCCGCGGGCGTTTCGTCACGGTCGGCTACGCCTCCGGCGTCATCCCGCGTATCCCGCTGAATGTGGTGCTGCTCAAAGGCGTGCGGCTGCTGGGGTTCCAGTTCCAGGATCTCGATCCGGCCGAATATCGGCGCAACGAGGGTGAACTCGCGGCGCTGCTGGCGGACGGGCAGGTCCGGCCGCACATCGGCGCGCGCTACCCGCTCGAACAGGTGGCATCCGCGCTGCGGCACGTGGCCGACGGCCGCGCGATCGGCAAGGTCCTGGTGGACGTGTGGCGATAAGCCGCTCAGCGCGCCGGGCTCCGGCGGAACCGGCTGAAATCCGTGCACTGCGGGCACCCGCGGGCCCAGCCGCGCGATCGGGTCACACGTAGTCGACGCCCACCGACGGGGTCTGCGGGAGGGACTGACAGGTGAGCACATAGCCCTCGGCCACGTCCTCGTCGGTGAGGGCATCGTTCACCCGCATCTCGACGCGACCCTCGACAAGCCGTGCCATGCAGGTGCCGCAGTTGCCCTCCTCACAGGCGAACGGCGGGTTGAGCCCGGCCCGCTTCGCGGCCTCCAGCACGGTTTCGCCGGGACGCGCCTCGATGGTGGACTTCGTGCCGTCCAACAGCACGGTCACCACCCCGCAGGTGACCGACTCCGGCGACTCGGACAGTGGGGATACGGCCATGACGGCACACTCCTGATCGGTGGGGACGCACAGCGCCCGACGTCGCACCGGCGTCGCGGTCGCCGTTCCGGCGCAGACTGAGCACTCGCCCAGCATGCTGTGCTGTGCACATGCTTAGCATGGTTCTTCCAGAGAGGTCAATAGGGACAATAGGGAGACACACGGCGGACGGCAGGCCGGATCAGCGGCCGGTCCAGCGCGGGCTGCGCTTCTCGGCGAACGCGCGAGGGCCCTCCTGCGCATCCTCGCTGGTGTAGCAGCGCACCGAGGCGTGCCGCGCGGCTTGCAACGCGGCCGAGCGCCCCATCTCGGTCGCGAGCATGACCGTCTCCCGGGCGGCCCGCACCGAAAGCGGAGCGCCCGCGAGAATCTCGGCTGCCAGCCCGAGCGCGGTGTCCATCAGATCGTCCGGTTCAGCCAACCGGTTCACCAGCCCGATCTCATAGGCCCGGCGCGCATCGATCGGCTTGCCGGTCAGCAAAATCTCCATCATCACCCGCTGCGGGATCATGTGGATCAGCGGCGCGGCCCACGGCGAGCTGCGGCCCACTTTCACCTCGGTGACCGCGAAGGTCGCGGTGGTGCTCGCGACGCACAGGTCGCATGCCTGGGCGATCATCCAGCCCCCGGCGAAGGCGGCGCCGTTGACCGCCGCGATGGTGGGCTTGGACAGCTCCAGGGTGTCGTAGGGCAGCGGGTACATGTCCCGCGGCGGCACCGTCATGCCGGTCGCGACCATCTCCTCGAGATCCCCGCCCGCGCAGAAGGCTTTCGACCCCGCGCCGGTGAGGATCGCGACGCGCAGCGTGGAATCGTGCTCGAACCGGTCCCAGGCGTCGAACAGGCCCTCCCGCACGTCCCGAGCCAGGCAATTGCGCCGTTGCGGCCGATTGAGGGTGATGATCGCGATCCCGTCAGGGCGGGCCTCGAAGACAACGGCGTCGGACATCAGAACCCTCTCCGCTGGACGACGTGGGCCGCGCGTTCCAGCTCTTCGCGAAAATCAGGGTGCGCGACGGCGATCAGTCTGCGGGTGCGTTCGGCCAGCGTCTGCCCGGCGAGTTCGGCGGCGCCGAACTCGGTGACGATCACGTCGACGTCACTGCGCGCCGTGGTGACCGGCCCGGACAACGTGGCGGTGATCCGGCTGACCGTGCCGCCTTTGGCGGTCGACGGCAGCGCGAGGATCGCGTGCCCACCCGGCGAACGGGCGCCCGCGCGGACGAAGTCCACCTGCCCGCCGGTGCCGCCGAGGTAGGCCGCACCGGTCTGTTCGGCGTTCACCTGCCCGGTCAGGTCGACCTCCATGGCGGAATTGATGGTGACCAGCCGCTCCAGCCGTGCGAGCACGCCCGCGTCGTGGGTGTAGTCGGTGGCGCACATCCGGATCGCCGCATTGCGGTCGGCGAACCGGTACAGGCGCTCGGTGCCGATGAGCGCGCCGGTGACCGACACCCCGCGATCAATGGTCTTGCGCGCGTTGGTGATCGCGCCCGACTCGACCAGGTCGACCAACCCGTCGCCGATCATCCCCGAATGCACGCCGAGATCGGTGCGGTCGTGCAGCAGGCGCAACACGGCGTCGGGCACGGCGCCGACCCCGATCTGCAGCACCGCGCCGTCCTCGATATAGGCGGCCGCGTGCCCGGCGATCGCTTCGTCCACCGGGCCGATCCGCGCGGGCGGCACCTGCACCGGCGGCCGGGAAACCCGGACGGCGTAGTCGATTTCGGCGCCCGGCAGCCGCTCCCCCAGCGTGAAGGGCACCTGGTCGTTGATCTCGGCGACCACGACGCGCGCCGCCGCCACCGCCGCGCGCACATGGTCGCTGACCAGGCCGAAGCTGTGCTCACCGCGCTCGTCGGCCGGACTCACCTGCACGAAAGCGACATCGCAGCCGAGGATTCCGGCTTCGATCATCGGTCCCACCCGGCTGACGTGGCAGGGAACGATGCTCAGCCGATGCTCTTTGGCCAGCGACCGCAGCGCACCGATCGCTCCCATGCTGGACAGGGCGAATGCCTCGGTCGCGGCCGGGGTGAACAGTCCGGAGAAGCTCGTCGCGATGAACGCGGACACGCCACCGATCGCGCCGCCCTGCGCGATGAGCGCCTCGATCAAGGTGGTGGGCTCGCCACACGCCTGCCCGACCACGATGCGGTCACCGGCCCGCAGGATCGTCGTGAGGTCGAGGTCGGCGGCCTCGCGCAACGCGGTCACCGCTGCACCCGGCCGTTCGGGCGACCATCGGCGGCCGATGGCAGCCGGCCGAGCACCTCGGCGGTGTCGGCGCCGAGCCGGGGCGCGGCTGCCGCGACGCGCCCCGGAGTGCGGGAGAACCACGTTGGTGGTCCGGGAAAGCGAACCGTTCCGTACGGAGAATCAACAGTCTCGAAGAAAGTCGCATCGGCGAGATGCGGATTGTCGAAGAGCTCGTCCAGCGAGCGGACCGGCGCGGCCGGAATGTCCAGCGACCGGAGCAGATCCAGCCACTCGCGGGTGGTTCGCTCGCGGAACGTCTCGCCGAGGCGGGCATAGACGGTGTCGATGCGGGCCGCGCGCTGTTCCAGGGTCGCGAACTCCGGGCCGGCCCACGGCGGGCGCACCGCCTCGACGAACGCCGCCCATTGCTTGTCGTTGTAGACCAGCGCGGACAGGTAGCCGTCCGCCGTGCGATAGGGCCTGCGGTTCGGCGTCACCGCGCGCGGATAGGCCGCGGGCCCCAGCGGCGGATCGAACATGGCCCCGTTGGCGTGCTCGACCAGCATGAACGCGGCCATCGTCTCGAACATCGCCACCTCGACCTCTTGCCCCTGCCCGGTGCGTTCCCGGTGGAACAGCGCCATCGTGGTCGCGTACAGCGCGGTCATCCCGGCGATCTTGTCGGCCATGATGGTGCCGACGTACCCGGCGGTGCCGGTGAGCTGCTCCTGAACGAAGGGCAGACCGCACTCGGCTTGGATGGTGTCGTCGTAGGCGGTGAGCCCGGCGTCGCGGCCACGGCGGCCGTAGCCGTAGCAATTGGTGTAGACGATCGAAGGATTGAGCGCGGCCACGTCGTCGTAACCGAAGCCGAGCCGGGCGATCGCCGAGGCGCGCATGGAATGGATGAATACGTCGGCCTGCCCGACAAGTTCGCGCAACGACCGCTTGCCGTCCTCGGACCGCAAGTCGAGCACCACGCTGCGCTTGCCCCGGTTGACATTGACGAAGACGCCGCTCATCCCCCGTTCCGGACCCACCGAGATGTAGCGGGTGTTGTCGCCGTCCGGTGGCTCGATCTTGATCACGTCCGCGCCCATGTCGGCCATGATCTGCGTGCAATACGGGCCCATGACCATCGCCGTCAGATCGACGACACGGACTCCGGACAGCGGACCACTGTGTGCCATCACCATGCCTCTTTCCGCAACCCCTCCGCCGCCGCCCCTTGCCCCCGCAACCGGCGCCGAGCCTATCTGATGAATCTTTGCAAGGATAGTGATATCAAGGACGCTGTGGACAGTTTCAACGGCGGCGCCCCGCCCGGCGCGCCCGCCCTTCGCCCCATCGCCCAGGTGCTGGACACCGCCCTCGGCTCCCGCCCGGACGCGATGGCCGTGGAAGCCACCTCCGGCGCCTGGACCTACGTCGAACTCGACGACCAGGCCCACCGCGCGGCGGGCGCGCTCTGGTCACTGGGCGTGCGTCCCGGCGACCGCGTGGCCGCCTGCCTGCCCAACGACCTCGACATCGTGGCGGCCTTCCACGGCGCGCAGCGCATCGGCGCGGTATGGGCGGGCATCGGCGAGGCGCTGGCCGCGAACGAACAGCAGTACCTGCACGATCTGTGCGAACCGGCCGTCCTGCTCGCCGGCCCGCGGTGCCGGGTGGACTCGCCGCGGACGGTCGACCCCGAGCACTGGGCGGCGCTGCTCGACCGCGCGCCCGCGCCACGGGTCGAGCAGGACATCGACGCCCCGGCCGGAATCGCCTTCACCAGCGGCACCTCCGGGCAGCCCAAGGCCGTGGTGCACAGCCAGCGCAACCTGCTGCTGCCCGGCGCCGTGCTGACGGCGACCCGCGGCTGGGGGCCCGAGCTGCGTAAGGGCGACAGCTTCCCGCTGACGATCCTCAATCTGATGGTGCTGTCCACCCTGCTCACCGCGCAGGCAGGCGGCTGCGCGGTCGTCATGGACCGCCGCGATGCCGATGGTGTCGCCGAGTGGATCGCCGAGCGTCGCGTCACGGTCTGGAACGGCGCACCGGCGCAGCTCTACGACCTCGCGCGCAAACCGGGACTCGATCTCGGCTCGCTGCGCGAAGTCTGGAGCGGCGGCAGCGACACTCCCGACTCGGTGCGCGCGGCTTTCGCGGCCGCGCACGGACCGGTGCCCCGCGTCACCTACGGTCTCACCGAGGCGCCGACGGTGGTCTCGATCGATCCGCCCGGCGACGGATGGGTCCCCGGCGCCAGCGGCCGGGTGCTGCCGCACTACGACGTCGCCGCCTACGACGACGAGGGCCACCGGCTGCCGCCCGGCTCGCTCGGCGAGTTGCGGCTGCAGGCGGCCGCCACCGGCCCGTGGGCCGGAATGTGGACGCCGATGCTGGGCTATTGGGAGCGTGGTGGCGTGCGGCCGCCGGAGCCGGGCCCGATCCCTACCGGCGACGTCGGCACCGTCGACGCCGAGGGCACGCTTTCGGTGCTGGATCGCAAGAAGATGGTCATCATCCGAGGCGGGGCGAACGTCTACCCGCTCGAGGTGGAGCGGGTCATCGCGACACACCCCGACGTGGCGAAAGTCGCCGTGTGCCCGGTGCCGGACGAGCGGCTCGGCCAGAAAGTCGCGGCCGTGATCGAAAGCGCGGTTCCCACAATAGATCTCGACGCCGTAGCGCGATTGTGCCGACGCGAGCTGGCGGGATACAAGGTGCCGGAGATCTGGACCCGCGTGGACGCGCTGCCGGTGAACGCCATGGGCAAGATCGAGCGCACGCGCCTGACCGAACTGGTGACCGCGCCGTCCACGACGCAGGAGCAGCCGTGACCTCCCGATCCGATCGCGCCCCGCACATGTTCGATCTCGACGGCCGGGTGGCGATCGTGACGGGTGCGTCGTCCGGCCTGGGCGCCGCGGTCGCGGAAGCGCTGGCCGCGCTCGGCGCCCGGGTCGCTGTCGCGGCCCGTCGCACGGACCGGCTGACCGAACTCGCCGGGCGCATCGGCGGGCTCCCCGTGAGGTGCGACCTGAGCCGGCCCGAGGACATCGGCGCGGTGGTCACCGCGGTGGTCGACGGCCTGGGACCGCCGGAGATCCTGGTCAACGCGGCCGGAAACCGGTTCACCACCGAACGCGCCGAATCCGAGCCGCTCGACGCCGTGCACCGGACCCTGGAACTCAATCTGGTGGCCCCGTTCCTGCTCGCCCAAGCGGTGTTCCCGCATATGCGCGCGGTGGGCCGCGGCTCCATCGTCCACGTCTCCTCCATCAGCGGCCGGGTCGGCGTGCCCGGCATCCCGCAGGCGTCCTACGCGGCGAGCAAAGCGGGACTGTCCGGCCTCACCGCCGAACTGGCCGTGCAATGGGCGCGACATTCGATCCGGGTGAACACGGTGGCGCCCGGCTTCTTTCGCAGCGAGATCACCGACAGCCTGTACGACGACGAGCGCGGCGCCGCCTACCTGCGCCGCAACACCCCGCTGCCGGTCGAGGCGGAGGCCGCGGACATCGTCGGCGCCGTCACCTGGCTGGCCGGTGACGCCGCCCGGTACGTCACCGGCCAGACCATCGTCGTCGACGGCGGCTGGACCGCCCGGTGAGTGGAGGTCCCGGCCGGTAACCACCGGTTGACACCCGAATCGGACGGTGGGAGCATGCTTTTCTACTATGAGAATCAGATTCTCGTTTATGAAAATGACTTCGCAAAACCTTGGTATTCACCCGTTCTAGGAAGGGAATCTCCCCGCATGTTTGCCGCAGTGCTGATCGAGAAGGGCGAGGCGGGACCGAAGGTCACGCTGACGGACGTGGACGAAGCGACGCTGCCCGAGGGGAACGTCGCCGTCGAGGTCGCGTACTCCACCCTCAACTACAAAGACGCCCTGGCCATCACCGGCAAGTCCCCGGTCGTGCGCGCGTTCCCGATGGTCCCCGGCATCGACCTCGCCGGTGTCGTCACCGAGAGCAGCCACGCGGAGTGGTCGGTGGGCGACGATGTGATCCTCAACGGCTGGGGCGTGGGGGAAACGCACTGGGGTGGCCTCGGTCAGCGAGCCCGCCTGAACGGGGACTGGCTGGTACCTCTGCCCGCCGAGTTCACGGCACGTCAGGCGATGGCGATCGGCACCGCGGGTTACACCGCGAGCCTGTGCGTCGAAGCGCTGCTGCGCCACGGGCTGCGCCCCGACCAGGGCGAGATCCTGGTGACCGGCGCGACCGGCGGCGTGGGCAGCATCGCGATCGCGCTGCTGAGCAAGGCCGGGTTCACCGTGGCGGCCGCCACCGGCAAGACCAGCGAGACCGCCTACCTCCAGCAGCTGGGCGCGGGCACCGTGGTGGATCGCGCCGAACTGGCCGAGCGCGGCAAACCGCTGCAGAAGGAGCGCTGGGCAGGCGTGATCGACACCGTCGGCAGCCACACGCTGGCCAACGCGTGCGCCCAGACCCGGTACGGCGGCGCGGTCGCCGCCTGCGGCCTGGCCCAGGGGATGGACTTCCCGGCCACGGTCGCCCCGTTCATCCTGCGCGGGGTCACGCTGCTGGGCATCGACAGCGTGATGGCGCCCAAGCAGCGGCGGCTGGACGCCTGGGCACGGCTCGCCCGTGACCTGGACCCGGCCGCGCTGGACAGCATCGCCCAGGAGATCCCCCTCGGCGAGGCGATCACCGCGGCCGACCGGCTCATCGACGGCACCGTGCGCGGCCGGATCGTCGTCGACGTGAATCGTTGATCAGGAGCATCTGGTGACCAGGAAATCGACGAAATCCGCCGTGGAACTCGACCTGTCCGACGTCGACCACCGGGTCGGCAAGCCGGTGGGCGGCGGGCAACTGTGGGACCCGTGCAGTTCCTCCGACATCCGCCGCTGGGTGATGGCGATGGATTATCCCAATCCGCTGCACTGGGACCAGGAATTCGCCCGGGAATCCCGCTACGGCGGCATCGTGGCGCCGCAATCGATCGCGGTCGCACTGGATTACGGGCACGGGGCGCAGCCGGCATGTGTCGGCCACATCCCGGGCAGCCACCTGATCTTCGGCGGCGAGGAATGGTGGTTCTACGGCTGCCCGGTGCGTCCGGGCGACAAATTGTTCCAGGACCGGCGATTCCACGATTACAAGGTGGTGGAGACGAAGTTCGCCGGGCCGACGATGTTCTCCCGCGGCGACACCGCCCACCGCAATCAGAACGGTGTGCTGGTCGCTCGCGAGAGGTCCACCGCCATCCGTTATCTGGCGTCGGAGGCCACCAAGCGCGGCATGTACGACAACCAGCTCGGCGCGGTGCGGACCTGGACCACCGCGGAACTGGCCGAGATCGAATCGCTGCGCCATGAATGGATCCTGTCCAACCGGGACGGCGTCTCGCCGCATTTCGACGAGGTGAAGGTCGGGGACCGGCTACCGCGCCGGGTGATCGGACCGCACACCATCGCCAGCTTCACCACCGAATACCGCGCTTTCCTGTTCAACATCTGGGGCACCTTCCACTGGACCGCGCCGGAGGGCGTCGAGGACCCCTGGGTCTACCAGGATCCGGGCTGGACCGAAGGATTCGCCTTCGACGAAGAGGGCGCGCGCATCGATCCGCGCAAACGCGACGGTCTGTACGTGGGCCCGTCCCGCGGGCACATCGACGCCGACAAGGCGGGCGAGGTCGGGATGGCGCGTGCCTACGGCTACGGCGCCACCATGGGCGCTTGGTGCACCGACTACCTCTCCTACTGGGCCGGGCACGACGGCATGGTCCGGCACAGCAAGGCGGACTTCCGCCTGCCCGCCTTCGAGGGCGACGTGACCTATTTCGATGCCGAGATCATCGGCAAGGAAACGGATTCGGCGTGGGGCGTGCCGCTGGTCCAGGTGAAACTGCGGCTGACCAATCAGGACTTCGGCGTGCTGGTGGACTGCACCGCCGAAGTCGAACTCCCGTACTGAGGTTCGATGATGACCACCGACACCAACGACGCCCTCGCGCGAGCCGTGGCGATCGCCACCGGCCCGCCGCTGTCCGACGAGCCCGGGCTCGGACCGCTCACCCTGCCCGGCTTCCTGCGCGAGGTCACCGAGCGGTACGGCGACCGCGAAGCGCTCGTCGCGCACGCCGACACCGGCGTCATCCGCTGGACCTATGCCGAGCTGTGGGAGCGCGCCACCGAAGTGGCGCGCGCCCTGCGCGCATGCGGGGTGGGCAAGGACAGCCGGGTCGGCGTGCTGATGACGAATCGGCCGGAGTGGCTCTCGGCCGTCTTCGGCGCCTCGCTGGCCGGCGCGGTGGCCGTCGCGTTCAGCACCTTCTCCAGCCCCGCGGAACTCGACCATCTGCTGCGGCTGTCCGGCGTATCGGTGCTGCTGTTCGAACGGACCGTGGCGAACAAGGATTTCGCCGCCGTGCTGACCGGACTGGAACCGGCGATCGGCGCCGCCGCGCCGGGCGCCGTGCGCTCGGCGGCCTACCCGTTCCTGCGTCACCTAGCGGTGGTCGGCGAGCCGGTGCCGGGCGGAGCGATCGATTCCTGGCCCACGTTCTTGGTACGTGGGCACGCCGAGCCACCGGCGCTGGTCGAGGCGACAGCGGCCACGGTGCAGCCCAGCGACACCGCGGTGCTGTTCTTCTCGTCGGGAACCACCAGCAAGCCGAAAGGCATCCGCAGCGCCCACCGCGGCGTCGCCATCCAGATGTGGCGGTTGCGCCGCATGTTCGGGTTCGGCCCGGACGACGACGTGCGCTGCTGGACCGCCAACGGCTTCTTCTGGTCCGGCAACTTCGGCCAGGCGCTCGGCGCCACCCTGGCCGCGGGCGGCAGCCTGGTGCTGCAATCGACCTTCGACGCCGCCGCTGCTGTGGACTTGATGCGGGCCGAGCGGGTGAACTTCCCGGTCGCGTGGCCACATCAGTGGGCCCAACTCGAAGGCGCGCCCAACTGGTCCACCACGGACCTGAGCAGCCTGCGATTCGTGGACGTGAAGACGCCCGCGGCACGCCACCCCCGTGTGTCGACCACCTGGACCGAGCCGGGGCACGCATACGGCAACACTGAGACGTTCACCATCACCACGTGTTTTCCGGCCTGCACACCCGAGGAGGAGATCGCGGGCAGCAGCGGCCGACCGCTGCCGGGAAATACCGTCAAGATCGTCGACCCGCTCACCGGCGGCGTCCTGGCGCGCGGCGAGCGCGGCGAGATCTGTGTCAAAGGACCGACGCTCATGCTCGGCTACCTCGGCACCGCGCTGGACGAGACGCTCGACGCCGACGGATACTTCCACACCGGCGACGGGGGCTACCTCGACAACGCGGACCGGCTGTACTGGGAAGGCCGGCTGACCGACATCATCAAGACCGGCGGCGCGAATGTCTCCCCGCTGGAGGTCGACGAAGCGTTGATCCGGTACCCGGGCGTCAAGGTCGCGCGGACCGTCGGCGTTCCGCACGAGACGCTCGGCGAGGTCGTGGTGGCGTGCGTGGTGCCCCACACCGGCGCGACGGTCGACGGCGCGCAGCTGCGCGCGTTCCTGCGGGAGCGGCTGGCCAGCTACAAGGTGCCGCGGCATGTGCTGTTGTTCGCCGAGGAGGACATCGCGCTCACCGGCAGCGCCAAGATCAAATCCAGTGACCTGCGGCAGCTCGCCGCGAAACGGCTGGCCCACGGCTAGCGCCGGGGCGGGCCGCCGCCTGCCACGCTTCCGACGATCATCGGCCGGAGAGCCCGGCAATGGCCTCTTGCCCGAATTGCTCGCACTGACGCGCGCCGAGCCGGGCATAGATCTTTCCCAAGGATTCCAGGTAGGGCCGCAACTCCGCCGGACCCGCTTCGGGCCCGCTCGGCGCCGCATCGAGAGTCGCGATGAGGCTCTGATGATCCTGCGCCGATCCCAGTGGCGGCCGCAGGCTCGCGACGCTCGAGCGGAAATCGGCGGCGCGTTCTTCCGCCCGCCGGCGCACCTGTTCGATGCTAGAGACCTCCCGGCGCTGCAGATCCGGCAGTGTGCGGACGAAGTCCCTTTGCGCAGCGCACAACCCGTCCAATTGCCGGGCGTAATCGGATTGCGACGACGTCTCGTCCCCGCACCCGGACAGCAGCACGGCCACCGCTACAACCACCGACCGACACACAATGCGCATTCTCCCGACCCTAGAAATCCCGCGACCGGCCCGCGTGACGCGCAGGCGTCGATCGGGTGAACAAGAGTCTTCGCACGCGCCCGGCGGGCCGGGCTTCACACCGGCGGGTCGAGCTGCTATACATTAGGGGAGGCTTACCTCGTTAGTCGAGGCTAACCTCAGTGAAACGGTGACCCTTGGCTGTGAGGCTTCATGTACGTGTGCATTTGTAACGCGCTGTCCGAAGGTGACGTGCACACCTGCGTTGCGGCCGGGGCCGACAGCGTCCGACAAGTGAAGAACGCCTGCGGCTGGAAGCCCGGCTGCGGCAGTTGCACGGCGCGATTGGCCGAGGTTATCGGCCGTGCCCGCGCGACGACCGGGGCACAGCCCACGGCCGCCTGATCCGACACACCAGGCGGTCTCTGCCGCGCTGCGCACATTTTGTGCCACGATCGCTGCTATGGACGGCGACAAGGACATCGTGGCGTTGCTCAACGAGCAACTGACGGCCGAACTCACGGCGATCAACCAGTACTTCCTGCACGCCAAGATGCAGGAGAACTGGGGCTTCACCAAGCTGGCGCGGCACACCCGGCACGAATCCATCGATGAGATGAAACATGCCGAGCTGCTCACCGACCGGATTCTGTACCTGGAAGGGCTGCCCAACTACCAGAAGCTCAACCCGCTGCGCATCGGACAGAGTGTTCCGGAGCAACTGCGGGCCGACCTGCAAATCGAGTTGGAAGCGGTCGAACGGCTCCGCCGGGGCATCGAGTTGATGCGTTCGCGCGGCGACGTGACCTCGGCGCGCATCTTCGAGCACATCCTCGAAGACGAGGAGCAGCACGTCGACTACCTGGAGACCGAACTCGATCTGGTGGAGAAGCTGGGCGAGCCGCTGTACCTCCAGCGCTTCACCGAGTCTCCGGAGGACTGACCCGGCCTCCGGGCGCCCGCGAACGGCTGCCCGGCCGTACGCCCCGGCGCGCACTATGCCGAGGCGTACCGCCGGGCCAGTCGTTTCCGATGCTCGGCCGGCGTACCGAAGAGGGAACGATCGAGCGTGGCCCGCTTGAGGTATGCGTGGATTCCGCTTTCCCAGGTGTAGCCCATGCCGCCGTGCAGTTGCATGGCCTTCCCCGCCACCCGCACCGCCGTGTCGGTGCTGAACGCCTTGGCCATCGACGCCGCGTGCCCTGCGTCCGGTGCCGACGTCACCTGGGCTCGGACGGCGGCCGCCACCAGCTGCCGGGCCACCGAGACCTGCACCAGCATGTCCGCGCAGGCGTGTTTGACAGCCTGAAAGGAACCGATCGGACGGCCGAACTGCTCGCGCACCTTGGCGTAGTCGACGGTGGCCTCGAGCATGGCCTCGCTCAGCCCCAGACTGTCACAGGCCGTCGCGACCGCGGCCCGGTCGTACAACCGCCGCAGGGCGCGCTCTCCGTCGCCGCGGAATCGCCACACCGCAGACGGCGACACCGCTACGCCGTCGGCGCTCACGCGCCCGAGACTGCGGGTCGCGTCGACCACCGGTCGCGCGGTGACGGATATCCCGGGAACACCGGGTTCGACTGCCGCTATCACGATCTCGCCGCCGGGATGGCGGGCGGGTACGAGCAGCCGGTCCGCGCCGGGCGCGTCGAGCACGAATTCGGCGTCACCGCGCAGTCGCAGGCCGTCGGTATCGGGCACGAGCCGGAACGGCGCGAGATCAGCGTGCGCGTAGTCCGCGCCGGGCGGCACGGCGCCGACCCGCTCCTCCCCCGTGAGCGCGACAACCGGCAGCACCGCACCCGCGACGGTGCCGCGAAACAGTTCGTCTCGTTGTGGATGAGGCTCCAGTAGGCCGAGCGCGCCGACGGCGAGCACCGCGACCGAGGGGTACGCACTGCGGGCGACTGCTCGGCCCATCTCCTGGAGAATCACCGCGACTTCGGCGAAAGTGGCGTCGGCTCCGTCGAATGCCGCGGGCGCTTCCAGGCCGAGCCACCCGGAGCGGGCGATCAGCGACCAGTCGACGGCAGACTCGGAATCGGCTTTGCCGATCAGGTCGCGTGCCACCGCTCGCATTTCGTCGTGGATCTCGGCGTATTCGTCGCTCATCATGTTCCCGCCGGTTCCCTGGGCAGGCCGAGTCCGCGCTCCGCGATGATGGTGCGCTGGATCTCGCTGGTCCCGCCCGGAATGGTCCATTCCCAGGAGCCGATGAAGTCGAGCACCCAGGCGCCCGACTCCCAGCCGCCGGACATCGGTTTGCGCAGCATCGTGTGCGCGGCCACTCCCCCGACCTGTGTGCCGAAATCCGTCATCCGCTGCAACAATTCGCTGTAGTACAACTTCACGACGGAAGCGTCGGCCGGACCCGCGCGGCCCCCGTCGTGCCGCTCTACCAGGTCGCGGCACAATGCGCGCAATCCGGCGATCTCGATGTCGAGCGCGGCCAGCCGGTCGGCCACCAGCGCGTCATCGATCGGCCGCACGCCACCGGGATCGGCTCGCTCGCAAGCCTCGACCAGCAGGCGGAATCCGGCGTTGCCGAGCCGTTCGGACAGTTCCAGCATGGTGAGGCCGCGTTCGGCGCCGAGCGTCTGCTGCGCCACCTGCCAGCCCGCGTTCTCCGCGCCGACCAGCCCGTCGGCCGGGATCCGCACCTCGTCCAGGAATATCTCGCAGAAGTGCGATTCCCCGGTGGCCTGCCGGATCGGACGCACCTCGATGCCGGGGCTGCGCATGTCCAGCAGGAAGTAGGAGATCCCGCGCCGCTTCCGGGCGGCCTGGTCGGTGCGAGCCAGCAGCAGGCACCAGTCCGCGTACTGCGCACCGCTGGCCCACACCTTCTGCCCGGTCACGACATAGCCGTCGCCGTCGCGGCGGGCGCTGGTCTGCAACGCCGCCAGATCGGACCCGGCGCCGGGTTCGGAGAAACCCTGTACCCAGATCTCGCCGTCCAGGATCGCCGGGAGATGCCGTCGCCGCTGCTCCTCGGTGCCCGCCGCGAGCAGCGTCGCGGCCGCGTGGTGAACGGCCACGAAGGCCAGCACCAGTCGCGGCGCGTCGTGCGCGGCGAGTTCCTGGTACAGCACGATCTGTTCCGGGACGGACATGCCACCGCCGTATTCGCGCGGCCAGTGCGGCACCGCGTATCCGGCGCGGCGTAGCTGCTGGAACCAATCGTGCTGAAAGAGTACGAATTCCGCGTCCGTCGGGCCGGTCTGCGCCCGCCGCCAATCGGCAGGCACGTGCGTGCGGCACCACTCCCGGACCTCGCCGCGGAACTCGTCGAGGTCGCGCCCGGTCACCGTGCCCGTGCCCGCTGTCGCAGCGCCAGCAGCCGGTCCCGGTGCTCCGGTGACTGCATGGTCACCACCTCGGCGGCGAAACCGGCCTGCATCGGACCGCCGAGAGCTTGGGAAAGGTACATGTTCACGACCCGTTTCGTGCTGCGCATCGCCTCCGGCGGCAGGGCGGCCAACCGGACCGCCAGTTTCCGTGCCTCGTCGAGCAATTCGTCCGCGGCGACGACCCGCGACGCCAGTCCCACCTCGACGGCGGTGGCGGCATCGATCCGGTCACCGGTGTACAGGAATTCCCGCGTCCGCAGGATGGGAGTGAGCAGCGGCCAGAACGCGGCGCCGCCGTCCCCGGCGACCAGCCCGACGGCGACGTGCGGGTCGGCCAGATAGGCGCGATCCGACATCAGCACGACGTCGCACAGCACCGCCAGGCTGGCGCCGAGCCCCATCGCGGCACCGTTCACCGCGGCGATCACCGGCAGTGGAAAGCGCAGCATCTCCTCGATGATCTGGGCGCCTTCGCGGATGCTCTCGTCCCGCGCGACCGTGTCGTCCAGGAAAGAGGTGATCCAGTCCAGGTCACCGCCCGCGCTGAAAGCCCGGCCGGAGCCGGTGAGGATCACCACTCTGGCCTCCCGGTCCGCAGCCAGTTGCCGCCACACCTGCGCCAGCGCTCGGTGCAACTCGGCGTTCACCGCGTTGAGCTCGTCGGGGCGGTCGATGACGACGATGCGGACCGGCCCCTCGGAGGCGACGGTCAGCGCGTCGGGCAGGTCATAGTGCATGGCGTCACCCTTCTCCTGGCTCGGAGAACAATCCGGTCAGGCCGCGGCGGCCGGCCAGCCGGGCCAGCAGGTCCTCGGTGGCGACCAGGCCGAGTGGCAGCCTGCGCGACGGCAGGCTGTAGCGCGACAGCCAGGACAGTGGCGACTCGTCGCAGAAGCCGAGGGCGCCGTGCAGCTGGTGGGCCACACGGAACACGGCCTCGGCCGCTTCCAGCGCCGCCGCGCGCAAGGCCAGCGCATCGATCAGCGCCTCGCCGCGATCGGCCTGGATGCTCCACAACGCGTAGCGGGCGAGCATGTCCACGCCGCGCCGTTCCACCTCGGCGTCGGTCAATTGGAACTGCACCGACTGGAACTCGGCCAGCGGCTTGCCGAACTGCTCCCGCACCAGCACGTGGGCGCGGGCGAGTTCCACCGCGCGATCGAGCATGCCGAGCAGGGTCCAGCACGGCAGTACCAGCGCGAGCGCCAGGTCGGCCGCGCCGTCGGTGTCCACCGGCGACACGTCCAGTCGCGCCACGAACGCCGACTCACGCGCGGACACACCGGACGGTCGCACCACCACCGACCCTCTGGCACCGTCCAAGGTCACCGCCGCCCAGCGCAGGTCGAGATCCGCGACCGCCGCGGCGGGCTCGTCATCCGACACCACCACCAACCCGTCGACGTCCAAGTCGACCGGGCGGGCCAGCCGCTCCGCCACCGGGTAGGGCGTGGCCCAGTAGCCGGCGCTGCGGCACAGCGCCGCAGCCGCTTCCAGCTCGACCGGATCACGCCGCGGCTCCAGCTCCCAGGCGCCGAGTTCGCCCAGCACCGGCGCGACGAGTGTGCGCCGCGCGGGCTCGCGCTCGGCCCACTGCACCAGTTCGTCGCCACCGGCCGCGCGCAACGCGCGCAGCGCCTGCACGCCGTATTCCCGTGCCTCGGCGCAGAGTTCGATGGTCATCGCCCGCCCGTCCGCCGGGAACGGTGCGGCGGTCACGCCGCCTCCCCCGCCCGGCGGGGCCCGCTCAGCAACGTGCGCGCCAGCAGAATCTTCTGCATCTCGATACTGCCGGAGGCCACCGTCGCGGCGTTCGCGTATCGCCAATGGTCGTCCACCGCGCGCCGGAACCGGCGCTGGGTCTCCTCCCGCGAGCCCGCGAACGCGGCGAGTTCGGCCAGCACGCTCGCGCTTTCCTGGTCGAGCCGGGTCACCGCGATGCGGTAGGCCGCGGCGTCACCGGGGGCGACCCGCCCGGCGCTCTGCAGCGCGATCACCTGGTAAGCCAGCAGCCGCGCCCGCCGGGCCCGGGTGAGCATGCGGGCCCAGCGACCGCGCAGCTCGGCAGGCACCGTGTCCCACCGCTGCCCGAGAACGTCCGGCGCGGCCTGCAACAGCCGCTCACAGCGCGCATAGCGGGCGATGCCGACGCGTTCGAACGCCAGCACCTCCTGCACCACCGACCAACCCTCGTCGACCTGGCCGAGCACGTCGGCATCGGTCACCCGCACCCCGTCGAAGAAGACCTCGTTGAGATGGTGCGGCCCGAGCATGGACCGGATCGGCCGGACCTCGATTCCCGGATCCGACATCGGCACCAGGAACACGGTGAGCCCCTGCTGTTTCCGCGCCCGGGTCGCGGTGCGCGCGAGCAGGAAGCACCACTGCGCCATGGTCGCGTACGAGGTCCAGATCTTCTGGCCGGAGATACGCCAGCCGTCGCCGTCGCGGCGGGCGGTGGTCCGCAGCGAGGCGAGATCGGACCCGGAGTCCGGCTCGCTGAATCCCTGGCACCAGATCGCCGCACCGCGCGCGATCGGCGGCAGGTGCTCGCGTTGCTGTTCGGCCGTGCCGTGCCGCATGATCGTCGGGCCCACCCAGTTGACGCCCATGTACTGCGCCCCGCGCGGTTCGTGGTGCGCCCACATCTCCTCGCGAACCACGGTCTGCTCCCACACCGAGGCGCCGCGGCCACCGAACTCCGCGGGCCAGGCCGCGCACAGCAGGCCCTGTTCGGCGAGCACCCGGCAGAAACGCTGGGCCACAGCCAGATCGGCCGGATCGTCGGTGAACGCGCCGAGATAGTCGGCGGGGACCTCTTCGGCAATCAGCCGCCGCAGATCGCCCCGGAGCCGGGTGGCGGCCTCACCCATAGTGAAGTCCATGTGGCGCACAGTACTTCAATCCTCATAAGGATAGCAATATTTGTAGGGTCATCGCGCGGTGACTACACTGCCGCCATGACGGAAAGGTGTGCCGGGTGAGGACCAACCAGAGGCGGACCGCATGACGGCCGCCAAGCGCGGCCGGGTCCCGCAGCGGCGCATCGCGGAGACCGTCGCCGCCGAACTGCGCACCCGCATCCTGGCCGGCGACGACAACTACCGGCTGCCCACCCAGGATCAGCTGGTCCAGGACTTCGGCGTGAGTTACCCCTCGATCCGCGAGGCGCTGCGCATCCTGGAGACCGAGGGCCTCGTCACCGTCCGCCGGGGCAATGTGGGCGGCGCCGAGGTGCACCGCCCGGACGAAACGTCGGCGGCGTATCACCTGGGTCTAGCCCTGCAAGGCGCGCGCGTCACCCTCGGCGATCTCGCCGCGGGCCTGCGCACGCTGGAACCGCTGTGCGCGGCCGCCTGCGCCGAGCGGCCCGACCGCGCCGAGACCGTCGTCCCCGCGCTCACGGAGAACGTGGAGAAGTCGGCCGAACTCATCGACGACGGCGTCGCCTTCACCCACACCGCCCGCGAATTCCACGACCTCATCGTCTCGTTCACCCCGAACCTGACCATTCGCTACGTCGTGAGCACGCTGGTCACCCTGTGGTCGGCACAGGAAGAGGCGTGGGCGGAGGCATTGACCCGGCGCGGGGAATACCCGTCCGAGGCCGAGTCGAGCGAAGCCCTGCGCACCCACCGCCGCATCACCAGGGAGATCGCGGAGGGGCGGGCAGCCGAAGCCGAACGCCTGTACCGGACCCATCTCGCCGCCACCCAGACGCTGGTGCTGCAGCGCTTCGACGACGGCGTGGTGAACGCCTCGTCCGCCGGGGCGCGGCCGGCCATCCAGTCCGGCCTCCGCTCGCAGATCTGAGTTCGTCGATCTGCCGCATCTATATACGTCACCCCGCCCAGCGTCGTGCAGAGGCGCTTCGGTTACGCGTTGCTCCGCCGACTGGAAACAGCGTACGATAATGCCGTTTCCATAGTGTGAAAGTGGATTACCGAACGGCTGGTAAGCGCCTTTCCGGAGGACACATGGCTTCCAGCCGTCCCCATTGCACCCCTCCGCAGGGCTGAGCTTGCAAGCAAATACCGACATCTCTCGAAACATGCTGCTGAACAGCGCTATCAGACCTGATATCCGAGCCGTTCGGTCGCAGCGGTCCGCGCTCGTGGCACCGCCACGATGGGCGCATTCAGCGCTCGCCAACGGACGACCGCAACCTACTGGGCGGTATCCAACAGGTCAAGTATTGCTATCCTTGCGAGGATTGAAGTAGCGTGGCCCACGACACATCGGCCCGCCACACGCGGGGGCCGGATTCCCGTCGCCCCGGGCCGCCGGGCCGGGCTGTGCCACATCTCGAACATCGACTTTCTCATCGCATGGGAGGCCCCGCCTTGACTCGAGGGGCGCGCTACAGCACCACCACACCGATAACCCTCGCCGAGGGGTGGAGCGTCCGACAGCTCACCCCGCCGAGCCGACTGTTCGGTGCGAACGGCCTACGTACGGGTACCGACGGGCGAATCTACGTGGCCCAGGTGGCCGGCAGCCAGATCAGCGCACTCGACGTCGCCACCGGCGACCTCGAGACCCTCAGCGCCAAGGGCGGCGACTTCGTCGCCCCCGACGATCTCGCCTTCGATCCCGAGGGCAATCTCATCGCCACCGAGTACATGGACGCGCGCGTCAGCATGCGCGGCACCGACGGCCGCACCCGGGTGATCCGCGACGATCTTCCCGGCGCCAACGGCATCACCGTGCACAACGGCCGGTTGTTCGTCAACGAATGCCGGATCGGCGGTCGCCTCATGGAACTGCCACTGGACGGCAGCGCGCCGCGCGTTCTGCAGGACAACTTGGCGATGCCCAACGCCATGGAGGTCGGCCCGGACGGTCTCCTCTACTACCCGGTGATGGGGACCAACGACATCTGGCGCATCGATCCCGACGGCGGTGCGCCCGAACGGGTCGTGGGTGATCTCGGCGTGCCCGACTCGGTCAAGTTCGACTCCGCGGGCTTCCTCGTCTCCACCCAGGTGCAGACCGGTGAGGTGCTGCGGATCGATCCGCGCACCGGTGACCGTCAGGTGCTGGCGAACCTGGACCCCGGCCTGGACAACTGCACCTTCGTCGGCAACCGGCTGTTCGTCTCGAACTTCTCCGGTGAGATCACCGAGATTCTCACCGGCGGACAGACCCGGTCCGTTCTGGCAGGCGGGCTGCTGTGGCCGCTGGATCTGACGGTCGGCCACGACGGCGATCTCTACGTCGCCGACGGCACCTTCTTCTACGTTCTGCGTGACGGCAAATTGCACACGGTCGCATCGCTTTTCAGCGCGGGCAATCCCGGCTACGTGCGTGGCGTCAGCGCAGTCGGCCCGGGTGAGTTCCTGTGCGCCACCTCCACCGGGCAGATCTCGTACTACCGACCGGGCACCGACGAAGAGCCCGAGGTCGTGGCGGACGGGTTCGATCAGCTCTACGGTGTGGCGGCAACCGTCGACAGGACGATCGTGGCCGCGGAACTCGGCGCCGGCCGTGTGCTTTCGATACGGTCCGGGCAGGCCGAAGTGCTGGCCTCCGGCCTGAACGCCCCGATGGGCGTGACATTCGGACCGGATGGCACCGCCCTGGTCTCCGAATCCGGGGCCGGACGGATCGTCTCGATCAGCGGCGGCGGAGTCGACACGGTGGTGGACGGACTGGAGACGCCGCACGGAATCCTGGTGCGCGGCAAGCAATTGCTCATCCTCGATGTCGGCCTCAAAGCGTTGATCGGCGTCGATCTGGAGACCAAGGCCCGGCAGACCCTCGCCGCGAATCTTCCGGTCGGCGCGCCGCCCGGGGTGGTCGCCAAACCGCTGCGCGGGACTCCGCCGTTCTCCGGACCCATGGGCCCGTTCGCGGGCATCGCCGCCGGACCGGACGGCACGGTCTACCTGTCCGCCGACGCCGAGGGCAGTGTGCTCGCACTGCGCGGGAAGGCCTGATCCGACGATGACCAACGACGGCCTCGCACACGACTTCTTCGGACTGACCGGACGCGTCGTCATCGTCGCCGGCGCGGGCGGCGGCGGTATCGGCACCGCGGTGACGCGCCTGATCGCCAGGGCAGGCGCCACCGTGATCGGGGTGAGCCGCTCGAAGGAGAACCTCGGCGAACATGTCGAACCACTGGCCGCGGAAGGTCTTTCCGTGGTGTCCGTCGCGGCCGACGTCGGTACCGAGGAGGGTGTCGCGACCGTACTCGAGCATGCCCGCGCGGCGCCCGGCGAGCTGCACGGGCTGGTCAACGTTGCGGGCGGCGCCGCGGTGCGCACCTGGATGCCCGCGACCCGGGTGACCAGGGAGGACTGGCGCGCGTTGTTCGCGCAGAACTTGGAGACGATGTTCTTCATGAGCCAGGCCGTGGCCGCCGAGCTGAAGTCGCAAGGCAGGCCCGGTTCGCTGGTATCGCTCTCCTCGATCAGCGGCATGAACACCGCACCGTTCCATATCGCCTACGGCACCGCGAAGGCGGCGCTGGTGGCGGCGACCAGGACCCTGGCGGTGGAGCTGGCCCAGGACGGCATCCGGGTGAACGCCATCGCGCCGGGTGTCACCGAGACACCTGCCTCCGGCACCTACGTCGAGGACGATCCCCAGCGGGACCGCCGCGCCATCGCCATGGGCAGACGCGGGCGTCCGGAGGAGCAGGCGGGGCCGATCCTGTTCCTGCTCTCGGATCTGTCGACCTACGTCACGGGCCAGACCCTGCTCGTGGACGGCGGCCTGAACCTCAGGTGGACCCACCTCGGCGAGGACCACACCTCGCTGTTCCTCAAGGACGAGAACTTCCGCGCATCGATCACCCGCTGACGCACCCAACGTTGTGACCAGGAGCATGTCATGAGCGAAACGACGACCGAGACAACGGATTCCGCTACCGACGAACCGCTGTCGGCGCCGATGACGATCGGCGTCGAGGCGTACATCTCCGAGGAATACGCACGCGCCGAGGGCGACAAGCTCTGGGCCAAGGTGTGGCAGCAGGTCGAACGCGTCGAGGAGATTCCCCGAGTCGGCGACTTCCTCACCTACGAGATCCTCGACGACTCGATCATCGTGGTGCGCACCGCACCGGACACCATCCGGGCTTACCACAACGTGTGCGCGCATCGCGGCCGCAAACTGATCGATACACCGGAGGGCGCGCACGACGCCCGGGGCAGCCGCAAACAGTTCGTCTGCGGTTTCCACGGTTGGCGCTACGACCTGGAGGGCCGCAATACTTTCGCGGCCGAGCGCGAGGACTGGATCTGCGGGCTCACCGAACGCAACGACGGACTCAACCACGTCGAGGTCGACACCTGGGGCGGCTGGATCTGGATCAACATGGACCCCGACGCCGAACCACTCCGCGAGTACCTCGAGCCCGCGGCCGGCCTGCTCGAACACTTCGAACTGGAGAACATGCGCTATCGCTGGCGGCGCTGGCTGACTTTCGACTGCAACTGGAAGGTCGCCTTCGAGGCGTTCATGGAGACCTACCACGTGCCCTACACCCACCCGGAGTTCATGAACTTCGGCACTTTCCTCGGGTGGTCGCGGGCGCAGGGCAAGCACAGCAACATCGGCTACGACGCACCCAAGGGCATGGAGGAGAACCAGGCCAAGGTGCGCGTCGGCAGCGGTCCCGACGCGCGCGTCTCCACCGCCACGCTCCAGAACTTCACCTGGGAGAACGCCAACACCAACACCACGCGCACGCTGGTCGACGTCGCCAACCGGCTGGTCGACGAACTGCCCGAGGGCACTCCGGCCAACGAAGTGCTGCGCTACTGGCTCGACACGGCCCGGTCGGAGGACGAGGCGCGCGGTGTGGTCTGGCCGAAGGTCGACCCCGACATCGTCGCCCGGGCCGGTACCGCGTGGCAGATCTTCCCCAACTTCCAGATCGGCCACGCACTGAACAACATGCTGTGCTACCGGTTCCGGCCCTACGGCTACGACCCGGACAAGTGCATCTTCGAGGCCGCAGTGTTCGAGCTCTTCCCGCCCGGCGAGGAGCCGCACACCGAGTGGGAGTACACCCCCGTCGGCGATCCCGGGTGGCGGACCGTCCTACCGCAGGACTTCGCCAATATGGCCGCTGTCCAGCAGGGCATGAAGAGCCGAGGCTTCTCCGGGCCGAAACCCAACCCGTATCGCGAACGCAGCGTGGTGAATCTGCACCACAACCTCGCCGCGTACATGGGTACCGGCGCGCCGCGCGATCTGACCTGAACGGGCGGGACCCGCCGGTCCGCCCCCAACGACCCGAGTTAGAGATCCAGGAATTCGAATGCAAGAGTGCAAGCCCACGGTTACGCCCGATGTCGATCGGGATGCCCTCCGCGCGAGATATCTCGCCGAACGTGACAAGCGCCTGCGTCCCGAGGGACAGAAACAGTACCTGCTGACCGAGGGCGAATTCGCGGACTACTACGAAGAAGATCCGTACACGCCGGTCGAGCCGCGCGACGCGATGACCGACGAGATCGAGGTGGCGATCCTCGGCGGCGGTTTCGCGGGTCTCATCACCGCGCACCGGTTACAGCAGGCCGGCGTGGAAGATTTCCGGATCATCGAATTGGGCGGCGACTTCGGCGGGGTGTGGTACTGGAATCGCTACCCCGGCATCCAGGTCGACTCGGACAGCTACTGCTATCTGCCGCTGCTCGAAGAGACCGGCTACCTGCCGAAAGAGAAGTTCTCCTTCGGCGACGAGTGCTACGAACACGCCCAGCGCATCGGCAAGCACTTCGGCCTGTACGAGAAGGCGGTCTTCCACACGCTGATCCGCTCGCTGGAATGGGACGAGCGGATCGAGCGGTGGCGGATCGCGACCAACCGGGGCGACGACATCCGCGCCCGGTTCATCGTGATGTGCCAGGGGCCCTACAACCGGCCGAAGCTGCCCGGTATCCCCGGCATCACGCAGTTCCAGGGCCACACGTTCCACACCGCGCGCTGGGACTACGAGTACACCGGCGGCACGCTGAAGGGCGGGCTGGACAAGCTCGGCGACAAGAAGGTGGCCATCATCGGCACCGGTGCCAGTGGCATCGGGACGATCCCGCATCTAGCCGACGGCGCCGAACACCTGTACGTATTCCAGCGCACGCCGTCCTACATCTTCGAGCGCGGCAACACGGCGACCGATCCCGAATGGGTGAAGTCGCTGCGGCCGGGCTGGCGAGAGGAGCGGCAGCGCAACTTCCACAACGCCGCCTACGCGTTCTACTCCCCGGGAGAGCCGGATCTGATCTGCGACGGCTGGACCGAGGTCGCCCGCAATGTGGCCGCCCACCTGGACGCCACCGGCGGCTGGGCCGAACTGGCGACGAATCCGATGAAGGTCATGGAACTCAAGGAGGCCGAGGACTACCGCGCGATGGAGCGGGTGCGCCGGCGGGTCGATGAGATCGTCGCGGACAAGGCGACGGCCGAGGCGCTCAAGCCGTACTACCGGCACCTGTGCAAACGGCCGGGCTTCAGCGACAACTACCTGCAGGCCTTCAACCGCCCGAACGTCACGCTCATCGATGTCTCGGACACCAAAGGGGTGGAGCGCATCACGGAGAAGGGCATCGTCGCGCACGGTGTCGAATACGAAGTCGACTGCATCGTCTTCGCCAGCGGCTTCGAGATCAGCAGCGACATCGACCGCAGGCTCGCCATCCAGCCGTTCGCCGGGCGGGGCGGCCGGTCGCTGTACGAACATTGGAACGAGGGGTTCCGTACTTTGCACGGGATCATGTCGCACGGCTTCCCGAACCACTTCGCCACCGGGTTCGTCCAGGGCGGGGTGACCGCGTCCACCACTCGGATGTTCGAGCAGCAGGCCGATCACATCGCCTACATCATCCAGCAGGCCTCGGCCCGGGGTGCCGCCACGGTGGAACCCAGCGCGGAGGCCGAGGAGGCGTGGATCGCGACCATCCGGGCGAATTCGTTCGACAACAGCAACTTCGTCCGCGAATGCACCCCCGGTTACTACAACAGCGAGGGCGAGCCGAACGGGCGGTCGTTCCTCGGTGATCCCTTCTGGGGCGGCTTCTACGTGCTCGAGGATCTGCTGCGGAGCTGGCGCGAAGAAGGCCGGTTGGCGGGTCTCGTCCTGGATGCATGACCAGTCCCCGAGCACCGCGACGCACCTGGGAGAGGACCGACCACCTTGCGAGAACTCAGATTCGACGATCGCGTAGCCGTGATCACCGGCGCCGGACGGGGGTTGGGCCGCGCCTACGCCCTGCTGCTCGCCTCGAAGGGCGCCAAGGTGGTGGTCAACGACCTCGGCAGCAGCGTGCGCGGCGACAGCGTCGAGGCGGACCCGGCCGCGGAGGTGGTCGCCGAGATCGAGGCGGCCGGCGGCACCGCCGTCGTCTGCACCGAGTCGGTGGCCACGGCCGAGGGCGGGCGCGCGATCATCGACGCGGCGCTCGACCATTACGGCCGCCTGGACATCCTCGTGCACAACGCGGGCAACGTCCGTTACGGTTCGCTGCGGGACCTGAGCTACGAGGATTTCGACGCGGTGCTCGACGTGCACCTGCGCGGCGCCTTCCACGTCGTCCGGCCCGCGTTCCCGGTCATGGCCGACGCCGGCTACGGCCGCGTGGTGCTCACCTCGTCGATCGGCGGGCTGTACGGCAACAAGGGCGTAGCCAACTACGCCGTGTCGAAGGCGGGCATGATCGGCCTGTCGAACGTGATCGCGCTGGAGGGAGCCGAATTCGGCATCCTCGGCAACGTCATCGTGCCCGCCGCGGTGACGAGGCTGGCCGACGGACTGGACACCTCGTCCTACCCGCCCATGGGGCCCGAGCTGACGGCGCCGACCGTCGGCTGGCTCGCCCACGAGTCCTGCTCGATCACCGGCGAGATGCTGGTGTCGGTCGCCGGACGCGTGGCGCGGGCCTATATCGCCGAGACCCCGGGGGTCTACCGCCCCTCGTGGACGGTCGAAGAGATCGGTGAGCAGATCGACGCCATCCGCGATACGACCGGCTCTTGGATTCTGCCTGCCGTCCCCGCGGGGCACAGCGATCACATCAGGAAGAGTTTCGAGCTAGCCACGGAGGCAGGACAGCATGCCCGTTAAGGTCTACGAACGTATCCTTCAGCTCTTCGAAGCCGAGGGCATCAACACGATATTCGGCATTCCCGATCCGAATTTCGTGCATATGTTCCACCTCGCCGAGGAACGCGGCTGGAACGTCGTCGCACCGCATCACGAGGAATCGGCCGGATTCATGGCCGAGGCCGTGTCGCGGATGACCGGCAAGGCCGCGGTCTGCATCGGCACGCTCGGCCCCGGTGTCGCCAACCTGGCAGGCGCGATGATGTGCGCGAAGGTCGAGAACTCGCCGGTGATCTTCCTCGGCGGGCAGCGCGCTCGGATCACCGAGCAGCGGGTGCGGCGCGGGCGGATCCAGTTCGTCAAGCAGGCCGAACTCTTCGCGCCGTCGGTGAAGTACAGCGCCAGCATCGAATACGCCGACCAGACCGACGAGATCATTCGCGAGGGTCTGCGCCGGGCGCTCACCGGAACCCCCGGACCGGTTTACATCGAGTGGCCCAAGCACATCATCCAAGCGGAACTCGACGTACCGGAACCATTGCCGCCCAACCGGTATCGCCTCGTCGGCCAGACCGCGGGCCAGGACCGGATCGAGGAGGCCGCACGACTGATCCGCGCGGCGCGCCAGCCGGTACTGCTGGTCGGGCACGGTGTGCACACCGCGCGCGCCGGGGAGTCGGTGCGCGCACTCGCCGAACTGATGGCCTGCCCGGTCATCCAGACCTCCGGCGGCACTTCGTATATCGAGGGTCTCGAGGACCGCACCTTCGCCTACGGCTTCTCACCGTCGTCCATCGACGCGGTGGTGAAATCGGATCTGTGCCTGGCTATCGGCACCGAACTCGGAGAGCCCGTCCACTACGGGGTCGGGCGGCACTGGGTGGCGGGCGAGGCGAACCGCAAATGGGTCCTGGTGGAACAGAACCCGGAGGCCATCGGGGTCAACCGGCCGATCGATGTGCCGCTCGTCGGCGACCTGCGCGCGATCGTCCCGCAGCTGGTCGACGCGCTGAAGGATACACCGCGCACGCCGTCGCCCGAGCTGGCGAGCTGGATCGAGCAGGACGCCGCCCGCCTGGCCGAGCTGTCCGAAACGGCGCCGTCGGGCCGGTCTCCGGTGCATCCCGCGCGGCTGATCGTGGAGGCGACCAAGGTGTTCCCCTCCGACGGCATCATGGTCCGCGACGGCGGCGCCACCACGATCTTCGGCTGGACCTACTCGCAGGCCAAGCCGCACGACGTGATCTGGAATCAGAACTTCGGCCATCTCGGCACCGGGCTGCCCTACGCTGTCGGCGCCTCGGTGGCCGAGGGCAGGAAGCGGCCGGTCATGCTGGTCACCGGCGACTCGTCGTTCCTGTTCCACATCGGCGAGTTGGAGACCGCGGCGCGACTGAACCTCCCGCTGGTCTGTGTGGTCGCCGTCGACTACGCCTGGGGCCTGGAAGTCGGCGTCTACAAGGGCCTGTTCGGGCCCGGGTCGCTGGAGACGGGTACACACTGGAGCACCGACACCCGCCTGGACAAGGTCGCCGAGGGCTTCGGCTGCTACGGCGAATACGTCGACCGCGACGAGGACATCGCCCCCGCCGTCAAACGGGCGTACGCCAGCGGCAGACCGGGCGTCATCCACGTGGCCGTCGACCCGAAGGCGAACTCCGAGGAGATGCCGAGTTACGACGAGTTCCGCACCTGGTACGCGGAAGGGACACAGTAGTCATGCGCGAGTATTCGAAGTTCTACATCGGCGGCGCCTGGGTCTACCCGGCCGAGGCGCAGTCCTTCGAGGTCGTGAACCCGGCGACCGAGCAGGTGTGCGGCACCGTCGCCAACGGCTCGGCCGCGGACGTGGACCGGGCGGTCGCGGCCGCCCGCGAAGCGTTTCCCACATGGTCGGCGTCCCCGGTCGCCGAGCGGATCGAGCTGCTGCGCGCGATCGGCGTGGAATACGGCAAACGCGCGGGCGATCTCGCCGCGGCGCTGACCGAGGAGATGGGCGCACCGAGCACGCTGGCAAGCGGCTTCCAGGTCGACCTCGGGGCCGGGCACCTGGCGACCGCCATCGAAGTCCTGCAGAACTTCGTCTTCGAAGAGCAACGCGGGGCAACCCTGATCGTCAAGGAACCCATCGGCGTCTGCGGCCTCATCACACCGTGGAACTGGCCGATGAGCCTGATCGCCGTGAAGGTGTTCCCCGCCGTCGCCACCGGCTGCACCACGGTGCTCAAGCCGTCGGAGCGCTCGCCATTCACGGGGCAGATCTTCGCCGAAATCCTCGACGCCGCAGGCGTTCCCGCCGGCGTCTTCAACCTCGTGCAGGGCGACGGTCCCAGCGTGGGCGTACCGCTGTCGGCGCATCCGGACGTGGATCTGATCTCCTTCACCGGCTCCACCCGCGCGGGTATCGAGATCGCTCGCAATGCCGCGCCCAGCGTCAAGCGGGTGACCCAGGAACTGGGCGGCAAAAGCGCGAACATCGTGCTCGACGACGCGGACTTCGCGACCAATGTCGCCGCCGCGATCGGCCCGATGATGATGAACTCCGGCCAGACCTGCAGCGCGCTGTCGCGCATGCTGGTTCCCCGTCCCCGCATGGACGAGGCCGTCGACATCGCTCGCCGCGCCGCCGCCCAGCTCACCGTGGGTGACCCCGCCGGGGACGTGGCGCTGGGCCCCGTGGTCTCCGGATCACAGTTCGACAAGATCCAGGCGCTCATCCAGAAGGGCATCGACGAGGGAGCCACGCTGGTGGTGGGCGGCACCGGCCGCCCCGACGGACTCGCCAAGGGCTACTACGTGCAGCCCACCGTGTTCGCGAACGTCACCAACGACATGACCATAGCCCGCGAGGAGATCTTCGGCCCGGTCCTGGCCATCCTCGGCTACGACAGCCTCGACCACGCCGTCGACATCGCCAACGACACCGAATACGGACTCGCGGGCAACGTCGCGGGCGCCGATGTGCACCAGGCCCGCGCCGTGGCCCGCCGCATCCGGTCGGGTTGGATCACCATCAACGACGCCTTCGACTTCCACGCGCCCTTCGGCGGCTACCGCAAGAGCGGAAACGGCCGCGAGTGGGGCGAATTCGGTTTCCACGACTACCTGGAGACCAAAGCGATCCTAGGGTACGCGCCGGACGAAGCCGGGTCGTAGCGGAGTGGATGCCGGACCGAGAGGAACCGGTGCGCGGCGGCGGGCACCGCGCGTCGGTCAGCGGTCGGGCCAGATGTCCTTCAGTCGCGGCGCGGCATCGGCGGACTGGCGCACACCGGCCGCATGCGCGGGGGCCAGCGCGGCCGGCGCGAACAGATCGAGCCCGAACGCGGCGATCGAGTCCTCGTCGGGAACTACGGAAATCTCTGTGGCCGAACCCAATTCGCGGTCGCTGGGGATACGCGGGAAGATGTGCGCCAAGGGCTCGACGATCACCACGACATCCGCGCCCGCGGCCAGGTCCGCGTTGACCGGTGAACGCAACCCACCGTCGATGTAGTGACGGCCGTCGACCGGAATCGGCGGGAAGACGCCCGGCACCGCGGTGCTCGACGCGAGCGCCTCGGGCAACGACGCCGCACCGTCTCGGCTCCACACCTGTAGCTCGCCGGTGGTTATGTCGATCGCGGTGACGAGCAGGTCGCGTGCGGGCCACTGCGCCACACCGGCCAGCCCGCCCATGCGCGCGATGTGCTCGTCCGGATCGCCGACCTGGGCGGCCAGCGCCAGTTCCCCCGCCCGGCGACGCGCCTGGGCCGGTTCCTGCCCCGGGGCGCGCAGGACGGCGAATATCTCCCCCATCCGCACCGGATCCGCCTGCACCGGCGTCGACGTCGACGGCGGCCGCAGCAATCGCGCCGGATCACCACCGTCGGCCAGGACCGCGCCGACGACCGCACCGGCCGACGTGCCCACGAACCGGTCCGCAAGCGCCAAGTCGATCCCGTTGTCCCGCAACCCAGTGGCGAACCCCGCCAACCACGCAAGGCCGACCGGCCCACCCCCGCCCAGCACGAGCGCGACCGAATATCCGTTGGATGCCACCGTGTCCGACATACCGCCAGCCTATCCGCCCCGGTTGCCCATCGCGTTCGCTCGGTCGGCTACCGGACACCCTCCGGGATCTCTCAGCGGCGATAGATCTCCGCGTATGCGTTGGTGACCACCCCGACGAGGCCGGGACCCCAATTCATGCACCCTGTCGTCGTGCGCTGACCGTTGGGGGTGAAAGGGTAACTGAGCTGGGTGTAGGGCCCGACAGCGTACAGCGGAAACGGCCCCGAGCTGTAGACCCCGACACATTCCACCCGAAGGACGTACTCGGCGCCACCGAGCCCGTCGTCCGGTGGACAGATCGCCGAGGCGCTGAAGACATCGCGCTCGATGACGCAATCCTGCGGCGCCGCCTGCGCGGAGCCCGAACCGGCAATCGCCACAAACGCCAGCCCTGAAACACCGGCGACCCCGAGCCGCGCGACGGCGACAAAAGCCCTTCTCATGCAAGCTCCTTCTGTCCAGCTCTCGACTCGTACAGGGTGGTGATCGTCCGGCCGAGTTCGTGCGTTAGCGTTGCGGCGCACCCGTCGATGAGCGAGCGGCCGGTGACCGATGCTCAGTGGCCGTGTGCGGCGACGATTTCCACGGACAAGTGGCGCCACGGTGACGTCAACTGCGTCAGCTCACGGACTGTCGGCTCAACCATCTCGAGCAGATCGCGGTCCGGGTGGAAGTGAACGGTGGTCCCGGTCGTGCCATTCGGGGTAACGGGGAGCAGATCGGTGACGGGGACGCCATATTCGTAGCGCTGAGTCCAAGCTCCGTGCTGCCGCCGATTGGTATGGACGAGCCATCGGCTCAGTGCCGCGACAACGGACATGCCACGGCGAGGATGACCGTCGGGCAGATCCTGCGCATCGGGAGAATCGAAGAATCGCAGGTCTTTCGACGCCATGATCGGCTTCTTGACGTGGCGGCCTTGTTCGTCGGTGCGCGTGTCGGTGCCTCGCCCATTGTCCGATACCGACACCGAGCCGTCGGCGTGGAGGGTCACGACGCATCGCGCCCCCTCGGTGCACTCGGCTTCGTCCGCCGCATAGGCGACGACTTCGAGGATGAGGTGCCGCACACCGCCGGGGGCCATCGTTTCCGGCTCCCGCCGGATACTTTCCAGGTGGGCAGAGTCTACGGTGCTCGCCCAGTCGTGCGTCGTATTCACCCACCGGCCCCTTGCGGCATCCATCGCAGAAGTATCCCACTCGGTCCGACCGGCTGGTCACCTTCCTGAAACTCGCCGCCGAAAACACATCGCACTTCAACGCGCCGGGCCAGGCCATCGACCGTTGGGCCACCGACCACACCGCGGCCATCACGGCCGCGCTGGGCGCTGGCCTCACCAAGAACGAGGTGGGCTTGCAGCTGGCTCTTGCGCGCGAGGCCTTCGCCCAGCACTTCCTGACCGACGCGTTCTCCGGCGGGCATATCCGCACGCCGCGTCCGGACATCATCGGCTGGTACCGAACCAATTTCGGCCCACCGGTGGTCGATTTCTTCATCAGCCGGATGTCCGAGAGGCTGATCGAGGGATTGGTTGATCAGATAGGCCCGCAGACAAATTGGCCGGATTTCGTGGTGCGGCGGAAAGTTCGCGCTGCCGTCGGCGCGCGACTGGCCACGGCGATCGCGCAGATCGATGGTGGCCGAGCCAAGCTGAACGACTACTTCGCGCTCGCGGTAGCCGGTGTGGTCAGCGGAGCGATGCACGACCTGGAAGGCGGCCGCGCGTCGAGGGATACGACATCCACCCGCGCCCGCTGGTCGAGGCGATCGCCGGGGGCTTGCTGAGAGATCCGTCCGGATTCTTGGAAGAGGCATTCGGCAGGCCGATGAGTCCGTGACTCCGTTCCACCCTGGCCGGGCAGCTGGTCGGCGGGGCTGGCGGTGCACCGGACAGTTGGGTAAAGTGATCGTTGTACTTTTGGGGCGGCTCGGCTGCTGATGCGGCGGCGGCGCAAAAGCAGGAGGAATGCCGATGTTCGTCGCCGAAGGACCGATCGCACAACGAGGGCCGATCGGCGTGACAGCATGTTCGGGCAGTTCGGCGAACCGATCATGACGAGTCTGGACGTGGCCGTGGTTCGTCAATTGCGGCCGGAGAAACGGGCTTCCATCTTGCGGGGCGCCCGCGCGGTGTTCTGTCGCGACGGTTATACCCGCGCCTCCATTGATGCCATCGCCCGCGAATCCGCGGTGTCGACCCGCACGATCTACAAGCACTTCACAGATAAGAAGCAGCTGTTCACCGCGGTGATCATCGAAAGCGCGGGGCGTGCGCGGGCCAGTCGATGTGCTGCGATCGAACACCATTTGAGCAATGTCGTGGATCTCGAGGCCGCTCTCATTGCCCTGGGCCGCACCTTCGTCGTCGGCGGCGACGAGGACCACTTCGCCCTTGTCCGCCAGATCCGTGCCGAAGCAGACCATATTCCGGGCGCGATACTCGATGCATGGCTCGACACCGGCCCACGGATGGTTCATGCCGCTCTGGCCCGGAGGTTTTCGGATCTCGCCGTGCGAGGATTGCTCGACCTCGAAGACCCCGAAAGCGCAGCCGCTCACTTCGTCCTCCTCGCCGCCGGTGAGGCCAACAATCGGACTTTCTGGGGCGCTATCGACGCCGAGCCCGGCGCCGTCGACGCCAGTGTGACATCCGGCGTCCGTGCCTTCCTCCGTGCCTATCGAGCCGGTCGCGCGAGCTGAACCGGCCCATAAGGCGCCGAGGACGGGATGCCCTCACCGTGTGGCGCCGAAGTCCCTGCCACCTCGATCGAGCCGATCGTCGACGTCGCCGACGGTACGAAAGGAACCGATCATGTCCCCTGTCGAACTGGCCTCCGCCAGAGTGCTGCTCACCGGCGCTACCGGTGGTCTCGGGCACGCGGTGGCGCGTGAACTCGCCTCCTGTGGTGCCGAACTCGTGCTTACCGGCCGTCGCCCCGACGCTCTGTGCGCGCTCGCCGCCGAACTGGACGCAGCCGTAATTCCCGCCGATCTGTCGAACCTCGAGGACCTGTCGCGCCTGCTCGCCCAGGCCGGACCAGTGGATGTTCTCATCGCCAACGCCGGTCTACCGGCAGGCGGGCATATTCTCGATTTCTCCGACGCTGATCTCGACCGTGTCCTCGATGTCAATCTGCGGGCGCCGATGTTGCTCGCCCGCAATCTGGCCGCGCAGATGAGTACGCGGCGAGCGGGTCACATCGTATTCATGGGGTCGGTCGCCGGCCTGCTGCCCGCACCGCGGGTCAGCTTGTACAACGCGACCAAATTCGGCCTGCGCGGCTTCGCGCTGGCCCTGCGGCACGATCTTCGCGACGCCGAGATCGGCGTATCCATCGTCGAACCCGGGTTCGTCCGTGACGCCGGAATGTTCGCCGACAGCGGCAGCCGAGTCCCACCGGGAATGCGCACGGCCACACCACAGCAAGTTTCCCACGCTGTCATCCGAGCAATTCGCGATAACGTCGATGAAATCGTCGTCGCCCCCATCGAAACACGCCTACTGGCCACGATCGGATGCATCGCCCCGGCGCTCGTCGCACCGATACACCGCCTCATCGATTCCGAACGCCTAGGCACCGAACTCGGCAGCCGATTTCACCACGAGGCCTGAACTTCTACCACCTTGTGATGACTTGTGAGAGGAGGCGGCCGTGAGGCATCGCCAAGTCGTTGTAGTCGGCGCGGGCCCGGTCGGGCTGTGGTTGGCCGCGGAATTGCGCTTGGGCGGCGTCGAAGTGCTGGTGTTAGAGGCACGTACCGAGCCGGACCCGAATTCCAAAGCGCTGGCCATCCATCCGCGCACCCTCGAGATGCTGGCGTCTCGAGCCCTCGTGCACCGTTTTCTCGCTGAAGGGAGCCGGATCCCGAGCGGACACTTCGCCGCGCTGGATACTCGGCTGGATTTCCGGCTGCTGGATACTTCGTACCCATTCACGCTGTCACTGCCGCAGATACGGACCGAACAACTTTTGGAAGCACACGCTCGTGCGGCCGGAGCCGATATCAGGCGCGGGCAGCGCGTAGCCGGATTGACCGTACGGGGCGAGTCGATCACGGTGCACGTCGATGAGGGGGCCGACATCGAGGCCGAATGGGTCGTGGGGTGTGACGGGGTCCGCAGCACGGTCCGGCAGGCCGCGGGCATCGCCTATCCGGGCGACGAGTCGACCATGCTGGGTTGGCTCGGCGACGTCGAACTCGCCGACCCACCGCCCCAGCCCGTCCTCACCGAATGGACCGAGTCGGGCCTGCTCATGAGTGTGCGACTACCCGGTGGCTCATACCGCCTGATCGGTATCACTCCCCAGGATCTGCGGACCGACTGGCCCGGTGCCCTCACACTTGACGAACTGCGGGCGAAGACCATCGCAATCGCCGGGACGGACTGGGTAATGCACTCGCCGAAGTGGTTGTCGCGCTTCGGCAATGCCACCCGGCAAGCCGAACGCTACCGAACCGGCAGGGTATTGCTCGCCGGTGACGCGGCACACCAGCACATGCCGGCCGGTGGGGTCGGAATGAATCTCGGCCTCGCGGACGCGATGAACCTCGGCTGGAAGCTTGCCGCCACCGTGTCAGGGCGAGCACCCGAAGGTCTGCTCGATACCTACCACACCGAGCGACATCCCGTCGGTTCTCGAGCGCTGCGCAGCACACAAGCCCAGGCAGCACTGATGACCGCCTTCTCACCGGACGGCAGGCAGTTACGCGCACTCTTGTCCGCGATGATCACCGACCGACCCGAATTCGCTCGCACGCTCGGCGAACAAATATCCGGGCTGTCGGTGACCTACCCGGCCGCACCCGGCACGCACCACCTCACCGGCCACCACGCCCCCGACCTGCCGCTGACCGACGGTCGCACGCTCTTCACAACCCTCACCGACGCACGTCACGTACTGCTCGATCTAACCGGCGCCCTGAAGCCGGCCGCGAATCTGCCGCTCGCGCGAACAGTCCCGATCCAGGACCGGCCGGAGTGGGCAGGAGCGACAGCCGCTCTCGTCCGACCGGACGGATACCTGGACTGGGTCGGCTGCCACAACACCGGCCTCGCGACCGCCCTGTCCACCGCAGGTCTCGCCTAGTACTGCAACAGATCAGCGCTTCTTTCTCGTTCGTGTCATGTGTGGGCGCCACCGCGAAGCCAGTCGGACCACGGGATGCTCCAATCCCCGTTCTGCCAGATATCGAGGGTGTCGCCGCCGGTGTTGCGGACTTCGACCACGTCGCCCGGGATGACGAAGTCGTAGAACCATGCGGCATCGGCCGGGGAGATGTTCAGGCAGCCGTGTGAGACGTTGGTGTTGCCTTGGGCCCACATGCTCGCGGCCAATGCGTGCACGAAAATTCCGTCGTGGCTGATGCGGACCGCATGGTTGATGCTCGTGCGGTAGCCGAGCGCGGAGTTGGTGGGCAGGCCGTAGCTGGCGGAGTCCATGATCACCGGGTTGTTTCGGTCCAGCACGGTGTAGATGCCCGGCCGAGTCCAGAACGACATGACTGTGCCGCCGACGACCGCGGTGCCGCCCATGCCCATCGATGTCGGCATGCTGCGCACCAGGTCTCCGTTGTCGAAGACCTCGATCTGTTTGGTGTCGTCGTCGGCGATCGCGACGTGCGCGGGCCCGATGATCACCGAAACCCGTTGGTCACGCAGGCCGTAGCGGCCGTCGCCGAGCGCGCGGCCGAAGAGTTCGGCCGCGACCGTGATCCTGGTTCCCGGTGCGTGATAGTGCTCCGGCCGCCAGTGTGCGTTCTGTTCGTCGAGCCAGTACCAGCCACCGGTGACGGCAGGCTGGGTGGTGACCTTCAGGTGGCGTTCCACAGCCGCTCGATCGACTGGTTCATCGAAATGGGCGACGAGCACGAAACCCACCCCGTAAGTGTCGTTTTCGGCCAGCTCGACGAGATTGGCGGAGCGTAGGGAGACGTCGATGAGCTGTTGCGGTGCCACTGTGGTGCAGGTTGTCGTCGCGGTGACCTCGCCGGTTTCGCCGTGAGCGACGGCTTTCGCGGTGTAGGTGTGTCCGTAGCCGAGTGGTTCGGTGCTGGTCCAGGATCGATGATCGGGTGCCGATGCGCCCGGCAGGGATCTGCCGGTTTCATCGATCCATTCGACCGACCGCAGCGTCCCGTCGGTGACGGTGATCGTGCCGGGGCTGCGCGCTTCGACTTCGTGGGTGCCGGGTGGGGGATCGAATCGGATTGTGGCGGGTTCGGGTGGCGGCGCGAGTTCTCGCGACCATCCCCATCCGGCCAGGGCGAGACCGCCCGCACCGGCGAAGCCGATCAGCAGCCGACGACGTCCCAATGCCACCGTCCATCTCCCTTCTCCGGGTGCTGGGCCGACCTCCGTCCGTCAGCATGCGGCAACTACGCCCCGGCCGAGACACTGACGACCAGCATCTCCACCGATCCGCCGCACAACCGATACCGTTCCTCCATCGATCCGGGTGCCCCTGAGACGGTCGCCGGTGATCTGCAAAAACCCGCACAGTCACACGGTCCAGTGGCGCAACGGTCAACCGAACACCCGCTCAGGGTCGCGCGACGGTAACCATCCTCCAGATCGCCGACCCTGACGAGCTGCTACGGCGCCGACTTCCGCCACGAACGCCTAGCCAACAACCCGACCATCGCTTGTCGACATACTCCCCCTAGTACGACGTGATGATTTGAGAAGCGTCGGCGAGGTCGAAAACCGGGAATCGACCGCGATATCCACCCGCATTCCCTCCGGCGCGGCCCCGGTCAAGTCGGTGAAGACACCGACGACCTGGGGACGCACGTCGGAATCGGTCACGCTGTCCGGATCACCCAGGCCCGACACCGCCGTCCGGCCTGCCGACACCTCGATCGCCACCGTGCCGGACTGCCCGCGGACCGACTCCAGGGGCGCGGACCAGAGCAGTGTGCTGCGGGAGACCACGTCGACCCGCCCAGGCTGATCGGCGGTGTCCGGAACGACTTTGACGACGAATCCGTACCGCTCCATATCCGCCGACTGTCGCGGCACCGTCGAGACGGCGACACCCCCGGTGGCGGCCAGAGTGGTCAACGCAGCGTAGGGAACCTGCGCGGACAGCCGAGTGGGCGCGTAGGACACCAGCGGCGCCGCCACACTGTTCACCACGCCCGCTTCGGGCCAGGCAATGGTTGCGGCGTCCATCCGGACCGGGAGGAACGGCACGGCCACGGCGAGCAGCGCGCCGATCAGTCCGGTGACCACCGAGATCAGACGGGCCCGGTCCCTACGATTCGCGCGCTTGCCGGTATCGACATCCCCGAGGGACGGCTGCCCCGCCCACACCACTGTGTCAGCCACGGAGCTCGATCGTAGCCGAATGGCCGGGTGCGCGAAACGATCTGACGGAGCTCCGGTGCGCACGGGAATCGCGCTTCACCGAGCTTGCTGGGGGAACTACGCCCAGATCCGGGAGAGTGCCGAGCGGGAGTAGGTCTGCTGCGGCGTGACCGTGATCAGGTCGCAGACCTCCACGAGTTCGCCGGGCACCGTATTGCCGAAGTGATCCAGACCCGGGGCGATGACCGCGTCGACACCGAAATTCCGGGCGGCGTCGATCAGGCGATCCACCGGCGCGTCGGTGCCGGCGCCGAAGGTGACGGTTTTGCACAACTCATAGCCCAGGCGTTTCGCCAAGCTCCGCATCTGCGCTTCGTCCCAGTCCTGGGACACACCTGAGATGTCCTTGCGGAGGTATCCCAGCGCGGGTGGTTTGGCCCTCATCGGTAGCTCCCTTGCCGCGATCGTCGCTGAAGTGGTCGAGTGCCTGCCCGCCTCCAGCTGCCACGGTGTCGACGCGGCGGGCCGAGGCTCACAAAGTATTGACATCATATGTTGTCAACAGCAGTCGATGTCAACATATGCGGCGATCCACGCACCACGACTCCCCGCCCGACGATCAGGCCAAGGGTACCGCCGTACACCCAGCGCTGCCGGGTCGTCGACATTCACGAGATCCACTGGATTGCAGCAACATTTGATGCATCTCCTCTCCCGTCGGTGTAGCTGGAGCGTTACTTCCAGCGGTTGGATGGAAGCGTCTCCACCGTCGGAGCTCGGCGACCTCGCTCGAGACGTAGCATCGCGTTCATTCCGAACCTGCGGCCGCGACATCTCGCCCGAAATCCCCGAGCATACGAATACGATCTGGCAGAGGCGGTCTACGCCGCCCTGATGCCATGCGGCTCGAGGGACCGCATTTCCCTCAGCGTCGCGCTATTCCAGAATGCCGGTCTGCCCGCCCGCTCCGGGCGCTCGAGTCGTCGGCCGGCGGGCCAAGAGCGCCCCGAGCGCGATCATGGCCGCACCGAGGGCGAAGTGCAGCCAATTGTCGGCCGTGTCGAGCGGCACGAAATTGGCGTCGCTGTGCGGATCCACGATCAGCCCGTACAGCCACAGGACGAGATAGATCACGCCGCCGCCGAGCAGGTACGCCCGTGCCGCCGCGGCGGTCCGAGCGGCCAGCACACCGGCGATGCCGAAAGCCAGGTGCACCACATTGTGCAGGACGGATACGTTGAACAGACCCAGCAGTTGGGCTCGGGAGTGGTGTCCCGCCCACTCCAGCTCGCTGTAATCGGTGGTGATCCCGGGAATGAACCCGAGGATCCCGACAAGGAGGAAGACCGCCCCTACCGCCATGGCGGCAACTTGGAGCGGGGATCGCCGATCTTTTACCGCACCTGGTGTAGAAGTAGACATCGCCGCCCCAGCCCTTTCCGGTGTTACGTGGTGACCTCGGTCCCCACGTGCTACCCCGGCCGGGAGTGGGCAAACAGGCAGCTGAGCGCCTCCGCGCACGCCGCCCGGGACCTGGCGAACGCGGGCGCCGGCAGGATCGAGCGAGTCGCCCGGTCCGGCATCAGGCGGTGGCGCGTCCGTGATCTCGGTCTCCTCCGGCGACTGCGCCGGAAGCCGTCGCACGGGAAGAATCTGCGTTCGGGCTGGTGCGCGGACCGTGTCGAGATCGGTGGCGAGCTTCGTCCGCCGCACCGGAGGGTGAGCGCCGCGCCGCCGACTCGCGCGCGCCACCAACCCGGGGAATACTGTGCGCGACTCGAAAACAACTGTCCGCCTTGGTAAGCCAACGCAGTCTGTCAGCCGGATGGGGGATGCCAGGGAGGCAATGGCGGTGTTGGTTTGGTGCGTTGTGGCGATGATCGTGGTCGTCTTGTTGGGCGGCGCGGCGGTGGCGATGGCGTGGGATCCGCGCGGCCGTCGCCGCTCGGCTGTCGCGGCGTCGATCCCGGTGCCGGGAGCCGTGGAGTCCGGGGTGCCGAACCCCGGCGATTGGCCGCGCACACGCTGAGCGGCGAGTGGTGCCGATCCGGGGGCACCGGATCAGCACCACCCAGAACGGTTCCGGCCGGGACGGATCCCAGCGGCGTCGGTGATCGACGCCCTGCTCGGATCACGACCCGGCCGGTTTCGCCTACTGCGACAGGCGTTCGGCGTCAGCTGACCGAAACGCTGCCGCCCTTGGGCAGGTAGCCGATCCTTTCGGCGGGCAGCTCACCGATCACGGAGCCGGTGCAGTCCCGCCCGGAGTGCAGCGTGATGGCACGGTCGGTGCTGTTGACGACGGTGATCTGGAAGGTGGAGTAGAAGGTGCCGTCGGTGTTCAGGCAACCCACCGGATCCACCCGCTGTTCCCCGTTGATCGTCACGATGCCGACCGCGGCCTGCGCCGTTCCCGCCGACAGCAGGGCCGCGGCCCCTGCCAGGGCCAGCGCACCGACAAACCCAGCAGTACGAATCATTCGTGCCTCCAGTTCTTTTCGATGTCGGCCAACCCCGAAGCCGACGTCTGTGAAAATGCGCCTGTGATTCTGTCACGAGTTCCAACGAGACGGAACCGTGGTGGTCAGGCGCCCGGAGACACCGCATCGCGCGAGCCGGCGCCGTGGCGCACGGTCGCGCGGATTCGTGATCAGGCGACAGCGGGTGCGGTGCGCACCACCTTCGCATCGTGGCGAACCCCGAACGCCACGATGACTTCCATGATGCCGATGATGATCAGCCACACCCCCGCCAGCACGGCCAGTGTGGCCACCGACCGCACCGGCCAGACGATCAGCACAACGCCCGCGACGGCGGTCACGAGGCCGAAGAACACCTGCCACCAGCGCCCCGGCGTCCCCGGCTCGGAGAGCGCGGCCACCAGCAGCGCGACCCCGCGGAACAGCCAGCCGATCCCGATCCACAGACCCAGCAGCAGGATCGAGGCCAGTTCGTCGCGGAAGCAGAAGACGCCGATCACGATGGACAGCAGACCGATGACGAACGACAGCACCCGCAGTCCGGTGCTCGCCGGCGCGCCGAAGGCTGCCATCAGCTGGAGGAAGCCGGTGACCACCAGGTAGACGCCGAAGATGATGCCCGCGGCCTGCAGGGTGATGTCCGGCCAGGCCAGGATCAGGACGCCGAGAATCACCGCAAGGATGCCGGTGACCAGGATGGTTTGCCACGCCCTGCGGGCAAGAGACTGCATAGGGCCCTCTACCACGCTGTTTGTCGTCATGCATTGATGCTATAGCCCGTCGGTACGTGTTTACTGCGCATTTGCCAGCAGGCTGCTGGCGCGCTTGCCCAGCCGGTACCGCAGCGTTGCCCGGCGTTCACGTTTCGCCGCCGGAGCGGTCGGGTAGTTATTCCTAAGTGACTCTTCGTTGGCGCCCCTGGGGTGAACGGGTGGGTCGGGTTCGGTGAGACTCGGGTGGCTAGGAGAAGAGGGTGGCGGTTCTGCTCGTGTTGCAGGCGCGTGGGCTGGGTGATCTACTCACCGCGGTCCCGGCTTTACGTGCGCTGCGCCGGGCCAAACCGCGCGACCGCCTCGTCCTGGCGGCCCCGCAGCGGCTCAAGCCGATCGTCGATCTGATCGCGTCGGTCGACGCCCTGGTGCCGACCGCCGAGCCCAGTAGCCTCCGCTGGGACGCGCCTCCACCCGAATTGGCGGTCAACCTGCACGGCGCGAGCGCCGAAAGCATCGTCACACTGGCCAAAATCGAACCCGGCCGCATCCTCACCTTTCGCAACGCCGCCTTCCCCGAGCTGTCCGGCCCCGAGTGGGATCCCGATATGCACGAGGTGGACCGCTGGTGTCACCTGCTGGAATACGACGGCATCGGGGCGGATCGCCGCAACCTCGGACTGGTGCCGCCGGTCTCGACGACCAGCAGGCGCGACTGCGTGGTCGTGCATGTCGGCGCGGGCGCACCGGCCCGCCGCTGGCCGCCGGACCGTTTCGCCGCCGTCGTCCGGCACCTGCTGGTACTCGGCCGCGAAGTGGTCCTCACCGGCGACGAGAACGAACGCGAACTCGCGCTGGGCATCGCCGCACGCGCGGGTCTACCCGTGGGCCGGGTGCTCGCCGGGGAGCAGAACCTCATCGATCTGGCCGCCACCGTCGCCGAGGCCGCCCTGGTGATCTGCGGGGACACCGGCGTCGCACACCTGGCCACCGCCTTCGGCACCCGCACCGTCCTACTGTTCGGTCCCACGCCGCCACGGTGGGCCGGTCCGCCTTCGCACCTCCTGAACCGGCACGCCGTGCTGTGGGCCGGCCAGGTCGGCGACCCGGACGCCGATACCCCCGACCCCGGCCTGTTGCAGATCGGCGTCACCGAGGTGATCACTGCCGTCGACAAACAGCTGAGCAAGCGCAACTGGCCCGGCACGGGCGCCGACCGACGCAAGACGGCGTATCGGCGCGTCGGCTGACGCCCCATACCGTCATCCCGACGCCACCCAGGGATGACGGTCACGCGGGCGCTGTCCACCGAGTCACGCGGTCGCCGTCGCGGCGGTTCGCAGCGCCGCGGAATACGCGGCGATCGCACTCGGCCAGAACTGGTCGAGATAGTCGCGGGCGTCTGCGAGGCCGCGCGGGTCCAAGGAGTACAGCCTGCGGTTGCCTTCCGGGTGCATCATGACCAGCCGCGCCTCGCGCAGCACCCGCAGATGCTGGGAGACCGCCGAGCTGCTCACGCCGACTTCTCCGGCGAGTTCGCCGACCGAGCGCGCGGCCTGCGGCAAGGCCTCGAAGATCGCGCGGCGAGTCGGGTCCGCCAGCGCTGTCAGAGCACGAACTCCATTAGTCGCCACTCACACAGTGTGATCAACTGACGTTTCGCTGGTCAACTGCTGGGTAATACGACATAGCCCCAGTTCGCACACGGAAAAGCGGCCGGACCGTTACCTCCCCGTGACCGACGAGCTGGGCATTTATCTACCCGTGACGGTAGCCACAGGATTGCAGAACGGGCGCGCCGCTGTCGTACGTTCGGTTCATGCCCGTGACCTTTCCGTTACAGATCCGTCGCGGCGTGACTCGGTTCCGCCGCCATCGCGCCGCCCCCCGTGTGGTCGCCGCCGCCGCGGTCGTCACCGCGTCGGTCGGCATCCTCGCCGCCGCCCAACAGGACCCGAACGCCGATGCTTCGGCCCGCCTCGTCGCGGGCAGGATCGCCTCCGGCGAGATCCGCCCCGCCCAGGACATGGCCCAGTTCGCCACCTTCACCCAGCACGAGACGCAACCTCCGCAGGTCGCCCCCGAGCCCGCGCCGTGGGACCCGACCCACGTCGCGCAGGAATTCACCCGCCCGAAGACCGTTCGGCCCGTCGCCGGCGTGCTCACCTCGAACTTCGGCGCGCGCTGGGGCGCGATGCACGCGGGACTCGACTTCGGCGACCCGCTCGGCGCACCGATCGCCACGGTCACCGACGGCGTGGTGATCGAGGCCGGTCCCGCCTCCGGCTTCGGCCTGTGGGTGCGTGTGCAGCAGGACGACGGCACCGTCGGCGTCTACGGCCACGTCAACGACATCCTCGTCGAGGTCGGCCAGCCGGTCCGCGCGGGCGACGTCATCGCGACCGTCGGCAACCGTGGCTACTCCACCGGTCCGCACCTGCACTACGAAGTCCATCTGCCCGGCGGCGAACCGATCGACCCGCGGCCCTGGCTGGCCGAGCGCGGCATCGACGTGGGATTCGCTCCGGAAGACTGATCCCGATCGCGAGACATGAGGGGCTCGCGAAAAGACTCGGCGACAGAGCCGTCGCCTGCCATGGGCCGCGAACGCAACGACGCGTTCGCGGCCCGAACACTTTCGGGGCCGCACGCGCACGCACTGCCGCAGGAGCAGATCCGAACCTCGGCGACCGGTGACGGCTCTGCGGTATCGGCCGGATTTCCGCCCGATACCGTGGTACTAGACGCGAATAGCGCTGCGGCGGGACGACCGCCGAGGGCGGCGATTCCTACGTTCGGTCCATGTCCACAACACATTTCGTCGCCACACCGCAGGACGGGCCGTCGGCGCCGCGGCCGCGCGGGCGCACGAAGCCCGCGACGCGTGGGCGCCTGCATCGGCCGCTGCTGGGAACCGTCGCCGCGATGGGAGCGCTCGTCGTCTTCGCGCTCGCGGCGATGCTGGTCGACGACCGCATGCTGCTCGGCGAATCGGTATGGCTCAAGCCGATGAAGTTCGGCCTGGCGTTCTTCCTCTACAGCCTCACCCTGGCCTGGCTGCTGTCGTTGCCGCACAAGGGAAGCCGAATCACCTGGTGGCTGGGCACGGTGTTCGCCGTCACCGGCTTCGTCGACGTCGGCTTCATCGTGTTGCAGGCCGCACGCGGCACGTTCAGCCACTTCAACACCGAGGACGATCCGGTGAACTCGATCGGGCAGCTGGTCTTCGCCTCCGGCGTGCCCGGCCTGTTCCTCGCCAACCTGCTCATCGTGTCGATCCTCGCCTGGCAGCGGTTGGTGGACCGGCCGACGGCACGGGCGATTCATGCCGGTCTGGCGCTGTCCGTCGTGGGAATGGCGCTGGGTTACCTGATGGGCTTCACCGGCAAGCAGCTCGTCCGCGACAGCGACGGGCGGATCGTCGAGCTGGCCGCCGGCCACACGGTCGTGCCCGACGCGAGCGATCTCGCGCCACGCGACGCCATGGGCGGCATGCCGCTCACCCACTGGAGCACCGTCGGCGGTGACCTGCGCGTTCCGCACTTCGTCGGCCTGCACGGCATCCAGGTGCTGCTGCTGGTGGCCGTCCTGCTGGCCTGGCTGGCTCCGCGCTACCGCTGGCTGCGCCCGGAGCGCACCCGCGCGGCAGTAGTCGGCGTGCTCGCGACCGGGTATGCCGGTCTACTGGCGCTCGTCTTCTGGCAGGCGATGCGCGCACAGTCGCTGGTCCACCCGGACACGGCCACCTGGCTCGCGGCCTGCGGGCTCGCCGCGACCGTCGCGGCGCTGCTCGGCGCGGTGTATCTGCGGCACCGGGCAGCCGGCGTCGCGCACGATGGCGCGGCGGCGGAGCCGGTCAGCGCAGACGTTCCGCGTCGCGGGTGAGCTCGACCAGGGTCTTGCCCAGCGCCGCCAGCTCCTCGGGCGTGGCCCCCTCCTCGATGGCGATGGCGACGTCCTCGGCGGCGCAGCGGGCGGCGAACCAGCGATCGGCCAGGTCGGCGGCCTCCTGGGCGCTGAGCACCACCGCGTCGTCGGGAATCCCGGTTCCCTTCACACTGTTGCGGTGTTCGTAGGCGCGTTGACGACAGGACTGACGGCAGTACCGGCGACGACGGCCGGCCTCCGATTCCACGATCTCCCGCCCACACCACTGGCAGGACAAGCGGCGCGACATGACGCAGAACACTAATAGCTCGCCGTCCGCGCTCCGTTCAGCGACCCCGGCGAAACGTCCCGCGCCGGGCGTGGCGACCCCGGCGCGCCGAGGGCACTACAATGGAACGGTTCGCTGCGGCCGCGTCGGGAACTATCGGCGCAGGCCCGATCGTTGTACATCAAGGTCCACCGAGCGCCCCGCGCACTCGTGCGGACACCGTGGCAGCGCACGAAGACTCGAGCACACAGGGAGAGGCACACCATGGCAGATCGCGTACTCCGAGGCAGCCGGCTCGGAGCGGTGAGCTACGAGACCGATCGCGACCACGACCTGGCTCCGCGTCGGATCGCCCGCTACCGGACCGACAACGGCGAAGAATTCGACGTTCCGTTCGCCGACGACGCCGAGATCCCGCCGACCTGGCTGTGCCGCAACGGCCAGGAGGGCGTGCTGATCGAGGGCACCACCCAGGAGGCCAAGAAGGTCAAGCCGCCGCGCACGCACTGGGACATGCTGCTGGAGCGCCGCAGCAAGGAGGAGCTCGAGGAGCTGCTCAAGGAGCGCCTCGAATTGCTCAAGACCCGCCGCCGCGCCTGACGGTCCGCGTACACCGGCACGGCCGCCGCATCATTCGATGCGGCGGCCGTTCGCTGTTCGTGCCACGCACGCCGGTCAGTGGCTGGCCACCTTGCGGTAGCGCAGCAACGCCAGCGGCACGGCCAGCACGAGAATCGCCGCCGAGCAGGCCACCGCGTATTCGACGCAGTGATCGGCCGCCCAGCCGGTGGGCGGGACGAAACTGGGCGGCGAGTCGTTGTCGAACAGTTTGCGTCCCGCCGCCGACACCGCGGTGATCGGATTCCACTCGGCGATCGTGCGCAGCGGGCCGGGCAGGGTCTCGGCGGAGATGAACGCCGAGGAGATGAACGTCAGCGGGAACAGCCAGATCAGCCCGGCGCTCTGCGCCACCTCGACGGTCGGTGACAGCAAGCCGGTCAGCGCGCCGACCCAGGACATCGCGAACGCGAACAGCAGGATCACCCCGAACGCCAGCGCGGCGTCGGTGAGACTGCCGTGGATGCGCCAGCCGACGATGTAGCCGCACCCGACCATCACGGCCAGGCTGAGGATGTTCACCACCAGGTCCGACAACGTGCGGCCCATCAGCACGGCCAGCCGGGACATCGGCAGCGCCCGCATCCGGTCGATGATGCCCTTCTGCAGGTCCCCGGCGAGACCGACCGTGGTGAACGCGGCGTTGAACGCGACCGTCTGCGTGAAGATGCCCGCGAGCAGGAACTCCCGGTACTGGCCGCCGCCCAGCGAGGCGCCGAAGATGTAGGCGAACAGGAACACGAACATCAGCGGCTGGATCGTGGCGGTCACCAGCAGGGTGGGCACGCGCAGAATGGTCAGCAGATTGCGGTGCGCGACGATCGCGCTGTCCCGGAACAGCCGCAGCCGGGGGCCGGGATCCGGCTGTGCCGCAGCTGCTTTCGGCTTCCGCTCCGCCTTCGGGGCTGCCTCCCCGACCATGGCCGCGCTCACGACATGATCTCCTCTTGTACGTCGTCGGTCTCCGGTTCCGCGGCGGGCGCGCCGCCGGGCTTGCCGGTGAGGGAAAGGAATACGTCATCGAGGCTGGGCCGGTGCACGTTCGCGTCGACCACGCAGACGCCCGCGTCGTCGAGCCTGCGCAGGGCCTCCACCATGGTGCGCGACCCGTCGCCGACCACCACCGACACCTCGTCGGTGCCCGGCTCGTGCCCGGGCTCGCCCACGCCGACCTGCGTGAGCACCGCCAGCGCGGGCTCGGCGGCCTGCCCGGCGGCCAGGGTGACGGTGAGCCGGTCGCCGCCGATCGAGGTCTTCAGCTCGTCGGCCGAGCCGCGGGCGATGACCCGCCCGTGGTCGATGACCGTGATCCGGTCGGCCAGCAGGTCGGCCTCTTCCAGGTACTGCGTGGTCAGCAGCACTGTGGTGCCGTCGTCGACGAGGTCGCCGATCACCCGCCACATGTCCAGCCTGCCGCGCGGGTCCAAGCCGGTGGTCGGCTCGTCCAGCACCACCACGGGGGGCCGCGCGACCAGCGCACCCGCGAGGTCGAGCCGCCGGGCCATGCCGCCGGAGTAGGTGCCCGCCCTGCGGTGCGCGGCGTATTCGAGCCCGAGGGCGCCGAGCAGTTCATCGGCCCTGGCGGTGGCCTGACGCGGGGACATCCCGTACAGCCGGGCGACCATGCGCAGGTTCTCGTAGCCGGACAGGTTGGCGTCGACGGCGGCGTACTGGCCGGACAGGCCGATCCGTTTGCGCGCCGCCGCGGGATCGCGCAGCACGTCGATGCCCGCCACCCGCACCGACCCGGCGGACGGCTTCAGCAACGTGGTGACGATCCGCACGGTCGTCGTCTTCCCGGCGCCGTTGGGACCGAGCAGGCCCATCACGGTACCGGTGGGGATCGATAGGTCGACCTCGTCCAGCACGCGGGCCCGGCCGTAGTTCTTCACCAGGCCGGTGACCTCCACCGCCAAACTCACCTGCGCGTCTCCTTCGTCTCCAGCCACCTCCGCAGCACCGGCCCGATCACCGCCAGCGCTTCCGGCGTGGTCATCGCGGAGTGCGCGCAGCGCAGCTCGTGGTCGTGGACGGCGCCGGTGACGTAGGGCTGCCAGGCGTCGGCGCGCCGGTCCGGGTCGGCCCGGTTGATCGGGTCGTCGCCCGCGCTGAAGAACAGCAGGTCGCCGTCGAAGGCGCGGGGCCGGAAGCTGTGCGCGAGCACGGTGCCGTTGTCGTAGCCCGCGTAGAGCCGCTCCAGATGCTCCACGGTCAGCGCCGCGAACGGCCCGGACCGGGCGCGCAGCAACTCGGCCGCGTCCCGCAAGCTCATCTCCGGATCGATCTCCGCGTCGAGTTCGTCGCTGCCGAACTCACCGACGATCTCGGCGATGCTCGGGGTCGCGTGTTCGCGCAAGTCGTCGGACAGCCGGTAGCTGTCCATCATCGACAGCAGCGCGACCTCGTCGCCGTCCTCTTGCAGCTGTACCGCCATCTCCTGGGCGATCAGTCCACCGAGCGACCAGCCGAGCAAGTGGTAGGGCCCCTCCGGCTGGATCTGCTTGATCGCGGCCACGTAGCGGCTCGCGGCCTCATCGATCGACCCGTAGCCGTCCTCCCCTGCCACGTGCGGAGCCTGCAACCCGTACACCGGCCGGTCCGCCGGAAGGTGCGCGAGCAACCCCGAATAGCACCACGCCAGTCCGATCGCCGGATGCACACAGAACAGTGGCGCCTGACTGGTCGCGGTGCTCGGGCGGATCGGCAGCACCGGCGCCAGCATCGCCGCCACCGCGGCGTCGGAGGACGCGCCCGTTCCGTCCAGCCGCGCGGCGATGGCCGCGGGCGTCGCGTCGCCGAACATCAATTGCACCGGGAGGTCGATGCCGGTTGCGCGCACGTGCGCAACCACTTTCGTGGCCAGCAGCGAGTTGCCGCCGAGTTCGAAGAACCCGTCGTCCACGCCCACCGATTCCACGCCGAGCACCTCGGCGAAGGCGGCGCACAGCGCCTCCTCCGTAGGGGTGGACGGCGCGCGATAGCCCTCGCCCGCGCTGAACACCGGCTCCGGCAGTTTCGCCCGATCCAGCTTGCCCACAGGGTTCAGCGGTACGTCGTCGAGCAGCATGATCGACTGCGGCACCATGTAGTTCGGCACCAGCCCGGCCACGTGCCCGGTCAGCTCCGCCGCCGTGAGCGACACGCCGTCGCGCGGCTTCACGTACGACACCAACGCCGTCGCGCCCGCCGGGGTGCGATGCCCGATGGTGGTGGAGAACGCCACCGCGCCGTGGCGGGCGAGCGCGGCGTCGATCTCGCCGAGTTCGATACGGAAACCGCGGATCTTGACCTGATGGTCGGTGCGGCCGACGTACTGGATCTCCTGCGCACCGTCCGCCGAGGACCCGTGCTCCCGCGACCCGGCCCACCACCGCACCAGATCGCCGGTGCGGTACATCCGCTCCCCCGGCTTGCCGAACGGATTGGCGACGAACCGCTGAGCGGTGAGGCCGGGACGGTTCAGATAGCCGCGGGCCAGCGCGTCACCCGCGAGGTGCAACTCGCCGGTCACTCCGATCGGAGCCGGATGCAGTCGCGCGTCGAGGATCGCCGCGTTGACGCCGCGGATGGGTCCGCCGATGGTGATCGGCTCGCCCGGCGTCATCGGCTGCGAGATGACGGTCACGATCGTGGTCTCGGTCGGGCCGTAGACGTTGTACAGGTTGCGGCCGGGCGCCCATCTGGTCACCAGGTCCGGCGGCAGGGCCTCGCCGCCGACCAGCACGTGCTGCAACTCGGTGAGCCCGGTGGGGTCGACCGTGCCGAGAGCGGAGGTGGTGATGAACGCGTGGGTGATCCGCTCCCCGGCGAAGACCTGCCGCAGCTCGTCGCCGCCGACCACGCCGGTCGGCGTGATCACCAGAGTCGCCGCGCCGCCGAGGGACAGCAGCAGATCGAGCATCGCGGCGTCGAAGCTCGGCGTGGCGAAGTGCAGGACGCGGCAGCCCGGCTGGACGTCGAACCGGTAGGCGGTCTCGGCGGCGAAGTTCGACAAGCCGCCGTGAGTGACCATCACGCCCTTCGGTGTGCCGGTCGAGCCGGAGGTGTAGATCACGTAGGCCGGGTTGTCGATCCGCAACGGCGCGAGGCGCTCGGTGTCGGCGATCGGCGCGTCCGGCGCGTCCAGCACGAGCCTGCGGAACACCGGATCGTCGAGCACGATCCACTCCGCGCCCTCGGGCAGCTCGGCGCGGTAGCCCGCCAGCGTGATGCCGAGCGCCGCACCGGAATCCGACAGCATGTGCGCGATGCGCTGCTGCGGGTACAACGGGTCGACCGGGACGAACGCCGCACCGGCCTTGGCCACCGCCAGTACCGTCGCCACCGACTCGATCGACCGCGGAATGCCCAGCGCCACCAGCGTTTCCGGGCCCACGCCGCGCTCGATGAGCACGCGCGCCAGCCGGTTCGTCCAGCGATCCAGCGCGTCGTAGGTCACCTCCGTACCGTCGGAGACCAGGGCGACCGCGGCGCGATCGACACCGGCCGCTTGCTCGAACACCTCGGGGAAGGTGGTCGGCCGGTCCGGTTTCGCACCGCGCACCGGGGCCAGCCCCGACCATTCGGCGGGGTCGAGCAGTTCCAGGTCGCCCACGGCGGTGGTCGGGTTCGCGGCGATCGCGGCGAGCAGCCGGGCGAGGCGCTTGCCGAGCCGCTGCGCGGTCGGCTCGTCGAACAGATCCATCGCGTAGTTCACCGCGACGGTGATGCCCGCCGGATCGCGTTGCGCGGTCTGCGTTTCGGTCAGGGTGAACTGGAGATCGAACTTGGCGACACCCGTGTCGATGTCAGCGGCCTCGATGCGCAGCCCCGGCAGGTCCAGCCCGCGGACCGGCTCGTTGCGGACCGAGAGCATCACCTGGAACATCGGATGGTGCGCCTGGGACCTGGCCGGGTTGAGAACCTCCACCAGGCGCTCGAACGGCAGGTCCGCGTGGGCGAAGGCGTCGAGGTCGGTTTCGCGCACCGCGTGCAGCAGGTCGGTGAACCGGGCGCCCGGGTCGATCCGGGTCCGCAGCACCAGCGTGTTGACGAACATGCCGATCAGCCGGTCCAGCGCCGGGTGCCCACGGCCCGCGATCGGGGTGCCGACGGTGATGTCGTCGGTCGCGGTCATCCGGTGCAGCAGCACCGCCAGCGCGGCGTGCAGAACCATGAACAGGCTGACGTTGCTGCTGCCCGCGATCGCCTGCAGTTCACGGTGGGTGACCGGGTCCACCGCGCACTCCACGGTCCCGCCCCGGTAGGACGGAGTAGGCGGACGCGGCCGATCGGCCGGTACGGTCAGCAGCTCGGGCAGCCCGTCCAGGGTGTGCCGCCAATAGTCCAGCTGTTTGCGCACCGCGGCGTCCGGGTCGTCCTCGCTGCCGAGCACGTCCTGCTGCCACAGTGTGTAGTCGGCGTACTGCACCTCGAGCTCGGCCCACTCCGGCGCGCCGCCCGCGCAGGCTGCGCGGTAGGCGACGGCGACGTCGGTGGCCATCGGCTCCAGCGACCAGCCGTCCATCGCGATGTGGTGCACGACCACGATGAGAACGTGCTCGGTAGGCGCCACCGAGCCGCTCGCGGTCGACACCGACAGCAGCGCCGCACGGATCGGTACGGTGGCGGCCAGATCGAATCCCGGTGCGGCGAAACGCCGTACGGCGGCGTCGAGCTCGTCGGGCCGCACCGTCACCCGCGTCAGCGGGATCGCCGACTCGGACGGGTCGAGCACGACCTGGGCGGGTGCGCCGTCGGTCTCCGGGAACACCGTGCGCAGGGTTTCGTGCCTGGCTTGCACGGCGTGCAGCGCGTCGACCAGCGCGTCGACGTTCAGGCTGCCGGTCATGCGCAGTACGAGCGGGACATTGTAGGCGCCTGCCGACTGTCCCCCGGTCGACGTGCCGCCCGCGTTGAACCGGTTGAGGAACCACAGCCGCCGCTGCGCGGCCGACAGCGGGATACGCTCCGGGCGCTCCCGGCGCACCAGTGCGGGCCGGTCCACCTCGGCCTCGGTGCCCGCGTCCAGCAGCTCGGCGAGCCCGGCGACCGTGGGCGTGCCGAACACGGTGCGCACGGCGAGACGC
>NZ_BAFP01000072.1 GCF_000308455.1 Nocardia abscessus NBRC 100374 | reverse complement strand
GTCACCGAGGAGGACGAGGACGCGATCTACCTGCGCACACTCGAGGAGTTCATCCACCACAACCTGGTGATCCGCCGCGGGCCGGTCGCCGCGCTGGCCGCACTGTCCTACCGGGTACGCACTCCGGAGGACCTGGATCGGGCCGAACTGTTCTACACCGAGATCGGCTGCCGGGTCGAGCGTCGCAAGGACGGCTTCACCAAGGGCATCGGCGATTCGGTGCGTGTGGTCGACCCGCTCGGTTTCCCCTACGAGTTCTTCCACGACACCGAGCACGTGGAGCGGCTGGCCTGGCGCTACGACCTCTACACCCCGGGCGCGCTGGTCCGGCTCGACCACTTCAACCAGGTCACCCCGGACGTGCCGCGTGCCGTCAAGCACTACCAGGATCTCGGTTTCCGCGTCACCGAAGACATCCAGGACGAGGCAGGCACCACCTACGCCGCCTGGATGCGCCGCAAGCCGACCGTGCACGACACCGCGGCCACCGGCGGCGACGGCCCGCGCCTGCACCACGTCGCGTTCGCCACACACGAGAAGCACAACATCCTGGCGATCTGCGACAAACTCGGCGCCCTTCGCCTGTCCGACCGCATCGAGCGCGGCCCCGGCCGCCACGGCGTCTCGAACGCCTTCTACCTGTACTTGCGTGATCCCGACGGCCACCGCATCGAGATCTACACCCAGGACTACTACACCGGCGATCCCGACAATCCCGTCGTCACCTGGGACGTGCACGACAACCAGCGCCGCGACTGGTGGGGCACTCCGGTCGTGCCGTCGTGGTACACCGAGGCCTCGCTCGTACTGGACCTGGACGGCAAGCCCCAGCCGGTGCTACCGCGCAGCGAGACCAGCGAACTCGAGGTCACCATCGGCGCCGACGGCTTCTCCTACACCCGCGAACCCGGCCACGACGACCTGCCCGACTGGAAGAAGGGCGAATACAAGCTGGG
>NZ_BAFP01000073.1 GCF_000308455.1 Nocardia abscessus NBRC 100374 | reverse complement strand
CCTCCGGACTCGGCCACGAGGGCGGCTACCGCTCCATCGACTTCTACACCGACCAGCAGGCGGTCCACATCACCCTCGGCAAGGTGCACAACCCTACCTTCGGCAAGTGAGCGCCGCTCCCGATCCCTCAGCGCAGCAAGGCAACGACATGACCGAACGCATTCCCACCTCCTCCGGCTTCTTCGTCACGCAGGAAGCTCCCATCGCGGCGGCCGATCCGGTGCCGACCCCGTCCTCGCCGCCGCCGGACATCCTCCGCGTCGCCTACGCCGAACTCGTCGTCACCGACCTGGCCGCCTCCCGCGAGTTCTACGTGGACGTGCTCGGCCTGGTC
>NZ_BAFP01000074.1 GCF_000308455.1 Nocardia abscessus NBRC 100374 | reverse complement strand
CTTCCGGACTCGGCCACGAGGGCGGCTACCGCTCCATCGACTTCTACACCGACCAGCAGGCGGTCCACATAACCCTCGGCAAGGTGCCGAACCCCACTTTCGGCAAGTGAGTACCCACCGCCGATCCCCCGGTCACAGCAAGGAACCAACGATGAGCCAACGCACTCCCACCTCCTCCGGCTTCTCCATCTCGAGGGAAGCGCCCATCGTGGCGGACAACCCGGTGCCGACCCCCTCATCCCCGCCGCCGGACATTCTGCGTGTTGCTTACGCCGAACTGGTCGTGACCGACCTGGCCGTGTCGCGCGAGTTCTATGTAGGTGTGCTCGGTCTCATT
>NZ_BAFP01000075.1 GCF_000308455.1 Nocardia abscessus NBRC 100374 | reverse complement strand
TTCACCGGTGAGAGCAGCACCGGCCAGGTGATCTTCGCCAATGCCGCGCCGTACCTGAAGGGACTGTCGATGGAGCTGGGCGGCAAGTCGCCCGCCGTCGTCTTCGCCGACGCCGACCTGGACGCCGCGATCGACGCCACCGTCTTCGGTGTCTTCTCCCTCAACGGCGAGCGCTGCACCGCGGGCAGCCGCATCCTCGTCCAGCGCGAGATCTACGACGAATTCGTCGAACGCTACGCCGCCCAGGCCGAACGCGTGAAGGTCGGCTACCCGCACGACCCGGAGACCGAAGTCGGCGCGCTCGTGCATCCCGAGCACTACCAGAAGGTCATGAGCTACATCGAGATCGGCAAGGGCGAGGCGCGACTGGTTCCCGACCGGCAACTTCGTGCGGCCGACCGTGTTCGCCGACGTGAAACCGGACGCCCGGATCTTCCAAGAGGAGATCTTCGGCCCGGTCGTGGCGATCACGCCGTTCGACACCGAGGACGAAGCGCTCGCACTCGCCAACGGCGTGAAATACGGTCTCGCCGCCTACATCTGGACCAACGACCTGAAGCGCGCCCACAACTTCTCGCAGGCGATCGAGGCCGGCATGGTGTGGCTCAACTCGAACAACGTGCGCGACCTGCGCACTCCGTTCGGCGGCGTGAAAG
>NZ_BAFP01000076.1 GCF_000308455.1 Nocardia abscessus NBRC 100374 | reverse complement strand
TCACCACGGCCGCCGTGCTGACAGGACGCTCCTCACAACTCGCGCCGAAGGTCGCAGCTCCTAGGTAAAGACGCTTGTGTGGCCTCATCCGGCCTTCCCACTGATGGAGCCAGCCGCCGCAGCGGTGGTGGTGGGACACTCGGACGGTGAACGAGAACCGCGGCAGCGAAATCAGCGTTGGTACATTCGATTTCGACGATCGACTACCTCGACTCCCCATCCCGACGTTGGATGAGACGTGCAAGCGGTTCCTCGAGCGATGTGCGCCTTTGCTGACAGCCGAGCAACTGGCTGTCACCGAGGCTGCGGTGGAGGGGTTCCTCGCAGCGGACAGTCCGGCACGGATGTGGCAGGAGGAGATCGAGCGATTCGACCGGATGCCCAGCGTCCACAGTTGGCTCGATGCATTCTGGGCGTCTCGCCATCTCGGCTATAGAGACAGTATCGCGTTCAACGCGAACTCCTTCTTCTTGTTCACCGACTCCGAGCATGGACAACTCGAACGTGCCGCCGAACTGATCTCGCGCACCGCCGCATACAAGCTCGAACTCGACGCCGAGTTGGTGTCCCCTGTGGTGCTGCGCGGCCGGCGACAGTCCATGCATCAGAACAGATACCTATTCGGTACGACCAGGATTCCCGGCATCGAATGCGACTCCGTGCGCTCCGCCTACAACGCCGAGGAACCGGGTCCCTCGACGGCAAGCCACATAGTCGTCCTTCTTCGTCGACATGCGTTCCGCTTGGATATCATCGCAGATGACGGAACCGCATATCCTGTCCAGGACGTGATGGCCGGGCTGGACGCGATCAAGGCCACCGATGCGGCTGTGACGCCATCGCCGGGAGCGCTGACGACGACTTCGCGTGTCGCATGGGCGACGGCCCGCCAAGCCCTCATCGAAGATTCGGACAACGCCGCCGGACTCGAGACGATAGAAACGGCACTGTTCTGCGTAGCGCTCGAGGATTACGTGCCCGAGGACGAACGCGCGGCATGCCGCCAGCTCATGCATGGGGATGGCGGGAACCGTTGGTACGATAAAGCGCTGACGTTCATCGTGTTCGCCGATGGCCGCGCGGGCCTCAACATCGAGGAATCCGGTCTGGACGGAACAACCGTGGCCAGCTTCTGCGACGCCGTTTTGGGCGGTTCGACGACAATTTCGGCGGAGAAGACCGGGCGAGTGCCCGCGATATCGCCGATCGAGTTCCATCTCAACCACTATCTGCAAAAGGAGATTCGGCAAGCCTCAGCCGATTTCGTTAGGCAGGTGAATGAGACGGTCACGGAAGTGGTCACGATCGGCGACTTCGGGTCGGACACTGCCAAGCGACTCGGAGTATCCCCGGATGCGTTGGTGCAGACGGCTTTCCAGCTGGCCCATCAACGATCGAGAGGATTTCTCGGCAGCACCTACGAATCCGTTGCTGTACGGCATTACCGCAACGGCCGCACAGAGGCCCTCCGGGCGGTGACCCCCGAGGTCGTTCGCTTTGTAGCCTTGATGGATGATCCGACCGCGACTGCCGGTGCTCGGGCTGAAGCGCTACGTGCCGCGGTGGAGGCGCACGCCGCCAACACCAGAGACTGCCAAGCGGGGCGCGCGCCCGAACGGCACCTGGTGGAGCTACAGCGGATCCAGCGACACTGCGGCGATGAAGCGCTCGCGCTCTACGAATCGCCCGGTTGGGAAATTCTGCGCGATGATTACCTCAGCACCAGTTCCGTCTCATCGGCCAATGTCCGATTCTTCGGTTTCGGCCCTATAAGCACCCGCTGCATCGGAATCGGTTACACCCTGCAGCCCGGACGTCTGGATATTCACCTCAGCGCATCCAGGGAAACAGAGCAGCAAATGCAGAGATTCGCGCTCGCTATGTCGGCCGTAATCCCGGAGTTGTCCGATCTTCTCGGGACGGCAGTCATCGCGCAATGACGCAGGTCGATTATTGATACTGAAGCTTTCACTAAACAGTGCAAGAAAGATGTGAAGCACAGATGCATGGGCGCGGTGGCAAAGATGCCGAACAGGCGTTTCTGATCGAATTCCACACCGGGTGAGCGGAGGTGAAAGCCTATCTAGAGCTTCTGGCAAATCGAACAGTATGTGAAATGGTGTTGCTCAGCCTACTATTCCGTACTGTTCTCAACTCCCAATCTCTGTTGCTGGTCATGCATGTGCGGAGTACGTTGGATCTCTCCTTCGCCGCTGCAGGCCTATTGAGCACCATGGTCTACCTGTGTATGGCCGGAACCGAGCTACGACGCGGCCCGCACCTCAACCGCCTGGGCACGCGCCTCACCCTGATTCGAGCTATCCTGATCAACGGGATGTGCTGGGCAATAGCGCCATTCGCTCCCTTTACAGTGCTGCTTCTGCTCGCAGCGCTGGCAGCATGGTTTGAAATACCAGTTATCAACGTGGCAAAACAGGCTATAACCGTCGCCACGACCGACCGTCAGCGGCGCCCGGCGCTGGCCGCGTACGAAGTGACCGCGGATGTTTCCGTTCTGGCCGGGCCGCCGCTGGCGGTCGCAGCAGTGAGTATTCTGGACACGGATGTGGTGCTCTTGGTGGCACGAATGGTGGTCTTGTGTTGCGGGGCAGTCCTTTTGTTGAGACCCAACCCATCGTTGCGAACCGATACAAGGCGAATACATCGACCAGTCCCACGGCGGTCCTGGTTACAGTCCGGATTCGTCGCGGCCTGCGTCGCGTACGCCGCGGCCGGTGCCATAATCAGCGCGGAGGAAATGTTTGTCATCGCGATGATGAGCGATTTCCACGCCGAAGAGGCAACTGGCCTGATGCTCGCCGTCGGCGCAGCCGGCGCCGTGGCAGGCGGCTATCTTTATGGTTCGATATCCATAACCATTTCGCCGTATGTACTGCTGGCGGGGCTCGGAACCGGCATGGTGCCTTGCGCCTTCGCGTCCGGACCGGTTGAGCTGGCGATAACCGTCTTCATAGTGGGCATGCTGGCCGGTGCGGTTTTCCCGGCATGTACTGATCACATGAACGCAGCATTTTCCCAGGATGCGCCTGGTGAGGCCCTTGGTTTTCATTTCAGCCTGATGTGGGTAGGGATTGCCATGGGAAGTACCGTGGCAAGTCAGACCGTTCACTTCGCCGGTTCGTCGGTAGGAATACTATCCACGGCTGTACTCGGTATCGGTGCGGGAATCGTGCTGGGCCGAATCGCGGCGCGTGCGATCCCCACACGCGGGCAGGCCGGCAAAGCGGGTGGAGCGCGCATTGTCACCGCCGCGCGATGGATACTCGATATCGCACAAGTTGCATTTTCCCGAAATAGCGACGGCTCGCTCGACATATTCCTCGGTGGAAACAGTACCGCCGAGGAAAAGGAGACGCTGCTGGTTCTCGACCTTCGCGATCCGACCCAACTTCGTGACGGGTCATCGGCGGTTTCCAGGCCAAGCGTCAGCGACCGGTCCCAGATGCACGATTCTCGAACGCCGTGGACCAGAATCAGCACCATAGAGAAAATAGAATCACCATGGAACCGATCACCGAGTTGATCCCAAGTTTTGCTGACCACTGTGCACTTCCGGCTATCGCCGTTGGAACGTCCGATATGCGACCAAGTCAAAAACGCCAGATACAACTACGAATATCCGAGGTCAACCGAGCGTGACAAGTATTCAAACGCAAACTTCACATCCCGACCCTACCGCGCAAACAACTAGTACCACGTACGAGCGGCGAAGTCTCGATCAAGCCATAAATTTATCTGACGCCCATTGCCGGCAACCGCTTACGTCTACGCAGATCGACATTATCAACCGATTTCCAGCTCTCTTCCACCAAGCCCGAAAGCGGCCCCAGTCCGAGTTGGAAGAGGTGTTCATCAGCGCTTTCATGGACCTCGCCGGCGAGCCGATACACCATGACTTCTCCAGGTATATGCTGTCGTATTCCGCGTCATCCGCAATAACAATGGTGGCAAGCCACTGCGCTCACACAGGCAAGCGAGTTGCGTTGATCGAACCGGTTTTCGACAATATCTCGTCCATCTTACTCCGCGAAAATGTCAAGGTTGTACCGATATCGGAGCAGGATTGCACGGTCGAGCAACTGCCCGTGGCATTGGCACGGTTCGAGCCTGCGGTGGTATGGCTCGTATCACCTAACAATCCAACCGGATGGATACTGTCCGAACTCGAATTCAGAACACTGGTTCAGCACTGTGTCGACCGTCGTTGCACTCTTGTTCTGGACGCCTCTTTCAGATTCTTTTCACCTGCGCCGCCCGGCTGGTCGCAGTACGAAATCCTCGAACATTCGGGCGTTTCGTATATCGTGCTCGAGGATACGGGTAAGACATGGTCAAGCAGTGAGATAAAGGTCGGGTTGACGGTGTGCAGTCCTGACATGTACGCAGACATGTACCGCCTACACGATGATTTGCTGCAGGGCGTCTCTCCATTCCATTTGCGGGTCCTGACAGAGTTCATCCATGACAGTGCGAGAAATGGCATCGAGCATAGCATTCTGCCTTCGGTCATGAAGAACCGATCTATCCTTCGCGCAATTCTATACGACGGGGATTTCGAATTCGTAACCGAGATGCGATCACCTGTTTCGGTGGATTGGCTGCGTCTCCCGGAAGGAAGTGATTGCGAGGTATTCGTCCACGATGCGATTCGAAATGGAGTTCACATTCTACCCGGAACCAACTTCTTCTGGAACCAGCGGGAGCGGGGGCGAAATCTCGTACGCGTTGCCCTGGCTCGGGATCCACAGTTGATGCTGGAGGGTGCGCAGTTACTGCGACACACCGGAATAAAGCTCGCCGCGCGAGGGATCCAACGATGAGGACTCAATCGAGCCGTAGTCGTGTCTTGGTCACCGGGACGGATTTGATGCCAGCCGATATCGGATGGCTGTGCCAACAGGATCTCGAGGTCGAAATGTGTGACCGCGACCTGTCCGAAATGCAGTTGGCACGTGCTCTGGTAGGCAAGGACGCATACATTCTGGGGGGTGTGGAGCGTGCTACATCTGCTGCGTTGTCCGCCGCCGAAGACCTCAAAGTCATTGCATTCATGGGGGTTGGGTATCAGGCGTACATCGACACCGCCGCAGCGACCGCGGCGGGAATTGCGGTGACCAACGCCCCCGGAGCCAATGCACGTGCGGTCGCGGAATTCACGATCGGTCTCATGGTCGATGCCTGGCGCAGCATCACGGACCTGGCCATGGAAACGAAGGCGGGTCGATGGAACAAGCATATAGGACGCAACCTGCATTCGAGGACGCTGGGCGTCGTCGGCATGGGTACCATCGGCGCTCTCGTCGCTCGGATAGCGGCCAACGGGTTCGGGATGCGAGTAGTCTACGTGAGCCGGACAGCCAAACCGGAATTGGAAAGAGATATCGCCGCTCGGCGGGTCGAGCTACCTGAGCTGCTTACCGAGTCCGACGTCATCAGCCTGCACGCTACCTACGGCCAGCAGACAGAGCGGATGATCGGCGAATCGCAACTTGCTTCCGTCAAACCCGGTGCGATTCTGATCAACACGGCCGAGGCGGAGCTGGTGGATCCTGCATCTTTGCGGTCCGCGCTGCTCGATGGTCGTCTCGCTGCCGCCGCTATGGACAGCTACTACATCATGCCGACGCCATCGGACCGGACCGATCCCCTCGGGTTGATTGCATTGGGCAACAGACGGTTTCTCGTCACCCCGCACGCGGCCGGTGCTACCGAAGAGTCCTTCCGCAGGATACTCACGGCGAATGTCGATTCCATAAAAAATGTCTTGGAAATCGGAGAAGACCCACGAATTATCAACCCTGACTACCGTGACAACGCCCATTGGTTGCCAGTTCGGCAGAGACCTTGAAGTTCATGATTCACGGTCCTGTTCTGCGGCGCATGAACACGCGGTAGGCAGGGCAGTTCATCTCGCGCTCCGACTCGTCACGCACGACCCGCCGGCAGCGAACTCGGGAGCAGCGGGAAGCCGCAGCAAGGAGGCAATGTTGATCGAGAAACAAGAAGACGATGACATTCGCCGGTGTGCCCGAAAGCCGCTGGAGTCAGGCCGTTTTGACCAAGCCACGGTTGGCCGAGATGATGATCGGCCGGGCACTGGCCGCGGGTGTGATCGCCGGGTGGGTGACCGCCGATTCCGCCTACAGGCGTGACGGCAGATTCAGGGCCTTCCTGGAATAGCATCGGATGCCCTATGTGGTAGAGGTCCCGGTCAGACACACCATCATCGACCTCGATGGCCGCCGCAGAGTCGATACCCTGATCAGCCGCGCCCCAGCCGAAGCATGGCACCGGGTCTCGGCCGGTCTCGGAGTCCGAGGTGAACGCGAATACGACTTCGCCTGGGCCACCCTGCCGGTCCTCGACGACATCCGGGCTGGTTTGTACGACACTCTGCTGGCCCGGCGATCTCTCGACGATCCCGCGGATATCGCCTACTACGTGTGCTTTCACCCAGACACCATCGATCGCGGCCAGATCGTGGCCGTGGCCGGTGCGAGGTGGGCGATCGAGGAATGCTTCCAAGCCGCCAAAGGACAATGAGGTCTCGACCACTACCAAGTCCGCAAATACGACGCCTGGTACCGGCACATCACCCTGGCCATGCTCGCCCACGCCTTCCTCGCCGTCACCGCCGCCACCGACCCAAAAGCCCACGCGGGCTGGGCCGAATCACAGTCGCCGAAATCCGCCGTCTCCTGGCGATAGTGCTCCACCCCGCCCGCACCCTCACCCATGCCCTCGCCGCCTCCCGCTGGCGCCGCCACCACCAACACCGCGCCCAACACATCCGCTACCAACGGACCCGATTACCAAAGTAACGAACTACAACTGTCGTGCTAGGTTGCGTCTCCCGATAGGGATGGTCGTTCAGGTGATCATCGACCGGATGTGTTCCGCACGACGATCGCGCCGTAGTCCCTGCTCGGCGGATCTGGATAATAGCCGGGGATGATGTGCTGTCGGTCGGGCACCAGATAGCCGTGCCCCCGGTACATCTCCAGGAATGGATCGACGAGGCAGCCGCCGAGCTGCCGAAACGCGTAGTCGGCTGCGTCGATCTCACCGAACCGGCGGCAGTAGGCGTCGTAGCCGGGGATCTTGGCTCCGGTGAGAACATAGTCCAGTGCGAACCGCTCGGCCAGCTCGACGGGGGTCTCCATCATCACCGCGTATGCCATTCCGCCGCGCGCGGTCCGCTTCAGTGAGCCGGAGGCGAGGTAGATGGCGTTCGCGGCGTCCAGGTCTATCGTCGGGTAGTAACCGTGGCCGGTCACCGTATCCCAATCGCTGAGCTCGGCGACCTTGTCCGGCCTGTAGTGCATGGGGAAGCCCATCAAGGTTCCGACGACCTCATCGTCCTGCTCGAAAATCCAGAACCCCTCGGGGAACACGCGCAGGCGAGCGATCATCTGATCCCGGCTCGCCCGTTGGGATTCCTCCCAGTCCTGCTCGACGGCCATGATGTCATCCAGGTCGTCCAACGCCGCCTGGCGCACCCGGATCGTCATCGCGCCTCCCAGGTCACAGGGAGGCATTCCAGGCCGTGGACGAATACGCCGATCTTCCATCGCAATGTGTCCGGATCGGCCGCGAACCCCAGTCGGGGAAAGCGCTGCACCAGGGTGCCGATGGCAACCTGCGCCTCGAGTTTTGCCAGCGACGATCCGAGACAGAAGTGCAAGCCATGGCCGAATCCCAGATGCTGGTTCGGTGTCCTGGTGATGTCGAACCGGTCCGGTTCGGGGAACCGTTCGTCGTCATGATGTGCAGACAGCAACGAAGCGACAACCAGTTCCTCGGCCGGAATGACCGTGCCTCGGAACTCGACATCGGTCAGCGGAAAGGCCCCGGTGCTGTTTGCCACCGGCGGGCAGTATCGTAACACCTCCTCGATGGCGGGTTCGATGAGTTCAGGCGTGTCGCGCAGCCGCCGCAGCTGCGCTGGATGACGGAGCAGCGCCCACACCCCGTTGCCGATGAGGTTGCCCGTCGTCTCGAAACCCGCCGCGATGAGCAGGAAGACCATGCTCATCAGTTCCACCGATGAGAGCCGGTCACCATGCGTCTGCGCCTCGATCAACGCACTGGTGAGGTCGTCGCGGGGGTGCCTGCGGCGTAGCGCGAGGAATTCCTCGAGGTACTGCTGAAACTCGATCGCCATCCGGCGCAGGGCGTCGAAGTTTCCGTCCGCCGGCGGAGCGATCAGAATTCTGGTCCACTCCCGGAAGCGCTCCTGGTCTTCGATCGGAACCCCGATCAGCTCGACCAGCACGGTGATCGGCAACCGGAATGCCAGTGTGTCGAGCAGATCCACCGAGTCCTGCTGCTCGGCCAGGTCCAGCAGCCTCTCCGTCGCCTCGGCGATGCGCGGGCGCAGCTGCGAGATTCGGCGGGGAGTGAAGGCCTTGGCCACCAGTGCGCGCATCCTGCTGTGCTCGGGCGGATCGGCGTAGAGCATGTGCTTGTCCAGCCGGTCGAACTCGGTAACCCGGAAGTATCTCGAGCGCGCCTGATCCGACAGTTTCCGCTTGTCCTTGCTGAAACGAGGATCACGGAGCAGTTCGACCACGTCGGCATAGCGGGTCACGCGCCACTCGGGCGCCCCCTGGTGCGGATTGAACAGCCGGACGATCGGTGCCTCGGCACGCATCTGCGCCAGCGTCGGCAACGGATCGACCCGCATCTGCTCACCCCACAGGTCGAACTGGTTCATTCGGGTCGCTCCAGCACCTTGCCGACTCGAAGCCAGGTCGGCCTTCCACTGATCTCCCGCCACCACCGCGCCAGGTTCGGGCGCGCCTCGATCAGGTCCGCGCCGTTGGAGGCGACCAGATATTGCAAGTAGGGCAGCCAGGTGACCTCGGCGAGTGAGAACTCGGGACCGGCGAGGAACTCCTGCTCGGACAGCGTGGCGTCCGCGACGTCGAAAGGTGTCGTCAGTGCGGCGCGGGCAGCGGCGATAGCGTCCTGGTCCGGCGGCGGCGGCAACAGCGGAGCAGCGGGGCTGCTCCGGATGATCTCGTAGACCGGGCCGCCACGGACCAGTTCCCACACCGGGCCGCTGACATAGCTTTGCTCGATGCTGATCCACTGTTCCATCAGCCCGCGCAGCTGGAGGTCATCCGGCGTCAGCGCGGGGCCCGGCAGTCGCTGATCGAGATAGCGGATGATCGCCCGCGATTCATACAGCAGGAACCCATCGTCTTCGAGTACCGGAATCTCGCCGAAAGGCTGACGTCGCCGGTGTTCCGGCGACTTGTCGTGTCCTTTGAGAACACTCACCTCGACCAGCTCGGCTTGCTGATCCTTCTCCGCCAGCACCATCAGCACTTTGTGCGTACACGCGCTGGTGGCTGTCCCGTAAACCTTGATCATGATCCATCCTCTTCGCGCTCCGCGAGCATCTTCAGCAAGTATCGAGTGATCGCCCGTGGGGTCGGGTGATCGAAGGCGAGGGTGGATGGCAGCGCGAGGCCCGTTCGCGCGGCCAGTTCGTGCCGCAGTTGCACGGTCATCAGCGAATCCATGCCCAGTTCCATGAACTCGCCGTCGACCGGGACATCGGATGGCGAAGACAACTGGAGCACGGCAGCCGCATCCGCGCGTACCGCTGACTCGATCGCGGCCTCCCGCTCGCCATCCGGCAGCCCGATCAGCTCCTTGAGCCAATGCACCGGTTCGACGGCGACCTCTTCGCGCGGGGGTTCCGGGGTTTCGAGCCAGAAACGCCTGCGCTGCCACGGATAGTGTGGCAACGACACCACCGGGCGGCGATCCGGGTAAAGGCCGCGGAAGTCCACTGGATACCCCACGGTATAGAGGTCGGCGACGGAGTTCAGCAGGCTGCGCATTTCCGGGCGCTGCCTGCGCAGCGTCGGTATCGCCGCCGACGCGCCGACACAGTTCGCGACATGACCGGAGAGCACAGAGTGCGGTGCTATCTCGAGGAAGAGCTGCTGCCCATCTCTGCCCGCAGCGTGCACGGCTTCGGCGAACCGGACCGGATGCCGGACATTGTCCGCCCAGTATTCCCCGGTCAATTCATTTCCGGCGATCCGGTTTCCGCGTGCCGTGCTGTACAGAGGGCACGCGGTCCGGCCGGCCTCGACCGTGCCGAGTTCCTGCGCGAGTTCCACGGCCAGCGGAGCCATCGACGGCGAGTGGAACGCGTAGTCGACCGGCAGCTGGCGGCAGCGAACGCCTTGTCGCTGGAGTGGGCCGAGCACGGTGTGCAGTTCGTCCACCGTGCCGGACAGCACGACGGATCTGTCGTCGTTGATCGCGGCCACAGCGACCGAAGTATCGATCGTCGACAACAAGGCCGCGACCTTCTCGTGGGTGAGCTCGACCGCGACCATCGCCCCCGAACCGGCTGCCCGCGCCATGATGCGGCCCCTCGACACCACGATCCTGACGGCTTCCGCGAGACTCAACGCACCCGCGACATGCGCTGCGGCGATTTCACCGACACTGTGCCCGATGACCGCGTCCGGTCGGACGCCCCATGAGGACAGCAGGGCGGTCAGCGCGATCTGGAAGGCGAACAGCGCGGGCTGGGCGATCTCGGTGCGCTGCAACCTCGACCGGTCCGGTGGCGCGGCCAGCTCCGCGAGCAGCGAGAACGATGCGTTCTTCGCGATGAGCTCATCGCATTGACCGAGCACAGCGGCGAAGATCGGCTCGCTGGATTGCAATTGCCGTCCCATGCCGATCCACTGCGAGCCCTGTCCGGAGAAGACATAGGTGAGCGCGGGCGGTGCGTCGGCTCGTGCCGCGGTGGCACCGTCTCGTGCGAAGGCGTGCAGCTTCTCGGCCAATTCGGCCCCGGACTCGCCGACCACCGCGGTTCGCCACTCGTGATGATCGCGCCGTGCCCCTGCTGTGTAGGCTATGTCGTGCAGATCATTGCCCCGCTCGAGGACACTCGCGTATGCCGAAGCCAGCTCGGTCAGTGCCACCGGGCTGCGCGCCGACAGCGGAAGCACAACCGGCCCGGCGCGCCGTGGCACCTGCTCAGGCGTCGGCGCTTCGGTGACGACGACATGCGCGTTGGTGCCGCTCATGCCGAACGAACTGACGCCGGCGATCCGTGTTCGATCGCCCTCAGGCCATGCGACGGCCGTCGTCGGGATCGCGAATGGTGTTCCGGTCAGGGAAATCCTCGGATTCAGGGTGCTGAAGTGCAGGTTGCGGGGAATCTCCGCATTCCGCAACGCTAGTACAGTCTTGATCAATCCGGCGATCCCGGCGGCAGCTTCGAGATGCCCGATGTTGGTCTTGACGGCGCCGAGCACACAAACGCTGCTGTCCGGCTCCGGTTCGCCGAAAACTTCGGTCAATGCCTCGATCTCGATCGGGTCCCCGAGCGCGGTTCCGGTGCCGTGGGTCTCCAGGTATCCGATGTCGGCGGGGTGCACACGCGCATCGGCGAACGCTTGACGCAGCATGTCCTTTTGCGCCAGTGGGTTCGGCGCGGTCAGTCCGGCCGAGCGACCGTCGGAGTTCATCGAGGAACCCCGCAGCACAGCAAGCACTCGATCACCGTCAGCGAGCGCGTCGGACAATCTCTTCAGCACCACGATGCCGCAACCTTCGCCCCTGACGAACCCATTCGCACGCGCGTCGAATGCGCGACACCGGCCGTCCGGCGACAGCGCCTGCAGATCGGCGACCATCTGGGTCACCGACTCGTCGAGAACGAGGTTCACTCCCCCGGCCAGCGCGAGCGAGCTCTCTCCTGTCCGCAGGCTGCGGATCGCCAGGTGGACCGCAACCAGCGACGATGAGCACGCGGTGTCCACCGCGAGACTCGGCCCACGCAGTCCGAGCAGGTACGACAACCGGCCCGCACCGAAACAGTGGGCAGTTCCGGTGCCCGCGTACGCGCCCATCGCGCCGGATCTGGCGCTGAGCAGCAGATAGTCATTGCTGCTCATGCCGACGAACACACCGGTTCTGCTGCCGGCCAGCCGCTCGGTCACCACGCCGGCATCTTCGAGCGCTTCCCACGCGACTTCGAGCAGCAGCCGATGTTGCGGATCCAGCGCCGCTGCCTCCCTCGGCGAGATCCCGAAGAACGCCGCGTCGAAACCGTCGACAGCGGAAAGAAAGGCGCCTGTACTCGCGGCATCGTCAGTGGCGCGAACTGGTCGCTGGGACACCGCGTCGACGCCGTCGGAAAGCAACGTCCAGAATGATTCCGGGTCGTCGACGCCGCCGGGGAAGCGGCAGCCCATGCCGATCACGGCCACAGGTTCGGATTGCTGCCGCGTCAGCCGCGCGACCTCGGCCTCCAGGCTGCGCAGCGCGGAAGCAGCTTTCACCAGACGCGAGCGGTAGCCTTCCTCGTCGATGACGGTCACGGCCGCTGCCTGCGTTCGAGCCGTTCGATCGAACCGTCGATCTGCGCCAGCAGGTCGCCGAGGTCCTCGAACTCGTCGGTGGCCTCCTGGGGCTCGGCCATGCCGAGCACGTCGAGTAGCTGTTCGGTCAATGCCCGCACCGTCGGTGCGGTATACATCAGCGTCGCGGACAGCCGGACGCCTAGCGCCGCCTCCAGCCGGTTCCGCAGTTCGAGCGCCATCAGCGAGTCGACTCCCATGGTCGTCAGCGGTGCCTTCCGGTCGATCGAGTCGGCGTCGAGGTGCAGGATCCGGCCGAGTTGCTCAGTGACGAGATCATCGATCAAGCGCGGGCGTTCGGCAGCTGTCGCCGCGCGCAGCCGGTCGGTGAACCAGGGATCCGATGGCCTGCTCGCACTCTCCCGGCCATCGTCACCGAGTTCGGTGAACAGCGACGCACCGGCCAGAACCGGGTAGAACGCCAGCCACTGTCGCAGATCGAGATTGGCCGCAGCGATCTGGCTGGTGCTGCCACCCAGCAGCAGACCGAGGATGTCCATGCCCTGTTCGGGGGTCAGGGTGCCAATCCCCCGATGCGCGAGTCGCTGCCCTTCGGTGTTGCGTTCTGCCATGATTCCTTCCTGCGAGTACAACCCCCAATCCACGCACAGGGCCTTTCGGCCACCGTGTACCCGATGCCGGGCGAGCGCGCCGAGAAATGCATTGGCGGCCGCGTAGTTGGCCTGTCCCGGCGAGCCGAGCAGGGCAGAGGCCGACGAGTACATCACGAAGAACTCCAGCTCCCGGTCTTCGGTGAGTTCATGCAGATTCCATGCCCCACGCATCTTGGGTGCCAGCACGCGGTCGTACCGTTCGGCATCCAGTTCCCGAATGGTCCGATCGTCGAGGACCATGGCCGCGTGCAGCACTCCGCGCAGTGGCGGCAGCCGCTCGTCGATGTCCGCGAGCATCGCGGCGACGTCCTGGCGCCGGGCCACGTCCGCCCGCGCGACCACGACCTCGACGCCTTCCCTCCTGAGCTCTTCGATTCTGGCCTGCACGTCCGGAACAGGATCATGCCGTCCGGCCAGCACGAGGTGCCGTGCACCGTGCGCGGCCAGCCAGCGCGCCAAACCGATGCCGAGCCCGCCGAGCCCGCCGCTGATCAGGTACGTGCCCCGGGCGAAGGACAGTCCGACGTCACCTGGCTCGAACGAGGCCCGTACCAGCCTCGCCAGATTGCGCCCTCCCTCCCGTAAAGCGATCTCGTCCTCGCCGTCGGCCCCGACCAGTTCGGGAAGGAGTTCGTCGGCGCAACGGGTCGGCCCCCAACCCGATCGGAGGTCGACGCGCACGCACTCCAGTTCGGGGTGCTCGACGCTCAATGTCCTTGCCAATCCCCACAACGGCGCTTGGGACACCTCGACCGGTTCGGGGCCCACCTGCTGTGCGCCTTTGGTGACCAGCCACAGTCGGGGATGGTCCCGCATCGGGAGGCGAGCGAGCGCGCGGACGAGGCGCACTGTGCTGAGTCCGGTGATGTGCTGATCGGCGCTCAGCGTGTCGGCGGTGACGTGTTCGGTACTTGTGGTGTCCAGGCTCCACAGATGCACCACCCCGACGCAGGCTCTTTCGCCACCGGCGGCGACGTCGTCGAGCAACGCGCTCCACGCGTCGTCGTCGGCGATGTCGATATCCCGCTTGTCGACCAGTACGCAGGTTTGGCCACGCTGTTCGAGCAGCGTGGCCAGCGCCGTACCGACGCCGGTGGAATCGGTGAGCACCAGCCACGTCCCAAGAGGTCCCTCGCCAGGATCCGGGGCCACGAGCCGCTCCGCGGCGCGCCATGCCACCCGGTAGAGCCAGTCCCGGTACGGTGTCGGTTCGGCAGGCCTTGCCACTGTCAACCCCTCGACCTCGATCAGCACGGTGCCGTCGTCGTCGAGTACCAGCAGATCCCCACTGTCCTCGGTGGACCGGGCGCGTGCGTGTACCCACACACGGCCACCGGGGGGCCGGTGCACTCGGAGCCGGTCGATCCGAACCGGAATGACCCCGGCGCTCGCTCGCCGGTCGAGTAGCACGCTGCCGAGCACCTGGAAGCAAGCGTCCAGCAGAGCAGGATGGCAGACATACCCCGAGGGCAACCCGGTCAACTCGACCAAGGCCACACCCTCACCGTCGCCGGTCCAGATTCGTTGCACACCACGGAAGGTCGGGCCGTAGTCGATAGCTCGCCCGGCATACCGCGCGTAGTGCTCCGCTACGGCTACCTCGGTGCCGCACCGGTCCCGCACCGACGATGGCGGCTCGGCCATCGGCAGCCTCCCGTCCCCAGGACGGACGGATCCGTGCGCGCACAGAACCCACGGTTCGTCCCTTGCCGCTCGGCAATACACCTGGAAATGGTCGGCCTGCTCGATGAACTGGACGTGTCCGGAGCCGTTGTTTGCGAGAATCGCCATCCGGTCGAATGCGAGGTCCTCCAACACCCTCGATCGCCCGCAGGCGCCAAGCGCCATCTCCACATAGCCCGACGCCGGGAACACCACCGCGCCGTCCACCATGTGGTCGGCCAGGTACGGCAGACTCAGCTCGCGCTCCCAGATCCGGGTACCCGGCGAGGTCGCCGGGCTGACCGGCTCGCCGAGCAATGGATGCCCGTGGTCGGCGCGCGCGGCCGGAGTTCGATCCACCCAATACCGCTGGCGCCGCCACGGGTAGGCAGGCAGTGGCACGCAGCGTCCGCCACGCGGGTGGAGGGCGGGCCAGTCCACCTGGCAGCCCCGGACATACAGTGCGGCAAGCGATTCGAGGAAAACCGCGCGCTCATCGTGTTCGCACCGCCCGGACGGAACGACCAGGCCTCCGTCCTCTTCGATCGAGGGAAGCAGGATGGGGTGCGGCGTCAGTTCGACGAATATCGTGCGCCCCAGTGCCATGCAGTCACGAACCGCCTCCGCGAACAGCACGGGTTCGCGAAGGTTGCGTATCCAGTACGCGGTATCCAGCTCGGCGCCGTCGCAGACCTTTCCGAGCACGGTGGACCACATCGGCACCGTGGTGGCCTCCGGCGTCAGCGCACCGAGTTGGCGACTCAGCTCATCGGTGATGGCATCGACTTGTGGGCTGTGCGCGGCCACCTCGACCTTGATCCGACGACAGAACACCCCCGCACCGGTGAGCTCGGCCAAGACCTCGTCCAGCGCGTCCGGGTCGCCGGAGAGCACGGTCGAGCGCGCGCTGTTGCTCGCCGCGATCGACACCTGGTCGGCGAATCCGGACAGCACCGCGCTCGCTCGCTCGCTCGGCAGTTCCACCAGCGCCATCGCGCCGCGTCCGGCCAGTCCGCGCAGCAATCGGCTGCGGCGGCAGATGATGCGCGTCGCGTCGGTCAGCGTGAGCGCGCCGGCCACATGCGCGGCGGCCACCTCACCCATGCTGTGCCCGATGACGGCGTCCGGCTGGATGCCCTTCGATCGCCACAGTGCCGCCAACGCGACCTCCATCGCGAACAGAACCGGCTGCACGACGTCCACCCGGTCGAGCCGCGACGTGGATGGCTGAGCGGTCAATTCATCGATAACAGACCATCCGGTCTCTTTTTGGATGGCGTGGTCGCATGCCTCGACAGCCGCTCGGAACGCGGGCTCACCGGCGAGCAGTGCACGCCCCATGCCGAGCCACTGCGAGCCCTGGCCGGAGAACACGAACACCACTCGCGGCCGTTCGTCCGGCTCAGGGCCGGGCACCAGCCGCGGCGGCCCCTCGCCGGGCAGCACCAGGGCGGCCCGGTACTGATGATGATGCCGGCGGACAGCAGCGGTATATGCGATATCCGGGACCTCGGCCTGCCGCTCGTCGAACTCAGCGCGGAACGCAGAAACCAGATCGGTCAGCGCGCCGGCATCGCGCGCGGAGATCGGCACCAGTGCCGGTCCTGGTTCGGTCGCGGGAGGCTCGGCGGACTCCGGCGGATCGGCGACGATGACGTGCGCATTGGTGCCACTGATCCCGAACGAGCTGACACCCGCCATCCGCGTCGCACCGTCGTGTTTCGGCCACGAGACCGGATCACTCGGCAGTACCAGGGCGGTGCCGGTGAGGTCGATCCTGGGATTGACGGTGCGCAAGTGCAGGTTCGCCGGGATACGCTCCCGCTGCAGCGCGAGCACGACCTTGATCAGTCCAATCACCCCGGCGGCCGCCTCGAGATGCCCGATGTTGGTCTTCACCGCGCCGAGCACGCAGCGCGAACCATCGTCCCGCAACCCGCCGAGCACGTCGGCAAGCGCGTCCACTTCGATCGGATCGCCGAGCGGCGTTCCGGTGCCGTGCGTCTCGACGTAACTGATGTCAGCCGCGTCGGCTCGAGCGCTGCGCAACGCCTGACGGAGCAAAGCCTTCTGCGCGGAGACGTTCGGCGCGGTCAGCCCGGAAGATCGGCCGTCGGAATTCACCGCGGAACCTCGGATCACCGCGAGCACCGGATCGCCGTCCGCCACCGCGTCGGAAAGCCGTCGGAGGACCAGCATCCCGCAGCCCTCGCCCCGGACATAGCCGTTGGCCAGCGCATCGAAGGTTTTGCATCGCCCATCCTCGGACAGCGCGCGCGAGCTGGCCAGCATGTCGGTCATGTCTTTGGCCAGCATCAGGTTGACCCCACCGGCCAGCGCCATCTCGCTCTCTCCCGAACGGAGGCTCTGGACTGCCAGATGTACTGCGACCAGCGACGAAGAGCACGCCGTGTCCACGACCATGCTGGGTCCCTGGAGGCCGAGCACGTAGGACAGCCGTCCTGCGGGGAACGAGTGCCCGTTGCCGGTCACCGTGTAGATGTCCCGGTTTCCGAGGCTCAGCCGGTCGTAGTCGGTGACGACAACACCGGTGAAGACACCGGTTCTCGAGCCGGCCAGCCGGTCCAGGCGAGCGTGCCCGGCCTGTTCCAGCGCCTCCCAGGCCACTTCCAGCAGCAGGCGCTGCTGGGGGTCCATCGCCTCGGCCTCCCGGGGCGCGATGCCGAAGAAGGCCGCGTCGAATGCGTCCACATCGGACAGAAAGCCACCCCAGCGCGCCGGACTGCCGACCTCACCCACCCACCGGTCCGGTGGCACTTCGGTGATCGCATCGACGCCGTCGTCGAGCAGTTGCCAGAACTCGTCGGGGCCGCAGCCGCCGCCCGGCACACGGCAGCCGATGCCGATGACGGCGATCGGCTCGGTCTTCGCCATCAGCTCCCGGTCCAGCCGGGTCTGCAGGGTCCGCATAGCCGCCAAAGCCTGCTTCACCGGCGATGTCTGCTCAGTCGTCATGTTGTTCCTGTTCGACGAGCCGGATGCTCTCCAGCAGCATGGCCTCGGCTTCCTCGTCGGAGAGCAGATCAATGTCCGCTGCCATGGAAGGCCGATCGTCCGGTTCCGGTTCTCCGGCCGGAGTGCCGGTCACGGCGAGTTCGTCCGCGACGAACTCGGCGAGCGCGGCGATGGTCGAGTAGGTGAAGACCAGCGCGACGGACAACCGGACGCCGAGCGTCGATTCCAGCCGGTTGCGTAGCTCCACCGCCATCAGCGAGTCCATACCCATGTCCTGGAACGTCGACTGCCGGCTCAGGCTCGGAGGATCTCGCTGCAGCGTCAGGGCAACCTGTTCGATCAGGTGCTCTTCGATCAACCCTGCCCGTTTCGGGGCGCTGGTCGCGGCCAGCCTGTCGGCGAACGCGGTGGTGATCCCCGAGGCACGGGACTCGATCTCATCGAACAGCGGTGTCCCCGCCGCGCTGGGAAACGATTCGAACCAGTGCCGGAGGTTCAGCTTCATCACCGCGAGTTGACCGAGATCCGCACATACCCCGTGGTCCAACGCTCGCCCGAGATCTGCCGAGGACGCATCGGCGATGCCGTGTGTCGCCGTGCCTGCCTGCGCGAGGTGCAGGCTCAGTGCACGCAGGCCGCGGGCACGGCGATGGTATGCGATCGCGTTCGACCGTGCGCTTCCTATCGAGTCGCCCGGAGACCCGAACAACGAGGCGACCGAGGAGCAGAGAACGAAGAGATCCAGCTCGCGATCGAGCGTGTGTTGATGCCACCGCCACGCGCTGTCCTCGCCCGCGGCGTGGACGAGCCCGCGCAATGGGCCCCACGCAGCCTCGATCTCGGTGATCAGCCCGGTCGTCTCGTGGTCGTCGGTCGGGTACGTGTCGAGGGTCGACACCTGTGCCCCCGGAAAGCTGATCGGCCCGATGGCGCCGTCTCGGTCCAGGATCACGATGTTGCGCGCACCACGGTCGGCCATCCACCTGGCAAACGATTCCGCGAGTGCGGCATCCGCGCCGACGATCAGGTATGCGCCGTCCGTCCGCAACGTCGCCACTCGCTCACCAACGTCCGGCGCGCGGACCAGCCTGGCCACGAACCGGCCACCGGGACGCAGGGCGACATCCGTCTCCCGATCATCGCTGAGCAAGACCGTCACCAGCGTGGCCGCGTCATCGGGTGTCGTCTGCGCGGCAAGGTCCACCCGCGTGACCGACAGCTCGGGATGGTCGAGCCCGATCGCCCTGCCGAGTCCCCACAACGACGCCTGGTCGACATCCACCGCCGAGACGTGCTCGCCGACCGCCTGGGCGGCACGGGTCACCAGCCACAGCCGTGGCTGATCGCGCCAGCCCATGCCGACCAGCGCGTCGGCCACGCCCCGCACGCTCGCGCTGCCGAGACTTCCGATGTGCACCACCCCGGTCGGCGCCGATCCGGTCAGAACCGCCCGTAGAGACTCTGTTCCGGTCGGGTCCGTTCCCTGCGCGGTCACCAGTTCACACTGCTTGCCTCGAGCCCTCAGCTCGTCCGCGAGCTCGGCGCCGAGACGATCCTCGCCCGCCAACACGATCCACGACCCGGCTCGATCTCGCGCCGGTTGTCGGTCCGCTCGTTCGCGCCATTCCACCGTGTACAGGCAATCCGCCACCGGGTCGGGATCTTTGAGCGGCCGCAGGCGCACGCCCTCGGCCTCCACCAGTACCCGGCCGTCGTCGTCGAGCAGATAGAGGTCGCCGCCCGACCCCGCTGATCGGGCGTGTGCCCATACCGGGCCCGCCGGTGTCCGATGCACTCGCAACCGACCGATCCCGGTCACCACATTGCTTCCGGACGAACCGTTGCACAGGGCGATCAGCGCCTGCAGACCGGCGTCGAGTACCGAGGGGTGGATGCGGTAATCGGTGTCTCGACCATGTGGCTGCTCCGGCAGTACGAGCCGGGCCAGCACTTCCTCCTGGCCGAACCACAGCTCCGATACCCCACGAAGGTGCTCTCCGATTGCCAGGCCCGCCCCGGCCAGCGCGCGGTAGTGCTCTGTCCGGTCCCGGTGCGCGGTGCAGCGGTGCCGAATCAGTGCGGGCTCTTCGCGCACATCCGGCTTTTCGGTGTCCGGCCCGACGGTGGCCAGTGCGTGCCGCACCCAATCCGGACCGTGGTGGCCGAATACCTGGAACAGTCCTTCCCGTGTGCTGATCACCGTCTGGGTCGTGGGCACCGCTGCCGCGGTCACTTCCAGCATGCGCTCGAACACCAGGTCGGTGACGGCGATGTCCTTGGTTCTGTACGCCTCGGCGCCCGCTACCAATGCCATTTCGGCGAACGTAGCCGCCGAGGTCACGGTGTTCCCGCGCACCGCGAGGTCCGCGAGATACGGCAGCCTTACCGGGTCGAGCGCGCGTTGCCAGTAGCGGGTTCCCCGCTCTACCGCCGAGATCAGGCCTGTGCCGAGCAGCGGATGGCCCCGGTCGTCGCCGACGGCGAGCGCGGTGTGTCGGTCGGCCGCGAGCCAGTATCGCTTCCGTTGCCACTGGTAAGCGGGCAGCGGAACGACCCTGCCGGTTTCGAGTAGCCGAGCGAAATCTGGCTTGCAGCCACCGGCGTACAGTGCGCCGGCCGCGCGGCGCAGCGCGGATCGTTCGTCCTCCCCCTTGCGCAGCGAACCAACGGCGTGACCGTCGATCCGGCGGGCAGCAAGGCATCGCTGGACGTTCTCCAGCAGAACCGGATGCGGCCCGATCTCCAGGAAAACCCGGTACCCGTCGGAGATCGCGCCGTTCATGGCGTCCGCGAACCGCACTGTCTCCCGCACGTTTCGTACCCAGTAGTCCGCGTCGAATCGCTGATCATCGATGAGCTTCCCGGCGACTGTGCTGTAGACGGGCAACCGGTTCGGCCCCGGAGTAAGCGAGCCGAGCACCTGAGACAATTCGCGCCCGGCCGGATTCATCCGCGCACTGTGGAACGCGTAACCGACCCGGAGCTGACGGCATGCGATCCCCTCGCCGCGCAGCCGTCCGAGCAAGTCGGCAAGGGCGGCGGCGTCACCGGAAACGACGGTCGAATCGGGATCGTTGATCGCGCCGATCGTGAGCTCACCCTGGTACGCGCTCAGCAGGTCGCGCACTCGCTCGGCGGGCAGTTCCACCGAAGCCATCCCACCTTCTCCGGCCGCAGCCTGCATCAACCGGCCCCGGTGATACACCACCTCGACCGCTTCGGCGAGGGGCAGCGCCCCGGCCAGGTACGCGGCGGTGACTTCGCCGACGCTGTGGCCGATCAACGCGTCCGGCGCAAGTCCCCATGCCTGCCACAGCCGCGCGATCCCCACCTGGACAGCGAACAGAGCAGGCTGCGCTACCGCGGTCTCGTCGAGGCGGCTCCGTTCCGCCGGCGCGGTCAGCTCGGCCGTCAGCGACCACGTGGTCAACGGCCGTAACCACTTCTCGCACTCTTCGACAGCCGCGCGAAACACCGGCTCGGCACGCAACAGGTTTCGGCCCATACCGGCCCATTGCGAACCCTGGCCGGAGCACACGAATACAATCGCTCGCCGCTCGCCGCGCGCCACACTGCCCATCCACGTGTTGCCGGGCATGGTCCCCGCAGCCGCGGCACGCAATGCATCGGCCAGCTCCTTCGAAGACGAACCCGTCACCGCGAGCCGGTGTTCGTGGTGGTCCCGCCGCGCCGCGGCCGTGTAACACAGATCGCGCAGGGCGATGTCGTTGTCACCGCTGAGCTCGCGCGCCATCGTGGTCGCCGATGCCAGCAGGGAATCGCGAGAGCGGGCGGAGAGCACCAGCAACTCCGTCCGGCCCTGGTCCTTCGGCGGCTGGACGGCGCCCAGGGTGTACAGCGCGCCCAATGAGTCGATCAAGGTCGAGCGGTCGCGGTCCGCACGGCGCAATGTCGGCAATACCATGCCGCCGTGCTGCTCGACCACAGACGCGAGAATCGGATGCGGGTCGACGTCAACGAAGATCTGGCGGCCCCCGGCGAGTAAGTGTCCCATCACGGTGTCGAATCGCCATGGTTCGCGTTCGGTGCGCACCCAGTGCTCGGCATCGAGCAGCGCGCCCTTCATCTGTGCCCCGGTGGCCGAGGAATAGAACGGTATCCGGGTCTCGCCGGGTCGCAGATCGGCGAGCGTGGCCCGCAGGTCAGGCAGCACCTCGTCGACGTAGGGACTGTGCGAGGCGTAGTCGACCCTGATCCATGCCGACGCGACCGAGCGCGCGGCGAGTTCGTCCCGTATCGCCTTGATTGCTGCTCGATCACCGGAGATGACCGTGGATCCCGGGCTCGCACAGCCTGCGACCCATACGTCACCACCGTGCCGGGACAGCAGGTCGGTCGTCTCCTCAGCGGACAGGTCGAGTACCGCCATTCCGCCGTCGCCGGACATCCCGCCGGCGATCGCGCTGCGCCTGCACATGATCAGCGCGGCATCATCGAGAGTGATCGCTCCGGCGACGTGCGCGGCGGCGACTTCACCCATGCTCATCCCGGCGACGGCATCCGGCTCGACTCCTTGTGATCGCCACAGGTCGGTCAGCGCGAGTTGCATCGCGAAGATCGCCGGCTGGACCAGCTCAGTGCGCTCGATCCAGCTCTCGTCGGCCGAGGTCAGCAGCTGGGTGAGGGACCAGTCGACGTGTGGGCGCAGTGCGGTCTCGCACCGCATGATCGCCGACCGGAATGCGGGCTCACGCAACAACCGCGCACCCATCCCGGTCCACTGCGCACCCTGGCCACCGAACAGAAACGTGATCCTCGGCCGGTCGCTGTCGATAATCCCGGTGCTGATTCCGGCTCCGGCACAGCCGCTGAGGAATTTCTCCGTGCCCGTGGCGATGTCGTCGCGGTCGCGAACGGACAGTGCGAGCCGGTGCGAGCCGTCCGCCTCGACCGACGCGGCGGCGCACAATCGGGCGATCGGCGGCAGGTCCCGAGTGGACGCCAGCTCCCGCGCCGCGGCACGGAGGCCGTCTTCGGTGCCCGCGGCAAGGGGCAGCAGGTGGACCGGAGTGTCATCACCGCTCTCGAGGACCACATGGCAGTTCGTACCGCCGAAGCCGAACGCGCTCACCCCGGCGACGAGGCGACCTTCTGCGTTGCCGTGCCACCGCTCCGCCCGCGTAGGGACCCTTAAACCCCATTCATCGAACGGGATATTCGGGTTGGCTTCCTCGAACTGGCCGCATGGCGGCACGGTGCGATGCCGCATCGCCAGCAACACCTTGATCAGTCCGGCGATCCCGGCCGCAGGTTCGAGATGGCCGATCGCGCTCTTGACCGAACCGACCGGCAGCAGTTGGTCGCGAGACCGGCCCGCGCCGAGCACCGCGCCCAGCGCGCTTGCCTCGATCGGGTCACCGAGCGCCGTTCCCGTCCCGTGCGCCTCGAGATACCCGACCTCGGCGGGCACAACCCCCGCTCGGCGATAAGCGCTACGCAGCAAGGATTCCTGGGCCAGCGGGCTCGGCGCCGTCAGGCCGTTACTGAATCCGTCGTGGTTCACGGCGCTGCCCTTGAGCACGCCGTGAATCGGATCACCGTCGGCGAGTGCCTGATCGAGCGGTTTGAGCACGATCATGCCGCCACCTTCACCGCGGCCGTATCCATCCGCACGCGCGTCGAACGCCTTCGACCGCCCGTCTGGTGCCAGCGCGCCGAGCCGGGACAGCGCGTGCACCGTGTCCTGCGCCAGCATCAGGCTCACGCCACCGGCCAACGCGAGATCGCACTCGCCTTCACGCAGGCTCTGGGCCGCGAGGTGGACCGCGACCAGTGACGACGAGCATGCGGTGTTCACCTGAAGGCTCGGCCCGCGCGCACCGAGCGTGTAGGACAATCGGGCGGGAATAATGCTCGGATCGCCTCCGGCCAAGGTGTGCTGGGTGACCAGGTCGGGGTCCGCGCGAATGCCCGCCCCGTACTCACTCCACATCGCACCGACGAAAACTCCGGTCCGGCTGCCTTCGAGACCGCTTGGCGGAATGCCCGCGTCATCGAGAGCTTCCTGCATCAGTTCGAGCATGAGCCGTTGCTGCGGGTCGACGTGCGGAGCCTCCCGGGGAGATATACCGAAGAACTCCGGGTCGAACTCGTCGATCCGGTCGAGGAACCCGCCGCGCGGCGGACCGTCGCGGCCCCATCGACCATCCGGCGGTTCGGTGAGCGCGTCGGCACCCGAGCTGAGTAATCGCCAGAATGCCGTCGCGTCGGGAGCGCCAGGGAACCGGCAAGAAAGACCGACGATCGCGATCGACTGATCTTGACCTGGCGTTTCGCGCTGCACCGGTGGCGTCGAGCCGGCTCCGGTCAGCCTGCGCGCCAGAGTGATCGGCGACCGATGCGCCCAAAACAGGACTGGCGACACGGGGTGCCCCCGTGCCTCACTCAACTCGTCGGCGAGCGCCGTCAACATCAATGAATCGAGCCCGTAGCTGGTAAACGGCTCACGTCCATCGATCGCACCGGGATCCAGCCCGCTCAGGGCGGCGGTTCTAGCTATGAGCCAGTCCCGGACAGATTCCATAGACCAGGACAACACTGGCAAAGCCACCTCCAGCAACAATCCAGTTCGTGGCTTATCCCGATGCCCCACCGGCGGCTCGCCCGAATCGGACCAGATGGTATCCCTGCTGAATTACGTATGTAAAGCGCGGGATTCGTAGGTCGGCTTCAGGTGCCTACCAGCGGATTGGAGGATCCCGAGTTTCACGATCTGGTCAGCGACAGCGAGCGCCGGGCGATTCGGCCCGGTGTTCTGGTCCGACACCAACCAAGGGAGCCTGCCGGGATACGAGCGAAAGGGGCAATACCCGTAACGTTGCTGGTCAGCGCTGCGGAAGTCTGGCTCGGTGCCGTGGGTTGCTGACTAGGGCTGTCAGGCGTCGTTGTCGGCGAAGGCGGTACAGGGCCAGCCGGGATACGGGCCAAACCTGCCGCGGCGTGTTGCAGTGCCTGGCCAGTGAGCTGAATGTCGGTGACCGCGTTATGCGGTGGGCGCTTCAGTGAGGTAAGGCTCCAGGGCGCGGTAGAGGGTGGAGCGGCCGATCTTCAGGTGTTTGGCGATGGCGGTGACCGACTCGCCGCGTTTGCGGCGGTCGATGGCGATGGCGAGGGTGTCGGGGTCCACTGCTGGGGGGCGTCCGCCTTTGCGGCCTTGGGCTGCGGCGGCGGCCAGGCCGTCGAGGGTGCGCTCGCGGATCAGCTCGCGTTCCATCTCCGCGGCCATGGCCGCGACCATGAACAGCATCTTCTCGGCCATGGTCTGGCCGTTGGGTTTGTGCAGGCCGGCGCAGATTCCGGTGAGGATGTGCAGGTTGACCTCGCGGGCGTGCAAATGGTCCTCGAGCAGGACGAGGAGTTCCTTCATGGATCGCGCGACCCGGTCCGGCTTGTAGATCACGAGTGTGTCGCCGGGCTTGAGCATGGCCAGTGTGGTGCGCAGCTTCGGTCGGTCGCCGCGCGTGCTGGTGGTCTCCACGATGACCTCGCGGCAGTCGGCCGCGGCCAGTGCGTCGAGTTGGAGCTGGTGATCCTGCGATCGTCCGGAAACCCTGGCGTTTGTGCGTGCCATCCCCGGATCGTCCCGCAAACTGTCCCGGAACTCAACGTCGGGCACCTGGTTGCGGGACGTATTCCGGGACGGCCGGTCGTGGGCTTTCGCGACCGCTCGGTGGTCGTCCCGGATTCGGACCGATATCGGGACGACTACCCTCGCCTGTCAGTGGGGGCTTGTCCCACCCTTCAGCGGACTTTGCCGCTCTCCTCCGGATCTTGTTCACCCCTGGTGCTGACCGTGGCCCTCAGCTGTACCAGTCATCCGGTGCAGGAACCGCGCTGTCCCATGCCTTTTCGAACTCCTCCGCTGTGATCTGCTGCTCAGCCAGATCTGGATCCCACAAGTCGATCGGCGGATTGAGAGGAAAGTCGTCGAGGCCGGTCCGGACCGCTTCGCCGGTACCACGCACTTCGACCTGACGGGTGCGGTAGCCGTTGGTGATCTCGGTCAGGTAATCGGCGGCTGGAACGCCGTCGTCGCCCTCCGCGCGCTCGCGCGTGTACAGCAACTCGCGGTCCGCCAGCACCCCGAAACCCGTCCGGTTTCTCTGGGCGAGTCGCTGAGCGCGAAGTTCGTACAGTGCCGAGTCGGCGAGATTGTCGATATCGACCTCGTCCAAGTCCCATCCCTGGGCATCCGCCAGTTGCTGCGGTTCCTCGATGACCCAGGTCTCGGCGAAGGTCTCAACGATCTCACGGGCTGAACGCGCATGAACCCACCACCAGAGACCACCCATCCCGTAGTCGTGGCACACCAGGAAACGTTGCTTCGGGGTCCCGTCGACACTCACGGTTACCAGCGTAGGCAGCAAGCCATCCAAGGCACCAACCCGTCAACCACCCTCATGAGGTGATGTCGCCGGGGAACAGCGCCCCCGGCACCAGGTCCAGCGTGGTGACCGGCACCGCGTCCGGTGGGGACAGATCCAGCACCCAGTCGCCGAACCGGCGGATGGTGTGGGTGATGTACGGGGAGATCGTGGCCAGATCATCGGTGTCGATCGGGTGCCCGTCGGAAGCCAGCGCGTTCGCTGCGGCGGTGATGTCGCAGGCGTTGGAGTAGTTCACGCAGTTGGCGAGCAGCTCGTTGAACTTGATGATCTTCTCCTGGTAGTCCGGGTCGTTGCGCCCGATCACCTCGCCGCCGAAGCGCAGCCACGCGGAGAAGCCGTGGAACGCCTCGGCCTTGTTGGTGATCGCGGTGATCTGCTCCCGCAGCTGCGCGTCGGCGAGGAACCGCAGCAGTGTGATCGTGCGGATCACTCGTCCCAGCTCCCGGAACGCCCGGTAGAGGCGGTTCTTGCGGGAGTTGTTGCCCAGGCGGCGCAGCAAGGTGACCGACGACAGGCGGCCCTGGCTGATCGAGATCGTGGTGCGCAGCAGGTCGGGCCAGTGCGTGTCGATCAGTCCCCAGTCGATCACGTTGTCGCCGAACAGCGAGTCGATGTGCTCGAAGCCGGCGTCGGCGCTGGGCCGGTAGAAGTTCAGGTCGGCCCAGTTGCGGATGCGCGGGAGAAGGTCGAAGCCGAGCAGCGCCGCCAGCCCGAATACCGGCAGCGACTGGCCTTGGGTGTCGGCGTGGATGGTGTCGGGCTGGATGTCGGAGTCGTTGCGCAGCAACCCTTCGATGATGTAGACGGCCTCCCACACCCCGCACGGGATGAAACGGGAGAACAGCGCAATGTAGGTGTCGGAGATGTGCCGGTAGGCGATCCCGCCATACCCGCCATAGCGGATATGGGACTCGGCGAGGATGTTGTTGGCCCACGTGTCCACCTGCGTACCGTCCACCGCGACCACACGGCCGTCGCCCCACATGCCGGCGACGTCGAGCTTCGCGAACTCGTTGATCACGTCGGTGGACGCGGCGTCGATCTTGGCGCAGGTAGTGTGCTTGTTCGCCGCGATCGACAACTCGTGCGCCGACACCTGGTCCCGCATGTGCCGCGCGACCTGCGCCGGGCCGAGCAAGGTGCCGTTGGCGAACACGGTCAGGACGTAGCGGGCCATCGCGTCGCGGATCTTCGGGTCTGATCCCGACGCCGGTCCGAAGTGTCGCGGCCAGCCGACCAGGTGTGCGGTGCGAGCCAGGATGTCCAACAGCCCACGCTCCGGGAGCCGCTAGTGGATCGCCTCCTCCAGCGCGAGCGCGGACGGGCGCCGGTCGGCGCCCTTGCGGCGCCGCAGGACCGGGCGCCCGTCGGCGAAGGACAGATCGGTGTTGTGCGGGAACCCGGCGTCCACCACCGCGGCGATGTCGCTCAGGGCTGCCCGGTAGTGTGCCGTGAGCTGCGTCGGGTCCGACGGGATCCCGGCCTGGCCGCAGAACTGCTCGGCCAGCGGAACGCACTCGTCCCAGGACATCAGCTGGGCGTACAGGTTGGCGTAGGAATCGGCGCCGACCACCGCGATGTCCCCGGAGCGCAGTTCGGAGGCGAGGTAGGAGAACACGCACACCTCCAGGTGGCGACGCACCAGCGTGCCCGGCCGGTCGCGCACCAGCAGAATCTCGCGCCACGCCTCGGTGACGAAGTCGATGTCGATCGCCACGGTCACCGCGTCGGCCCGCGCCCGACGGTCACCCTCTGCGGAACGTACTCGCCGGTGCGGCCCCGGATCGCACGCAGGAACTCCACGGCGTCGGCCACGCCGTGATCCGCACTGGTCGCTTCCAGCTCCAGGGTGTCGAGCAGGGTGAACAGCGCCGAGCGGTGGCTCTTGTAGAATCCCTCCAGCAGCGGCAGGTAGTTGTTGCCGTGGTGCGCCGACACCACCTCATGCGCCGCCGACAACTGCTCCACCCCACCTGCGGCCGCCAGCGTTTTTAACAGCAGCCGCCCGGCCCGCTCGGCCACCACCGCAGCCGGTCCCGCGCCGTCTCCGGCCAGGGCGGTGGCCTCCCGGGCACCAGCCAACACGTCGCCGAACACATCGATCAGCCGCTCGGTCTCGACGCGGTGCTGCTCACGCAGCTGCTCCAGCCGCTCCTTGCCCTTCTTATGGATCACGGCCATCCGTTTGCAGAACATCGTCGCGACCTCGTCCCGAGCCGCGGTGCGGCACTCGTGGATCAGGCTCGCCAACAGCGTCCACCGCTTCGCGTCACCGATGTCCCGCATGTCGCCTACGTCGGTCATCCGGGCTTCACCGGCGAAATGCGTGATCTTCGTCGCGGGGATGCCGTCGAGCCACTGCTCGGTCGCGCCGAGTTCGTCGAGTGCCTGCAGGTGGGCCAGGCGCAGCTTGAACTTGCCCAGCGTTGCCGCCTTCGCCGGTGTCTTCAGCCGGTCGAACTCGCTGCGCCCTGATGTCGGGTCCCGCCACAGGATGCAGCTCAGCATGCGGAAGTCCGCGCCCGAATCAGGTTTGCCCCACCCGATTCGTCTGGCGTTCGGAAAACTCCGAGCCAGCAGCGCTGATATGGCGCGCTCAAGGTCTTCCGGTGAGAGCCGATACCACCGCTCGTCTGAAGGCACATCGTGATCAAACCATGTACCCGCAGGCACCGGGGCTATCTTTCGAACGGTCAGTCTTTCTCCTCCTGCCGTGGCGCGGCCCAGAAGCGCCTGCTGCGTGAGCGGATGGCCGGCATGGGCTGGTTGACCCCGCGCATCCTGACGCACTTGGACGACACCCCGGACTTCTACCTCGACCAGGTCGCCCAGGTGGTGATGGACCGCTGGTCGCACGGGCGGGTGGCGCTGCTGGGGGGACGCGGCGTTCAGCTCGTCGCCGATGTCCGCGCAGGGCACCGGCCTGGCCCTGGGCGGCGCGCACCTGCTGGCCGGAGAGCTGGCCGCCGCAGGGTGGGACCCCGAGGCCGGGTTCACCGGCTACGAGGCGCGGATGCGCTCGTTCGTCGAGGCCAACCAGGAGATCGGCCGGTTGCACGTGCGCAGCCGCGACGTCCCCGGCCCGGACACCGAGCCGAGCCCCGACTTCACCGGCGAATGGTTCACCGAACTGATCGAGCGCGCGATCAACGGCGTCGAGTTGCCCGACTACGCGGGGGTGCCGGACTCCGGGCCGCTGCCGGACCGTCGATCACCTCGTCGGCCAACGCGTAGGTGTCACTCCGAAACCGGACAGATGAGACTGACCGCAAGCTCGCCGGAAACGCTCTCCTGACCCCTATTCTTCGAGGCCGACGGCGCAGAGACCGGCCCAATCGAAGACACTGAGTTCAGGGTGCTCGGCACGGATCGCCCGCTGCGCGTCGCGTAGTGCCAGTGGAATCGGCTGCCTCTCCGCGAGACGACGCAGCAGGCCCGCCGCAATATGCGCGGACACCATGCCGCCGATGAGGCATATTCCCGCGATGACCGTACTGGCGCCGCCCAGAAGCGCACCGACCGCGAGACTGAGGGGGTCCTGACCGAAGCGGCTCATCGGAGTACCGCTCCAGCAGCCGTTCAGGATCACCAGCGGGGGAAGAGAAGCACCCGCGAGTGCTTCGAGCGAGATGTCGCTGTTGGGCTGGGCGTCGGTACCCGCCGCGCGGCCGGTGCCGTTCACATAGAGAATCGAGGTGTTTCCGATGGCCGCCAAAGACGTCAGGTCGTTCATGCGGTGATGGTCGAGCGGCCATTCGTTCAAGGCGGCGAGTTCGATTTCGCTTCCCGGCAAGGTGGTATCGAGAACGCTGGCAGCCGGCCCGTGGTCCGGTCGGGAGTCTCGGTTCCACTCACGCAGCAGCTCGACGGTTCGTAGGCTGGGTACCAGCGCGACCGTCGCGATATCGAGCAGCCGCACCCCGGATCGCACCAGGGCTGGGTAGGGCAATTGCCACAGACGGGGATCGGGACCGAGGACCAGTGATATGGGCTGGTCTATCGATCCGCTCCAGATCTCGTTGTCGGGCAGCAGAAAGTCCGTCAGCGCACTCCAAGTCGCGAGGGTGACACCGCGCGGCGGTAGAGGTCTACCTTCCACGAGATCATCGATATGGCCGCGGATGCGCTCGGACGCGCGCTGATAGCAGGTGCGCCACGGGCCACTGCCCCGGACGCCGACGACCGACCACCAGTCGCCGTTGTCCTCGCGCCCGATCTGGGCGATCATCGTAAGAGTTCTTCGGGAACCGTTCGCGGGCGCTTGCATCGGTACGGGTGAGCCGGGCAGCGATGGCACCGGGGGCGGGGACGCAGTGCAGTCGTGGAGATAGTCGGCTACCGCTTTCGCCGTGTCGAAGACTTCATCGAGCCGCCGCAGCGGCGCAGCCGACGTCGCGAGGGGCGAGTCGGTGATTGCCGCTCGGATGTCGGCACCGGTGGACAGGAGTTGGTTCAGCAGATCGGCGCGGCCGATTTCAATGATCCGCACCACGGAGTCGGCGTCATCGGCGTCGTGGTGCAGCCGGATCGCAGCACCATGGATCTGTTCGCGCTGCCGGTGCATAGCCCAGCGATCGGCTGTTTCGTCGAGCGATGTGCGCTGGAGGTCGGCAGCGAGCAGGGCGGCATTGCCCGCGGCCAGCGTCACCTCGAACGGAGGCGCCACAGCTTCCGGCAAGCGCAGCACCTCGTACAACGCCAGCATCGTCCTGGCGAGATCGCGCCGGTCGGGCTGAGCTGCGCTACGCAGCACAGTGCACAGATGCGCTACGGCCTGTTCGGGATCGCGGCCGGTACGCAGTAGGTTCCGGGCGACCTGGTAACGCCAGCGCAGAGACTCTAATGATGACGAATTGGCGTAGTACTCGCCGGCGGCGGCCGGAACGTCGGCAGCCTCATCGCGCCTGCCGAGGTCGTCGAGCAGCTCCGCACGTTCGATGAGCACCTGACCACGTCGATACCCGTTCACCTCGTCGAGAAGCTCTTCGCTCAGGTCCGCGGCCTCCTGCTGCTGTCCGAGGGCACGCAAGCAGGAGATCTGGCGAATTCGCGCGAAGACCAGATTGTTCGGGCTCGTGACGCGAAAGTAGTTCTCGGCACGTCTGAACTCGAACAGGGCATCCTCGGGCCGTCCGATGACGATATTCAGTCCACCGGCTCGCAGAGCGATGACGCCGAGGAGATTGGCATCCGAAGATCGTGTCGCGAGTGCGCGGGCCAGCCTGAGGTCATCGAGGGCGATGTCATTCCTGCCGCGCAGACGGTTGATGACCGAACGCTGGATCAGCGTCTTGATTCTGACCTCGTCCATGTTCTCGACGTAATGGAAATCATCGCAGATTCGCATCGAGCGGTCGCAACAGTCGAGCCCGAGCCGGTAATGCCCGGTGACTTCACGGATAGCGGCGATTTCGCGGAGCGCAGCCGCGTGGACCGTGGCGGTGCTCGCATCCAGCTCGCTGCTCAGCAGCCAGTGATTCCACGCCTCGGCGGCGACGGAACCTTCCCTGAGCAGTCGGTGTCGTTGTGGGAGGTAGGCAGTGGATTACCGGGCGCGACTCCAGTTTCCAGCACGTTCGAACGCGCACTTAGCGGCGAGCAGCATCCGTAGCCCGAAAGCATGGTTGTTGCTCCGCCAGGCTCGCTCCGCGAACCTGTCGTACACGGTGCCGAGCTCGAACCACTCGCTCCCACCATAGAATTCGTGCGCCTGGCGAACGAGTTCGGAGGTCGTCGGGATGGCTGCGCCCTCGGTGGCGGTGAGGTCGGGTATCGAACGGAAGCTGAATGCTGGGTCGAGCAGCAATCTTCCGGTGTGTTCAGGCAGCACACATGACATCATGCAGCCATGGCGCACCACGCGGATTCGATGTTCATCGTTCAATTCGCCGTCGGCATCGAGGCGGTCGAGCGGCGTGATCTGGTGGAGGCGCTGTCCGGATCGGGACTACCCGTTCGTACCGGTCTCGACCTCGGGCATCGAGGAGCCGAGGACGACGATTCGACGATCGCGGTCGTCAGCATGCCCGCGGACGCCGACGCCGACCAGATCGCCGAAAACGTTGTGCAGAGCCGACAGTGGCTGCGTGCCGTCGACCCGGAGCATCGCTTCCGGGTGGATATCGTGAGCAGAAAGTACGACGCCGTGGTGCGCATCAGCGCGGACGACACGGAGGAAATCGCCGAACTCGTCCATTCGGTGCTGATGAAGTTCTCGGATGACCCCGCGGAATTCGCTGCGGAACAACACACCGGGAGCCCTCAGCGCGAGCAGGATAACGCCGATTCGCCGGCGCCATCGGTCCTCGCCATTGCGACCGAGTGGTTACGGGCTGAGCACGCTGAATCGGAGTCTCTGCGCCGCGCTGTCGGCGGCGGGCGCCACGGTCTACTGCATGGTCCCGCGTGCGACTCAGGAGGAGCGGCAGGACGCCCCGCGAAAAACGTACATCTCCTCGAGGCGGCCGATTCCGACCTTTCGGCATTATATCGCGCAGGTCTCGGCCTCGGTGCCCAGGACGATCCTCGACAATTACGGACCGTCTTGGAAGGTACTGGAGCGGTTGTGGGGTGATCGTCTGATCACTGATCCGACCTACACCGAGATCCAGCAGCTGGTGAGCGAGCACCAGGTGCGCGCCGCCGCGACGAAGCGGTCGAATTCTCGCGGCGGCCGCGGTGCCGCGGCGACGATGGTATCGGCTGTCCGGCATCTGTATCGCCACGCCGAACACGACAGGCTGATCCACCCGCTGGACAACCCGGCCGCCAAAGTGTCCAAACCACGGCAGCCGTCCAGTTCACGGCATGCTCTGAGCCTCGAACAGGTTCACGACCTCGGACACATCGCCTCGACAACAGGCAACGACCGCTCGCTCGATGCCCCGATGCTGCGGCTGTTCATCGAAACAACCTGCCGCCGTGGGTGTCTCGTACACCTGACGCTCGAGGACCTCAACGCCGAAGACTGCCTCGTTCGGCTCCGAGAGAAGGGAGGCACTCTGCGATGGCAGCCGGTCTCCCCCACCCTGATGCCACGAGTCCTCGATCACGTGCAGGCCCGTGGCGGACCCGAGGCAACCGACCGGGTGCTGCGTTACCGCGACGGACGCCCGGCGGGGCGGCGGCGCATCGACCATCTGTTCACACGGATCAGACGCACTCTGCCCTGGGCAGAAGCACTCGGTGTGAACGCACAGTGGATACGGCACACGACCCTTATCTTCGTCGAACCACAATTCGGGATCGCCGTCGCACGGGCGTACGCCGGCCACGAGGACGGCCGTCGGGTTTCCGGGGCGGCGACCTTCACCTACACCAAGGCCGGCCTGCTGGATGTGATCGGCACTCGTGGCGTTGACCGGAGAGGACCACCCACTGCTGCCGGGCCGCGATCGGCACCCCCTGTCACTTAACGACTGGCAAACGCTCAGCGACCACAGGCGGTAACATAACGGGCTATGAACACTCGCCCGTTGCGAATTCGCCACGCCACGAGTGTCCTAACCGTCGATAGGACACTGTTATGGAGCGGATTCGCAGGCCATTCCAAGACGGCAGCTGCGTGCACACGCCATCCCCTCCTGCCGACCGAGCCGACCGCGAGTTCAAGGATTTGGCCGTGCTGCTGTGCGCACGCGATCCAGGCCGCCGCCGCGATCCCGACGTCGTCGCACAAGCACTGGCATACCACCACGCCGAGGGATGGATGCGCCTCGATGAACTGGCGAAGGCGCTCGACCAAGCGAACGAACGACGATGACCGCCTCACGATCGATGATGACAGTCACATCGAGGGCGGCACGCGAGACCTCTACCGCTGAGCTCGCCGCCTACGCCGAGGACCAGACGGTCCTCGCAATAAAGCTGCCGTGCGCGGGTTCCGACTGCCATTGCGGCAACACCGCCGACTGCGGCACAGTCAAGCACCCGATCTGCGGATGCCGCCTTGCCGACCGCCCGGACGTCCACGAGCCGGAGGGACGCCGCGTAGATTCCCCTGTGCCCTGACTCGGGTTATGGCACGACTGCGCCTGGTCGAGCGGCGAAGACGGCGATACGGGCGATCGCGCGCGCAATCGCCCGTATCGCAGCAGGAGAAGATGTCAGAGCGGGGCGCGCAGACCCTCGATGAGGGGCGTCGTCGGCCGGCCGAGCAGGCGCGCGAGCGTGCCATCCGTTTCGGCGAGTGCGCCGTCGCGGATGTCCGCGTCGAGCGCCGTCACGAAGCCGACCGTGCCGGCGTCGAGGCAGGCCGCCTCGAGCGCGGCGGCGAGCTGCCCACGAGGTCGTCCAGATCGTGCAGGCCCTCTGGGGCAGCTGGGAAAAAGATGCCTGGACACTCGACGTCGCCGGAAACCGGTTCGCCGATATGACAAAGCTCCGGCCGGTCGACCTCCGAGGCCGCTATGTCGCAGCAGCATTCGGCGCGGCAAACGATCGAATAGTGAATTCCATATTCTACTATCGAGCATGATAGCCCGATAGGCGTGGATTGAACGAAAGGTCCGCTCTCGTGCGTGACAAGCCAGGACCCTCGGGGTCGCAAACTCTCAGCCGTGGCATCTGCCTGCTGGAGATTCTTGCCGCCGCGGGCCGGAGCTTGACGATCGACGAACTCGCCGAATCGCTCGGTGCGCACCGATCGGTCGCCTACCGGCTGCTGCGCACGCTGGAGGATCACGGCCTGATCGCTCGTGACCCGGCGGGCCGGATCGTGCTCGGCGCGGGCCTGGCCGCACTCGCCTCCGGCGTCTCGCGCGACCTTCAGCAGGCGGCTGTTCCGCAATTGCGCGCGGTCGCGAACGAATTGGGCATGACCTGCCTGCTGGCCGTGCGGCTGGACCGGGACGAGGCCGTCACCCTCACCAGCGCCGCTCCGGAGCACAGCGTGGCCGTCACCTATAGACCCGGCCATCGGCACCCGCTGACTCGCGGTGGCCCGGGCAAGGCGATCTTGCTCGAACTGCCGGAAGAACATTGGCCGCAAGAGTTGCACGAAGAGCTGATCCGCAGTCGTTCGCGCGGGTTCGCCGTCAGTCACGACGAAGTGGTGCCGTCGCTGCGGTCGGTCGCGGTCCCGCTCGTGGTGCCCGGTCAACCCGCCGCCTCGATCGCTGCCATCCATGTGTCCCTTCCCCGGCCCGAGGCCGAGATCGCCGACCGTCTCACGGCGGCGGCCGAAGCCGTCGCCCGGGCGCTCGGCGGCTGATCGCGGCCTCGACCGCACTCGAACCGGTCGGTGTGGGACGCCCACACGGGACGCCCCACACCCCCTCATCCGGGCGCCGACCGATCAGACAGCGCTCAGTCGACGCACGAAGATCCCGCCGAAGAAGGCGGCGAGTTCGTGCCGTGCGTCGAGCGGCAGTACGTGAGCGACGTACTGATCGGGCCGCACCACGACCACCGCACCGTCTCGGGAGACGCCACGGGCGGCGAAGATGTCGTCGGCCGGGGCGGCGGCGTACACCTTCTCGTAGTCGGTGACCTGGAACGGCCCGACCCTGGGCAGGAACACCGCGGGCACCTTCCCCAGGTCGACGCGCGTGTGATCCTGCTGGTAGATCACCTTCACGTCGAACCACGAGTCGAGGTCGACCCCCTTCGGGGTGTAGGCGAGCACGGGCGACTCGGACGAGGTCAGGAGCCACTCGGCCAGGGCCGCCGTCCGCGATGCCTCGCCGGCGGCGGGCGTGTCGGCGAACACGTAGACGCGCCAGCGACCGTCGGCGGTCGCATGATGCCCGAGATGCTTCGGATTCGCGTCGCAGACCCTCGTCACAATGTTCGATTTGAAGCGTTTGCCGACCGGGAACCCGGTCGCGATCTCCTGGTACGCGGCGTCGGCGACGAGCATCGAGGGCGCGTACTGCGTCATGAAGCCGGCGGGGAATTCCGCGGTCTTGACGTAGAACTCCTCCAGTTGGGTGGGGTCCTCCAGCTCTTCGGGCTTGGCCGCCATCAGCGCCGACCATTGCCGGTCGAAGTCGATGAGGTTCTGCGCGATCACCTGACGCTCGGCCGAGTAGGTGTCGAGAATCGCTTCGGGTGCGCGGCCGTCCAGCACGTGCGCCAGCTTCCAGGCGAGGTTCCACCCGTCCTGCATGGACACGTTCATGCCTTGGCCCGCCTTGGCGGAATGGGTGTGGCAGGCATCGCCGGTGATGAAGACCCGCGGGGTCCGGGTTCCGCAGTGCTCGGGGTGCACGTCGTCGAACTTGTCGGTCACGCGGTGGCCGACCTCGTAGACGCTGCGCCACGCGACGTGCTTCACCTGCAGCGTGTAAGGGTGCAGGATCCGGTTCGCGCGCTCCTCGACCTCCTGCTGCGAGGTCTCCCGCACTCTGCCGTTGTCGCCTTCGGAGACTTCGCCGAGATCCACATACATGCGGAACAGGAAGTTGCCCTCACGCGGGATGTGCAGGATGCTGCCGCCGTCGTGCGACTGGATGGCGCACTTGGTGCGGATGTCGGGGAAGTCGGTCTCGGCGAGCACGTCCATCACGCCCCACGCGTGGTTGGCCTGCGCGCCCACGAATCGACGCCCGATGGACTCGCGTACCTTGCTGCGCGCGCCGTCGCAGCCGATCACGTACTTGGCCTTCACGATTCGCTCCTGGCCGTCCAGACTGCCTGCCGTGTGCCGCAGGGTCACGGTGACCGGGTACTCGCCCGCGTCAGCGACCTCGAGGGTGACGAACTCGTAGCCGTAGTCGGGCTCCAAGCGCGTCGGCGCGTTGCGCGCCACCTCGGCGAAGTAGTCGAGCACGCGCGCTTGGTTGACGATGAGGTGCGGGAACTCGCTGATCCCGGTCGCGTCGTCGGGAGTGCGCGCGGCGCGGACGATGTTGCGCGGATTCCGCGGATCGGGCTTCCAGAACGCCATCTCGGTGATGCGGTAGGCCTCCGCGATGATGCGCTCGGCGAAGCCGAACGCCTGGAAGGTCTCCACGCTGCGCGCCTGGATCCCGTCGGCCTGCCCGACCTCGAGCCGACCGGGACGGCGCTCGACGAGACGGGTGTTGATGTTCGGGAACTGCGCCAACTGCGCCGCGGCGATCATGCCCGCCGGGCCCGAACCGACGATGAGCACGTCCACCTCGTCGGGAAGCTCGGCGGGGCGATCGATGCCGAAACCGCCGGGCGGGTGGATGCGCGGGTCACCGGACACGTAGCCGTGGTGATGGAACTGCACGGAATCTCCTCACTCCATGGAGCCGAGTGGGCTGGTTGTTCGATAATAGAACATCGAATTCTCATATAGAGTTCCTTGATCGTAGAGGGTGACCCGGCTCTCACACAACCGGCTGCCCGCCGCGGGTCACTTCTTCCAGGCGTAGATCCCCACTTGCTGTTCGGCCTCGTTGGACGGACGCAAGTCGATGCCCTTGCGGTCGCGCAGCAGCAAGGTGCCGACCAGGCCGAGCGCGGTCATGCCGAGCAGGTAGTAGGCCACGTTCGCCGACGAACCCGTCGCCTGCTGGATCCACTGCGCGATCGTCGGAGCGAACGCGCCGCCGAGGATCGAGCCGAGCGCGTAGGAGATCGACACTCCGGAGAACCGGACCGACGCGGGGAACAGTTCGGTGTACCAGGCCGATTGCGCGCCGTAGGTGAAACCGAGTCCCAGGGTGAGCAGCACGAGCCCGGCACCGAGCAAGCGGACGTCACCGGTGTTCACCAGGGGGAAGAGCGTGAGCACGAAGACGCCCTGCAGACACCAGCCGATGAGGTAGGTGGCCCGGCGACCGAGGAAGTCCGATGCCCATCCGGCGGCGAAAGTGGCGATCAGCCAGCTCACCGACGACGCGGTCACCGCCCACAGCACGTCACCGCGGTCGAGCGCGAGCGGCCCGTCCGGATTGGTGGCGTACCCCTGGATGTAGCCGCCGGTCGTCATGTAGCCGACGGTGCCGTTACCCGCGAAGACCAGCGCCGACAGCAGTACCAACGGGGTGAAGCGGGCGAACAGCTCGACGACGGGCGCCCTGGTCTGCTCCTTCCGCTCGGCGATCTCGGTGAACACGGGGCTCTCTTCGACGCTGCGGCGCACCCATGAGCCGACGAGGATCAGCACGACCGAGAACAGGAACGGGATGCGCCATCCCCAGTCGAGGAACGCGTCACCGGGGAAGAGCGCGTCCATCGTCGCCATCATGGCGCTGGCCAGCAGTAGGCCGATCGGCACGCCGATCTGCGGCATGGCGCCGAAGAGGCCACGGCGGTCCGACGGCGCGTGCTCGGCGGCCATGAGGACGGCGCCGCCCCACTCGCCGCCTGCCGAGATGCCCTGCAGTATCCGCAAGATCACCAGGAAGATAGGGCCCAGATGTTGATGGAGGAGTACGTGGGCAACAGTCCGATCAGCGCGGTGGCCAGGCCCATCAGGATCAGCGTGGTCACCAGCACCGGGCGACGGCCGATCTTGTCACCGAAATGCCCGGCCAGGAATGCGCCGAGCGGGCGGAAGAGAAAGCTGACGCCGACGGTCAGGAAGGACAGGATCGTCCCGAAGCCGGAACCGGCCGGTTCGAAGAACAGCTGGCCGAAGACCAGCCCGGCGGCCGAGGCGTAGACGAAATAGTCGTACCACTCCACCGCGGTGCCGACCACCGTGGCGAAGGCCACGCGCTTGCGATCGGCGGTCGAAGCGATCCTGCCGGGCGGCGTGACCGAGCCGGCAGCAGCTGAAAGATTCGCGGACATCTGACATTCCTTTGTGACGCCGTGGTGAGTCCGTCCTCACAACGGCTTTGCGACGCGAATAATGATCGTATACGATTTCAGATATGACAATGGGCAAAGGAGCTCCGATCAGTACGCCGACCGCCGATCCCCGGTTCGCGGCCCTGCCCGCCCCACCCGGCAAGATCGTCGCGGTACACCTCAGCTACGAGTCGCGCGCCGCGCAGCGGGGGCGCAAACCCGCCGCGCCGTCGTACTTCTTCAAGCCCGCGAGTTCCGTCGCGGCCTCCGGGTCCGAGATCGAGCGGCCCACGGGGACGGAACTGCTCGCGTTCGAGGGCGAAATCGCCCTCGTCATCGGCACGCCCGCTCGGCACGTGGCGATCGAGGACGCCTGGTCGCACGTCGCGTGGGTCACCGCGGCCAACGACTGGGGGCTCTACGACCTGCGCGGCAACGACAAGGGCTCGAACGTGCGCAACAAGGGCCGCGACGGATACACACCGCTCGGGCCGGGGCTCATCGACGCACGCGGCGTCGACCCGGCGGCATTGCGCGTACGCACCTGGCACAACGGGCAACTCGTGCAGCACGACACGACGGCGGCCCTGATCTTCCCCCTCGCGCAGTTCGTGGCCGACCTGTCGCAGCACTTCACGCTCGAGACCGGCGACATCATCCTCACCGGCACCCCGGCCGGATCCTCGGTCGCGGTACCGGGCGACGTGGTCGAGGTCGAGGTCGACGCTCCGGGCGCGGCGGGCGCACCCACCAGCGGGCGGCTCGTGACGCGGGTGGTCGATGGCTCCGCCGCCTTCGACCCCGCGCTCGGGTCGCTGCCTTCGGTCGACGACCGGCAGCGCGAGGAAGCGTGGGGATCGCGAACCGCCGCAGGACTTCCCGCCACCGAGCCACCGTCTTCGGCACTCTCCCCCGCACTCCGGGCGAAACTTCTGGAAGCCCCCGTAGCGGGACTGTCGCAGGCGCTGCGCAAACGCGGCCTCGACAACGTCTCAATCGACGGTGTGCACCCCCTGCGGCCCGGGACGAAGCTGGTCGGCACGGCGAAAACCCTGCGGTTCGTGCCGAACCGGGAGGACCTCTTCCGTAGCCACGGCGGCGGCTACAACGCGCAGAAGCGCGCGTTCGACGCCGTCGCCCCCGGCGAGGTGATCGTCATCGAGGCCCGCGGCGAACGCGGGTCGGGAACCCTCGGCGACATCCTCGCGCTGCGGGCCAAGGCGCGGAACGCGGCGGGCATCGTGACCGACGGCGGCGTGCGCGACTGCGCGACGGTCGCGGATATCGGCATCCCGGTGTTCACCCAGGGCGGGCACCCGGCCGTGCTGGGGCGCAAGCATGTTCCGTGGGACGTCGATGTCGCGATCGCCTGCGGCGGCGCGACGGTGCTTCCCGGCGACGTCATCGTCGGCGACGACGACGGCGTCATCGTCATCCCGGCCGCGCTCGCCGAAGAGGTCGCCGACGCGGCCCTCGCCCAGGAGGCCGAGGATGCCTGGGTCGCCGAGCAGGTGGCGGCGGGACACCCGGTCGACGGCCTGTTCCCGATGAACGCCGAGTGGCGGGCGCGGTATGCGGAGGCACACGGCGATGCGAAGGCATGATTTCGTGGTGGCCGAGACGATCGATACCCCGAGCAAATCCCAGCGCGCGTACGAATGGATCCACGCACGCATCACCGACCGCAGGTTCGTGCCGGGATACCGGCTCGTGCTCGGATCGATAGCCGAGACGCTCGGCATGAGCGTCGTTCCGGTGCGTGAGGCCATCCGGCGGCTGGAGGCGGAGGGACTCGTCGAGTTCGAGCGCAACGTGGGCGCCCGGGTCGCCTTGATCGACCCGTCCGAGTACGTCTACACGATGCAGACCCTCGGGGTCGTCGAGGGCATCGCCACGGCGCTGGGGGTCCCGCATCTCACCGATGCCGAACTCGACCGGGCCGCCGCCGTCAACAGCCGGTTGCGGGAATTGCTCGATGATTTCGACCCGCGCCTGTTCACGGTGATGAACGAGCAGTTCCACACGGTGCTGTTCGAGCCGTGCCCGAACCCGCACATTCTGGACCTGGTGCGTCGGGGCTGGACGCGGATGTCGGGCGTGCGCGATTCCACCTTCGCGTTCGTGCCCGAGCGCGCCCACGAGTCCGTCGACGAGCACGACCACATCATCGACCTCATCCGACGGCGGGCCGATCCGCTCGAGATCGAGCTGGCCGCCCGCGAACATCGCTGGCGAACGATGAACACCTATCTCGCTCAACGTGATTCGGGCCGCAGCACCGGCCCGACCGACTGACCGAAACCGTCACCTTTCCCTACCGCGAGGAGGAGGAACCATGGCCGACAGCGCACTGCGCAGCCGCCACGTCCCCGCCGACCTGCCCGAGCGCATCCAGCACTACATCGATGGACAGTTCGTCGACTCCGTCGACGGCGACACCTTCGAGGTGATCGATCCGGTCACGAACGAGACGTACGTGCGTGCCACCGCGGGCAAGAAGTCCGACATCGACCGCGCCGTGCGCGCGGCGCGCACGGCGTTCACCGAAGGCCCGTGGCCCAAGACGCTTCCGCGCGAACGCTCCCGGGTGCTGCACCGCGTCGCCGACCTCGTCGAGTCGCGCGACGCTCGCCTGGCCGAGTTGGAAAGCTTCGACTCGGGTCTGCCCATCACCCAGGCGCTGGGCCAGGCGCGCCGCGCCGCGGAGAACTTCCGGTTCTTCGCCGACCTGATCGTCGCCCAGGCCGACGACACCTACAAGGTGCCCGGCCGCCAGATCAACTACGTCAACCGCAAGCCGATCGGCGTCGCGGGTCTGATCACGCCGTGGAACACGCCGTTCATGCTGGAGAGCTGGAAACTGGCTCCCGCGTTGGCCACCGGCAACACCGTGGTGCTCAAACCCGCGGAATTCACGCCGCTGTCGGCGTCGCTGTGGGCGGGCATCTTCGAGGAAGCCGGGCTGCCCCGTGGCGTGTTCAACCTTGTCAACGGAATGGGCGAGGACGCGGGCGACGCGCTCGTGAAGCACCCCGACGTCCCGCTCATCTCG
>NZ_BAFP01000077.1 GCF_000308455.1 Nocardia abscessus NBRC 100374 | reverse complement strand
CAGCGTTGGCCACAAGTTCGTCGGTGATGGCCTCGAGAATGGTGACGGCCAGTTCCGAAACAGTTTTGCCGGCGGTGGCGGACACGCTGCGAATGAGGTGCTGTTCGATATTTTCCAGCAGCCTGTCCAGCAGTTCGTCCACCATGACCGTGCGGTCGGTGAAGTGTCGGTAGACGGTGCCAACGCTCACTCCGGCCTCGGCGGCGATCCGGTTGGTCGAGGTGTTGGCGATCCCGCGTTCCCCGAACAGGCGTGCGGCGGTATCGAGGATGTGCTCCCTGGTCGCCTTCGCACGTTCCTGTGTCGGACGACGAGTCGACTTCATCGGGGGCCTCACGTACTCGCTCCTGCCCGGCGGCCTGGGAGGCCGGGTGTTGTGCGACCTGACGGTGCACCGATTGTTCCGCGTTCGACCTGCGTCATGCCGAGTCTCGCGTGCGTTCGGATTCGATCCACGCCGCGACCGCACGCGCGGTGATGGCGAGGGCCTGTGCACGTTGCTGGTTGTCGATCTCGAGCACCGACGCGCGGAGCGCTGCCGCGATCCCGGTGTTGATCAACACGATGCTCATGATGTCGTATTTGTGGTCGTCGCCTGGGCCGAGCAGCTGGATAACCAGCACCTTGGTGAAAAGACGTAGACGGAGTTCGAGTTCGGGGATGCCGGTGTCGTAGAACGAGACCCCCACCGAGAGCGCACGTATCAACTGGGTGTTGGCCACCAACTCGTCGGTGATGACCTCCAGAATGGACGCCACCAGCTCTGCGGTGGTTTGCTCGGCGAGGCCGAACACACGCTGAGTGAAGCGTTGTTCGGCACTTTCCAGCAGCCGCTCGATCAGCTTGTCCACCATGACCGTGCGGTCGTTGAAGTGTTGGTAGACAGTGCCGACGCTCACTCCGGCGTCGGCGGCGATCCGGTTCATCGAGGTGTTGGCGATCCCGTGTTCTCCGAACAGGCGTGCGGCAGTGTCGAGAATGTGCTCCTGGGTCGTCTTGGCACGTTCCTGTGTTGGACGGCGGGTCCCGTTGTTCGGCGGCATCACATACTCCTGCCTGCTGTCGCTAGGAAAGGGCACCGTCGCCAACTCTACGGTCTGTGCGGGCGGCCGTGGCCCGGAACTGCCGCAACGAGGGCAACTGGCGCAGTCGCCGCATCCCCTGGCAGCGCGGCAGCAACGAGAAGGTGCGGGCCGCGTTGACAACGTCGGGCCCGGCGACGTATCGGGTCGGCAGGTCCGAGACTAATCCGAGAACCGCAGTACCCGGCGCAAGCGCCAGCAGTAGTGCCAGAGGGAGGCGGACCGGTTTGCGGATTGGATCGGTGGATGACTGGGAGGTGCGGAAGCTCAACCAATTTCGGGCTTTCGACTGAACGTCTACGGCACCTGCTGCGCGCGCAAGTCGGTCTGCCGTTCAGCCGCTACCGCCGGTGGCTGCGCCTGGGCGACGCGGTCGAAGCGATCCTCAACAGCGCCAGCTTCACCGATGCGGCCCACGCCAGCGCCTTCACCGACTCGGCCCACCTGGCCCACACGTTCCGGCAGGCATTCGGCGACTCGCTCAGCGGACGACTGCTCGATCCACAGGGTAGCCGGTTCATACAAGCGGTCCGCTGCCACGATTCCTAAATTGACGGCATCGCTCGTTCAATCCCGAGCGTCCAGGAGATGCCGTGAAACCTCTGGCGAAGCGCCTCGCTTCCCGCGCCCCCGTGCCCGTGCTGCTGTGCGCGGCCGCTGTCTTCATCACTTACGTCGCTGCGTTGCGCTGGTTCGATACCCGCGTCAACGTGCTCTCGGGCGGCGCGGGCAAGCCCGACCTGTTCATTTTCGCCGAGCCGCGAGTCATCCTCGACACGCTGACGCGCTATGGCGCCCAAGGCCGGGCCATGTATGTCCGGTCGACGTTGGCCGACACTGGTTTCGCCGTGAGCCTGGCATGCCTGGGCGCTCTGCTCCTGATCCAGGCGTGGCCGCAGCAGCGCTGGATGCTTTGGCTGCCCCTGGCCTTCTGTGCCCTGGATCTGGTCGAGAATGCCGGCTTGCTGGTGATGGTGGCACGCTTCCCCGCGTTCTCGCCGACGCTGGGCTGGTTTGCCTCGATTGTGACCAGCGCCGAGCTCATTGCGCTGGTGTCGAGCTACGCACTGATGGCGGCTGCCGTGGTGCGGCTCATGTCCGCCGCCTGGCCGCGACGGCACCCGCCCGGCCCAGACCCGGTGGGTAAGAACGACACTCAGCCCTTCCTCGCGCCGCTGGTCGCGGTGACGGCGGCGCTGTGCACTGTGCTCGCGTCTGTGCAATCGCTGATCTGGAATGGCCCCGAAGCCGCCGGCTGGATGGATGGTGTGCCGTGGTCACATACCCTGATCACTGTCGCCGAGCAGGTCGGCCTGGGTACGCCGTACTTCTTCTACGGCCGCCTCTTCATCCTCGTGTACGTGGGCGTGACGGCCACCCTATGGCTGCTGTCGCGCAGTCGCGGCTGGCTCACCTGGCCTACGATGCGCTGGCTGCTCGCCAGCCTGACAATGGCGGCCTGGGGTGACGTTCTGGCGTACTGGGGCGGCCAGTGGTTCGGTGATCCCGTCCATTTCGTGGGTTTCTGGCTGACCGAGGTACCCGCCCTGGTGATTGTCGCGTGTGCGGGAACTGCCTTCGGTGTCAGCCTGCGCTACGCCGGCTACCGTGGATCGTGGCTGTACTCGTGGCTCCTGCTGGCCCCCGCGATGCTGTTCGCCACGGCCGCACTGCAGTACATGCCGCACGGCCCGATGCTTGCGGTGGCTCTGGCATGTCTCGCACTGGTCTTCGGTGCGCCTCGTGCGGCGCGGCAGGTCCCACAACCGACCGTGACCCCGACCAACCCTCTCCCGCGGTCCGGGGATTGAGATGCCCCGTGCGGGAAGCAGCCGACGGCCAGCCCACCGACGATGGATTTGCCCGCGATCAGGGGCATCTGAGCATCCCAAGGTCTCAGGCTGTTCTGGGTGCGGTGAGTACAGCCTCGATGAGCCGTTGTGCTGCCGCGTCACAGCGATGCGGATCGTCGGTGACGAGCCGGTCGAGCAAGAGCCCTTTGAGACCCGAGGCCAGCACGGTCGCATCGATACGGGCGTGCACCGGATCTCGTCCCGCGGCGGTCAGAAGCTCGGTTGCGTAATCCACCCACGCCAGGATCGCCTCGCGCGCGGCGGAGTGTTCGGGCGCCTCACGGGTCAATCCGGCGGCGAGCAGGTGATACATGACCGTGAAGTGTGTGCGCTGTTCGACCGCGGTCATCGCCGCCCACGCCGCCGCGGCGGCCTCGGCAGGATTCAGGGCGGGGGAACCGGACAATTGTTGTTGCATTTGCCGGCGATGCTCAGCGAAGGCGGCAGACAGGAGTTGCTCGCGGCCGCCGAAGTAGTGCACGAGCATTCGAGCGCTCGTGCCGATGCGGTCGGCCAGGCGGCGCAGGGTGAAGTCGACGAGACCGTAGCGTGCGAAGTCGTCGAGTGTGGCTCGCAGAAGTTCGTCGCGTCGGGCGGAATCTCTGGGATTGGGATCTGGTCGGTCATCCACCTCTTGACTGTAACATTTGTTACATCTAGGGTTCGGGCTATGGATGTAACAAATGCTTCATCGCTTGGTGTGGAAGCTGAAGTCGCCGAGCACACGGCGTTCATGCTGTTGACGGCGCTGCCCGACTGGCTTTCTCTGAGCCGGCCGGAGCGGCGTCGCATCGCCGATCCCGCCCTCGGTGTCGCATTCGCCGATCGGCCGAGCACCGCGATGCGATTCTTCGATGCCGAGGCCTTCAGCGCCCGGTGCAGCAACATAGCCGTGTTCACCACCGACCTGGCTGAGTACTACCCGGTGATCGAGCGGCTGCGTGATTCCGCACTGTTCACCACGCCCGACTTCCGGCTCGAGGACCTGATCTTGGCCGTGGAAGACGGGCACAGGGCCGCAGAATGAACCCGACGATCTCTCCGCGGTCGGCGTTGGTCACCGGCGGTAGTAGCGGCGTCGGATTCGCTCTGGCGCAGCAGCTCGCCGCGGCCGGCTATCACGTCCTGATCTGTGGCCGTGACCCCGACCGGCTCGCGAACGCGGCCGCGCGCATCCCTAGGTTGCGGACTGTGCGCGCGAATCTGGCAGACCCCGCGGACGTCGATCGCGTTGCCTCGATCGCGGCCGGGATGCCCGGGTTGGATCTGGTGATCAACAATGCCGCAGTACAGTTCGATCGCCAATGGATGGCAACCAACACCGACGAACTGGTGGGCGACCTTATCGAGGAGCTTGGAGCCAACCTGGCCGCGCCACTGCGCCTGACCGCACGGCTGCTTCCCATACTGGCCGATGCGCCGCGGGCAACGGTCGTCAACATCACCTCGGCGCTGGGAGTAGTGCCCAAACGCTCTGCGCCGGTCTATTGCGCGGCCAAAGCCGGCTTGATCGCCGCGACCGCCTCCCTGCAACGCCAACTCGCCCGCGATGCCCCTACCGTACGGGTCGTCGAGGCAATGCTGCCGTTGGTCGACACCGCAATGACCGCCGGGCGCGGACGCGGCAAGATCAGCCCAGCAGCGGCGGCAGCAGCAGTGCTGGCAGGACTGCAGAAGCGACGCATCCGTCGGATCCGGGTCGGTCTTGTCTATGTGCTGCTCGGTGTTCACCGGCTCTCACCCGCACTCGCGGGACGACTCGTCTCCGATTGACCGGCTAGAGCCGAACACGTCTGTAGCCGCGGCACGTCTGCCGAAAACCAGCCACCCCAGCCCCGGACGCCCACCCGGACGGACTGGCACCCCAGCGCCGCGCCATCACATCGGTTCAGAAATTCGCAAAACAGACACGTCTGGAACCGGGGGCCGGGAGAAGAAGAGGTCGGGTGGCCCTGGGGAATCTCGCCCCAGGGGTCCCACAGAACCGTGCTTAAAGTCGCCCGTTACACGGCTCTTCTCATCAGATCCGTCAGAACGCGGTCATCCAGGCCCAGTGGGCGAATAGGCGGGGCTGGCAGTGCAGCAGCCCGTTCCACCACTGTTTCACCTTCTTGAACGACCGCAACCATTTGAACTTCCGCCGCGCCCACCGCACCAAGTAGGTGTTTATGCGTCGCAGCACGATGTAGAGTCCGCTCCGATAGAACTTGCCGTAATAGGTCATCCAGCCGCGCACGATCGGATTGATCCACGCCGCCAGCCCGCCAGATCTTCGGCGGTTCGCCGATGCAGACGACAACCCCCCGACGCTCAGTCGCGCAATGCACGACGGCATCATCGGCGTAACGCTCGAAATCCACGGTCGGGAACTCGCGCTCCACCATGTGATGCCCGGGGCACCGAAGGGGGTCGCCGTGCACGAACAGGGCCAGACGTCCGGTGTTCGTCTGATTCCGGCGCTGACCCGGCTCTGCGGCACTCGCCCCGGCAAGGTGTACCGCACCCCGCCTGGAGCCGCTCAACCACCTCCAGGTCGACCTCGTTGCGCAGGCTGCCGGCGGTGACGACTCCGAACTGGAAGCGAGGAGTCGTGCGCACCATGAAGGGTGTCGCCACCGCCGCGTGCGCCTCGGACTAGCCGATAGGCAGGCAGAAGGTGTTCTCGGCCGAGCCAAGGGGGATGGGAATACACAATTCCACCGAGCCCGTAACGGGGGTGGCCGCGGGCGCATCCGCTGAGGCCGTGCCGACGCCGAGAGCGGTGGCCGACAGCGCGAATGCGACGACGGCGAGCGGACGGATAATTCTCGAGTTCATACAGTCATCCTCAGTCGTGTTATATGAAAAGCCTCAGGCCCGAGACGGCCCAATCAGATCACAACCCTGGCGACCATTGCACGTCGTTTTCAAGAATTCGGGATTCCAATATCAAATATTTACGAAACCATCGTGAACAGTCACAATAATTGATTGGCATTCACATTAACTGTGTAGTGAATATACACGATAATTCTGTCGATTGATTGTGGTCTTTCGTCACCGACATCCATACCTCGAGTTCGGCCACGAGGGCATGCTGTGCCACGCCGGGGTTGTGACGCCGAGGAAGACACTGCCGTTCGGAATAGTGCCGGTCACAAACATCCGTTCAACCCGATTTTCGCTGCGCTGTTGCCAGTACTTTGATCTTGTAAACTCCTATGTCTGAGAGCCTGCCGGACGCTGATGTCTCGGACTCGCTTGTCCCGCAGCTGCTTTCGATGCCTGGAGAACATGTTCGACCGACCGGACCGGCCCGTAGGCCTGGTGAAGGAGAAATATGTCCACCGACACCGATGCGACCCCTATATCGGACATCCCACCGGGGAGCGCCTGGCCCGAACGGCTTTCGTCGATCTCCCGCCATGATTTGCCCGCCTCGATCGTGGTGTTCCTTGTGGCTCTGCCGTTGTCGCTGGGCATTGCCATCGCCTCCGATGCCCCTATCGCCGCCGGGCTGATCGCGGCCGCGGTGGGTGGCATCGTGGTCGGCTTTCTCGGTGGAAGCCCGATGCAGGTCAGCGGGCCGGCGGCCGGCCTCACCGTGGTCGTCGCCGAGGTCATTCACCAGTTCGGCTGGCAGACAACCTGTTTCATCACCGCCGCAGCCGGCCTGTTGCAGATCGTGTTCGGAGTGAGCCGGATCGCGCGTGCCGCGCTGGCGATAGCGCCGGTCGTCGTGCATGCCATGCTCGCCGGTATCGGTGTCACCATCGCATTGCAGCAGGTGCACGTACTTCTGGGCGGGGCGTCGCGCAGCTCGGCCTTCGAGAACATCACCGAACTACCCGGTCAGCTGCTGACCCCGCACGGTGACGACTTCGTCATCGGCCTGATCGTCATCGGCATCATCGTCGCCTGGCGCCGGGTACCCGACAAGGTTCGCCTGATCCCGGGCCCGCTGGTCGCGGTGCTGGTGGGTACGGTGCTGTCGCTGGTGCTGCCTGGCAATCCGGACCGCATCAAGCTCGACAGCTCGCTGTTCGACGCCATCGGCCTGCCCGCTCTGCCGAGCGGCAACTGGGGTGGGGTGGTGCCGGCGGTGCTGACCATCGCCCTGATCGCCAGCGTGGAGAGCCTGCTGTCAGCGGTGGCCGTGGACAAGCTGCACACTGGCGGGCGCACCAACTTCGACCGCGAGCTGCTGGCCCAGGGCGCGGCCAACATGACCTCCGGCATGCTCGGTGGCCTCCCGGTCACGGGCGTGATCGTGCGCAGCTCCACCAACGTGGCCGCCGGTGCGCGCACCCGGGCCTCGACGATTCTGCACGGCGTGTGGATTCTCGTGTTCTCCATTGCGCTCGTCGGCGTCGTACAGCAGGTCCCGAAGTCGGCGCTGGCCGGGTTACTCATCGTGGTGGGCGTCCAGCTGGTGAAGCTGGCCCACATCCAGCTCGCCCATCGCACCGGCGACCTGGCGGTATACGCGGTGACCATGGTCAGCGTGGTGTTTCTGAACCTGCTCGAGGGCGTGCTGCTCGGCCTGGCTATGGCGTTCGCGATGCTGCTGTGGCGAGTGGTGAAGGTATCGGTACGGGCCACACCGGTGGCGGGCACCGACCGCTGGATCGTCCGCGTCGACGGCACGTGCACGTTCCTGGCGCTGCCGAAGCTGACCAAGGAGCTGGCCACGGTGCCGGCCGGTACCGACGTGCTTGTCGAGTTGACCGTCGACTTCCTCGACCACGCCGGCTACGAGGCCATCCACGACTGGGCCCGCCAGCACGAAAGTACCGGTGGGAACGTGGAATTCGTCGAGATCGGAACCGCCCGCATGGAACACGCCATGACCCGACCGCCTCGGCGCGGCCGGGCGCGCGGCATTCTCGACGAGGTGCTCGGCCCGTGGCGCGAGCGCAACGGCGACGCGGTCGCAGCCGGGGTGGCCGCCTACCATCGCAGCCACGCCCACGTGATGCGGCCGCACCTGGACCAGCTGCGCGACCGGCAAGATCCGCACTCGCTGTTCCTCACCTGTGCCGACTCGCGCATCGTGCCGAATGTGATCACCAACAGCGGTCCCGGTGACCTGTTCACCGTCCGCAACGTCGGCAACCTGCACCCCGCAGACGGATCCGACGCCTCGGTCGAGGCGGCCCTGTCCTTCGCGGTGGACAACCTGAAGGTGCACAACGTGGTGGTGTGCGGCCATTCCTCCTGCGGTGCCATGAAGACCCTGCTGGCCGGCACCTCCGCCGGACCGGGACTGGACACCTGGCTCGCCCATGCCCGCCCAAGCCTGGATGCCTACCGCGCCGGGCACCCGGTGCGGGCCGTTGCGGCGGCCGCGGGATACGACGAAACCGCCCAGCTGAGCATGGTCAACGTCGCCGTTCAGCTCGAGATCCTGCAACGCCACCCGGTGATCCGTCAGGCCGCCGCCGCACGCGGCCTGACGGTATCGGGCCTATTCTTCGACATCTCCACCGCGTGCGTGCTCGAGGTCACCACCGACAGCATCAGCGAAATCGGCCGCGGCCCATTGAAGGGCGCAATCGACGCCGATCGCGGCAAGAGCGGTTCGACTGGCATCAGGCCGACACGTTCACCGGCCCAATCACGCACCGCCTGACAGGCCGATTCGGGACTCCCGGACGAGCATCAGAGCCATCGGCACTCGGGCCGCGAACTCGACGTCCTCGGCCACGTCCGGCGCGGTGAAGCCGCTTCTGACCAACGGCTTCTAGATTTCCACCGATCCACTGTTCGTGGAGAAAGTGGTGATCTCTTTGGCTCGTACCATAATGCGCACGAGTGGGTGGTGTTGTGTGTGGACCAAACGAGCTGGGTCCTGGCTACGCGGTTGACTGCGATGATCCACTATTCCGATCCCATCTGTCCTATCGGATGATTCCTGCCCGGGTCGAGCCACCAAGCGACAGCTTTCCAATCAGCAGAAGTCATCCCTGTACCAGCGCCCTCCCCAGCGCAGCATGTGCGCAGGCGGTGGCGCCTTTCGATTGCCGATGGCAACTCTCTCCCGCATCGACGGCAATGAATATAATCCATTAGGTGAACCGGTTTCATCTGGTCGGGCTCCCGAGCGCGGAGGCGCAGAGGTTATCGATATTGCGGGCCCTGACGTCGTTTCAGGGAAACTATGGCTAGGGCCCGTTTCGAGGTCCACGTCATTGTGGACCGTCATCGGCGTCGTTGCCGGACGGCGGGGCGTCGAGCACCCACACCTGAAACGGGCATTCCGGAAGAACTGGAGCGGCGCGAAGTTCTGATCGGTCTGTCGCGGGCGCCGCCTGTTGGAGACGACAGTTCTCATGGTTCCCCGGCCATCCTGCGTCATCCGATTCCCCTCCATCCCAAGGGCAATTGGAGGCGCCGTTCCCGGATCTGGTCCACCATTTCTGCGTATCCCTCGCGAGCTTCGCCCAGGTGAAACCATGCTTGGTGCCGCTTTTCGGCTTCCGTTGAATGCAGAACTGTCCACCACGCCTCCGCGAAGGTCTTTGCGATGTGGTTGATCACCTCGCCCAACGAGTGTGTGTGTTTGCGCGCGCCTTTCGTGCGCGGTACGTAGCGTGCCGCCCACACATTGATATCATCGACAACTTCCTCGATACGCGCCCGGACTTGCTCACAAGTGATGCCGACTCGTTGAAGCTCGCGGTCGAGCATGAAATGTATTAGTTCGGCGTGCAGGTCGCTGAGATCCCGCGCCCAACCAACAAGGGGTGTCGTATTGTCACAGCGACCCGAAATCGCCTGAAGCAGATGTTCGGGCTCCAATAACGGCACCGCCCTGTTCGACGAAGGCTGTTCGGGCAGCTCAGTGATCAGTGACGCATATCCGTGTATATACATCGCTCACTACCTCACCGGGTTGCCTCCAAGGGCGGCGCCGCGCTCCACGATCCTTACCGCGCCGATCCAGGGGACCAATCGGTGAACGTCCGTCGCTGCCGAATACAACGGCAAAGCCGAAGGTGCCACCGAGGTCGGCACCAGCATGCAACATCAAGTTCATCATGGCCTCCTGCTGAACATCCATAAAAGAACGATGTACTCAGCATGACAGTTGTACCTGGCCGCCGGAATCCGTAAGTTGACCGATATTGCGCAAACGGGCGCACCGACGCGAGAGTGTGGCATTACTGCGCTCGGCAGTGGCCGATCCGGGCGGGTTCGCCAGCGCGGCGTGGGTGCGCCACGACCGACCGATGAGTGCCGAACCGATCCTCGCTGGCCACGGAGTCGGTGATCTTCGAGATCGTCTTCCGCAGACGTCGGTGTCACCGACACTGCCTCGCGCGAGTTCCAGCCACTGGAGTGTGTCCCTCGAGTGGAGCAGGAGTGGGACCCGTGCCCCGATTGCGAGGTTTCACGCAAAAGGAACACCGCTGAGTGGACCGGCGGCACGCCGGTGACTCCGCGGTGTCCTGCAACGGGCTCCTGAGTTCGCCCGCCACGGCGAATTTGGGGGCGGCAGGTAAGGGACTGTTGCCGAGGTGTTTTCGGTCGATATTCAGTTCGTCTTCACTCTGGGAATCACGCCTGAATCACTCCGGTGAACAAGAGGACCGCTGGAACGAGTGCGGTGCCGATCGCTTCGGCTACTGCGACCAGCGCGGTGGCGCGGATAAGGGGTCTGCCCAGTCCAAGGGTAAGGAAGAACAGGAACCACAGCCCGGCCCATGCGAACCAGCTGATCGCGATCCAGTGGCCGAAGGTACCGCGGGCGATCGACAGCGAATGGATACCAACGGGAAGGGCGATCCCCGTCACCACGAGTGAGAACCACCCCAGTGCGGTTCCGCTGGCTCCGGTGAACTGGTTGGCACCTACCCACAGATATGTCAGCGCGAACAGTCCGATATAGGCCGCGGGTGCCGCGCTCGCGGTGTCGGGACTCTTCGCCAGAGTTGACGCGATGATCACCGCACCGAGGAACCCGGTGAACAAGTTGACAACTGCAATGTCTTTGCCAGCCAGCTGAACCGAGGAATCCAACGTGGTGGAACGCCACATCCAGATTCCGTTGACGAACAGGCTCGCGCCGACGAACACAAGAAATACTGGGAGCATTTCTGGGCACGCTTTCGTGACAGGGTTGTGGCGCCGCCTTTCCGGCGCCACAACCGATTGGCGGTCCGCTAGGAGGCGGAGTTGGTCGCTGACTCTGGGGCTTCGGACGCGCCCGCCGGTGCGGGGCCGTCCTTCAGGAACCGGTCGAGAACATTGCGCGTCAGCCGGGAGACGTTGTTGTCGTAGTGGTTGTGCGACAACGAACCGCAGTATGCGATCGAGCTACAGGACCAGACGCCTCCGCCGCCCTCGGTCGGGAAGTAGGTGATGTCGCCACGCACCCGACCGTTCTGGGTCCCGCCGGTACCGGGGACGTTGAAGTACAGTTCCTCGGCGACTTCGAGGTAGACGTCGGTGTGTCCCTCGGATGTCGCGCCGATGACCGTTTCGGGCGGCGTTCCCAGCGAGGCGTCGTAGATGTCGAGTTCTAGTCCGGCGGCGCCGTCGCCCACCAGTCCGAAGTCGCCGATGCGTTCGTGGCGGCCGATACCGTCGAACATCCAGTCGGCGGCGCCGCCGAGTCCGTCGGCGGTGCGGCGGAAGTACGAGGAGACATCGAATCCTTCCGAGCCGAAGCCGACCCCGACCAGCCGCTGCGGCGCCCGGCCTCGATGCCGCCAGAGGGTGCCGTACTCGCCGGTGAAGGACAGGTGGTACTCGCCCGGCTTGCACTTCCAGGCGTTCGAGCCGTTGCCTTTGCGGACCTCGATCAGGCTCGGGTCCTCGGGATCGAAGTTGATCACCCAGTAGAAGCCGTTGGCGCCGAGATACATCAGTCGGCCGCCCTCGGCGGTGTGCTGGTGGACCGCGTCGAGCATCTGTTCCGAGTAGTACTCGGGATGCGAACCGGTCAGCACGACGCGATAGGGGGCGATCGCATCCACGCCCTGAAGATGGAGATCTTCGTCGGTGACGACATCGAACTCATAGCCGAGTTCGGTGAGCCAGTCGATCAGGTGCAGGTCGGCGTTGAACTGCCACAGCGACGGTGAGAGCCAGTGCCGAAAGCCGGGCCGCATGTTGAGGATCGGTCGCTGCCTAGTGGAGTATGCGACACCGGATCCGTCGGTGTGCTGATCGTAGGTGGACAGGCCGAACTCACGGTGCTCGCTGAGGACGATGTTGTTCTGTTCGAGAACGGGAGCCCTGGCGACGAACAGCTGTGCGAGCGGAGCCGAGAGGCTCACGTGGTCGTTCGCGTACGCCATGTAGCTGGCCGTGGGCGCCAGAAAACAGATCTTCTTCTCGCTTCCCACCTCGGCTTTGACATAGAACGGGACATAATCCACGTCGTTATCGGCGACCAGCCGGGCCGCGTACAGACCGGACGGCAGACCTTCAGGAACAGTGAGGGTGAAGTCGATCTCCCATTCCGCGTCCGCGAGGTCGTCGTCGTGGAAGTGGATAGCTCCGTACTCGGAAGGCGCGTGGATGAAGTTCTGTTCCTTCGCCTGCCAGTTGTAGCCGGTCACCGCCCTCGTGGGCATGTTGACCGCGGTGCCGTGCAGACCGTGGCGGGACACGTCGGTGATTCGGCGTGGCTGTTTGATGCCCTCCGGCGTGATCTCGGCGTCGAAGTTCCACGCGGCGATCAGGGATGGGCCTCGCGGGTTCTCGATCTGACCTTCAGCCTCGGAGGGAGACAGGGCGATCGAGTGCACTCGAGGACGATCGAGCTTTCCGTTGAAGTGGTTCCCGACGATGATCCGGCCGGTGTCGGCGACGTGATCCACCTGTCCGGCGATAACCAAGGGCACATCGGTGGGTGCGGGAACCAGCGAGCTGTTCGCACTCACGATCGCGGTGGTAGAGGCGAATGAGGAGGCCACCGCGAAGCGGCTATTGGTCGGCGTGACGACGGGTACTTGGGAGACGGTGAGTGTGCCGTTGGCTGTACGCGAGCCGGTGACCAGGTACCACAAGCCGGAGATCAGCGGTGCCCGGGCACTGAGCCGCTGCGTGTTCCCCGCGCCGCTGCCCACCCACAGCTGGGTTGAGCCATCTTCGCCGATGAACAGTCCGATGCCGGCATCGGAGGCACCGTCCCACTTGGTGATCAGGCCTTGGACGCCCCGCTCAGGAGTGGTCGGGAAAACCAGTGTCTGCAGGGTCCACTCGGTGGTCAGGTCCAGCCGGCGATGGTGCGGGACCGTGACGTGCGATCCGCTGTGCACTCGCTGGATTCGGCCAGGGAAGTCGTCGTCGACGTGCGTGGCCACCGGCTCGATCTTCTCCCCCGGGCCGTCCGGGTTCGTGTCGCCATGGATGAGCTTGACGATGTCGGCGTGATAGGTCGGGGTTTCACAGCTGACAGCGAAGTCGATCCGCTCCCCCGGACGGGCGGACAGTTGCTTGGAATAGCCGAGTACCTTCATCGGTCATGCCTCGATTTCATTGAGCAGGCCGTTGTCGCGCAGCCTCTTGACGAAGAGTCCGTGCTCGGCCTCGAAACGATCAGAATATGTGTCATCGAGCAGACGCGGTGGCTGATGTGGCTCGCCGGTAATCTCGGCGATGCGCCACTCCTGGTGTGGGATGGTGCAAACGAGGATATATTTGCCGACCATGCTCAAATGGTGTTTGCGGAGGTAGATCAGGACGCGTTCGAGATCGTCCGAATGCTTCCCTACGGGTAGCCGGCGATGTTCCTCGATGATCGCATTGGTAATGCGCGGTCGGATCTCGTTGTCGAGGATGTAGTCTTCGGCCTGCCGAAAGGCGACAGCCTCTCTCTCGTACTGCTGGGTCAAAGTAGGCAAGATCATCTTGTTCTCCAGATCCTGTGGGCTGGTAGCCGATCCGATCCGAATCGGCGTGATCGGGGATGCTATTGCTGCACGAGTCATCGAACATTGGGCATGAACCCATTTACAAAGGCGGTATCGTGTGGTACAAACCTGCCGGGCCTTGGCCCCGGCCCGAGAGGAGAAGGCGAATGGTCACCGCATTCGATGCACTCGCCGCGATTGGGGTAAAACTCGCCGACCGCAGGCCCAGCGCCGATCTCCATCGGGAGGTCGCGCACATCTTCCGGTCAGCGTCACACGGCGACACCATTGCGCTGTCTCAGTTCAATCCAGTGACTGGGCAGCACGACACGGTCATCAACCTGGAATATCCGAAAGCTGTTCTGCACCACCTCAACACCTGGTTCGTGGAGCACGACGAAGTGTATCGGCATATGCGGACCGTGGATCGGAGACCGTTGCGGTGGAAAGACATGCCGTTCCGCTACGAGTCGATGTTCTCCGCCGAACATGTCTTCAGGCCCTCCGGATTCAACGAAGGTGTCACGGTCTGCCTGTACAACCAAGACGGCCGATACACCGGTGCCCTACATACAAGCACCACGGACCGTAACCAGCCGCCAGACGAGGCGATGCAATTGCTGTCGGCCTCGCAAACGCTTCTCGGAACACTCATCGACTGGTGGTCGACGAGCGATACGCACTCGACCGAAGACGAGGATGCACTGCGGGTCGTGGTCGACCCGACCCGCAAACTGTGGTTTCACCCGTCATCAGCGGAGCCCACGAAGGAACTCCTCGACGAAGTGATCTCGGTTTCGCTTCCCAGGTCGCTGATGAGCATTCCCGACCGTGCGTATCTCCATTGGCAGGGCTCGACGTTCGTGGTCCGGTCCTGTCGCAGAGGAGATCACGTTGTGCTCGATGTGCGCGCTGAGGAAGTGCCTGCCCGCTTGACTGCTAGGGAACTGGATATCTCTACGCTGCTCATCGAAGGTTTGACCAACGCCCAGATCGCGGAAACCCTCCGCATCTCAACGAAGACCGCCTCTCGTCACGTCGAAAACATCATGGCCAAACTGGGCGTTTCCAACCGCGCCACCGCCGCCGTAAGGTGTGCCGAAGTGGGCCTCCGCAGTTGGGAATTCACAGACCGGATTGCACGCTGAGGCCCCGATGTCCGAGCCAGCGGACTGCTGTGATTCGAGCAATCACAACCGCGATCCGCTGACTGAGGATTCGGCAATACGTCGAAGAATTGGTGTCCCTTGGCGACGAAACCCAGGAGTGGCTCACCGACAAAATCCTCACTGCGCAAGGTATCCACCCGGACAGCAGCGACATCGCGCCTGATCATCGGCGCCCCGTACGTATTCAGTCAGGACCAACGCGCGTGTTCATGATGTCGGCAGCGGGAGTTGCGCACCAGGCGCCGAGCCTGTGAAATCCCGGTTGTTGTCGAAGTTGCTTTCCGAGGATGCACCTTTGGGCTGCCCAGGGCATGCTCTCTGGCCGACAAACACGGCGCGGCGCGGCTCGAATTGGCCTACCCCAAGCGATCGCCGTCGGGATCTGTCCGCCTCCGGCGACACCTGCACCACCCGATTTTCGCATCGCCTCGTCGACGGCTGCGAATGTACGAACCAGCGCAAGCCAGTGGCGACCCGAGGATGCTGCGCCGTTTCCGACCAGTGTGCGTGCCGCGGGTGGTCGGCGTTCAGGCAATGCCGGGTTGCTCTCCCAACAGCAGGCCTTCGTTGACCGCCATCGCCGCGAGTTGTGCTCTGGAGGCACAGCCGAGCTTGCCGAGAAGGTGCTCCACGTGCGTCGAAACAGTCCGCGGACTCACGTAGAGCCGCTTCCCGATCTCAGGGTTCGAGAGGCCGGATGCGACGAGGTGAAGGATCTCCAGCTCGCGCGCTGTCAAACAGTAGGGCGACGGAACAGTCTGTTCCGTGATCAGTGATAAACCCCCGCGGCACGGGATCACTTCGATCCGGTGACACAATCCGATCGGGTCGCGCCAGAGGAAACGGCGGCGATTGTGCCGTCCGTGCGACTTGGCCAACACCCTCCGCAGCTCGGTTCCCTCGGCGAGTTCGGGGCCGCTGGCTCGTCCGGGAAGCTTCGTCGCGGTCCCGTGCGCTGACACGACGACAGCGTGGACGTCGGGTGCCAGCACTTCCGCCAGGACTTGCGGTGCCCGGAGCGTGTCGCAGACAAGGGCGAGGATGGGCTGGAACCGCTCGATGGTGTCCCGCCGGTCGTCGGTCGCCTCGCCGGGGCGAGACCAACTCATATGCAAGGAACCCGTGTATCGCCCGTCGCGGAGACGCAGACAGATGGTGGTCCCCTCGTGAAAGCCACTGGGGGCGAGGAATTCCTCCGCGGTCTGGGTCCTCGAGAAGTCCAAGTCCCACTCTCGGGCCATGTCGCGCCATCGCAGTGCACGCGAGAGTCTATGGATCAGGTGGAAGCCGGGGTTGTCCCTGACATACGCATCGTTGATGTGCGCGAGGGTGAGTTCGGGATAGCCGTCAGCGGCCAGGGCACGGTGAACATGGGATGACGTCGTAGGGTCCCAGGCGCACAGTGCGTACGCCGCACTGGGCACCAGCCCGCGGAGGATGGTCGACGCCTCCTCCGCGAGGGCCGTGGCTTCGTCTCTCGCGTCGGCCGCCGTGGCGGGGGTATCCAGGCGCTCCAGGATGGTTTCCATGCCCATGGCGATCACCAGGCTTCTATTTCGAGCTGCCCCCGGCCAGCAGTCCACTCCGTCGGTTGTGGGGAGAATTGTACGCGCGATCCGCGGCCTCGCCATACGTCAACTGACGTATAACAGCATACCCGCCGTCTCCTGCCGAATGCGCATATTCCAGCGGCTGGACTTCGCGCCGTACGGGTCCCGAACTCCATATACAGGGGCGCGAGACCCCTATCCCTGCCCACGACCCGCCCCTGAGTCGCTTCCGCACGGTGGACAACTTCTGGAATGGGGAAGGCGATGCGATCCGGGGGCTGGGGAAATCGCCCAGGCACGGCAGCCGCACTCTCGTCGACGAGCCCGTCGCTCACCGGCTCATCCCCACCGATGCGATCGTCCTGGTCGCGGCTACGGCTGCCCATGCGACCGGCGCGCCGCGTGGGCCACCAGCAATCTGTGGGCGATATCCCAACGCCCCACTGCACTCTCCTGTGGAGGGATTTCACTGCTGGCACCGACCTCTTCTGAATCGGTCAGCTGACGTATTGTCCACCGTGGTAAAGCGGTACCAAGCTGTTTGGAGAGCGTCACTGGGCGTTTCGAGGGCATGCTAGATGCCCACCAGCGAACAGACGAGGTGTTCAATGAGTGCGGCTACCAGCTTCTGGTTACATCACCGCTACCGCGGCGATCAGGCGTATCAAGACCCGAGAACTGTCGCCGGTGGACCTTACGGAGACAGTGATCAAGTGCTCTGAAGAGGCCAACCCGACCGTCAACGCCTACACGGACCCCTTCTCGAGAGCAGCTTCCACAGACTCGAAGGCAGGTGCCGCGTGGACTGGTCGTCCTCGGGGCCGGTGCCGAAATCAACCCCCGACCAGGTTCAGGCCGAACTGGTACAAGCGGTACGGGAACAGATCGGCGCGGTGGCCGCGCTGAGGACAGTGCATGTCGTGCCAGGATTACCAAAGACGCGGTCCGGCAATATGCTGCGAAAGCGATACATGGCATCGCCGACGGCCGAGACGAACCCAACCCTCGCATGCGGGCCTGTAGTCGCAGCGTTCACCGAGGGCTGTGCCGCAGTCCGGCTTGGGCGAAGCCGCCGTATGCCGCCCACGACCGCTCGCTACCTGCTGTCGGTGATCGCCGAGAAGCGCGGCATGAAGGCGACTTTCATGCCCAAGCCGTTCACCGACCGCACCGGTCGGGCATGCACATGCACCTGTCACTGTGGGCCGGTGATCGGCCGCTCTTCCCCGACGCGGGTGATCCGCGTGGACTCGGGCTGTCGTCGACAGCTTACGGATTCCTCGCCGGTCTGCTGGACCACGCGTGTGCGCTGCACGGGGTCATCGCGCCGACGGTCAACTCCTACAAGCGAATCGGTGCGACCAGCACGTCCAGCGGGGCGACCTGGTCGCCGCGCCACGCCACCTATGGCGGCAGCGACCGCACCCACTACTTGCGCGTCCCGGATTCCAATCGCGTCGAACTGCGCGGCGCGGATGGCTCGGCCAACCCGTATCTGGCCATGGCCGCCGCGGTAGCGGCGGGTCTCGACGGCATCGACCGGGAACTGGATCCCGGTGCACCGGGTGAACACCGCGGCGACATGCTCCCGATGACCCTGGTCCACGCCATGGACGCACTGGAATCCGATCCGGTGCTGACCGCAGCCCTCGATATAGGCGGTCCCGGTGTGGCCGCCTACTTCACCGAGCGCAAACGCGAGGAGTTCTTCGCCTGGCACAACACGGTCTCCGACTGGGAGATCGAGCACTACCTGACCGCCTTCTGAACCTTCGAAATCCCCACCTTCGCCGCCATATCCCCCACCGACAAGCCACTGGTCAGCCGCAACGCCCGCACCTGCCGCCCGATCACCTTCTCGAGCTCGATCCCGGCCGGCGCATCGGGCGATACCTCGCGCCGCACCGGGGCGGGATCGCCGGTATCACGGTGTTCGGGCAGGGCACTCATACCGCGATCCTAGTGTTCATTGCAGCGGTGCTACACGTCCGCGCCCACGACGTTTCCGGCTGGCGCTCGAATAGGAAAGCGCTGTCGCCGGCATATGGGCGGCACGGCGCCGCGCAGGCCAAGCCATTGGCCGCGAATACCAGCCGGGTGCAGCGGTGGTGGCACAACCGCCATCACCAGCGGCCGGTCAGAACTCCTGTAACCCGCTGATTCGACCCCTCTCGGTCGTTTGACCAATGACCGATTTGCTCGCCCATACATCAATGAAGATTTGGTCAGCAACCGGAGGCGGCAACCTCGTGTCGCCCGCCGTGCTGGACGGCGGGCGGGTCACTCGGCGCCGCCGGCCTGGTCGCGGTCGTCAGCTCAGTCGTTGCGGAACTGATCTGTGCGGGGCCAGACGCTCGGTGGAGGTTTCCGCCTATGCGATGGACACACCCGAATACCTTGGTTGGCGATTCGAGTCGGCACATTCGCCGTGAGGCGGGACGGGTAGACGGTCATAACAGTTCCTGAACCATCGGCGGTCGCCCTTTACCGGGTGGCCCGGCGAACGCCTGCGCGATGTCAAGCCAGTTGTTCGCGACGGGGCCCGTTGCGGCGAGGTCCAGATCGCTGCGATGGCGGCGCTGCGTGACCCGCAACGCGAAGTCGTAGGCTGAGCCGCGGACAGTGTTGTCCGCGCAGGGAGAGCCGTGCTCCCATACGTTGCCGGAGGGCAGTCGGAGAGAAACGAACACGTCGCCCTCAGGGACCGCAAGGCCGTTGGCCTGGAACGCGAAGGCACGAGCCCGGACGCCGAGATGCACGATATGCCGCACGCGGTCGGTCGGCATGGGAGCAAGGCTCATGGCTTCGGCGACGTCGAGACCGTGCGCCCACGTTTCCATGAGGCGGGCGGTTGCCATCGAGGTCAGGCTCATCGGCTGGCCGAACCAGGGTAGCCTCCGGCTTTCCGGCTGGGCACGGAGTGTCTTCGCGAGCAGCATTCTGGTTGTGCGCCACCGAGCCAGCAGTTCGGTCCGCGAGGTCTTCGCACCGGTCGAGGCCCCGGCGTCGACCAGCGTGCTGAGGTCTCCATCCGCTCGCAAAACCAACTCGTTCCAGCCCCGCTGGTTTGTTGCGGCCATGACGGCCGCCTCGTCGGTCCATGCCAGATGGGCGATCTGGTGCGCTATCGTCCACCCCTCGGCTGGCGTCGGCATATGCCACTGCTGGTCCGAGAGACGCGCTACCAGTGACTCCAACTGCTCGCCTTCGACCTCCAGATCAGCGAGGACTTCGTCGAGCTTGCTCACTAGGGCTCCTATACGAACGCAGATTGACATGGTCGACGTAGCGATCCACATCGGCCAGCGGCATACGGCATTTGGCCGGCAGTCGCCTCGCGGTGCCCATCACCGCCGCCGGCGGGAATGCCGGCCCGCCTATGGCCCCGTTGACCGACTGCCGGAATGAATATCGGTTGATTGACGAATGGAGTCCTCTCCGTCGCGTCGGGACTCTATTGGTGTGGTGAGGGCAGGAGTCGCAGGCGACACGCTGATCCCCTGCCCCCTCCATCCGTCGACAGGCTCTCAGCGGCTGCCGTCGTCATAGTCGCCGAGCCGACGGCGCATGATCTTCCCGGACGAGGTGACAGGCAACTGAGATACGAACTGCATCGCGCGCGGGACCTTGTATGCGGCCAGTTGGGCGCGGCAGTGCGCGATGAGTGCCTCCCGGCTAACCTCCGCGCCGGGTTTCACTACGACATAGGCCTTTGCCAATTCGCCCTTCATCGCGTCGGGTACGGCCGCCACGGCCGCGAGAGCGACCGCGGGATGCATGCACAGTACGCGTTCGATCTCCGCGGGATAGACGTTGAAACCAGCAGTCAGGATCATGTCCTTCTTGCGGTCGACGATGGTGAAGTACCCGTCCTCGTCCATCGTCGCGATATCGCCGGTGTGGAGCCAGCCGTCCGGTTCGATGGTGTCCGTCGTCGCAGCCGGGTTGCCGTAGTAGCCCTGCATCACGAGCGGCCCCTGGAACATCAGCTCGCCGCGCTCCCCCACGGGCATCTCTCTGCTCGCATCGTTTGGGTCGACGATCCGCATTGCGTTGCCGGGGAAAGGGATGCCGATGGTCCCGGGCTTGTTGGGGCCGACCACGGGATTGGCGCTGCTGACACCCGCCAGTTCGGTCATACCCCAGACCTCATGCACGGGGCAGCCCGTTCGCTCTGTGAACTCGACCGACTTGGCCGCCGGTAGGGTCTGGCCACCGACCCAGCAGCGCTTCAGGCTCGACAGGTTGTACTTGTCGAAGTCGGGGTGCGCCAGCAGATAGTAGTAGGCGGTCGGAACACCATCCATCAGTGTGGCGGCCTGCTCGCTGATAGCGCTCAGAACCGCCACCTCATTGAAGCGGGGAATCATGATCAAGCACGAGCCGGCCATCACCGAGGCGTTCAACACGCATGATCCATAGACGTGCGGCAGCGGCAGAGCGCTCACGATCCGGTCATGCGGACCCCTCGCTCCCATCGTCGCCGTCCCAGTCGCGGCGCCGATCACCGAACGATGACTCTGCATCGCTCCCTTGGGGCGACCCGTCGTCCCCGACGTGTAGCAGATCGCGGCGAGATCGCTGGGCTCCCGCGCCGCAGGAGCGAAATCGGGGCGGCCGCACGTGAGCCAGTCCGAGAACGCTACCGTGCCGGTGCTCGAGTCGCCCCACACGACGACCTGCGCAGTCTGGTCTGCTCGTGCCTCGAGCAGCGCCCGGCCTCGATCGGCCGACGCAACGACAACTCGCGCGCCGGCATCCTCGGTGATGAAGTTGACCTCCTCGGGGGTCAGCATGACGTTCGCGGGTATCACGGTGGCACCGGTCTTCGCGATCCCGTAGTAGGCGAAGATCCATTCGACACAGTTGTGTCCGTACAGCACAACTCGATCGCCCGCTGCGACGCCGGTGCTCGTGAGTCCGTTCGCCACACGATTCGACTCCCGCTCCAGGTCGACGAACGACACGGTCCGACCCTCGATAACGAACGCGGCGCGGGCTCCGAATCGCCGCGCGGCTATCGGAGCAATATCACCGATCGTGCGCGTCATTTGACTTCACCCTCCCGTACACCAACCATTTCATTCCTGCCGTTCCTCACTTGCGTCGCGACTGTCACCCTGATCGCGGCGCCACCAGCCAAGCCAGCGGCGCCGCGAGTAACTGGTGCCAGGGTTCGCCGGTTCGGTCGCACTTGACGGGCCGGCGACGTTTCCTACGCGGAAATGGCGACGTCCGCACGCAACCGGCCCATGAGGGTCTCCGCGTCGATAATCTCGGCGTATCCCTGCTTCAGTGTCTCGACCGTGACCCGATGCATCGTCTCGGCGGGCGTGCCGTCGATACCGTCGAAGGTGCAGTTCAGATCATCGACAAAGATGACCTTGTAGTCCCGATTGAAAGCATCAATCGTGGTAGTGAGGCAACAGAAGTTCGTGGCCATTCCTGTGACGATGATCGTGTCTCGACCCCGGAACGGCGGATTACTGAGAACCACGTCGAGCTTCGAGCCATAGAAGGAGCTGTACTTCCACTTCTGGATGTACACCTCGTATTCGCTGAAGGCCGCCGGGCGAAGCGCATCTACAACCTCGACTCCCGAGGTTCCCGGGATGCAACTGTTGCGCGTCTGATGCCAGTAGTCGTCGAGGCGGTCGTCCCCACCGCCGTGATCTCCACCCGAGAAATGCGACGCACTATGGGCGATCGGCACCTTATTCGCTCGGGCGAACTCGAGGAGCTCCTTCGTCTTGGGATACATATCGCGCCCGGCGTCGATCACCCATTCCTTGCCAGGCTCGAGGAAATCTTTGATCATGTCGACCACGATGATGATCGCGTCATCGACAAGTTTCTTGCTCATAGCGCCGCTGCTCCATTCCTCGGTGTTGATTTGGCCGTTCTCAGGATCGTTCCGTGACAACCGCATTGCCATACGTCAACTGACGGATTTGCTCTCCGCTGCCCGCGCGGTGACCGCCGCCAGATCCCAGCACGTTGTGCTGCCCGGCCAGGACATCGCCGCTGGGATCACCGAGCTGGCCGTGCCGTGCTGGCCCTTGATGAGCGGATCATCGCCCTGGATACCCAGATCACCAAGCTGTTCCGCGGCCATCGTGATGCCGCAAGCATCGAGTCGATGCCCGGTTTCGGGCCGATCCTCGGGTCGATGCTGCTGGCCGCTACCGGTGACCTGCGCGCATTCCCCAGCGCCGGCCATCTTGCAGCCGCTGCCGGACTGGTCCCGGTGCCGAATGATTCCAGCCGCCGAACCGGTACCCTGCACCGTCCTCGCCGCTACAGCCGACCGCTGCGGCACGCGTCTATCCGGCAGCGCAAACCACCAGCATGCGCGCCGGACGCAACCGTGACTACTTCCTGCACAAATGTGCACACGGACGAACACACACCCAAGCACTCATCACCTCACCCTGGCCCGCCGCCGAGTCGACGTGCTCTGGGGCATTCGGGCTTGTGACGCCTGGTTCGCGCTGACGGTCACCGGTTTCAAAGATCGGTCACATGACCTATGCCGCTCCAGGCAGGTCCGCTCCTACGGTGGACCTGGCCTGAACGAAGGAGAAACCAGATGTCAGATAGCGCGTAAAACATCAAATTGCGCCAAGTGACTATTGACGTCCAATTTCTTTCGGTTGTGTGGTTCTGGCCGCCTCACTGATCGGCGGGCATCGGATGATGGTGCCCGTCTGTGCGGCCTCGGTATCTGGCCGACGGGTTTCCAGAAAATTGAATATCGCTGTCACATCTACATAAAGCGGCAAATTTTGAGGACCGATCCAGCGCCTGTTAGGTCGGGTTTATTCCACTGTCAAGGTTTGTTCCGCTTTCCTGTGCGGAAGGAAATGCAAATGAACTATCGAAAACTTGCAGTGGCGGCAACGTCTGTTGTCGTGATGGCCTTGATGTGTGGAACTGCGGTCGCGCAGCCGGCTGTGGCTTCTGCGGCTGCGCCGGAAATCCATTACAACGCGGCGGTTCGTGACAAGTCGGTGGTGTTTTCCATCGATGCCGGGTCGCTGACGGTTCGCGACAAGCACCTCGAGATCCTCGATGATCAGGGAAACGAGGTTGCGGTCGTGCCATTGACCTATCGATTGGATAATTTCGATCACCCGATCGCGGCCGCGATCACTGATCGGACTGTGGTGTTGACTCCTGACGCGGATCCGGCCGTGGCTACTCCTGCTGCTGATGTCGCACGTGATGGCGTGGTGTCGGTTGACGGGGCGCTCGCGCAGGTCGCGGCGACGTACCCGAGCGCGGATGCGCGTTCGGCGGATGCGCTGGGCACTCTTGTGCAGCAGCTCACTGTCGGATCGATGTTGAGCGCGATGGTGGGAACAGTCGTGGGTGCCGGTATCGGCTGTGTGGCCGGGCTTGTGGTCGGTGCTGCCGCGACGACTCCTGTGGCGTGGTTGCTCGGGGTCGGGCCGATCGCCGGCTGCGTGGGGGGCGCGATACTGTTCGGCTCGATCGCCGCTATCGGGGGGACGTTGCTGATCGGTGGTCCGATTGCGGTCGGTGCGCTGTTCCAGTACTTCCAGACCCTGAACGCGCCGATCGTGCCGTCAGCCAAGCCCACTTCGTAGGCCGGATACCGCGGCATCCCGCAGGCTGTCGAACCGGGCCGAAAACAAGTCGTCCGTTCGGCAGCCTGATGGACGAGGGGCTCCTGATTTGTTCTGATACCCCCTCCGCGTTGCCTTGCGTCAGTGTCTATGCCGAATAAGCAGCATCGTCACGCCGGGGTCACCTACGGCGAGAACATCCTCGATGTCCGCCTCCGCGCCCATCTCGACGTCGGCCAGCGCCACCATGCAGACCTGCTCAGCACCGCCAGCTGATCAGCGCGCAACACCACCACCGGCCAATCCTGGAGGTTCTTCGCCATGACCAGCACCCTGACCGCGGACCCCCCGCTGGCACCGTCTCGTCGGCACCCCAAGTCAGTCGCCACCCCGGTGTGGTCGACTTCGATGAACTGCTCGCCTTCGACACGCCCCGCCTCAAGTCGATGCCCCAACAACCCTGAGACCACCGAAGAGGCCATCGAGCCTGTCGGTTGGCTGCGCACTGGACGGCGCGGAGGGTTACCTGCAAGATCGACCGCCAGGACTTTCCGGTCTCGCGATTCGATGATGCGACGGACGTGTGGGGGCACCGCAGGATGGTGGTCAGTGCCCGGCTCGGGCGGCGGGGATCGGAGTGTTCGTGGAGGGGAGGACACCGATGATGCGAGCTGTGGCAGTGACCCGGTTGGACGGACCGGGTGATCTTGTCCCGGTTTTCCGGCATTAGCGGAGAGGAGGAACTGGCCGACGGTAGTAGGACTGTTCGAATTCTAGAGGGGCGCGCCAGAGAACCGTCTCCACCGGAACCACGTCGCACCTGCGCGGACGCAACGACACCACAACCTCCATCGACATCGTGCCCGAAAGACCGATGTCAATCATGGCGGACACCCACCACCCCAACCGAAATCGCCAACAGTGTCCATTTGGGTCCAACGTCTCGAAACCATACGTGTTGAAGTCGTGGATTACCTGTCGCACATAGGATTTCGCCACCTGCATCAGCTTCGCGATCAAACCGACTGGCGGATGCTGCGCCAAGGCCCTCACCGCAACCGGCAGTATCACCGTTCACCCGTCGGTGATCAACCCACCACCTCGGCTACGGTTACAGCATCAACTCACCTGGACGCGGCACTAGAGCCGCGCGTCACTTCTGGGCGACGTCGTGGCGCGGTGTCGCCTGCCAGGGTGATGGGACCACTGGTTTGCCATGAGTATGGGACCGGGTTGCGTCCGGTCGCGGGGCCGTGTTGATGGTGGCCGACGACCGGGCTGCCGGTCAATCCGAGGGGCTGGGATCGGCCGGTTTGCCGCGGCGCGGCTTCTGCCGCTGCCGGTAGGACTCGCCCTCGACGACGAGTTCGTAGGCAGCTGATTGCAGCCGGTCCATCGCCGATTGGGCGAGCAATGGGTCGGCCATCATGGTCAGGATCTCCGGGGGTTCCCGGTTGCTGGTGATCACGGTCGAGGCTTTGCGGTGGCGTTCGACGATCAGCTCGTAGAAATCGTTGGTCTCGACCGCTTCGAGCCGATGCAGGGCCAGGTCGTCGAGGATGAGCAGGTCGACGCGGTGCAGTTTGCGCATTTCGTCTTCGTAGCTGCCGTCCAGGCGGGCTCCGCGTAGGCGTTTGAACAGTTTGTCGGCGCGTTCGGTGTGAACGGTGTAGTTGCGACGGACCGCGATGTGTCCTAATGCATTGGCCAGGAACGTCTTTCCGACCCCGACCGGTCCCATCACGAGGACGTTGTAGGCGTCGGCGAGAAACCGCAGCGAGGTCAGTTCGGCCCAGAGTTCCCGGTCGAAGCTGACCGCGGTGGACTCGTCCCAAGCCTGCAACTGCATCTGCGGGTCCAGATGGGCAGCCTTGGCGCGGCGCTGGGCAGAGTCGCGGTCGCGGCGGGTGACCTCGTCGGCGAACAGCATCTCCAGGAAGTCGTGGTGCGGCAGCCGGTTCGACCTGGCCAGGGCGAGTCGGTCGGGCAGGGCGTCCAAGAGTTGCCCGAGCTTGAGCCGACGCATCAGAGCTTTCAGTTCCGGGGAGATCTCGATCGGTTTGACCGCAGGTGTCGCGGCGGGGCGGCGGGTGCTCATGAGGGCCTCCGGACGGCGAAATCGGTTGCCGCGCGGACGAACCGGGATGGTGCCGGTGGCGGCAGCAGCGTCAGCTGCTGGCCGGGCGCAGCGCGGGTGAGCATGCGGTCGATGACACCGACGTCGACGACCTCGGCATCGAGGGCGCGGCGGCAGGCGTCCTCGACCGCGGCTGGGCCGTGGCGGCGCACCAGCCCGAGCAGTCGATAGACCTGCCGCATCTTGGTCCAGGGCAGCGGATGCTCCAACACGGCCGCGGCATAGACACCGATGTGTTCGCCGTGTCCGGATACCTTGCGCTGCAATGCATTCAAATCCCGCATCGCATAGACCGACACATCCGATGGCATGTCGGCAGGATCGGTGTGCCGGCGCCCGGGCGCGACGACAGGGTGAACCTTGATCAACTCCCCGCGCCAATACAGTTTCACCGTGGACGCATCGACGCGAGCGTCGAGCCGCCGACCGACGAGATCACCGGGAACGCTGTAAAGCGCCTTGGAAATTTGAACGTGCCGATCAGGTGCCACTTTGGGATGGGCCCAGGTCGGGATGTCGAACGGTTCATCGGACAGCGGCTTCAACTCCGGGGCTTCGTCGGCGGCGAACACCTCGGCCGGGCGCAACCGCGTGGTGCCGTGCACCCGCGTTCCCGCGACCTGCGTGCACCACCGCGCCGCGCGCTCACGGCAATCGGCCAGGTCTCGGAACTGTTCTCCAGCAAAGAAATTCGATCTGACATATGGGACGCAGCGTTCGACTCTGGGTTTGTCTCTCGGACTGCGGACCCTCGTCGGGTCGACGGCGAACCCGCGCGTTTGGGCGTATTCACGGAATGCGTCGTTGAGTTTCGGGTCGGTGGCATCGGCCTTGTCGACGATGGCCTTCATGTTGTCCGGAATAGCGACGGCGAACACCCCGCCGAAGAACACCCACGCGGCTTCGAATCCTGCGATCACGTCGTTCAACGTCTGCCGGTAGGTCGGCCAGACGAACATGTGCCGCGAATACACCGCGGTGAAGATCAAACCGTGGACCACCCGGCGTCGGCCGTCGCCGGCGTCGGTGAGCAAGCCCAGCCGACCGAAGTCGACCTGCACCTCCGCGCCAGGGTCGCAGTCGGCCACCCGCACCGTGGCCTTGCGCTGCCCGAACCCCAATTCCTTTGTCGCATAACGGTTCAACGTCCGATACGACACCACCACACCGCGCCGCCCCAGCAGGATATGAATCTTCGTCAGGGTCAGGCCCTCGTCCAGCCATGCCCGGATCTGCTCGGACTGCGCGGCCACCGTCGCCCACGCTTCGCTCTTGCCGTTCGGGCGGCCGCGGCGCACCCCGGCGATCACAGCCGCCAGCAACTCATCGCTCAGCTGCCCGGCATCACCCTCACGATCCAGGCCGCACGACCTCGCCATCTCCACATAGCGACGCACCGTCTTGCGGTCGGTGCCCGACAAGCGGGCCACCTCCCGCAACCCTCGACCCAGCAGCCATAGCCGCAGGATCTCCCTGATCTCGATCACCGATACCTCCCGGTAGCTCATTGGCCAATGCAACGACCGAGCGACCGGAAGCCCCCGAAGCCACGCCGGGTGGTCCCATAACTGGCAAAACCGCTAGTCAGGTGGTCCCATCAGTGGCAAACGGGGTGGTCCCATGCTCATGGCAAAACCGGTTTCGAAGTGGTCCCTTGCCCCTGGCAGCCGACACGCGGGAAGCGCCAGCAGATTCTGCGCCGCGGAACCTGGCGACCCAGGACTTCTGGCCGTAGCCGGACGCGAGTGCAGTGATCGGCGTGAACTCCACCGACAGGCACCCTATCTCCGCCTCACGGTTGAACAGGAGACTGCCGGAGGCCCATCCCCGACGGCACGGGCAGCATCTCGCGTGGACAGATCGCCACGTGGACGCCGACACAGTAAGCGGTCCGCCACAGCGCCTCGCCGTCGTCGGCGCAGGCCTGGGCCGAAACACCCGAGGGACATCTCTTCGACAAAAACCGCCGGTTGGGATCGCGCCGCGATGCTTACACCGCTCGGGCATGCCTGGCTCCGCGTCCGAGCGGGAACACGGTCGAGAGCAGGAGCGCGTCCCTGCCAAACGCGTCGCTACCCCTCGACGTGATTGTCGGGGTAGGCAGTGACGGCGAGAAAGCGGATGGGGAGGCGGACGAGTTGATTCGGACCGTGCGCGCCTTCCCCGTCCAAGAGCAGCGAATCACCTGGCCGCAGCGTATATTCCGAATCACCATGGCCATATACCATGACGCCCTCAAGCATGTACAGCAGCTCGGTGCCGGGGTGCTGGAACAACGGAAACGTCTCGCTGACCTCGGTCAATGTGACCAACACCGGCTCCAGGCGCTTGTGCTGTCCACGCAGCGCACCGAGCAGTTCGTAATGGTGGCCCACCCGCGTACCCCGGCCGACAATCATTGCGCCATGCCCGGCCTGCACGTACACCGCCTCACGAGCAGCGTCCGCGCCGCGGAACAACGACGTCACCGGCACGTCGAGTCCCGCCGCCAGACGCGCCAGCGTGGAAAGACTGCAGGAGGTCTGGGCATTCTCGATTTTCGACAGCATGGCCTTCGAGATGCCCACCTTGGCCGCCATGTCACCGATCGACAGCCCACTCGACAGCCGCAGGCTGTGCACTTGACGTCCGATGACCCGTTCCAAATCAAGGCCGGTCGGCGTATCGGGCGGTATCTCCCGCTGCCCAGGCCCGGGGTCACCCTTGTCACGGTGCTCGTGATCGCGGCCCACTCGTGTCATACCGCCAGCATAGGGAATGCTGTCTACCGTGAGGAAACAAGGGGCGTGGACGACGCCGGGTCAGTGCGCTACGCCCAGGTCCCTGACGTTGCCCGACCCGATATCGGCAGTGGTTACAGCTTCACGATCATGGTCTTGGTTGCGGTGAACGAGTCCAGTGCTTTGTGGTCCTTCACTCGGCCGTATCGCCGAGCCGGGGGGACAGTACGCCGACTCCGGCACCGAGGAACGCTCGCAACCGACTCGCCCGGTTGAACCTCGATAGTGCAGCTCGACTGGGAGGGCTTGCTGCGGGTAGGCGCGCCATGCCGCTGGGGGCGAAACGCTCGGTACGCAATCGACCTAGCGGATAGTCGGCCCGGTGATGTTCCACTGCGGTCAGCAGTCGCTCGGGGCCGAATCCGAGCCGGCAAATCGAAGAACTCGCACCTCTTTGCTGCACTGGCTCAGCTCGCCGAGGAACGGCATAGTCCTCCTCGACCTGCCGAGGCAGCCGACTCTCGGAGCGTCGCGGAGCGCAACTCAGCGTCCCACTGGCTCATGTATTTCGGCCCACATACGGGCGACGCCGTCCCAGCCGACATGATCGATTTCCGGGTATAACTCGAGCAGATTACCGCCTAGATCCAGGCCGTAGAATCGCGGCAGATTACCCGGCCCGCCAATGCCAGAATCGACTATCGGAACGTCGAGGTCCTCCGCCGATCCAGGTCTCGTGCGGCGATACCCACATCACCCGGTCGGGCCACACGTACCACCAGCTCTTGCTCCGTCCCGGCACCGCCGAACCGATCGCCGTTTCCTCGCGATTGTTCCGAAGTTTGGCATGACCGCGTAGCCTGCGCAGCCCGATCATAGTACTCACTAAAGGCTGGTACTGAGTCGATTACCGGTCAACGGTGTCCCATAATAGGACGCACGGGGGGCTTAGCTGATGCGGTCAGCCCCCGCGTAAACATTCATCGTGGAGTTGCGCAGGAATCCGATCAGTGTGAGTCCGGTGTCGGAAGCCAGCTCGATCGCGAGCGACGACGGTGCGGACACCGCGGCGAGGATGGGTATGCCGGCCATCACGGCCTTTTGAACCAGTTCGAACGAGGCCCGCCCACTGACCATCAGGGTCGCGCCGCGCAACGGAATCCGATCACGTTCGACGGCCCAACCGATGAGCTTGTCCACCGCGTTGTGCCGTCCGACATCTTCCCGCACGACCAGCACACCCTCATCGGCCGTGAACAGCCCCGCCGCATGGAGTCCCCCGGTGGTCTCGAAGACCTTCTGCGCCGCCCGCAACGCATCGGGCAGGCCGACGACCGTATTCGCGGGCACCACTATCGGATCGGATTCCGGTAGGTGCCGAGTGCGGAGCCGAATGGCATCGAGCGACGCCTTGCCGCATACCCCACAGGAGGATGTCGTGTAGAAGTTGCGCTCTATTCCGGCAGCGGGCAGCTCGACGCCTGGCGCGAGTTCGACGTCGAGGACGTTGTAGGTGTTGCGACCTTCATCGTCGAGATTGCCGCAGTACCGAATGGATACGATGGTGGACCTGTCGGCGATCGCCCCCTCGGTCAACAAGAACCCCTGTGCGAGTTCGAAATCCGCGCCGGGTGTCCGCATCGTGACCGCGAGCGGTTTCCCGTTGATCCGTATCTCCAGCGGCTCCTCGACGACCACGTTGTCCCATCGCGTCGAACGCCGGCCCTCCAAGAACCTGGTGATCGACTTGCGGGCGGTGACGCGTCCCATCAGGGACGTCGTTCCAGGCGTATCGGAATCGCCTTGGATACAGGGGTATTCGATTGGTCCGCCACGTGGTCGAGTGGGATCAGCGGGTTCGTCTCAGGATAGTAGGCCGCTACGTTTCCGGCGGGCGTCGAGTACGGCACCAACCGGAAGTTCTCGGCCCGACGTTCGCGCGACCCGCCGTCGGCCTCGGTCCAGTGCGACACGAGGTCCACCCGGTCCCCCGCCGCGAAGCCGAGTGCCGCGATGTCCTCAAGAGCGATGAAAAGTACCCGCCGGCCGCCTTTCACACCGCGGTAGCGGTCGTCGAGGCCATAGATGGTCGTGTTGTATTGGTCGTGTGATCGCATCGTCTGCAGAATGAGCCGACCAGGCGGCACCGGCACCCAACGCAGTTCGTTGACCACGAAGTTGGCCTTGCCGGTCGCGGTGTCGAATCGCCGTTCATCCCGCGGCGGATGCGGGAGTTCGAAACCGTCGGGTTGCCGGACGCGAGAGTTGAAGTTCGCGAATCCCGGAACGACCCGGGAAATACTATCGCGAATCCGGTCGTAATCCTTCATGAACTCACCCCACGGCACCGGATGTCCAGCGCCCAACAGCACCTGCGCGAGCCCGCACACGATGGCGACCTCGCTGCGCAGCTGCGGTCCGGCGGGCGGCAGACTACCCCGGGACAGATGCACCATCGACATCGAATCCTCCACCGACACTCTCTGCTTGCCGGTCTCCTGGATATCGGTGTCGGTACGCCCGAGCGAGGGCAGAATCAGCGCGGTGCGACCGTGTACGAGGTGGCTGCGACTGAGTTTGGTCGAGACCTGCACGGTCAGAGCACACGATCGCAACGCCGCCTCGGTCACCTCGGTATCGGACATTGCGGCGGCGAAGTTGCCGCCCATCCCCACAAAGACCGAGACCTTCCCGTCGCGCATCGCCCGGATCGAATCCACCGCGTCCAGGCCGTGCGCACGCGGGCTCTCGATACCGAACTCGGCGTCCAGCGCGGCCAGGAACCGCTCCGGCATCTTCTCCCAGACGCCCATCGTCCGATCTCCCTGGACGTTGGAATGCCCGCGCACCGGACAGACTCCAGCCCCACGCTTCCCGATCATCCCGCGCATCAGCAGCAGACTCACCGCGTCCTGAATGGTGGCAACGCCGTGCACATGCTGGGTGAGTCCCATCGCCCAGCAGATGATCGTGCGCTTCGAGTCGATCAACGCGCGCGCGGTGCCTTCGAGCTGCGCCGAGGTCAGACCGGTCGCCTCGACCACCTTCCGCAGGTCGAGCCCCCGGATGTGCGCGCGGTATTCCTCGAATCCCGCGCACGAACTATCAATGAAGGCGCGATCGAGGACCGTGCCGGGATTTCGGTCCTCCGCCTCCAGCAGCAATTTCGCCAAGCCTTGGAACAGCGCTTGGTCACCGCCGATCCGAATTTGCAGGAACTCGTCGGCGATCACCACCCCGTCACCGAGCACACCGTGCAGCCGCTGCGGATCCTTGAATCGGAGCAACCCCGCCTCGGGGAGCGGATTCACCGCGATGACTCTCGCGCCGTTCGCCTTCGACTTCTCCAACACCGACAGCATTCGCGGATGGTTCGTACCGGGGTTCTGGCCGACGACGAGGATCAAGTCAGCACTCTCGAGGTCGGTCACCGACACCGATCCCTTGCCGATCCCGATGGTCTGGGTCAGTGCGGTGCCCGAGGACTCGTGGCACATGTTCGAACAGTCCGGCAGGTTGTTGGTGCCGTATGAGCGCACGAGCAACTGATAGAGGAATGCCGCCTCATTCGAGGTGCGCCCGGAGGTGTAGAAGACCGCCTGATCCGGCGAGGGCAACGTCCGCAGTTTTCCCGCGATGAGTTCGAACGCGCCCTGCCAGTCGATCGGCTCGTAGTGGTTCGAGCCGGGCCAGCGCACCATCGGGTGAGTCAAGCGCCCCTGCTGACCGAGCCAGTAGTCGGTCTGCCGCAGCAGTTCGGATATCGGATGGGCGGCGAAGAACTCCGGTCCGACCCTGCGGGTGGTGGCTTCCTCCGCCACCGCCTTGGCTCCGTTCTCACAGAATTCGGCTTGTTTGCGGTGTCCCGGTGTTTCGGGCCATGCGCAGCCCGGGCAATCGAAACCGTCGGGCTGGTTCAGCTTCAGCAGTGTACGCGCGGTCCGAGTGGCCCCCATCTGCTCCATGCCACGACGTAACGACACCAGCACCGCGGGCACGCCCGCCGCGTAGGACTTCGCGGGGGTGACAACCAGGTGCCGCTCGTCGAACCTGTACCTATCGCCGTCGCGCTCGAATTCTTCCAAGTCCTCCATTGGCCTTCCTCAGGGTGACCGTTGGCTAGTCCAACGGCCTGGTGGATCGTTTTCCGCCGATAGCGCTCACCTAATGGGTGGATATTTTCGGAACCTTTGTATCGAATGTCGAACACCGATTAAGGCGATCGGAAGCAACCGACTATCACTCGACGCGGCTGTGGAGTAGGCCCACTCCCCCGGTGAGGGTCGCCGATACCGGCTCCAGCCACTTGCGCTGCCACGCCGCGCGACGAGCGGTTCGTAACGGCTGCCGCTCGTGGGTGCCACGTCGCATGTCCACAGCGCAATGCCCCGCCAGCACGATCCTCCGATCCGCGGATGCGGAGCCAGTCATCGGGACCCTCCTGTTCTCGGATCGATTGCAACCTACCGTTGGTGCGAGACTTGAGTTTCCTCAGATGAAACATAGCATCACCTTGGCGCAACCCGATAGGCGCAACCCGACATCGGGCATACCCCCACCAGGAAGCCTCCCGGTGTGGTGCCCCGAATCTCCAGAAGGAGCGCTCATGCTCGAAACCATCCGAACAGTGGCACGCCGGGATCGCCATTCCGCGCCTTGGCCCAACCGGCGCGGAATGACCAGCGAGATCGTGCGCGGAACACCCACACAAAGCGGAACGCCGAGTTGGCGCCTCAGCGTCGCTTCACTGCGTGAGGACGCGGATTTCTCTCCGCTGCGCGACGTCGACCGAGTCTTCACCGTTGTCGGAACCATCGGCGCCACACTTCATTTCGCGGATCACGATCATTGGGCCGCACCACTCGTGCCATGCGCGTTCGCGGGTGAGGACAGCCCATTCTGCGAGATCACCGCGCCGACGGAAGCCTTCAACGTGATGGTGGAGCGAACCGTCGCGACCGCATCCGTGACCTCCCTACGGGTGATCACGCGAGCCGACATCCACAGTCCTGTCGACTCGATAACGGCCGTCTTCGTGGCGGACGGTTCCGGGCGTCTCGACCGGACGAGACTCACCAGCGGCGATTGCATGATCTACCACGGCGGATCCGGCGCCTTCCGAGGATCGGCCCATTTGCTCATCGTCGAGATCGTCTCCACCGCAGGGCAATCGAGCATCGAACCCCTCGGAATCGCGACAGTGCCGCATTGACAGCCCGCGGGGCACGCGCGGCGATTGCCGAACGTACGAGAATGTGGCCGTCTTGTTTCTTGACATTCAACTTCGATTCATGTCAGCATACAGCAATTCTTGGGTCGAATGCTCAGCAGAGGATGGAAATGACCGAAACCACCAAGTTCCTGATCGTCGGCGGGGGTCTCGAAGGGCTGTCCATAGCGTGGTCGCTTGCCGACCGAGGCGAAACCCAGGTGCTGGTGGTCGAACGCGACACGCTCTGTTCGGGGATGACGGGCAAGTCCAGCGGCGTGGTGCGCTGCCATTACGGCACGCCTTCGCTGGCCGCGATGTCGTGGTACGGCGTGGCCGTCTTCGAGCAGGCGACCGAGATCTTCGGTGACGATATGGCCTTCCGCCAATGCGGTTACGTGGTCGGCGTCGGCGAGAACAACATCGATCCGCTGAAGGCGAATGTCGCCATGCAGCAGGAGCTGGGTGTCGAGGTCGAAATGATCGGACACGACAAGATGGCCGAATTGTGGCCTGGTCTGCGCCTAGACGACTTCGCCGCCTTCGCCTACGAAATGCGCGGCGGTCGCGGCGAGGCCTACATGACCGGAATGGCGTTCGCTGCGGCGGCACGAAAGGCGGGAGTGCAGATCCGCCAGAGCACACCGGTCACCGGCTTGCGACAGGGCCCGAGCGGCCAGGTCTACGGTGTGATTCTGGCCGACGGTACGCAAATCCACGCGGAGCACGTGATCCTCGCAGCGGGTCCGTGGACACCGAGCCTCGGTTCGACCGTCGGCCTCGATATCCCGGTACGCGCCCAGCGCGCCCAGCTGGTCCTGGTCGATCAGGGTGAACCGACTCCCGAAGTCCCGGTTCTCTCGGATCTCGCTGGGCTGCAATATATCTGCCGGGAACCGAACGGCGAACTGCTGGTCGGCAACAGCGACCACGCAGAGCCCGAATACATCGATCCGGACCGCTACATCAACCGGGCCGACGAAGCCACGATCGAGAAAGTCATCGACAAGCTGGACAACCGACTTCCCCACATGCCCGATCCTCGAGTCACCAGCAGCTACGTCGGCGCGTACGACGTGACGCCCGACTACAACCCGATTATCGGCCCCGCTCCGGTTCCTGGACTATTCCTGGCCACGGGATTCTCCGGACACGGCTTCAAGATCTCGCCCGCGGTCGGACGCATGGTGTCGGATCTGTTGCTCGACGGCCAAACCCAGCTGCCCAATGTCGACCCGGCCGATTTCCGATACGAACGCTTCGCGGAGGGCAAGCCCCTGCTCAGCCGGCACCGCTACGAGGGTGCCGGGGAAATGCGCTGATCCCGATACCAACCAGACCGCACCAGCAGGAGACCAGATGTCGATCGATACCACCACAGCACCGATACCCGCCACGCGATCCCTGACCGATCTGGCCCTGGCCAGCGATACGAAGTTCATCCTCGCCCTATTCGTCACATTGTCCGGAAAACCCTGTGCGAAACTCGTTCCGGTCGAGGCGGTCGGGCAACTGGAGCGTGATGGAGTCGGGTTTGCCGGGTACGCGGCCGGAATGATCGGCCAGGAGCCTCGCGATCCTGATCTGGTCGCGGTGCCGGATCCGCGCTCGTTCACCCCGATTCCCTTTGTCCGGCCAGGCCTGGCGATCGTGCACTGCTCGCCGCATGTCGAAGGTAAGCCGTGGCCATTCGCACCCCGAGTCATCCTCGAACGCACCCTCGCGCGGGCGGCCGAGCGTGGATACACCGTCAATGTCGGCGCCGAAGTCGAATACTTCCTGGTCAACCGCACTTCTTCCGGCGGTCTGACTACCGCCGACGCCGCGGATATCAGTGATCAGCCCTGTTACGACGCCCGCGACGTCACCCGGATGTACGACCACCTCACCGAGATCTCGCAGGCGATGAACAGTCTCGGCTGGGGCAATTACGCGAGCGACCACGAAGACGGCAACGGTCAGTTCGAGCAGAACTTCGACTACGCCGACGCCTTGACGACTGCCGACCGGGTGATCACGGCTCGCTATCTGCTGTCGATGATCGCTGAAAAGCGCGGCATGACGGCAACATTCATGCCGAAGCCGTTCACTGATCGCACCGGCTCGGGCATGCATATGCACCTGTCACTATGGGACGGCGACCGGGCCCTGTTTCCCGATCCGAACGACCCCAACGAACTCGGACTTTCACCGACCGCGTACTCGTTCATCGCGGGCATCCTCGAGCATGCCTGCGCACTGCAAGGCGTCATAGCCCCAACCGTAAACTCCTACAAGCGAATCGGCGCGACGGCGACCACCAGCGGCGCGACCTGGTCGCCCCGGTACGCCACCTACGGCGGCAACGACCGCACCCATTATCTGCGCGTGCCCGATAGCAACCGCGTCGAGTTGCGCGGGGCGGACGGCGCGGCCAACCCGTATCTCGCCGTGGCGGCCACACTTTCGGCCGGGCTCGCCGGAATCGACAGCGGCCTCGAACCGGGCCGCCCCGGCGATCGGCGCGAGGACACTCTCCCGATGACACTGGCACACGCGATGGACGCGTTCGAAGCCGACCCGGTGCTGACCGGCGCCCTCGACATCGCAGGACCAGGGGTCAGCGCCTACTTCGCCCAGCACAAGCGCGAAGAGTTCTTCGCCTGGCACAACACCGTCTCCGCGTGGGAGATCGACCACTACCTCACCGCGTTCTGACCCGATCGAAAGGAGTGCATCGTGTGCGGAATCGTCGGGCTTCACCTGCGTGACCCTGCCCTCTACCCGTCACTGGGCGTCTTACTCAGCGGCATGCTGGACCAAATGTGTGACCGAGGACCCGATTCGGCGGGTATCGCCGTCTACGGCGATCCGACCTGGTCGCCTGCCGGCCACGCGACCGTGTCGGTACTCGGCGCGTCGATGGCCGCCGAGGTTTGGGCTGGACTCCTCTCCACCACAGTGGGTGTGCCGATCACGGTGCATGATCTGACACCGACCACGGTGCTGCACGGCCCACTCGGCACCGATGAGCTCGTCGCGGCTATCCGGGCAAGTGACCCCACAGCGCGCGTTATCGGTTTCGGCTCCGATCTGACGGTCCTCAAGGGCATCGGGAATCCCACCGAGCTCGCGACCAGCTTCGGCTTGCCGCAGGCGCAGGGCTGGCAAGGTGTGGGCCACACCCGGATGGCCACCGAATCGGCGGTCACCGCGGCGGGCTCACACCCCTTCTCCGTGGGAACCGACCAGTGCCTGGTGCACAACGGGTCGTTCTCCAACCATATGAGCATCAAGCACCAGCTCGAACGCCACGGCACGGTCTTCGACAGTGAGAACGACACCGAGGTCGGTGCGCGTTTCGTGGCGCGACAGCTGGCCGGTGGCGCCGATCTCGAGAAGGCGCTGCTGCTACTGAACGAAACCTTCGACGGCTTCTACACGCTGCTGGTCTCGACCAGCGATTCGTTCGCCGTCGTCCGTGACTCCATCTCCTGCAAACCGGCCATCATCGCCGAGACCGAGCAGTGGGTCGCCATGGCATCGGAATACCGCGCGCTGGCCGAACTGCCCGGCATCGACCGGGCCCGCATCTTCGAACCCGAACCGGAAGAGGTGTACGTATGGCACCGACAGTGACCACCGATCAGGAGCCCGCCGTCACCTCGACCGTGCTCGACCTCGCGCAATCTGATGTGCGCGCGGCGAATACGCTACTCGCGTCCGCAGATGCGCCGGATGAACTGACGATTACCAATCCTCGCGGGGCACATGCACTCGCGTGCGGGCTCACCCGCGATGTCGAAGTGACGATCGACGGGCACGTCGGCTATTACTGCGCGGGCATGAACCAGATGGCCACGGTGACCATCAACGGTAGCGCGGGCGTCGGCGTCGCCGAGAATATGATGTCCGGCACCGTGCGGGTGCGTGGCGATGCCTCACAGTCGGCCGGAGCCACCGCGCACGGCGGGCTGCTCGTCATCGAGGGCAATGCCGGCGCGCGGTGCGGAATATCGATGAAGGGTGTCGATATCGTCGTCGGCGGCAACATCGGCCATATGAGCGCCTTCATGGGCCAGGCCGGACGGCTGGTGGTATGCGGCGATGCCGGCGAGGCGCTAGGGGACTCGCTGTACGAGGCTCGCATCTACGTACGCGGCACAGTTGCATCGCTCGGCGCCGACTGTGTCCGCAAACCCATGCGCGAGGAACATCTCATCGAACTCCGCGAGCTACTGCTCTCGGCCGGATTCGACGCGGACCCCACCGACTTCACCCGTTACGGCTCGGCACGCCAGCTGTACAACTTCCACGTCGACAACGCGACCGCGTACTAGGAGGCCACAGATGAGCACGCCGAATCCCGCACTACGCGAGTCCGCGACCTTCGACCGCCGGGTTATCGCCGAAATCCAGCGCGCCGCCGAAACCGGTATCTACGATATCCGTGGCTGGGGCGCCAAACGTCCACTACCGCACTTCGACGACCTGCTGTTCCTCGGCGCGTCCATGTCGCGCTACCCGCTCGAGGGTTACCGCGAACGCTGCGACACCGATATCGTGCTGGGTGATCGGCACGCAAAACACCCGCTGCACCTCGATATACCGATCACCATCGCGGGAATGAGTTTCGGTGCGCTGTCGGGCCGGGCGAAGGAAGCGCTCGGTCGCGGTGCCAGTGCGGTGGGCACTTCGACAACCACCGGTGACGGCGGTATGACGCCGGAGGAGCGCGGTCAGTCGAAGCACCTGGTCTACCAATACCTTCCGTCACGTTACGGAATGAACCCGGACGATCTCCGCAAGGCCGATGCCATCGAAATCGTCCTCGGTCAGGGCGCGAAGCCGGGCGGTGGCGGCATGCTACTGGGACAGAAGATCACCGACCGCGTCGCCGGAATGCGCACCCTGCCGCAGGGCGTCGACCAGCGATCGGCCTGCCGGCACCCGGACTGGACCGGGCCGGACGACCTCGCGATCAAGATCATCGAACTGCGTGAGATCACGCAGTGGGAGAAGCCGATCTACATCAAGGTCGGCGCCACCCGCACTTACTACGACGTCAAACTCGCGGTCAAGGCGGGCGCGGACGTAGTCGTCGTCGACGGTATGCAGGGCGGAACCGCGGCCACCCAGGACGTTTTCATCGAACACGTCGGCATCCCCACTCTCGCCGCCATCCCCCAGGCCGTACAGGCGCTGCAAGAAATGGATGTGCACCGCAAGGTGCAACTGATCGTTTCCGGCGGCATCCGCACTGGAGCGGACGTCGCGAAGGCGATGGCACTCGGTGCGGACGCCGTGGCCATCGGCACCGCTGCCCTGATCGCCCTGGGCGACAACAGCCCCCGTTACGCCGAGCAGTACGCCGAGCTCGGTTCGGCCGCAGGCTTCTACGACGATTTCCAAGAAGGCCGTGATCCTGCCGGAATCACGACGCAGGACTCGGAACTAGCGCAGCGCCTCGACCCTGTTGAAGGCGGGCGCAGGCTTGCCAACTATCTGCGAGTGCTCACCATGGAGGCGCAGACTCTGGCGCGGGCCTGCGGAAAATCGCATCTGCGCAATCTGGAGCCGGAAGACCTGGTCGCTCTGACATTGGAAGCCTCGGCCATGGCGCGAGTTCCGCTTGCAGGCACCAATTGGATTCCGGGATCACTCGCATGAGCGAAACACGCGATATCGCAGAGGTTTTCGATTCACTCTGGACGCCGATCCTGCATGTCGGCAGGCATGGAGGCACTAGCGGCTACCGACGTTACGCGTGGACCGATGCCGACCTCACCCTGAGGGAATGGTTCACCGGCTGCGCCGCAGACCGATCCATGGATGTCGAGGAAGACCGCAACGGCAATCTGTGGGCTTGGTGGCTGCCGCGCGGCTGGATCGGTGAACCGTTGGGCGCCTTCGTCACCGGATCGCATATGGATTCGGTGCCCGACGGCGGCGCCTACGACGGGCCCCTCGGGGTGGTGTCGGCGTTCGCCGCGGTGGATCTGCTGCGGGCACGAGGTATCGAACCTTCGATCCCCATCGCGGTGGTGGCATTCTCCGATGAGGAGGGAGCTCGATTCGGGGTCGCCTGTATCGGCTCGCAACTGACAACCGGCGCACTCGCACCGGATCGGGCGCTCAGCCTGCGCGACAGCGACGGCATCTCCCTGGCGGAAGCGCTCACCCGGGCGGGACGCAACCCCGAGCACCTCGGCGCCGACCCGGCCCTCGCCGATCGTGTAGGCGTTTTCGTCGAACTCCATATCGAACAGGGCCGTGCCCTCGATCTCATCGACCGGCCCCTGGCGATCGCGTCATCGATATGGCCGCACGGCCGTTGGGAATTCGAGTTCACCGGCGAAGCCAATCACGCCGGGGCGACCCGCCTGGTCGATCGGCACGACCCGATGCTGGCGTTCGCGTCGTCGGTCCAGGCTGCCCGCGAGGAAGCCACGAAACTCAATTCGGTGGCCACCTTCGGGAAGGTTCTGGTCGCACCGAACGGCACCAATGCGATCCCCTCGCAGGTGCGAGCCTGGCTCGACGCCCGCGCGGCGGACGAGGCCACCTTGCGCACCCTGGTCACCCGCATCGCCAACCAAGCCCGCAACTACGCGGAGGACGATGGGATCGGACTGGCGGTTCGTACCGAATCGACCAGTCCCATCGTAGATTTCCCGCTTGAACAGCGGACCAGGATCGTACGTGCCCTCGCACATCTCCGCGATATCCCGGTCCTGCCCACCGCGGCAGGTCACGATGCCGGGATCCTTTCCGAACACGTACCCACCGCAATGCTGTTCGTCCGCAATCCGACCGGCATCTCCCACTCCCCCGTCGAGTTCGCCGAATCCAACGACTGCCATGCCGGCGTCGCGGCACTCGCCGATGTCATGACGGAATGGGTGCGCCCACCAGCCTCGTCCAGAGCAACCACCCATTGAGCAGCACCATGTCCACGCCCATCCATATCACCGTCAGGCCTCGACTACGCCCGCGAGCTGCACGGCGCCGTGGGTTCCGTCCCAAAAGCGCGGCGCGGTTGATCCGCCGACGGATCGGCCGCGCCCGCCTTCGGCGGACCAGAGGTCACTGGCGGAGCTCCGACCGTATCCAGATCCATAATGATCGGCGGGACCTGTGCAATGTTGTGGTCGATCAAGTCGACGATCTTGCCGAGGTCGTCGTAGATGGCGCCCCAGATGCTTATCCGTTGTTCCTCACCGACCGCAAGGCCCGGCCCTCGGTGGCCACCAACGACCCCGACCCGGATACGGGACGGTCGCGGCTGTCCTACCGGCGTGCGGCCGAGTTGTTCGAGGCCCACACCAAGTCCTTCGACTGCGGCCCGTACACGCTGCACCAGCTACGGCATTCACGGCTCGCGCACGCCGCGGAGGAGGGGCATCGACGCCGGTGTTGATGAAGTTGTCCGGTCACAGCTCGGTGCGCAGCCTCGCGAAGTACGCCCGGGTGTCCGATGAGGGGCTGCGCCGTTATCAAGCCGACAGCGACCCGGCCGCGCGGCGGCGTCCGGGTCGCTGAGAGGCGTTCGATATCAGCAGCCATTCGGATAAGTCCGGGGTGCGTCTCGCTAGCTCGGGAGCACCTGCACACCGAGGGTGGTGGCGAGCACGATCGCTTGGTTCGGGTCGACGATCGCGCGGGTGACCGTGGTGTTCAAGGGGTCGAGGGCGGAGATGTCGCTGCCGCGTAGGTCGGCGCTGGTGAAGTCGGCTTTGCTGAGCCACGCACCGGAGAGATCGACATTACGGAAGGTGGCCTTTTGACAACGGGCGAACGTCAGGTCAGCTTCGCGCAAGCGGACGTCGTCGAAGGTGGTGTTGCGTAGGTCAGCGCCGGGTAGACCGATGAAGGACCAGTCGCCGCCGGTCACGGTGAGCAGGGTGAATGTGCATCGATCGAACATGCTGCCGGTGAGCTTGCAGGCGGTGAACTCGGTTTCGAAGAGCGTGCAGGCGGTGAAGGTGCAGTTCAGGAAGGCCGTGTTCGTGTGTGTGGATTGATTGAAACTTACATTGCGGAAGGCGCATTCGGTGAAAACCGTATTCCGCGTGACGGTTTCGCTCATATCGACATCGAGGAACTCGACGCGGGTGTGGTTGTCGCCGACTAGCTCACGCCTGTACCAGTCCGCGCCTCGGACGATGCTCTCGGTCGGTGCCGCGTGCTCACCCTCGCGGCGATCAGCCATGGAAGGTTCCCGCCCGGGTCATCGTGGGCGTCGAGGAAGCCGAGCCCATCGACAGACCGAACTGTCGGGATTCGCGCCTCACATCAGCGGCTCTCGATCGACCCGGACCACTGACAGCTCGCACGCGGCCGGACCGGCGAGCATGCGCAGCGCCGCATCCGAATTGCTGTCCGGCGCAGCGTGATAAACCACCAGCCGTTGGCCCGGCGCACTGTTCAGGGTGCATTGCGCCCAGGGAAACCACGCCCTGGCTGCGACGACGTGCGCCGAACAAGCTGGAAACCATATCGAAGAATTCTGACGGCCGAGAACCACTCATGTGTTCGTACCCCCGTGCATCGAATCTGCTCCGGCGACGGTGACAGCAGCGGAGTCGGCGCCGCACCCGAGACGCCCCAGCAGTGCGTCTTCCACCGTGCACAACGGGAATGAAGGGTCCTCCGCGGCAAGGGAGAGCCCGCCACGGATGGCGGCGATCAGCAAGATCTGGTCCCCTTCGGGGTCGGGAGAACCGATGTCGTGCAGCGCCTGCGCCACGGCCGCCAGGAGGTCGGCGGACTCGTCGTCAGCACCGGCCGCACGCAGCACCCGGCGCACCTGGGGATCGGCGAGCAGGGCCGCGGTCGCGCGGCCCTGCTCGACTTCCGCCGCGGTGGTGCCCAGCCCTCGGAGCGCGGAGCGGACCAGCAGTCGCAATCGAGCCTCCGGCCCGTCGTTTCGCTGTTCGGTCAGCGCTGCGCGGGTACGGTCGCGCCAGTGATCGGCGATGTCGATGAGCAGGCCGTTCTTGCTACCGAAGTAGTGCGAGGGGAGCCCGTCGGCTACGCCGGCCCTGGCGGCGATTTGGCGCAGGGTGGTGGCGTTGAAGCCTTGCTCGGCCATGAGCAGGATCGCGGCGGTGCGAATCCGGGTACGGGTGGCGGCCCGCGCTGTCGCCGCCGCCTCTGGCGTTCTGGGCATACGACCCTTCCTGCGCTTGAACGATGGTTCAACCCTATCCGATGCCTGAGCACTACCGACGTGTAGCTTGAACGACGGTTCAATTATGAGAGGTGAGGACATACATGAACGAGATCAACCGGTTCCGTATCGCGATCCCGCAGCACGACCTCGACGACTTGGCGACCCGACTCGCCACCACGCGTTGGCCCGAGGAATTGCCCGGCGTAGGCTGGGACTACGGGGTTCCGACGGCATACTTGCGCGAGTTGGCCGACTACTGGCGCACCTCCTACGACTAGCGGGCCGCAGAGACCGAACTCAACGCCCACCCCCAGTCCACCACCACCATCGACGGAACGAACGTGCACTTCCTGCATATTCGCTCGCCCGAGCCCTCGGCGATCCCGCTGATCCTCACCCATGGCTGGCCGGGATCGATCGTGGAATTCCTGGACCTCATCGGCCCGTTGACCGACCCCAGGGCACACGGCGCCGATCCTCGCGATGCTTTTCATGTCGTGATTCCCTCGCTCCCCGGCTTCGGATTCTCGGGTCCGACACCAGGGACGCAGTGGGATTACCGCCGCGTGGCCGGGGCATGGCTGGAACTGATGACCCGGCTGGGCTATGAGTGCTTCGGCGCCCAAGGCGGGGACTGGGGAGCGGGGATCTCCCGTGAGATGGGTGTCTTGGCCCCCGACAGCCTGCTGGGCATCCATCTCGCCGGCACCCCCACCTACCCGAGCGGTGATGCGGACGGACTCGATGATCTCGACGCCGCACGCCTGTTGACCTGGCAACGCCATCAGCAGGAGTCTTCCGGCTACATCGCCGTGCAAGCGACTCGCCCGCAGACCCTCGCCTACGGGCTCACCGATTCTCCGGTCGGCCAGCTCGCGTGGATTGTCGAGAAATTCCAGGAGTGGACCGACTCGACGGGGACACCGGACAGCGCGATCGATCGTGACCGGCTCTTGACCAACGTGATGATGTACTGGCTGACCGGCACCGCCGGATCCTCGGCCCGTCTGTACAAGGAATCCGCTCGCGTCTGGGCCGAGGTCGACGAGTCCGCCGTGCCGACCGGCATGGCGGTATTCGCCCACGACATCACCTTGCCCGTCCGTGCCTTCGTCGAGCGTTCGAACAACATCGTGCACTGGACCGAGTTCGAGCGTGGCGGCACTTCCCTGCCCTGGAGCAGCCCGGGCTGCTGACACAAGACATCCGAGCGTTCTTCGGCGCGCTCACTCACAGCTGAGTCGACGCTCCCAGGTCCCGCGCGTGCGCCCGGACCCGGGAGCGTCGTTCACCGAAACCGCGTGCGGTACAGGCGATGAACTCAGGTGGGTAGGAGGAGCACGTCCATCCACATTCACGCGATCGGTCGATACGTTTCGGAGATGACCTCGAAATCCCCGGTCCGACTGCGTGCCCTGGCGCCTGTACTGGCAGTGGTCGCCTGCGCGAACCCGACACCCACCGACCATGACAGAGCTGCGACCATCGGATCGTCGAACGTCTCCTACGTCGGCACATGGGCGACCGCCGACGACTATATCCGCCAACAACTGCGCGCCGATGGCCGCTACGACGAGGCCCGCGGCGACCGCACGAGTGCCTACACCGGCAGCTACATCGTCACCGGGACGAATATCGACTACGTCGATGACACCGGCTTCACCGCCGACGGCACCTTCGTCGACGCCGACACCCTCCGGCACGGTGGCTACACATTCCATCGGGAAAAGCTTTGAACACCGTCCGCTAGGCGGCTCTCCCCGGATGTGTCTGACGAGCGACTAGTTACATGTTTACTGCCATGGCTGTTTGTGGGCCATTTCCTGGCATCGGGCTTAATCTCTCCCGTCGGGTTGACGGCCGTCGTGAGACCAGCACGAACAATACGAAGAAGGTCAGGCAACCGTCGGCGACCGTGCCGAACAGCAGCAGGTGCCCCCGCTCACCGTCCCCGTTCAACTCCACAGGAAAGCTCTTCATCGGCAACCTCGACGCCCGTTGGGCACGATCGCAGGATTTCACGGGCACCTGCTGAGATAGCGGGCCGATGGCCGAGCATTCGACGTGACCGTCGCCGACCGGCGGTGCCCGGTCGGCTCCAGCAAGCCGCGACCGAGCCGTCAATGACGTCGCCGATGCCTACGTGGTCACCGTCGTACCGCGCAGTACGTTCACGGTCAGCGGTGCCAGCCCGACCAACATCGCCAACGAACCGATCACCATCCAGTTCTCGGTGCCTGCGAAAACGAGAATGAGCACGTTGCCGGCGATGATCGATCCGACCGACCAGCGAGGCACTACGTCAGCCCGAAACAGCGCGCATGCCAACACGATCAGACCCACGAACACAAGGATCGACAACGTCGTCGACACCATCAATACGCCCTGCACGGTCGTCAGGGCACGCACCATCGGCAAGACGTTGGGTGCCTGGTCCGCCGGCACATCAGCCAGCGCGGGGAAGGCCAGCCACGCACCCAACACTCCGATGAAATACACCGCGCCCACCGTGGTCAGCGCCGATCCGATCACCGCGTGCCATGGCGACGAACGGAACACGATGCTCGCCAGGTACAAAGCCGCCGCGATGAAGACGGGCATTGCCGCATACACGAAATAGTGTGGCAACAGCAGTGACCTGAACCCGCCGTCGGGACCCGTGATCGTCGCGACGAATTGTTCGGCCGACGACGACTTGCCGGAGCTGGTGTAGGGCGAGCTGAAGTCGAAGGTGAAGAAATCGCCGACGCTCAGGTAGTTGAGCGCCCAGCCGACCGCCACGCTCAGCGGAGCGAGCAGCAGCGACACACCTCCCACGATGCGCAGCGCGCGTCTCACCGCGGGCGCGTTCGGGCTTTCCATATCTTCCTCCTGCAAATCGAGTGGTTAAGACGGTTGCCCGCTATCGGACAGTTGTCTTGTAACGGAGTATCGTTTCGCGAAAGAATCCAGGTCAACCTACAAATCCGTCCTGCTGCGCACTACCGAACACTTGCGCGAAACTGTCCGACAATGGAGGTGCCGATGCGCGAAATTAAGACCGATCGGCGGTCGCAGCGCACCCGACGGCTGCTCGTGCAGGCCTTGGTCGACCTGATGCGCCGCAAGCCCTACCACTCGATCACCGTCGCAGAGATCGTCGACCGAGCCGACGTCGGCCGGTCCACCTTCTACGCGCATTTCACCGACAAGGACGACCTGCTCGTCGACGGGGTCCATCACCTGCTCGTCAGCCTCGAAACCGAGGCAGCGGAACCGACCCGCATCTACCCGACCCTTGGTCTGCTCCGCCACCTCGGCGCCCAAGCCGACCTCTATCGGGTGATGGCCAAAGACCGCGGCCTCATGCTGTTCCTCACCGCCCTGCAGGACGAGATAACCGAAACCCTCACTGCCCGACTCACCGCACGCGTCTCCACCGCCGCCCCTACCGTTGCCCCATCCCTGCTGGCCGCGATGGTCACCAGTATGCTGATCACCGCCATCCGAACCTGGATCGAAGGCGGGCTTGTCAGTTCCGCCGAAACCGTCGACCAGATGTTCCACACCCTTGCGGCCGCCGCGATCGAGGCGGGCATGCGCCCGATGAAAGGTTCGGCGATGTAAGACGGCATTAGTGGAGCCGTTCGTATGGCTATGAACAGACTGATCCATACCCGGTCGGCCGCACCAGCGCCCCCTTTGGCGGCAACATCCAGATCACCGCAGGATCGGCGGCGACCGGCCAGCATATGCCCATCGTGCTGCCTGAGGCGGCCGCCACATGTCGACTTCGAAGGTGAGATCGCGGTGGTGCTCGGTCACACCGTCAAGAACGTCGGAACGCACTCCGACGCATGGGCTTGTGCGGCCGGGCTGACGGTGCTCAACGATATCACTGCGCGTGATGTCCAACGGCTTGCCTACGCTGGGGATCTCGTCGCCTCCATCGGCGTCGCGAAGAGTTTCGATACCTTCAAACCCCTCGGGCCGTGTCTGGGTGACCGTCGACGAGTTCACCCAGCCGCTGGATCTTCGCAACCGCACCTGGGTGAACGGCGAGCTGCGGCAGGATGACCGGTCCGGCAACCTGCTCCACTCGATTCCCGAACTGATCTGCTACCTGTCGCGCTATCAGACGCTGGAGCCCGGTGACGTCTTCGCCACCGGGAGGCCCCGCGGTGCAGGGCAATTCACCGAGAGCTTCCTGCGCGCCGGCGACGTGGCTCAGGTCGAGGTCGAACAGATCGGCACCCTCGTGAACATGGTCGCCATGGCCTGAGAAGGCCACAGCTCTACCGACATGTATCTCAACGAGCGACGAGATAGGCCTGCCAGCCAGGTCCCGCCTCGTCGCTCCTCCACGATCGCACCAGCACACCGGCTTGCTCGAACAGTGTTGTAGACAGATTCTCTGGATCGGCCCATATCCATTCGGGGAATACCTCGGGCTCGCCGGGACCAGCGGGGATTCCACCGCTTCGCGCATGCACCCCCGAACACCACACCACCCTGACGTTGTCCATCCACCGCGACCACAAAGGTGGTCACCTTGGTCAGATCGGCCAGCCCGGATTCCTCGAGGGTCTCACGGACAGAGCATCCTCGGCACTCTCGCCGTACTCCGAGATGGCCGCCCGGCAGGCACCACCTCGGTGGTTCGGTCGGCTTGGTGCGGCGTCCGAGCAGGATATGCCCGTCGGACCGTTCGACGATCACTCCCACTCCGACCACCGGGAGGCCTTCCCGAACTCCCATGCGTTCTCCTCGTTCTCAACGGCTTCCGTTCCGAAGCGAACTCCACATGGAGCTATGCCGGGCCTATCGGGCGCTTTGCCGGCCGATATTCCCCCAACCGATGTGCGACCTCGGCTCGGTAGCGCGCAATATTGTCCAGTTTGATCGATTCGTAGCCTCGCACCATATCCGGAAGGGCGGCGATCTCCACTGCCAGGGAATGATTTTCGGGTCGTAGATCTGCCAGGAGTCGCTCGAGCAGCGCTCGGTATTCCACGATGAGGGCACGCTCCTGTCTGCGGACGCCAGCCGCGCCGAAGGGGTCGAGCCGAGTGCCGCGGAGCCGGCGCATGCTCAACAGAACCCGATAGACCGGGCGGAACCATGGTCCGAGTTCCAGTTTGCTCTTCATACCCAACGCCCGCAGGATCGGCGGGTGCAGCCGGTAGGACACCCGCGCACCCGGGCCGAATTCGGCGGCGACCGCTGCGTGCATCGCCGGGTCGAGCGACAGCCTCGCCACCTCGTACTCGTCCTTGTAGGCCATGAGCTTGTAGAGGTGGCGCGCAACAGATTCCGTCAGCGCCGTCGCACCGATGACCGACCGGGATTCCACGCTCCGGACATGCTCAACGAACTCGACGTACTGTTCGGCATAGGCGATGCTCTGGTACTCGACGAGATCCGGCACCCGGACAGTGAGCAACCGCGCCAATTCCGTGTCCGCATCGCCCGCCGCGACAACGACAAGCTCACGAATTCTGCTCGGGAGAGGTCGATTCCGATCCACCGCGCCATGCTGTCCCGCCACCACCTCCGCGAACGCCGACGGATCCGCCACCGCCATACGGCCGCACCGGAATGCCGCGATATTCGCGGCGACTTCGACACCGTTCAGGGTGATCGCGTCCTCGATGACGGACGGGGCCAGCGGCAGGGCTCCGGTCTGCACGGCCGCACCGACGAGCAGTAGGTTGGCGTATTGGTCGGCTCCGAACAACACGGTTGCCGCCCGGCGAGCATCGAGGAAGACCGCGTCCCGGGTCGCCGAACGCAACTTGCTCTCGACTGGCCCCCGTGCGGGAAATTCCACGGTGGGGTCGGTCACCATCTGCCCCGTCGGGACTTCACTGGTTGAGATGACGGCCGTGGTGCGTTCCGGGTGCGTCGCAACGAGATATCTATCGTCTGCGGCAACGAGGAGATCGCAGCCGAGGTAGAGGTCGCACTCCTCGTCGACGGCCTTGCTCGCTTGCTCCAGTGGCACGGACGTGATCTTGATGTCCGATACAACCGCACCACCCTTCTGCGCGAGCCCGGTCTGGTCGAGCGCACGCACCTGCAGCCCCGACAGAGCAGCCGCAGTGCTGAGTAGCTGCGCCACAGTCACCACGCCGGTTCCGCCGACCCCAGTGATCCGCGTGGTGTGTGTACCTTCGAAACCGATGCGGGGCTGCGGAATCGTGGTGACATCGATGGAAGGAACCACGGCTCCACGTGGCTTCTTTCCCACCGGAATGACGGTCAGAAACGACGGACAGTCCCCGGCCAGACACGAGAAGTCTTTGTTGCACGAGGACTGATCGATCTTGGTCTTGCGCCCGAACTCGGTGGAGACTGGTTGTACAGAAAGGCAATTCGACTTCTGGCCGCAATCACCGCATCCCTCGCATACCCGCTCGTTGATCATCACATGCTGCGCAGGTTCGGGCGCCAGCCCGCGCTTGCGTTTACGGCGTAGCTCCGTGGCGCACTCCTGATCGTGGATGAGGAGGGTGGCGCCCTTGGTCGTTGCCAGCACCTCCTGTGCCTCGATCAACCTGTCACGCGACCATACCTGGACTCCTCTGGGCAGTTTCGTCTTGCGATATCGACCCACGTCGTCGGCGGTGATGATGATCCGGGCGATGCCTTCGGCGGTCATCGCCTCGCAGATAGCAGGGATCGACATCGCGCCGACTGCTTGCTGGCCCCCGGTCATCGCCACCGCGGAGTTGTAGAGCAGTTTGTAGGTGATGTCGACGCCCGCGGCAATGGCGGCCCGGATCGCCAGGCTCCCGGAGTGGTGAAAGGTACCGTCGCCGAGGTTCTGGATGAGGTGGTCGCGTTCGAGGAACGGCGCCATACCGATCCATTGCGCACCTTCACCACCCATTTGCGTCATTCCGGCAACATCGCCGACATGAGCGGCATCCATCATCGTGACCATCGAGTGGCAGCCGATTCCGGCGCCTACGGTCGCTCCGGCGGGGACCTTGGTCGAAATGTTGTGTGGGCAACCAGAACAGAAGTATGGGGTGCGGGTCACCAAGGGTAGAGAAATCGGCCCACGTCGAGGTCGGGCGCGTGCGAGCCACGCGTCGACACTGGCGAAACCGCCGATTCGGGACATTCGCGATGCCAGTCCGGCAGCGACGACGTCCGGATCCAGCTCGCCGTCGAGCGGGAAGAGAGTAGTGCCACCTGGCATGCGCTTGCCGGTTACTGCCGGCGCACCATCGAGCCCATACAGCAGGTCCTTGACCGCTGTCTCGATGAATGGCCGCTTCTCCTCGACCACGATGATCTCGGTCAAACCGTCGGCGAAGGTCTCGATGATCGACGGTTCGAGCGGATGGATCATCCCGAGTTGCAGCAGCCGGAGATCGGACCTCGCGAGTTCCTCCTCGTCGAACCCGAGTGTGCGCAGCGCTTGGCGGACATCGAGAAACGTCTTGCCGGCGGCGATGATTCCCACACGATCTCCGGTGCCATGACACGTCATGCGGTTCAGGTCGTTGATCGCCGCGTAGCGCCGGGCGAGTTCGAGACGAGCACCGTCTCGGCTGCGTTCCAGTGCGCCGAGGGTCGGCGGGACCATATGTGCGGTCACCTCGTGCCGGTACTCGCTGCCGTCCACGACGAGATCGGGCAGCACGGGCTGGACTCGATCGGCATCCAGTACAACGGTGCCGGACCCGTCCGCGACATTCGTGACCACCTTCATGGCTACCCATAGCCCGCACGCCCGCGACAGCGCGATCCCGTGCAGACCAAACTCCAGAGCCTGCTGTGGATCTGCCGGATAGAGGATCGGCAGCCCGAGATCGGCGAGCAGCAATTCCGAGGCTCCGGGCACGGAGGAAGATTTCGCTGCCGGATCGTCGCCGACGAGTGCCAGCACCCCGCCTACCGCGTGGGTTCCCATAATGTTGCTGTGGCGGATAGCATCGGACGCGCGATCCAGACCCGGCGATTTTCCGTACCAGATTGCGCTGATGCCGTCGACTCGCTTGTCGGGCTGCATCGCCGCAAGCTGTGTCCCCTGCACCGCTGTCGCGGCGAGCTCTTCGTTCACGCCCGGCCGGAACACGATGTCGTGGTCTGCGAGCAGCGTTGCGTTCCTCGCCAGCTCGGTGTCATAGCCGGCCAGCGGTGAGCCTTCGTAGCCGGAGATGAAGCAGGCGGTATGGCGCCCGGCGCGTTCGTCTGCCCGTCGCACATCCAGCGGCAGCCGGACGAGCGCTTGAATTCCTGTGAGGTGGACCGTACCGCGTTCCGCGACATAGCGACCCGAGGGAGACAATGGTGCTTCTCGATCGATCACAGTGCACTCGTCCTCACCAGCGCCACATCGAGCGCGCGCGCCAGGTCGTCGTCCGGATGCACCGATGCCTCTGCCGAATACCAGGCCACATGCCCATCAGGACGCACCAGAACCGCACCGGCAGCGGAGAGTCCGCAGGTGGCCGCGCCTTCGAATTCGAAATCCCGCCCAGCCACAAATGCTCGAGCGGGCACCGCCCCAGCCACCTCGGCCAAGGCGTGGGCCCAGCCGATCCCATCGCATCCGGCGATAAGAGTGAACCCGGGCTGCACCAAATCCAGCGTCGAAATTCGGGTGCCCTCTTTGATTATCCAACCGTGCGGCAGTCGACCGCCGGGCACCGCGTGGGTGATCGGGTCCACCGACAGGTCCGATTCATTCCGCGCCGCATAGGTATAGCCGATCTCGAGCTCGAGATGGTCGAAGTGCGGACGCTGTTCGGGCACTGCCGCGCCCAGACGAACCCGCTCGGCCGCAGCCACGGCCGGATCCGAACTTTCAAGGCGCGCAGCTACTTCGATCGTATTGGGCCCGATCCCGGCGTCGGCCATCTTGACCGCGTTGGCGATACTGCTCTGCGCGTTAGCCAGGGCAACCGGACGACGCTCGGCGCAATAGGTGTCGAGGAGGCCTTCAGGGGCCCAGCCATTGAGCACCGCCGCCAGCTTCCAACTGAGATTGTCCGCGTCGACAAGTCCGGTGTTCATCCCCAGACCGCCGGTGGGCGGGAACTGGTGCGCCGAATCGCCGGCCAGGAACACGCGGCCCTTCCGGTATTGCGTGGCCGTGCTCGCTCCCAGCACCCAACTGCCTACCGACCGAACTTCCACCTCGAGCTCGGGAGCGCCGACAGCGGCCCTGATCAGCTCGACACAGCGTTTCGGAGTGTAGTCGGCAACCGTTTCCAAAGCGGGGTCGTAGCCGATGTTGAAGGTCCAGCGATTCGCGCCCATACGGATGATCACGCCGGGACAGCCGGTATTGAGCACCCAGAACAACAGTGCGGGATCCGTGTCCGTCCACCGCGTCAGATCGGCGTGAAAGTACACATTGATCTGCCTGCCGAACTCGGGGATACCCTCGACCTTGATACCCAGCGCCCGGCGGATCGATCCGGCGGCGCCCTCCGCGATCACGAGATAGTCCGCCCGGAGTTGCTCGGTGCCACCGCCTGTTCCGACCGAGATGGTCACCGCATCACCGTGATCGTCGACCTCGGTCACCCGAGCGCCGAATCGAACGGTGGCCACGCCCTGGTCCCGCACCGCGTCGAGCAATCGCTGCTGTACACGGTCCTGCGCACACGAGGAGATGGTTACCGGTGAGGAATCCAATCGCCGGGAAAGTTGCTCCGGCGGCGAGTCCGCGAGGTCGATACGACCGAATTCCTCGCCCGCTACGGTGTGCTTCCAGACAAAGCTCAGTCCGCAGGTCAGATCGACCGCATCAGAGACGATCCCGTCGATGACACCCCAATTGCGAAGCAGCTCCATGGATCTGGTATTGACGACGTGCGCTCGCGGATGTGGATTGATGCCGTCGAACTGTTCGTACACCACACTGCGAACCCCATGCATACCGAGGACATACGCGGTGGCCAATCCAACCGGTCCCGCCCCGACGATGACGACCGGAATTTGTTCTTCGAGATTCACGGCCGCTTCACCAGTTCCGCGACCGGTTCGCCCGATTCGAACCGGGAGATCAGCTCTTCGGGATCGAAGTCGACTCCAATGGGATTGGTGACGAACGCATCGGACTCGAGGAATGCCTGTATCTCGGCTTCGGTTGCGAAACTGTCGATCTGCAGTTCGATCTGGTTGCCGTCCGGGTCCTGGTAGTACATCGACATCGTCGGTCCATGGTTCACGCACCAGAAAGGTTCGAGTGCATCGGTTTTCAGCCGACGATAGGTGCCGAGCAGGCCGCCGAGCGATTCATAGGTGAAGGCGACGTGGTGCAGGCCCGTGTGCACATCGTCCGGCCGCTCTGAGGCGCCGGTCGCAATGAAGGCGACGCGGTGATGCTCGTCGTCGTAGGTCATGAAGGCCAGCATGTTGTTGGCGAAAGCGACGCGGCCCTCGAGGACGCGCACGTACCAGTCGGTCATTTCCTGAAGCCGGCCAGTTCGCAAGACAACGTGCGCGAGTTTGACTGGTGACGCCATCGTTGGCACCTCCGAGTAGTGAGATCAAATCTCTTGACTGTGACTCAAGACAGTGTAGGCGTCCTCATGATTGCCAGTCAAGAGATCGGGCGATATCGATTCCACAGGAGGTCGATCGAAGACGAAAAGAAGTCCACGCTCAGAGGAAACCCCGTGCGCTACAGGCGATCTCGGCGCACGCAAGCCGTCAGCGGCGCACCTTCACAGCCGCCGTGGCCACCAACGAGTCGGTGAGCAGGTCGATCAGGTCGCCGGTCGGCCGATCCAGGCGGCGCATACTGACGAGAGCTCCCTCGAAGAGCACATGCGCGATGTCGGCGATCAACTCCACATCCGCACCCTTGGGTAGGCGATTGGCGATTACCGCGAACAGCCGCTGCTCCAGCCAACGCTGAATCTCGTCATATGCGGCACGAACGGACTCGGATTCCCCCATCCGTTCATAGGCCTCGCGATGCAGCGCCCGATAGGGCTGGACGGCATCCAACAGCCCGACCAACTCGTCGCGCGGATTGCCGGCGATCTGAGGATCCGCCTCGATTCGATCGCGGGCCGTCGCGAATATTGATGTGACCGCTGCGGCGAACAGGTCATCCTTGGTCGGGAAGTACCAGTGGACCGCCGAGGAGGCGAGCCCCGCGGCGCGCCCGACCGCGGCCACACTCGTCCCCCGATAGCCGTTTGCCGCGAAGAGTTCCACCGCGTGTTCGATAACGGCCGCCTCGCGCTCCGCCTTCGGGATCTGCTGTCGGTTCCTGGGCATAGCGCGAGCTTACTGCGCCGGCAGCCACCTCTTGACCGCGAGTCGAGTACGCTCTTAACTATCAATCAAGAGCGGCGCTACGGCCGCCTTGGATCGCGGAGGTTCCGAAATGCGTCTCTACGCCACCACCGTCGGCATCGCCAGGGAGGACCGCCCCGGACTGCTTTCCGTGTTAGACCTGCCCTATCGGGATATCGGCGAGCTACTCGCGGGCCCGGGTCTCGAGCGCGCCCGCAACGCCGCCACGCGCCTCGAGCTGCCGTTGGCCGACGCAAGTTTGCGGGCGCCGGTGGCCCGTCCGGGCAAAGTGGTCATCGTCGGGTTGAACTACCCCAGCCATGCCGAGGAAGCCCTTGCGGCGTTCGCCGCACTCGGACGCACCGACATCGACCTGCCGACAGAACCGAGTATGCAGGTAACAGCAGGTTCTTCGGTGGCCGATCCCGGAGGGTTGATCCTCCTGCCCCCGGTTGCCGCCGACGAAGTCGACTATGAGGGCGAAGTCGCCGTCGTGATCGGCCGTGCCGCGACCAGTGTGAGTGCCGAGCAGGCGTGGGCGCACGTCGGCGGCCTCACCATTGCCAACGATGTCTCGGCACGCGATATCCAGCGGCGTGCGATGCTGGGCGACGCGGTGGCGTCGATCGGCGTAGCCAAGAGCTTCGATACCTTCACCCCACTGGGCCCGTGCCTGGTCACCGCGGACGAGTTCACCCTCGAGCCCGATCTCTCGATCCGGACCCGCGTGAATGGTGAACTGCGCCAGGAGGATCGCACCAGCAGCTTCATCCATACGATCCCGGAGCTGATCGCGCATCTGTCGAGATACCAGACGCTGCATCCAGGTGATGTGATCTGCACCGGCACACCGCGCGGCGCCGGGGTGTTCTCCGGCCAATTCCTCCGGCCGGGAGACCTGGTGGAGATCGAGGTGGAAGGCATCGGCGTGCTGACCAGTCTGGTGGCATCGGCATGAGCGTTGATCTCGAGCGCTCCGCCGCGACGGTCATTTCCGAAAAACGCTTGCCCACAACGACGTACGAACTGCTCGTCCGGTCGACCCGAGCCCACCCGGAGCGCCCGGCTCTGCACCTTCTGCCCGGCGGCGCCCGCTGGGATGAGCCCGTGACTTGGACCTACCGCGAGTTGACAGAACGAGTCACCCGAGCAGCGAATCTCTACGTCGCCCTCGGGCTCGAGCCCGGCGGCGTCGTCGGATTCCTGCTGCCCAGCACCGGTGCGACGTATGCCGCGCTGCTCGGCGCGCAGGCAGTAGGCATCGCAAACCCGGTCAATCCCATGCTCGCCACCGCGCACATCATCGAGATCATGCGCCTCACCGGCGTGCGTATTCTTCTCGCACCCGCACCGGAACTCGATGCCGACGGCTGGCAGAAGGCGTGTTCTGTCGCGGAGGCGCTGCCCGAATTGCGGGCGCTCATCTCCGTCGGCGGCAGCGCTCGTGCCGCACCGCGCACCTGGGTCGGTGATTTCGAGCAGCTGACCGCTGCCCGGCCGGCCGATCGACTGACCGGCGAATATCAATGCGGCCCTCGGGATATCGCGGCCTATTTCCACACCGGCGGCACCACAGGCATACCGAAGGTCGCACCGCACACTCATGCTGGAGAGGTCTACGTCGCCTGGGCTCTCGGTGAGCACGAGGCGTTCGGCGGCAATACCGTCGTGCTGAGTGGTCTGCCCCTGTTCCACGTCAACGCGATTCTGGTGTCCACGCTGACGCCGCTGCTTCGCGGTGGCGCCATCGTGTCCCTGGGCGCACTCGGTTACCGCGACCGCGATGCCATGGCCGACTTCTGGCGCATCGTGCAGCAATATCAGGTCACCACCTTCTCCGCAGTGCCGACGGTCTACGCGGCGCTCCCCCCGGTACCGGCGGACTCCGACGTGTCGAGCCTGCGGGCCGGAATCGTCGGGGCCGCACCACTGCCCGCCAGGGTGCGCGCCGACTTCGAGCAAGCCACCGGAGTGCCGATGGTCGAGGGTTACGGGCTTACCGAAGGTACCTGCGTGAACACCTTTTCCCCCATCACCGGCGCGCGCACCGGATCGGTTGGGCCGGCCCTGCCCTATCAAGAAGTCAAAGCGGTCCGGCTTGCGAGCGACCAACTGTCGTTCGACGACTGCGAGACCGGAGAAATCGGAGTGCTGGCGATCAAGGGACCCAGCGTATTTCCCGGATATCTCCGCCCCAGCGCGACCGGGCCGCGACCAGATCCGGACGGAGTGATCCTCGACGGATGGCTGATCACCGGCGATCTCGGCTGGGTGGATGCCGAAGGCTTCGTCTACCTCACCGGCCGCGAAAAGGATCTGATCATCCGCGGTGGCCACAACATCGATCCCCACCAGGTCGAAGACGCCCTGCTCGCGCACCCGGATGTGGCTGCAGCGGCGGTGGTTTCGCGGCCTGATTCGCATTCCGGCGAAGTACCGGCCGCCTACCTGGTCTTGCGGCCCGGAGCAAATCCGGATACCGACGAGCTCCGCCAGTGGGCGATCCAGCATGCCCCCGAGCCCGCTGCCACCCCGAAGTACCTCCACATCGTCGCCTCGATCCCGCTGACCGCGGTTGGCAAGGTGAACAAGGTGGCGCTGCGGCACGACTCGGTCGATCGCGTCGTCCAGCACGAATTGCAAGCCGGTGCGCTGCACGCCCACATCTTCGTGAAAGATCGAAACGGCCGGGCACACGCCGATATCCACCTGCCCGCCGACCTGCCCGAAAAACATGTTCGGGCGCTTGTAACCCGCTTGGACGCCTATTCGTTCTCCTACGAACTCCATAGCGCACAACGCGCCATCCCACCGGGAGCAGCCGGGTGACCGCCGCTGTGGTGACGATGTCGCATTCACCGCTCATCGGCAGAAGTGACCCGAATCCAGCTGCTGTGCACCGGATTTACAGCGCACTGGGACAGGCTCGCGACTTCGTGGCCGATTTCGCGCCCGAGCTCGTCGTACTGTATGTACCGGACCACTACAACGCCTTCTTCCACAAGACGATGCCCCAGTTCTGCCTCGGCGTCGATGCCTATTCGGTCGGCGATTTCGGATCCCGGCCCGGGCCCCTGCTCGTCGATACCGTCGCGGCCGAGCTGCTGGCCCAAGGCGTGCTGGACCGTGGGATTGATCCGGCGATCTCCGCGCGAATGCCTGTCGACCACGGATTCGTCCAGCCAACGAAGATCTTGTTCGGCGGGATCGATCGGATGCTGGTAGTGCCGGTGTTCATCAACGGCGTCGCCGCGCCATTCGGGCTTCCACACCGAATCCGATCGCTCGGACTAGCTCTCGGCCAGGCCGCCCGCGAGTTGCAGAAGCAGGTGCTCTTCGTCGGATCGGGAGGTTTGTCGAACGATTTACCCATGCCTTCCATCATGTCCGCAACACAGCGCGTGGCGGAGCCCCTCATCGAAGGGCACCCCACCCCCGAGCAGCGCGCTCGTATCGAACATCGAGTGCTGGTGACCGGCGTGAACTATAGAGCAGGCGCGCGGTCGCCGATCCCGATCAACCCTCACTGGGACAACCATGTCCTCGACGTCTTCGAACACGGCACCTCGACGAGGTCGACCGCTGGAGCGCGGCCTGGATGGGTGAAGAGGGCGGCGGCTCCGCGCACGAGGTCCGCACCTGGATCGCGGCTTACGCCTCGCTCTCTGCAACCGGCAGCTATCACACGACAACACGGTTCTATGAACCAGTGCCGGAATGGGTTGTCGGCTTCTCGGTTGCCACCGCCCTCGGCTCGGAGGCTGCTCGATGATCGGTGACAGCGACGACAATACCTACCTGACCGATTTCCGCACCCGGCTGCAACTGCCCGGAATCATTGACGTCCATACGCATTTCATGCCCGAGCAGGTCATGGCCAAGGTGTGGGCATACTTCGATTCGGCTCCGCTGGTCGGCCAGGAGTGGCCGATCGCCTACCGCGACGATGAACGGCTACGTTTGAAGACACTGCGCGGCTTCGGTGTTCGCGCGTTCACCTCACTGGTGTATCCGCACAAGCCGGATATGGCGGCGTGGCTCAACGAATGGACCGCCGATTTCGCCGAACGCACCCCTGACTGCCTGCACACGGCGACCTTCTATCCCGAACATTACGCCGACAGTTATGTGGAGGCGGCGATCGAGCGGGGTGCCCGGGTGTTCAAGGTGCACGTGCAGGTCGGCGACTTCCATCCCGGTGATCCGTTGTTGAATCCGGTGTGGGGCATACTCGAGGACACGGGGATACCGGTGCTGATCCACTGCGGCTCCGGACCCGTGCCCGGCCAGTACACCGGACCGGAGCCCATTGCCGGTCTGCTGCAACGCTATCCGCGCCTACAGCTGATCATCGCGCATATGGGCACACCCGAGTACTCCGAATTCCTGAATCTCGCCGAGGAATACCCAGGTGTGCACCTGGACACGACAATGGTGTGGACCGATTTCATCGAGGCTACCGCACCCTTTCCGACCGCTGAGCACGGCAGGCTGCGCTCGTTGAGTGACCGTATTCTGTTCGGTAGCGACTTTCCGAATATCCCTTACTCCTATGGGCATTCGATCAGTGCGCTCGAGCGCCTGGAGCTGGGTGACTCGTGGCTGCGACAGGTCTGCTACCGAAATGCCGCACGGCTCTTCGAAATCGCGTAACACTCACACCGATGCGACGGTGAACCTGGTTCGCCGGTGCGCTGGCCGCTCGGCCTCGTCGAGCAGCGCTACCGCGAATTCCGCCCGCAGGGCGGTGTCAGGGGTCGTCCACGCCGACAACTACTGCACCGGATGGCGCATGATCAACGTCCAGATCACGACCGACGCCGCCAGTGTCGTGGCTTTGGCGGCGAACCTCGATGACGACGGCACCGTCCCTGTGGTGTTCTCGGGTCGGCGCGAACCCTTCGTCGAAGACTTCAGTCTGGAGAACTACCGGGGCAGGATCGGGCAATTGCACACCCGGGTCGACTGGGGCTGGTCGCAAGTCGATGAAGCGATGCGTTGCGTGGTCAATCACTACCAGGAGTCGGGGGCAGCTGATCCTGCGTTCCGGGTGGAGCGGGATACGCCACCGCGCGCGACACGCGTGAATTGCGGTAGCAGGCACCCGAGCGGCCGGGGGTCCTACCATCTGCGCCGTCACGGATTCGGATCCGATTTTCGTGACAGCGTTGAGGACAAGCTACGCATCCGGAGGCCCGCTCGGAACCCTCACTCGACCGGCGGGCCTGCCGATGTGTCCGCCGATGCGACACTCCCGTGATCCACATTCACACGGTCATGGCCAGGCCCGCCCAACCTCGCAATCACAACTTTCACCAGGGCGGGCCAGCATGCTGAACCGTCGACTTATCTGGTGGCAGCGGTTTCGTGGTCGGGGTCAGCTGCCCCGTAGCGTGCCGTAGGAGACCGGGCGGGTTGACTCGTGAACCGTCTGTCGCCCTTGCGGGTTGACTTGCCCATGATGTGTCCACCTGCTCGGTCTCCGTTCACGGTCTGACTCGACAGAGGTGTGACGACAAGCTGCTGTGAGAGGTTCTTGAAGTCGACATGTCGGCCGTGGATTCCCTTGTTGCCATGACATTCATTCCTTTTGCAGCACAAGAACTTTCGCCGACAGGTACCGCGTCTGGCTGCGCGGCGCACCACCCTGTACCAGCTGCTGTGCGCAGTCGTACTGGCATTGGGCCGCTGCCCGAGCCCGGCTGACCGTTGTCGCTACCTCCGAGAACCGGCGGCGGACGCCTGCCGGTCCGACGTCGCGCGATGGATGAACCGAGCCAGTGTCGTGCCCAATGCGTCCTCGTCCAGTCCGAGCGAGAAGATCTCGGACAGGTGAGTGTGATCGGGCACGGTCACGAACAAGGGGACCGCATCACGTGCTTCGCGCATCGCGCCGATGAGCACCGCCGCCTGCTGATGAAAGTGCGGAACATCGAATTCGGCAGCGCCGAACAGCATCGGCACGTCTGATGCGACCAGGCCGGACAGCGCAGACTGCTCTACATGCTTTTCCGGATCGTCTCCGTAGTAGGCATGCAGCAATGCGTTCTGTTCAGCTGTGGGCGGGTCGTAGATCCCGGACAGCATGACCGCGCCGGCGATATCCGCTGGATCTGTTCCCGCGTGGCCCGCGACGAATGAGGAGACGTGGGCGCCACCTGCTGAATGACCTATGAGCACGATCTTGTCCGGGTCTCCCCCGAAGTCACCGGCGTGTTCGCGGGTCCACGCGATCGCGGAGGCGATGTCCTCTGCCGCAGCCGGCCATTTGTTCTGCGGGGCCAGCCGGTAGGTCATGGTCACCGCAACCATGCCGTGGCGAACCGCCCACCCTCCCACATTGTCGTAGTAGGGCAGTGCCGGATCGGACTTGTCTCCGCTGACGAAACCGCCGCCATGCACGAATAGCACTACGGGCCTGCTCGAGCCCGCCTCACGGGCTGTGTGGAGGTCGAGCCGGTTTCGCGGGTCAGGGCCGTAGACCAGATCTCGCTCGATCTCGGGCGCCCGGTAGTCATTCGCTTCATGCAATGGCGCAAACAGCTCCATCAGCGCTCGAGTCAATTCGGGGGTTACCTCCCGATCGGCACTACGAAGGTTGTCGATCACCTCAGCGGGCAGGTTGCTCATGGTGTGTGGTCTCCTTTGATGCTTTCGACGACCTGCCGGGCAGGAATCGCCGTGAAATTTGGATCCCGATGGGATTCAGGGGCCATTGGCGTCGGTTCCATCCATTACTGGATTCGCATGTTCGCCAGGTCAAAGTCGAGTGCTACCCACCTCTCCGGTCTCACGCACCGTGCTGTCAGCACCATTGCCATGTTGACCGTCGCAGCCTGTGCGGAGTTCTCGCGTAGGTTGCCCACGCTTGGCGTGGGGCGAGCTGCCGGAGGATGAGGCGATATCACCGGACGCCAGCGCCGGATAATCGGTATACCCGTGTTCGTCGCCACCGTAGTACGTAGCCCGGTCCGGGGTGTTGAGTGGGCCGCCTACCTCCAGCCGGGCTGGTAGATCGGGGTTGGCGAGGAAGAGGGCGCCGAAGGACAACAGGTCGGCGGAACCGTCTTCGATCAATCCCAGATCGTCCGGTCCGGTCGAACGACCGGGCGTCCAAGGATTGAGTAGAAACGGCCCTCGAAACGATGCGCGCAGCAGCGAAGTCAACGCGGGATCACCACGGTCCGAGACATGGAGATAGGCCAGCCCCAGCGGATTGACCGCCTCGACGAGCTTCTCGTATGTCTCTTCGGGGTCGACCTCCACGATGTCGTTGTTCGGGTTGGTCGGCGAGATGCGCAAGCCGACTCGATTCGCGCCGATCGCATTGGCGATCGCCGTTGCGACCTCGATGGTCATTCGTATGCGACCGGCGACCGACCCGCCCCATCCGTCCGTCCTGCGGTTGCTGTTCGGCGCCAGGAACTGGTGCAACAACTGGCCGTTGCCGCCGTGCACCTCGACACCGTCGAACCCGGCGTCCACGGCGTTTCGACCGGCGGTGGCGAAGTCCTGCACGGTCTGAAGGATTTCCGGTTCAGTCAGTTGTACCGGGGTGACGGTGTCACGCATCCGCCCGCCGGCGAACACTTGGCCCGCGGCCCGCACGGCCGATGGGCCAACTGGGGCTGAACCAGGCGGCAGGATGCTGGGATGGCTGATCCGCCCAGCGTGCATGAGCTGCGCGAATATCACCCCTCCTCTTTCATGGACGGCGTCGGTGACCGTTCGCCAAGCCGCGACCTGCTCCTCTGTATGCAGGCCCGGGGTGTTCGGGGTGCCCTGACCAACGGCTGAGGGCTGGACACCCTCCGTGATGATCAATCCGGCACTTGCACGCTGCGCGTAGTAGGTCGCCATAGCCGCTGTGGGGGTGGCCCCGGGCCCGTAGGCCCGGTTGCGGGTCATCGGCGCCATTACGATGCGGTTACGTAGGAACCGGGAACCGACCCGGATCGAGTCGAATGCCGTGACCATAACGCTCACTCTCGTTACTTCGATGGGATATCAGAGCTGGGTTTTTGCGGTTGCGGGAGCAGTGAAGCGCGCGCCGGAGTGCGTACGTGCCGAAGGCGAGCCAGCTGGCACCCATATCACAGCTTCACAAATTCGTATATTAAATATAGTTAATAACGGCAAAGTTGGCCACACCACGGCAACTGCCGTCCCTGCTGAGTGGATCAGGCCTCAGATCTGGGTTCGTTCACCCGCGGCGAGATCTCGGATGTAGTCACGCAGAGTTCGCGGTTTACGTCCGAGAATGGTTTCGAGTACCAAGCCGTTACCGCGAAGCCCGTGGTCGTCGTAGGAGCGAAATACCTCGGCGAACAAGGCGAGTTGCGTTGCGTTGAAACGGTTCGAGGCGACCGTTGCCCAGGCGTCGTAGCTTAATTCGGTGGCGCGTACCGGGCTCCCCAGGACTTCGCTGATCACGGCGACGACGTCGTGTCGGTCAAGAATCTCGCCGCTGCACAGCTCGAAGGTTCCGTTGTTCAAGCGATCCTCGGTGAGGGCGAGCGCGGCGACCTCAGCGACGTCGCGGTAGTCCACGCGCGCTACCCGCGCGGTGCTCGAGTAGGGCTCGGCGAGTTCGCCACGTTCGAGTACGCCGGGCCACGCGCCACCGATGTTCTGATAGAGCGTAACAGGCTGCAGGATTGTGAATTCCATGCCGGACCGGAACAGAGCGTCCTCGACGGGCCGTTTGGAGACGTGGTTCTCCAGCCGGTCAGACGGGTGGGCCACCCCGGAGAACACGATCTTCCTGACGCCGGCGCGCTGAGCGGCCGTCACGACGTTCAGGCCGAGCTGCGCTTCGTCCGCCACGAAAGCAGGCCCCAAGTGAAAGACGGCATCCACGCCAGCCATAGCCTGATCAAGGCTGCTGGAATCCCGGAGGTCACCCAGCACGACCTCGTCGGCACCGTTCTTTCTCGCCGTAGCTCCTTTCTCCTCGCTACGGACGAAACCTCGCACAATCGCGCCGCGCGAAGCGAGCTCGGGCACAAGAAGCCCCGCAACTCGGCCAGCGGCCCCGACCACCAGAACAGTCGGCCTCGGTTCTATCGTCATCTCAGTCTCCAGTTCGTTCCGGGTTCAGGGCTCGAGCAGAAAGTCTCGAACGAGGCGGATGAAGTCGGATCGCCGCTCGATCATCGACCAATGCCCGCATTGCCCGAGCGCCGCGAGATCGGAATTCCCGAGCAGCTCGAACAATCGGTAGGAGTTGGCAAGCGGAATAACCTGATCGTCACGTCCGTGGACAATGAGGGTGCGGTGTGTAATCAGGCGCAGTTCGTCATCGTCGAGCGCGAGTTCCTCGATCCACCTCTGCCTCGGTGCCGGGAACATGGCCGAGAAAGCTTCTTGTACCCCCGGCTGGATACTTGCCTCGTAACGCACTCGCGCGAGGTCGTCGGTCACGAGCTCGCGGGAGTGGGCAAAGACGTCGAGAACGGCACGCATGTTCTCCACGGACGGCTCGTAGCCCCAAACACGCTCGAGCCCAGGAGTGATCGGGAAGGAAACACCCATACTTCCCATCAGCACGAGCTTCCCGACTCGGTCAGGACAGCGTTGCGCCACCCGAAGCGCGATCGCTCCACCGAAGCTGTTGCCGACCAGGTGCGCGGTGGGGATATTCAACCGGTCCATCAGACCGAGGACCTGGTCGACCCACAGGTCAGGGCCGAGGTGCGTTTCGGCAGGTCGGTCGGAGTAGCCGAATCCGGCCATGTCCGGCGCAACGATCTGGAAGTCGGCCGCAAACTCGGGGATGACCAACCGCCAGTTGGCGTAAGCGGTGACACCCGGGCCCGAACCGTGGACGAGCAACACCCACTCTCCTGTAGTACCCGATGTCAGATAGTTGGTGCGGATCCCGCCGACGTTTGCGTTGTGGCCGATCTCGGGTCGTTGTGTTCGAGTCATTCTGGTCCTCGTCCTTGGACTGGGCGGATAGAGCGCGCGTCGATCCGGGATGACGTCCCTTCCCACAGAGAAATCGATGATCGGCGGCAGTTCGGCTGCGTCGATGATCGAGTTCCAGGCGGTCATGGAACAACAGGACTTGCAGGTGTGCCGCGGAGAAGGTCCGCGGCGGCGGATACGGGCTCTACATCGGCGAACACGGTGTCGAGCACTCGAAGACTGGCGCTGTGCAAGTCATCGAAATAGCCAGCGACGGCCTCGCGCGCAATCACCACTCGCAGGTCACGGAAAAACGCGTCTCGTGCCGTGGACTCGATACAGAAATCGGTTCGAACCCCGGCAAGTACCAGCGTGTCGACGCCCCATTCGGCCAGCAGCGACTCGAAACGCGTGCGATGAAATGCACTGAACCGCGTCTTGACGACCTCGCGATCGCGCGGGTCCGCATCGAGGGTGTCCAGCAATCTGCTACCCCACTCCCCTGACCGCAGCCCGGCGTGGCGAAGGAAGGGGCTGCGCTCGGCGAGAAGCCCGACATCGCTGTCGCTCGACCACTCCATGCGGACCCATACGATCGGTCGACCCGCATCACGTGCCGCCGCAACGAGCCCGTTGATCTGTGCCACGAGCTCCTCGAGCTCCGCGATACAAAGCCCGGCAGCTGCGAACACCCCATCCGGATGGCAGTAGTCGTTCTGCATGTCGATCACCACGAGTGCTGTCGACGGGCCCCGCCCCAGGGTCACCATTGCTGTCACCTGCCTGCGACCAGATCGGAGTGCGACGCTGCGGCCCGAGCCGCTCGCTCGACGTCCTCGCTCGCTATGGCCTCCACGATTTCGCGGTGCACTCGTACGCCATCCTCATGGCCGCGCTCCGGGACATCGGCAACTACGGATTGCAACCGACTCTCCACGAAATCGAGAAGCGAGAGGTAGGTGTGTCGGAGCACCCGGTTCGGGGTGATCTCGACCATCCGGCGGTGCAGTGCCCAGTTGAGCCGCAGGTACTCCTTCCATTCGAGCTCCGGCGCACCCATCGCCTCGGCGAGCTCACGCAGTTCCTCGAGGTCCCGCGCGCTGCGGTGCCGAGTTGCCTCGACGATGACGAGCGGGTCGAGGCAGTTGCGGACCGCGAGACTGTCCGCCACAGACACCGTCTCGCCACTGAGCTCGAGCATCTTTCGCCCCAAACGCACGAACAGGCTGGGCGCGGCCACGAAGATGCCACCGTTCGCGCCGGGTCGGACGGTGACGGCACCGCGGGCGCTGAGTAACCTGACCGCCTCGCTGAGCGTCGCCGGAGCAACACCGAACTCCGAGCGAAGGCTCTCCCTCGTACCCAGCCGATGCCCGATCGGCAGCATCTGCGCAGTGATGCGCGCCTCGAGACTGTGGGCGATCTCCTCGGCACGTGATGTTCGTGGAGCGAGCAACGGTTCAGAGTCGTTCATCGAAACTCCTATCCAAGGGATCCCGGACCGCCGGGGCGGACTCCAGGGTTGCCGAATCAGGAGCGCGGACGGCAGCGGGCAGTCGCAACAATCGATTCGCGTTGCCGCCGAGCACGGCCCTTCGGTCGTTTTCGGACAGGCCGAGGGCATCCACCGTCTCAACGGGGTGCCGATCGGCAAGGTCGAACGGGAAATCGGTACCGAGCAGCACTCGGTCCGCTCCGACATCGGCCACCAATCGCCGTAACGTCACGTGGTCGAACACCGCCGTGTCGTAATAGAGGTCACGAAGGTAGCGGGTGGGTGGCGCGGCCGACATCCGTGCAACACTCTTGCGTTTCCATCCCAGGTCCAGACGAGGTGCCACTCCCCGCAGACATCCGCCTCCGTGCGCCAAGCACAGCACTAGACGGTGACGGTCGAGGACACCACCGAATACGAGCCGGGCCGTGGCGAGGGCAGTTTCCGCCGGATACCCGAGCAGTTGCATCAGGTGATAGTCCGCAAGTCGCGCGGGTGCCGACGCTGTACTGGGGTGGAGCAGAACGAAACACTGGCGCCGTGCCAGCTCACCCCAGAGCTCCTCGTTGATCCGGTCATCGAGCTCCCGGCCCCCACCGAACGTGCCCGCTGTGACCCCCACGAACCCGAGCTCATCCTGGCACCGCGCCAACTCCTCCGTAGCCTGAGGCAACCCGACGGGGACAGTCCCCATGCCGAGCAGTGCCCCGCCGGACGCCGCGACGTGCTCTGCGATCGCGTCGTTGGTACGCCGAACGACATCCATAACGAGCTGGTCGTTTCGGCACTCCGACCCGAATACGAACGGTGGGGCCGATACCGCCTGGCTGGTCACTCCTACTGCGGCCATCGAATCGAGCCGGGCTGAGAGGTCGTACTGTTGCACAGGCAGTGGTACCGCTGCCCGCTCAGGCAGCCCGCTGATCATGGGTTCGATGCTCACGACGCCTGACGAGATACCGGCCAGGTCGGCAAGATCGCGGCGCGAAAGCCACTCGAGCAGCGGTAACGGGAGGATGTGGGCGTGCACGTCGATGACGGACACATCGGACTCCCCATGACGGTCGCCGTCGGTCACGAGCGGTCCTCGTGGTCCCACTCGTCGCCGAGAAGGGACCGAAGAAGCGCCATGGCCGGCGCGGACGACCCAGCCTCCTCCCCAGTGCCGTACACAATGCGCGCCAGCTGTGACAGCAGGTATGGGTGGAGTCCCATCTCGTGCAGTGCGCGAAAGTCTCGCTCGCGGATCGCAGTGCGTTCGGCATCTGAGAGGTCGTAAGCGGCCAGCACCGTCTCTTCGCCGAGCTCGAATCGCTCGCGCAACTCCCGATCCCACTTGAGATCCTGTACCAAATCGTTGGCCCGCAGTCTCGGGTCGAACTTGTCCAGTGGCATGTCGTTCACCGCCTCACGCTCGCATCGCCGGAGCGAGGTCCCATTTCACGGCGCCGACGCCGCATCGCCATTGGTCGAAGGCCACGTAGCCCAGCGACTGACACGGGCGCTCGCCGATCGCGCCCATGACCACCAGCCACGACAGCAATTCAGCCGTGCCGCCGGACCCAGCCTGCTCCATTCGCTCGAACGTCGCCTCGGCAAGCACTTTCTCGTGGTCGCCCTCCTCGAGCAGATCGAGCCACCATCGGTCGAATTTCTCATCGATCTCCAGGTAACGGGGCCCGCCTGGTTCATGGCTCAGCCCACCAGAACCGAGCAGCCCGATCCGAAGGCCTTCCGGGAGTGCTTTCCCGATTGCAGCGCCGAGCGCCTGCCCAAATGTGTAGCACGCCAGACCATCCGCCACCGGCGGCACAGTGCAGTTCTGCAGAATCGGAACGACGGCAGGCCCGTCGGACGTGAGCCCAGTCATGGTAAGTGGCACAGACAGGTTGTCGTCGAACCGGAGGTTGTCCTTTGCGCCCCGCAGGCGCAGTCCGGTGTGCGCAGTGGCTGCCAGCAACGCCTCTGCCACATCGGGGGCACCACGAAGCTCATAGTCCTCCACCCGCAGCCACGGCTTGAACCATTCATCGGGCCCGCGATGCTGCTCGGCAAGCCCGAACGTAAAGTCCGGGTAGTCGTACAGACGAGCATTCGCAACGTGGTCATTGCCGATGACCAACAGCACGTCCGTCTCCGAGTCGAGCACCGCCTTCCGCATCTCCCCATACGCCAGCCGAACGGTCCGCTGATCGTCAGGGTCGGCCTTGCCGAACCACCCGGTCAAGCCGGGCGTATGACTCGCAGCCATAGCAACGCTGATCTCTGCCATGTCGCCGCACTCCTTAATCATCCAGTCGCCTCACGAGACTTCCATCTCGATATATTGAATATAGTAGTTTGCGGGTACCGCCGCAACCTATCCGCCAGCGGGTTCGATTACGGTCCGGCGCGCCCGGATCTCAGCGCGGGACGGTTTCCGGGTTTGCGGCGAGGTCGAGAGTGATGTCGACGATGAGGTCTTCCTGACCACCGACCAGGCCGCGGCGGCCGACCTCGAGCAGGATGCTGCGCACGTCCAGGCCGTACCGCTGCGAAGCCGCTTCGGCGTGGCGGAGGAACGACGAGTACACGCCGGCGCGGCCGAGGGTCAGTGTTTCGCGGTCGACACGGACGGGCCGATCCTGCAGAGGCCGGACCAGATCGTCCGCGGCATCCTGGAGTGCGAACAGGTCGGCGTTGTGCTTCCACCCGTGCAGATCGGCCACCGCGACGAACGGTTCGATCGGGCAATTCCCGGCCCCGGCCCCGTGGCCCGCCAGCGAGGCATCGATACGGGTGACGCCCTCTTCCACGGCAACGACGGAGTTGGCCACCGATAACGACAGGTTCTCGTGGGCATGGATACCGATCTCGGTCGACTCGTCCAGCACTTCCCGATAGGCCCGGATGCGCTGGCGCACACCGTCCATGGTCAAGCGCCCACCGGAATCGGTGACATACACGCAGTGCGCGCCGTAGGACTCCATGAGCTTCGCCTGGTCCGCAAGTTCGGCCGGGGTGGCCATATGGCTCATCATGAGGAAGCCGGACACGTCCATGCCGAGGTCACGGGCGGTCGCGATGTGTTGCGCGGAGACGTCGGCCTCGGTGCAGTGAGTGGCGATGCGGACCGACCGAACGCCCAGCCCGTAGGCATTTTCGAGCTCCTTGATGGTGCCGATACCGGGCAGCAGCAAGGTGGTCAAGCGTGCGTGGGTGAGGTTCGCCGCCGCGGCCTCGATCCATTCCCAGTCGGTGTTGCTGCCGGGCCCATAGTTCAGCGACCCGCCGGCAAGGCCGTCTCCGTGGGCGACTTCGATCCCGTCGACGCCCGCGGCGTCGAGTGCGGCGACGATGCGGCCGACGTCGTCGGGGGTTATGCGATGGCGGACGGCGTGCATGCCATCACGGAGGGTGACATCTTGAAGGAACAGTTGTGTAGTCATCGGGTCGCTCCCGGGGAGGCCGCCGGTGCGGCGATCGTGTCGGCGATGCTTTCCGCGTAACGCACCGCGGCCGACGTCATGATGTCGAGGTTTCCGGCGTAGGCCGGCAGGTAGTGTGCGGCTCCTTCGATTTCCAGGAACACCGACACCTGGTGGGTGGGTGCCGCCGATTCGCCGGTAGTGAGGGTGCCGACAGGCTGGTCGTCCGGCACGGCGGTGATCTGAACGTCTTGTTTGAGTCGGTATCCGGGCACGTAGGTGGCGACGTCGCCGACCATGGCCCGGATCGAGGCGCGGATGGCCTCGTGGACGGAGGGGTCGGGAGTGGAGATCAGGCACAGGACCGTGTCGCGCATGATCAGCGGTGGCTCGGCCGGATTGAGGATGATGATCGCTTTGCCACGGGCCGCACCACCGACGGTCTCGATGGCGTGGGCAGTGGTTTCGGTGAATTCGTCGATATTGGCGCGGGTTCCAGGGCCCGCCGACTTCGAGGCAATGGAGGCGACGATTTCGGCGTAGGCGACCGGTGTCACGCGGGAGACCGCCGCCACGATCGGGATGGTGGCCTGCCCGCCGCAGGTCACCATGTTGACGTTGGCGACGTCACGGTGTGCGTCGAGGTTGACCGCAGGGACGACGAAGGGGCCGAGTGCGGCGGGGGTGAGGTCGATCAGCCGTTTGCCGAGTGGCTCGAGTACGGCGGCGTTGGCGGCGTGCGCCTTGGCGGAGGTAGCGTCGAAGACGACATCGATCTGCCCGAAGTTCGGCAGCGCCACCAGGCCCTGTACACCCTCGGATGTGGTGGGAACGCCGAGTCCGCGGGCACGGGCCAGACCGTCGGAGTCGGGATGGATCCCCACCATCGCACCCATACACAGCTTGCGAGAATGGCGGACCACCTTGATCATCAGGTCGGTGCCGATGTTGCCCGATCCGATCACCGCCACCGTGACGGCGCCGTTGTTGTCGTTCATGGGTGTCACTCCTGGATGAAGGTTGTGGTGACCGACCCAAGGTCGGTGATCTCGGCCCGGACCGTGCCGGCGGTGTCGATCGTGGCCATCGGGCCCAACGCGCCCGACAAGATGACCTGCCCGGCGCGCAGCGGTTGGCCGAAGTCGCGGGCAGTGTGCGCAAGCCAGGTCAGCGCGCGAAGCGGGTCACCCAGGCAAGCCGCGCCGGTCCCGGTCGACACGGTGCAGTCGTCGATCGCCATCTGCATCTGCACCGAGACCGGGGTAAAGGAGTCGAGGCTACGGCGCTCGGTCCCGAGAACGAACAGTCCGCTCGAGCCATTGTCGGCGACGGTGTCGGCGAAGGTGATGTCCCACCCGGCAATACGGCTGTCGACAATCTCGAGCGCAGCGACCGCGTAGTCGACGGCAGCACCGATCTGGCCGCCGTCGAGAGCGCCGTCGACCAGATCGTGGGCGAGCACGAAGGCGATCTCCGCTTCGACTCTCGGCTGCAGCAGCCGGCTCAACGGAATCGGGACACTTTGCTCGTAACGCATGTCGTCGAGCAGCACGCCGAAGTCCGGCTGGTCGACGCCGAGTTGCTGCTGCACCGCTGCGGAGGTCAGTCCGATCTTGCGACCGACGACGGCCGCGCCTGCGGCGACCCGGCCTGCGATGATCCTCTCCTGGACGGCGTACGCGGCCACCACGTCGTCGGTGCCGATCAGATCGCGCACCGGCGCACAGGGGGTCCGGGTTCGGGCGGCCGTGATCAACCGCTCTGCAGCGGCCACACGGTCGGTGTCGGTCGTGGCGGGCGTGCTGGCGCCCGGTTGTCTACTCATCTGGCTTCCCCAGGGGTTGGTCGATCGTGGGTAAGGCATAAGGAAATTGGTGAAGAATGTGCGCCCACCCTCGCCGCGGCAGCTGCCACCCGCCTAGCATCGCGTTCCACTGAGTCGAACACGACCCGATATCGTGAAGGAAGAACCCAGGTCAGGGATCGGAGGTGGCGTCCATGGCGCCCGAACAGCGAGTCGACCGCACGACGGTGCTCGGCAAAGTCGTGGCAACGTTGAACGCGTTCGGGATCGAGGACTCGACCCTGTCGCTAGCCGAGTTGACGCAGCGCACCGCCATCCCCAAAGGGGCGCTGCACCGGGTGCTGGCCGACATGGTGGCGGTACGCGTGTTGGAGCGAGTCCGGCACGAATACCGGCTCGGCGGATATCTGTTCGAGCTGGGCATGCGAGCCTCGGTCGAGCGGAGCCTGCTCGAAGTCGCGATCCCGTTCCTGGAAGACCTTTACGTGCGCACGCAGGAGACCGTGCATCTGGGCGTTCTCGACGGACCGGAGGTGCTGTACCTGTCGAAGATCAGCGGCCACCGGCAAGCAACCGCACCGTCGAGAATCGGCGGCCGCATGCCGGTGCACTGCACCGCGATCGGCAAAGTGCTCCTGGCCCACGCTGACAACGCATTACGCACCCAGGTGCTGTCCGGCCCCCTCCCCCGCTACACCGCCCGCACCATGACCCTCCCCGGCCCACTGCGCACCCAGCTCGACATCACCACCGAAGGCGTCGGCTACGAATACGAGGAATCGGCCACCGGCATCGCCTGCGTCGCCGTGCCCGTCCACGACGGCGACGGCATCGTCGCCGCGATCAGCGTCACTGGCCCGACACACCGATTCCGCCCCGACAACCACACCGCGTCCGTCCGCGCCGCCGCCGAAGGAATCGGAAACACCCTTGGTCGCCGAAACCGCATGCTTCTCGAACAGTATTCAGGCAAAACGTCGGAGCCGGCCCACGTAACCGACAGGGATGCGAAGCCCAACCGATGAGTTGTCACCCGCGCGCCGGACTCCGGCCGTCAACGCTTACGGCTACCGGGCATCGGCGTGGGTGCCGATGCGTCGCTGACCGCTCGCATCCGGCCGCCGCATGCACGCGGATCACCATCGAAGCCGGGGCCCGTGGCACAGTCGGTGCGCCGGGCACCTGCTTCGATGGCGGTACTACTCCGCCGCTCCGACGAGTATTCCGGCAGGCAGGATTCGGCATCGTGCGGTCGTGCAGCCGGTCGGCGCCGGATCGGTCGCCGGACAGCGCTCTGCGACGTCTGAACGGTAGCCGTGGCGGAATGGCCACTAAGGGCCGGGAGTTGGTCGGCCCGGACCGCCATGGAGACTGGCCGCCCCGCCGTGCTGTCGTCACGGTGCACGGTATCGGCGTCAACTTCTGCCGCTTCGCCGAGGTCGCGGACTTCGAGACATTGGTTATCGGCATGGAATTGCCGCCAGTGGAGGCCCGGCGGTTCGAGGCGCTCGGCCCCTCAGTGATACGTGCGTGACCGTGCCCGGAACCCGAACATATTGCAGTGCTCGGCGGCACCGGCCGGAAACCGATTGCCGGTTACCGTTCGTCTCGAGGTCCACGCCGTTGTGAACCGCCGTCGGCGTCGTTGCCGGGCAGCGAGGGTGTCGAGCACCCGCACCCCAAGACGGACGAATTCCCGGTACCGGGCTCTATTCGATCTACCAGTGCATTCCTATCTCCTTGCGGTGACTACGCATGTCGGATCGCGTCTTGCTGTTCAGAGGACTGGGTCGGTGCCCTCCTCTCCCTTGTCATCCGCCCCTGTTATCCGATTCGGCCTCTGCGAATTACGCTTGTCCCCAACGGCAGCTGGAGATGTCGTGCGCTTATTTCATTCACCAATTCGGCGTAGCCCTCACGTGCTTCGCCGAGGTGAAACCATGCCTGGTGCCGCAGTACGGCGTCCGCCGAATGCACTACCGCCCACCACGTCTCGACGTAGGTGTTTGCGATGTGGCTGATCACCTCACCGAGCGAATGTGTGTGTTTGCGTGCGCATTTCGTGGGCGGGATGTTGCGCTCCGCCCACGCATCGATCTTGCCGACGACCTTATCGATCAGTGCATGAATGTGCTCACAATCGAAGCTGCGTGGCCGCAGCCCCTGGCCCAGCCGCAGCGGTAGTAGTTGGGCGTGCAGTTCACCAGGTTCGCGCGCCCACAGATCTCGCCGCCACACGGTGGCTTGCGGCTGGCCACGATCGCCTCCAGGGTCAACCGAATTCGTGGTCAGCCCGCGACCACACGGGGTTCGGCCACCGCTTTGAGGCCCTCGACGCCGAACTCCAGCCCGTATCCTGAGTTCTTCACACCGCCGAACGGGATGTTCGGATGTACCGCGCCATGCGCGTTGATCCAGACCGTGCCCGCCCGTAACCGCGCGGCCACCGCGCGCGCCACCGCTCGGTCGCTCGACCACACCGAGGCGCCCAGCCCAGCGTCCAGACCGTTTGCGCTTGCGATCGCATCCTCGATGTTCGCGTACTTGATGACCGGCAATACCGGGCCGAACTGTTCCTCGTCGACCAGTGCGACACCGTCTCCGAGATCGGCGATGATGGTGGCGGCAAAGAAGTTCGGACCCAGTTCAGGAACGGGCTCGCCACCGACGACGACCCGTCCGCCCCGGTCCTTGGCATCGTCGACGAGGCGTTTGACGATGTCGAACTGTTTGGAGTTCTGTAAGGGTCCGAGAACATTGCCTTCGTCGAGTCCGTAACCCATCGGCATACGCTCGGCCACGGCGGCGAGTGCGTCGATAACCTCGTCATAGATCGATTCGTGTACATAGAGACGCTTGAGTGCCGCGCAGGTCTGGCCGGTGTTGATGAACGCGCCCCAGAACAAGTCCTCGGCGATCGTCTCCGGATCGGCGTCGGGCAGCACGATACCGGCGTCGTTGCCGCCGAGTTCCAGGGTGAGGCGGGCAAGATTGGCGCCCGAAGCCGCGACGATTCTGCGTCCGGTCACCGTCGATCCGGTGAACATCACTTTGCCGATATCCCCGTGCGCGGCCAGCCGGGCACCGACTTCTCGATCGCTCGATACGATCGGGACCAGCACGTCGGGCGGCAGCACAGCATTCAGCACGTCCACCAGGGCGAGCACGCTCAACGGTGTGTACTCGCTCGGTTTGACGACGACAGTGTTCCCCATCCGCAGCGAGGGCGCGATTTGCCAGATGGCAATCATCAGCGGCCAGTTCCATGGGCCGATCGCCGCGACTACACCGATAGCGCGGTAGGTCAGCTCGGCATGGTCGGTGCCATCCTCGATGAGGATCTCCGTCTCGAGGGTTATCGTCGCCGCCGCGCGCAACCAGGTAGCGCAAGCGCCCACCTCGAAGCGCGCATTGGGCCCGTCGAGCGGCTTTCCCTGCTCGCGAGAAAGCAAGCGTGCGAGCGCTTCGGCATGTGCGTCGACGGCGTCCGCCACCTCGAGCAGCGATTGGGCGCGCGCTTCGTGGCCGAGTTCCTCCCAGGCCGGCTGTGCGGCCTTCGCTCGGGCCACGGCGGCCGCCACGTCGGCAACGGCGTGTTCCGGGGCGTATCCGATCGTTTCTCGGGTAGCCGCGTCCGGAATGGCACGACCAGTTTCTGGTGTTGCCTGCACACGCGCAAGCAGGCTCTCTTCAACGGACTGGATGTCGGGCATCGGGTCTCCTTACGGGTTCTCCCCCTCCAGTAGCTGAGGGACAACCAGGAGAATGCCGTGCGTCACACCTAAGGAATATGACGACCGAGCACACGCATACGACGAGAGTGCACCATCGTCCCGCCGCCGCAGCTGTCCGATCCTGAATTCCGCGTTCTACTATCGAGCACATGCCCGACAAGGCAGGACCCTCGACCGGATCACAGACCCTGAGCCGCGGCATCTGACTGCTCGAGATTCTCGCCGCAGCCGGTCGGAGCCTGACCATCGATGAGCTGGCGGGTTCTCTCGGTGTCCATCGTTCGGTCGCCTACCGGCTGCTGCGCACGCTCGAGGACCACGGTCTGACCGCCCGCGAAGGCTCGGGCCGCGTCGTGCTGGGCGCCGGGCTGGCGGCCCTGGCAGCCGGTGTCTCGCGCGACCTGCAGCACGCCGCGCTGCCCGAACTGAGGGTGGTGGCAAACGAGTTGGGGATGACCTCACTGCTGGCTGTCACGCTCGACGGAGACGAAGCCGTCACTCTCTCCAGCGCGGCACCGCAGCACAGTGTCGCCGTGGCGTACCGGCCGGGACATCGCCATCCGCTCACCCGCGGCGCACCCGGGAAGGCGATCCTGCTCGGCCTTCCCGAGAGCACCTGGCCGGAGGGGCTGCGCGCGGAGCTCGAGCGAAGTCGCGCACGCGGCTTCACCGTTATACGGCCCGATTCACCTCTCACACAAGGAGCGGTGAGACAGCCCAATTCGTAGTGGTCCCAACTCCGCAACCAACCCGCCTCGGACTGCGCATCGACCGGACGAGTGATGTGCTCCGCTCAGTTGCTCGATGATCACGCCGGCGACATCGTCGAGCACGCCGCGAGATTCGAGGGCGAGGTCGGTCTCGCAACGACTTTGCAAGCCCGAAGTAATCGTATACGATATAAGATATGAAAGTAGAGCGAGGTGATTCGGTTTCCGTGCAGAGTGCAGACCCGCCGGTCACCTCACCGCCGACGGTGCCGGGCAAGATCATCGCGGTCGACCTCAGCTATGAGTCACGAGCCGTGCAGCGCGGGCGCCGCGCCGTCGTACTTCTTGAAGCCCTCCAGCTCCCTGGCGGCGTCGGGTTCGGCCATCGAGCGACCCGCCGGAACCGAACTGCTCGCCTACGAGGGAGAGGTCGCCCTGGTCATCGGCGCCGCGGCGCGCAATGTCTCGATCGAGGACGCCTGGTCCCATGTCGCCTGGGTGACCGCCGCGAACGACTGGGGACTCTACGACCTGCGCGACAACGACAAGGGCGCCAATGTGCGCAACAAGGGGCGCGACGGCTACACACCGGTCGGCCCTCACCTCATCGCCGCCCGGCACGTCGATCCGGCGGCGCTGCGGGTGCGCACCTGGCACAACGGACTGCTGGTGCAGAATGACACCACGGCGGCGATGATCTTCCCGCTCACACAGTTGGTGGCCGACCTGTCGCAGCATCTGACGTTGGAGACCGGCGACGTCATCCTTACCGGCACCCCCGCCGGATCCTCGGTCGCGCAGACGTGGTCGAGGTCGAGGTCGATGCGCCCGATGTGGCGGGTGTTCCCTCGACCGGGCGGCTCGTGACGCGAGTGACCACAGGTTCCCGAACCTTCGACCCCACGCTCGGGTCGATGCCCTCGGTCGACGACCGGCAGCGCGAGGAGGCATGGGGATCCCGTACTGCCGCAGGCCATGGAACACACCGTTCATGCTGGAGAGCTGGAAACTGGCTCCCGCGTTGGCCACCGGCAACACCGTGGTCCTCAAACCCGCGGAACTCACGCCCCTGTCGGCGTCGCTGTGGGCGGGCATCTTCGAGGAAGCCGGGCTGCCCGCCGGCGTGTTCAACCTCGTCAACGGACTGGGCCAAGACGCCGGCGACGCCCTCGTGAAACACCCGGAGGTCCCGCTCATCTCA
>NZ_BAFP01000078.1 GCF_000308455.1 Nocardia abscessus NBRC 100374 | reverse complement strand
GGGGTTGGCGGTGGTCATTTCTGGTCCTTCTGGTCGGTCGCGCCGGGTTGGTAGCGCGTTCAACAGATAGGACGGAGCACCGGCCGAGGACTCATCGCTGTCCGCGAAGAATTTTCGGACC
>NZ_BAFP01000079.1 GCF_000308455.1 Nocardia abscessus NBRC 100374 | reverse complement strand
GGGGTTGGCGGTGGTCATTTTTGATCCTTCTGGTCGGTCGCGCCGGGTTGGTAGCGCGTTCAACAGATAGGACGGAGCACCGGCCGAGGACTCATCGCTGTCCGCGAAGAATTTTCGGACC
>NZ_BAFP01000080.1 GCF_000308455.1 Nocardia abscessus NBRC 100374 | reverse complement strand
ATCCGATGCTGCCCGCGGCGCTGGACGCCGTCATCGCCACCGCGATGGCGAAGCGTCCGGAAGACCGCTACGAGAATTGCCGCGCACTGGCCGTCGCTGCCGCGGCGGCCTTCGCCCCGCTGCCCGCGCCGCCCCGGCCGCACCCCGTCGCTGCACCGCAGCCCGCTCGGCCCGCGCGCATTTCGCGTCGCATCCTGGTCACCGCGGCCGCTGTGCTGGTGCTGTCGCTCGCGCTCGCCGGGGTGCTGGTCCTCGGCTCGAACACCGTTCCAGGAGTGGGGATTGCGGGTAGCGCTCCTCCGTCCACCGCGCCCGGTACCACCACGCCGCCGCCGAGTGCGACCACGGCCGCGGGCTCGACGGCGTGGGGACGCAACGCCGAACTCGTCGCGCTGTTGCCCGGTCTGCTCCCGGCCAACCCCGACGGGTCCGGTTACCAAGGCGCACGATGCACCGACATCGACGTGGTCAACAACGGTGGCGCCCCCGCGGTCGAATGCCGTCAGGACAACGGCATCCATTGGTACGTCTGGTCTTTCCGGCGCGGTGACCCCCGGCGCGACTCGACGTTCGACACCAACATCGACAACGACACCACCCGCCGGGATACCTGGCGCAGGCCGTCCGGCTCCGGGCGGGTGCGCTGGAGCCACTACCCGGGCGGCAATACCGGACTGCTGACCGTCGGCTTCGACGACCCGGCCCTGGCGTGGGTCGTCATCGACGTGTCCTGGGATCACCACACCGGTCAGGACCTGTTCGACCAGTGGTGGCGGTCGGCGCCGCTGTGAGCGGCACGGCGGCACCCGCCGACGGTGGATAAGCTGGCCGGGTGAGCACAGCAACGGCTGGATCGGTGACGATCGTCGACGACTTGGACGCGGTGACGACCCGGGGCCCCGAGGACGATCCCGAGGCGGCCGGGCTCAGCCGCTCCGCCGTGGAATCCCTGTGGGAGTCGGTCCAGGCGTGGTATCGCCTGGGCAGCACCCCGGCGATTCAGGTCTGCTTGCGCCGCGACGGCAGAATCGTGCTGAACCGGACCATCGGCCACGGCTGGGGCAACGCGCCGGGCGAGGGGCCGGACGCGGTCAAGGTCTTGGCCACCCCGGACACGCCGTTCTGCGGCTTCTCGACCGCGAAGGGCGTGGCCGGTGCGCTGATGTTCATGCTCGTCGAGCAGGGCGCGTTCGCGCTGGACGAGCCGGTGTCCGGCTACATCCCGGAGTTCGCGGCGAACGGCAAGGCCGCCATCACGATCGGTGACGTGCTCTCGCACTCCGCCGGGATTCCGTTCGTCACGCCGCCGTATCAGGGCGTCGATCTGGTCCTCGACGAGGAACTGGCCGTGCGCGCGCTGGCCGACCTCGTCCCGAGCTGGAAGCCGGGACGGTTCCGGGTGTACCACGCGCTGACCCTCGGATTGGTCCTGCGCCTGCTGGTGCAGCGCGCGACCGGCAAGCGTCTGCGCGAGCATCTGGCCGAGCAGGTGCTGGAGCCGTTCGGGTTCCGCTGGACCAACTTCGGCGTGCGGCCCGAGGATCTCGACAAGGTCGTGCCCAGCGTGAAGACCGGTCCGGCTCCGTCACGAACCGCGAGCTATCTGGCGCGCAAAGCGATCGGCGGGCGAATGGACCGCGCCTCACGCGCGGCCACCGACGCCTTCCTCACCGCCGAGCTGCCCTCGGGCAATCTGATCACCAACGCGGCCGAATTGTCCCGGTTCTACGAGATTCTCACGCGCGGCGCACCGGACGGCCGCAGGATCATCCGGCCCGAGACGTTGGCCGAGGCGGTGCGACCGGCTCGCCGGATACCCGGTGTGGCCGGACGGGTCAGCCGAGCCGGTTTCGAGCTCGGCGGGCGCAGGTCGAAGTTCGGCCGCGACACCGGGTCGCATTTCGGCCGAAGTGGATTGACCACGCAGTACGGCTGGGCGGACCCGGCGCGTGGGCTGTCCGGTGCGATCCTCACCAGTGGCAAAGCCACGACCGACACCGAGCGGCCGTGGCGGCTGGTCGCGCAGATCTCCGCCACCGTGCCTGCCGACCGGTAGCCACGCGCCGCGCCCGGCCGCGCCGATCGCCTCCACCAGTGAGAACACCTTAGCCATCCGAGCGATTTAGTCTGTTAACTCGCTTGTTGCCAACCCGTGGGGTTGTGCTAGCGCGAGCGGAACAGACTGACCCGTCGGCTCTTTGGCGGTGAAAGCGTTGGTGTTGATGAGGATTGACCACGACGTGGCGGTGAGCGGCTACCGGCACGAGATGTTCCCCGACGAGCGCGGGCGGTTCGGTGTGTTCGGCGGCAGATTCGTCCCCGAGGGACTGATGGCGGCGCTGTTGGCTCTGGAGGACGCCTACCGCCTCGCGCGGGCGGATGCCGGGTTCATGGCCGAGTACCGGGAGCTGTTGCGCGATCGGGTGGGCAGGCCCACGTTGCTGCATCAGGTACAGCGGTTCGCGGAGTTGCTGGGTGTGCCGGGCGCTCGGGTGTATCTCAAGCGCGAGGACATGGCCCACACGGGCGCTCACAAGATCAACAATGCGCTCGGGCAGGCGTTGCTGGCCCGGCGGATGGGCAAGAAGCGGATCGTCGCGGAGACCGGAGCGGGTCAGCACGGCGTCGCGGTCGCGACGGTGTCGGCGATGCTCGGACTGACCTGCGTGGTCTACATGGGGACCGAGGACATGCGGCGGCAGGCGTCGAACGTGGTGCGGATGAAGCTGCTCGGCGCCGACGTGCGGCCGGTGGACATCGGTTCGCGGCGGCTGAAGGAGGCGATCACCGAGTCGGTCCGCGACTGGGTGGCCAACGTGGACACCACCCACTACCTGTTCGGCACCGCTGCCGGGCCCGCGCCGTATCCGCGGATCGTGCGCGATTTCCAGACGGTGATCGGCGCGGAGACCAGGATCCAGATCGTGCGCGCCGAAGGCAAGCTGCCCGATTACGTCCTGGCCTGCGTGGGCGGCGGCAGCAACGCCATCGGGGTCTTCCATCCGTTCGCGGGCGATCAGGGGGTGCGGCTGATCGGCGTCGAAGCCGCCGGCCTCGGGGTCGACACCGGCGAGCACGCGGCGACCCTCTGCATGGGCAGCCCCGGGGAGATCGACGGGTCCTACAGCTATCTGCTGCAGGACGAGGACGGCCAGATCGCGCGCACCCACAGCATCGCGGCGGGGCTGGACTATCCGGGCGTGGGTCCCGAACTCAGCCACCTGAAGGACAGTGGCCGCGTGACCTATAGCGCGGCCACCGACGCCGTCGCGCTGCGCGGCATGCAGGCACTCAGCCACACCGAGGGCATCCTCGCCGCGCTCGAGTCCGCCCATGCCGTCGGCTACCTGATGGAGATGGCCGGTCGCGGCGAGGTTCCGGAGGGCTCGGTGATCGTGCTGTGCCTGTCCGGCCGCGGTGACAAGGATCTCGCCGTCGCCGCCGACCGGCTCGGCGTGGCGTAGCCGCTGCTATGGTCGAGAGCGCCCATGGCGCCGGAGAGGGACCGCGCGCTACACCCGCGCACGAGGACGAGCCCTCTTGAAGTTTGTGCCCCGCCTGATCTTGTTCCTGGCGATTCCCGCCGTACTGTTCCTGCTGCCCTGGTGGACTCTGGTGGCGGCGCCGACCGAGGAATCCGGCCCGCTGTTCTGGCTGGGTTCGGCACTGTTCCTGCTCGGGTTCGCCTGCCTGCCAGCGTCGATGTTCCTCGGTCACGGGCGCGCGCAGTCGGATGCCGCCGCGATCGTCGGCGACACCTTGCTCGGCGTGATGTGGGTGTTCTTCAGCTGGTCGGTGCTGGGGAATCTCGCGCGCGCCGGATTGACCGTGGCGGGCGTCGGTGATCCGGCGCGCTCCCGGATCGTCGCGGTGGGCGTGCTCGCGGCCGCGACGGTGCTGGTGGCGTGGGGTGTGTTCGAAGCGCGCCGGGTGCCGCGGGTGCGCACGGTGCAGGTGACCATTCCCGGTCTCGGACCGGCGCTGGACGGACTGCGCATGGTCGTCGTGACCGACACCCATTACGCCGCACTCGACCGGCTGCGCTGGTCGGAACGCGTGGTCGAGGTGGTCAACGCGCAGCACCCCGACATCGCCTGTCACGCGGGCGATCTCGCGGACGGGTCGGTGGCGAAGCGGCACGCGCAGGTGGATCCGCTCGGCAAGGTCGAGGCCGAACTCGGCCGGTTCTACATCACGGGCAACCACGAATATTTCGGTGACGCCCAGGGCTGGATCGATCACATGGCCTCGCTCGGCTGGCAGCCATTGCACAACCAGCACGAGACCGTGCGCCGCGGTGACGATCAGCTGGTGATCGCGGGCATCGACGACCCGACCGGCATCGGCCTGACCGGTCACGGCCCCGATCTGCCCGCCGCGCTCGCGGGCGCGGACCCGGACGCGCCGGTCGTTCTGCTGGCCCATCAGCCCAGGCAGGTCCGCGAGGCAGCGGCCGCGGGTGTGGCGCTGCAGATCTCCGGCCATACCCACGGCGGCCAGATCTGGCCCTTCCACTATCTCGTCCGGCTCGAACAGCCCGTCGTCGCGGGGCTGAGCCGCCACGGTGACCGCACCCAGCTCTACACCAGCCGGGGCACCGGGTTCTGGGGGCCGCAACTGCGAGTGTTCGCCCCGAGCGAGATCACCGTGCTCGTCCTGCGTTCGGACTCCGCGGCAGGCTGAGCCCCGGCTCGAGGGGAGCCGGGTCCGCCCGGCTCGTCATCGGTGGCCGCGGTCGGCCTCGGCCTGACTGGCGGTTTCGGCGGAAGGCGCCGGTGGGGCAGGGGTGCCGGGATTCCATGCCTGGACGACACCCGGGATCCCGTTCTGGACGACATAACCGGCGCGCGTGTGGATGGGCGCGCCGGGACGGCGGACGAAGGGAACGACGCGAAAATCGTTGCGCCACAGCTGGTGGTCGAGTTCGACCCGGACATATCCGCGCTGGGCGTTGAAGAATTTGATATCCGGGTTCGCGGCCAGCAGTGTGCGGCCTTTGTCGCTCAGATCGGTTCCGTCGCCGTTGCTGGTGATCGAGGTGCCGGTGAATTCCGCCGCCACGACCGGTGAGCCGGGATCGGTGTAGTCGCGCCGCAGATCGGCGGCTTGGTTCTCGTGCCGGTCACCGGTGATCACCACCAGGTTGCCCGCGCCGCGCGCCGCGGCGGCGCCCAGCACGGCATTGCGATCGGCGACGTAGCCGTCCCAGGAGTCGGTGGAGACGCTGAGCGCCGGGCCCGGATCGGAGTCGTTCTGGCTCATGCCGACCTGGTTGCCGAGGACCTGCCAGCGGGCCGGCGACCGGGTCAATCCGTCGATCAGCCAATCACGCTGTGCCGCACCGAGAATAGTTCGATCGGGGGCGAGCCGCTCAGCACAGCCGTCGACCACGGCACCGTCACAAGCCTGCGGTGTGCGGTATTGGCGGGTATCGAGCATCGTGATCTCCGCGAGGTAGCCGAACCGGAAGCGGCGATGCATCCGCATCCCCGCCGCGGTCGGCAGTTGCGCCAGCCGCAGCGGCTGGTGCTCGTACATGGCCTGGAAGGCGGCCGCGCGGCGGCGGCGGAACAGGGCCGGGACCCGCCAGATGTCCAGACCGATGCCGGGCGAGCCCGCGGCCCAGTTGTTGTCGACCTCGTGATCGTCCATCGTGACCAGCCACGGGAACGCCGCGTGCGCGGCGCGCAGCGGGTGCTCCGATTTGTACAGTGCGTAACGCAGGCGGTAGCCGGTCAGGTCGACGGCCTCGTCGCGGAAATTCGGCCCCATGTCGGCGCCGGCCCGGCCACGCACCCAGGCCCGCTCGTAGATGTAGTCGCCCAGATGCACGACCAGGTCCAGGTCTTCCTGGCTCATGTGTTCGTAGGCGGTGTAGTAGCCGGAACTCCACGACTGGCAGGAGGCGAACGCGAAACGCAACCGCGCCATGGCCTGCCCGGGCGCCGGGGCGGTGCGGGTCCTGCCGACCGCCGATACGGCCGAGCCTGCCCGAAACCGGTAGAAATACCAGCGGTCCGGCGCCAATCCGTGCACCTCCGGATGCACGCTGTGGCCGAGTGCGCGCGTGGCCACCGCCGAGCCCCGCGCCACCACCTGGCCGAAGTGCTCGTCGTGCGCGACTTCGTAGTCGACGGTGACCGGGTCGCGCGGCATGCCGCCGAGCCCGTCCGGCGCCAGCGGGTCGGGGGCCAGCCGCGTCCACAGCACCACCCCGTCGGGAGCGGGATCGCCGGACGCTACGCCCAAGGCGAACGGGTCGCCGAGCCGGCGTGGGGCGGGAAATCGGGCACTGCTCGCCGCCGCTGTTCCCGCCAGCAACGCGGCCGACCCCGCGGCGCCGACTCGCAGCAATCTCCGACGTGAAAGGGCCATGACTCAGCGTAAGGCCGCGCGCGGCGCCGGGAAGGGGACATCGACCGGTCACCGCGTCAGAGCAGTCCGCCGCGGCGCGCGTGGTCGAGGGCGTCGACCCGGGAATTCGTCCCCAATTTGCCATAGATCCCGCGCAGGTGGGTCTTCACGGTATTGACCGAGACACCGAGGTCCTCGGCGATCTGCTGGGCGGTACGTCCGGACGGTAACTGCTTGAGCACGGTCATCTCGGTGTGGGTCAAGGCAGGGTAGGCGGGCCTGCGACGCGCGGCGGGATGACGCCGGATCGACTCCGCGAAGGTCTCCGACCGGCCGAAACGGCCCGTGTAGCTGTCCAGCAATCCCATCGCGGCAGGCACGTCGAGGAACGGCCGCAACAGCCGGTGCGGCGCGGCGCAACCCAGCGCGTTCTCCAGCGCGGCGAGGGCCTTGGCCGGCGCGCGGGCCTCGTGTTGCGTCGCGGAGTACAACAGCCATCCGGTGATCGCACTGACCGGACGCAGTTCGCCCGCCCGGTCGAGCAGTGGTTCGAGGATGGCGCAGGTCGCCTTGCGGCGATCGGCCGCGGCGTGCAGAGCCGCGTCGGCCAACCGGACCTCGGGCAGTTCGCCGACGATGCCGCGTGCGCGCTCGACCAGCAGCTGCGCGGTCCTGGCATCGTGTACCCGCAGCAGCGCCCAGACCACCGGCAGGATCAGGCTGCCCGTCGCGGCGGGCACCGCCTTGTGCTCCAGCAGGACCAGCAAGCTGCGGCGCAGCGCGTCGACCGCGGCGGACTGTTCCTCGGCCTGCTCGAGCTGGAGCAGGCGGCCCACCACGTGGCCGCGCCACCCCGCGACCGGACCGTAGGACCCGTCGTGATCGATGCGCTCGGTGAGCACGGCGCAGATCTGCGCCGCGTCGGGCGTCTCGCCTTGCAGGTAGGCGCCGTAGGCGGCCATCGCGGTCGCCTGCACGGCGTCCGATGCCTCCGACAGTCCGTGTTCGTCGGCGATCGCCAGCGCGCGTGCCGCCCGGTCGCGCATCGCGGTGGCCGCGTCGACGGTGTCGGCGGCGAATGCCAGCCGGGTCAGCGCGCGCAGCACCAGACGGGGGCGGCCCGCGTGCTCGGCCACCGCGAGTCCGGAGTGCAGCAGTTGTTCGCCGCGCGCGACCGCGCCGTCCGCGACGAAGGCGGTGGCGACCTGGATCGCGGCATACGCGTCGAGATCGGGGTCGCCGGTCGGCGCGACCTCGGCCGGGAAACGGGGCAGGACGGCCCCGGTGGTCGCCGCGACGTCGATCGTCGCGGCGAGGGTGAGCGTGTCCAGCCGTTCGGCGGCGGCGAAGGAGAGCATGGCGGCGCGTCGCGCGGTCGCGGTGTCCAGGCACGCGACCGCGGCGGCGGTGCTGCCAGCGACGAGCGCGTCCACCACGCGCACCAGCCACAGGAAGGGATCGTCGAGCAAGCCGGGCGCCGAGCGGGCCACCTGTTCGAACAGCATCGCGCCCTCGCCGTCGAGAACGATGCGCAACGCACACGCGGACAAGAACTCGCACAGCTCCGCTCGATCCCCGACCGCGAGCTGATGCGGCAGCGCGGCCGCGGGCAGTCCCGCGCGACGCAGCCAGCGGGCCGACTGGCGATGCAGGTCGGCGCACAGTTGCGGTCCGAGCCGGCGGGCTTCGGCGAGAAAATGGGCACGTAACAGTGGATGACAGGCGAACCACATCTCGCCGCCGCGCACGACGGAATCGATCGGGAAGTCGATCCGATCGAGTTCGTAGAGATGATGGCTCGCGCCGCCGCCGACGAGTTCGTCGGCGAGCTGCTCGGTGAACGAGACGGGAATGCTGGTGTAGGTGAGGAACTGGCGCAGTGCGGGGGGCAGCGCCTCGACGAGTTCGTCGCTCAGGAAATCGGCGACCGCCCGCGCCGGGCGCGCGAGCACGGTCAGCGCGGCGGCGCGGTCGTCGGTTCCGGCATTCAGGTGGGTGGCGGCGATGCGCACGAGTGCGGCCCAGCCGCGGGTCAGCGCGTAGAGCGCGTCGAGTTCGGCGCCGGTGAGTTCGCAGCCGTGATCGCGGCAGAGTGCGTCGACTTGATCCGGTGTGAAGGCCAGTTCGGTCATGCCCCAGCGGGTCAGCCGGGAATGCAGACCGAGGGTGTGCCAGCGGATCGGCGGCGCGAAGCGGGCGCACAGCACTGTCGTGACGGACGGCGGGGCATGCTGCAGAAAATATTCGACACCGGCGAGCGCGAGCGGATCGGCGATCAGGTGGGCGTCGTCGAGCACCAGGACGGTCGGCCTCGCCCGTGCGGCCAGAGTCTCGACGAGCGCGGCGGCCTGCGCGGTCGGTGGTCCCGAGTGTTCGGTGGCCGCGACGCCGAAGCGTGCGTGCAGCACGGTCCACAGCGCGGCCGCGTCGTCGAGTTCCGCGGTGACGGTAAGCCACGCGACATCGGAGGTGCCGGTCGCGCGTCGGGCGGCCCAGTCCGCCATCAGCACCGACTTTCCCGTTCCGGCCGGTGCGCACAGCAGCAGCACGTGTCCATCGCGGGTGTTGGTCACCTCGTCGGCGGCGGCCGACAGGTCCGGCCGGGGGATCGGAGTGAACGGCAACGCGGGTATTTCGGCAACGGATTCCGCCGCGGCGGGGATGCGGCGTAGAGCGGGGACGTGCGAGGTGGTCACCGTGCCTCCCGGGCCCTGTGCTGACAGATCCACTACCGCGCCTCGGTAGCGGAACTTACCCGGTGGACAGTCCACTCGATCCCCCCGTGGGTGGTCGTTATGGAATTTTCATCCCCCCGTGCCCGGAAGCGCCGGAGTCACCCGAAACGGGTGAAGTGCCGACCGGTGCGAATGGTGGAGATTCGGAAGGCGTCCACAACTTCCCGACACAACTTCCCGAGAAAGGGGGCGACCGATGACGCACATGACCGAACCGGAGGCACACCCCGTCCGCCGTGGCATCGCGGCGGGCACGTCCATAGCGGCAGCGATCCTGCTGCTGACCGTCGGTGTGCTATCGATCTTCGAGGGTATTTCCGCCGTCGCCGAGGACGAGCTGTATGTCGTCGGCACCGAATACGTCTACAAGTTCGACACCACCTCGTGGGGTTGGATCCACATCGTGCTCGGCATCCTCCTGGTCATCGCCGCGCTGGGCTTGATGACCGGCGCCACGTGGGCGCGGGTGGTGGCGATCGGCTTGGCGGCCCTGTCGATCATCGCGAACTTCATGTGGCTGCCGTACTACCCGGCATGGTCCATTCTGGTGATCGCGCTGAACGTCGTGGTGATCTGGGCGGTGGCGACCTGGCGTCCGGACGCGGTCTGACCGGGCGGGCATTCGGCGGTCGTCAACACCGGGTTCTTCGCGGTCGACGACATCGAACACGTCCCCGGCTCCGAGCTCTCCGAGCGGTTGCTGCCGGAATTCCCGTCTTGGACGCGCGCCGCCGCGCAGGCGGGCATTTGGGACGAGCCGGTGCGGGCTGATCGGCTCGATGCGGTCGCGGTGTCGAGCAGTGTGGCGATACCGCCGTGGCCGGCCGGCATCGCGCCGGGCAAACGCCGGCGACGGTCCCTGCGATCGACCGGTGAAGTGGGGTTTCCGCTGGCACCGTAGGTGAGGTTGTGGTATCCACCTTCGAGATCGCATACGAACTCGAAGGGACGCCAATGCCAAGCAAGCCCCCGCTCGTTCTTCTGCACGGTGTCACCATGTCCGAACGGGTGTGGGACGACGTCACGCCCTTGCTCGCCGCGCGGCATGAGGTGATCACGCCGACCGCCGTCGGGCATCGGGGCGGCCCGGCCGCCCTGCGGCGGCCGGCGCGGGTCGAGCACCTGGTGGACGACATCGAGCGGCGGCTGGACGCGCTGGGGCTGCGCCGGGTGCATATCGCGGGCAATTCGCTGGGGGGATGGATGGCGATCGAATTGGCCCGCCGCGGGCGTGCCGAGACCGTCTGCGCCCTCTCGCCCGCCGGCTTCTGGGAATCCGGCGCCGGAAGCCAGAAGGCCGCGACGAGCCGCATCGCCCGCGAGGCGATCACCGGGCGGCTGCTGGGCTTCCTCGCCCCGCTGGGACTGCGCAGTGCGGTGGCCCGGCGAGTGGCGTTGCGCAACATCGCTGTCCACGGTGATCGCGTCAGCGCGGCGCAAGCCATGACCTTCTTACGCGACCTGGTGGGATGCACCGTCACCGCCGATCTGCTCGGCACCGACGAGCAAGTGGCCCCGCTCGATCCGTTGCCGTGCCCGATCACGGTGGCGTGGGCGCAGCACGATCGTGTTCTTCCCGAGGAGATCCACGCGGCGATCGCCCGGGCACGGCTGCCCGAAGCCGTGTTCTCCGTGCTGCCCGGCACCGGTCACGTGCCGATGATCGATGACCCGCGGTTGGTCGCGCAGACGATCCTGGCCACCACGAGCATCACTGCCGCCGAGGCGTCCTAGGCATGCTCGGGCGCGTTCCGGCGACGCGGCGCCGCCGGAACATCGCGGCACGGCGTGGTCCGGCCGGTCATATGTCGAGCAGGTGCGGCAAACCGGCGCGGTACCGGTCGGCGTCGATGCGTTTCCACGGCTCGAAGATCGGCAGCGACACCAGCGGGTAGACCGGAACCCGGGGTGCGGGGTCGTCGGCGGCATCCAGGATCGCGTTGGCCGCCGCGCGCCCGGATTCGTTGGCGCCCTCCATCGTGGCGAGATCGATGTTGTTGCGCACGTGGTCGCCGCCGAAGAACAGGTTCGCCACAGCGCAGCGGGCCTCCGGCCGGTGGTCGTAGGAACCGACGGTGTTGACCAGCAGCGGGGTTTCGTTGTGGACTCCATTCGCGCTCCAGGTGATTCCGGGATCGAGATGCCAGGAGCGGATGTCCTCGGGGCGCAGCCACCCCGTCGCGGTGTTGAGCCATTCGGTGAGCTGAGCCCACACCTCTTCGGCGATCTCGGCGGCGGTGCACTGCTTGGCCGGTCGGCGGAAGCGGATGCCGGGGGAGTCCCAGTCGGAGATGTCCACCGACAGGCATTCCCGCACCGTTCCGTCGCCGTAGCGGGCAGCGAAGTCACCCACCCACATGGGGGCTTGGCGCAAGGCCGTGAGCGCCCACGGTGACCCGAGCGCGGCGATGTGGCCTTCGGGCAGGTCGGTGGATCGGGTGAGGTAGTACTGGATGCCGACCATCCAGTCGGTCCGCAGCTGCCGCATGCCCGCCAGATGCGGGTCGGCGTCGAGGATTTCGTCACTGAGCAGCGTGACCGCCTTCTCCACCGGCATGGCGCACAGGTACCAGTCCGCGGTTACCGGGGTCGACCGGCCGTTGGCGTCGGTCACCGTCGCCGAAGCGATCCGGCCGGCGCGCAACTCCAGCCGCGTCGCCCGCTGCCCGGGAACGAATCGCACGCCCCGGGACCGCAGATACGTCACCCAGGGATCGATCCACGCTTCGTTGGTGGGGCGGTTGAGGATCCGATCGATCCCGGCGGAGTACTGCGGGATCGCCCCGGTGCCCGCCAGCACCAGCGCCTCACCGATGGTGCCGATCGTGCGGGCCGAACTCACCTGGGGCTTGGCCGCCACGGTGATCCGGGTGAGGGCGCTGACCAGGTATTCGCGGTATGCCGCCGACTTGCCCTCGGCGCGCAGGATCTGCTCCCACGTCACGTATTCCCACTGCCCGAAACGCCGTTCGGTACACGAGGTGAACCAGACGGCCATCTGTTTGGCGAAGAACGCGAGCTCGGCCGGTGGCAGTTCCGGAATGAAGCCGAAGGCGCCGATGAGGGTGTTCTGCAACCGGTGCGGAGTGAGCTGATCGATGCCCGCGAGCTCGACCGGCGCGAAGATCGGCGGCCTGCCGCGAAAACCCGCCACGGTGCCCTCGACCCGGACGAGATTGCCCGCGACGCCATCGGGATTGCCGGGGAAGGGAATTCGGCGCATGGTGTCCGGGAGGTTCTGATAGCAGCCGGGAAAGAACCGGAAGCCGTGCTCGCCGGGCAGATCCATGCGGCCGTCGGTGCCGGTGCCCGGCACACCCATACTGCGTGCCTTGCCGCCGAGGAAGGCCGGTTCGTAGACGGTGACCTCGTATCCGCGCTCGATCAGTTCGTGGGCCGCCGACAGCCCGGCCACCCCACCGCCGAGCACCGCGACCGACTTTCCTCCGGTGCGCAGCCCGGGCGTTCGGCGCGCTTCGGGTGCTGCGGCGTGCGCGGGGGCGGCGGCGACGGCAGCTCCGGCCGCGAGCGCGCCGCGCAACAGGTCGCGACGGGTGAGGTCGATGGTCGGCCGAAGGCGCGGGTCATGCATGTCGATCTCCTGAAGGTGCCGCGAGAAAGCCCCGGAGCGGCCGGGACGGGATGACGGTGGCGGGATCGGTGCGCGCGAAGGCGCGGGCCTCCCGTCGTTCGGAGATCGTGTCGCGACATTCGCCCACCAGGTCCGCGAGCACGGGCCACGGGGCGCGCCACGAAGCGCGCAGTGCTCCCGCCGCCAATGCCGCGCCGCGGGCGGGAGTGAAGACGTCCTCGGGATGTACCGTGCGAGAGAAGACCGCGGTGACCGCGTCGGCCAGCGCCGGGTCGGCGTCGGCCTGCCGATAGAGTTCGATCTCCAGCGGACGCATCGCGCTGCCCCGGGCCAGCCGGTTCGTCCACTGGTAGACGCCCAGGCATTCGCTGTCGCGCAGCCGTTCCCACGCGGCGAGGGCGGTATCGAGGTGCTCGATGTCGTCGAGCGCCGGGGCGGCGAGTTCGCCGAGCAATCGCCCGTAGCGCAGCGCGTCTCGGATGCCCTGCGCGGTCACCGGGTCCTTGAAATGCCCGGCGTCACCGGGCAGCGCCCAGCCCGGTCCGGTCGAGCGCCGGAAGTAGGACGCCAGGCCGGTGGCCGAACGCACCCGCCCCACCCGGCGGCAATCGCGCAGCCGCAGTTGCAATCCCGGCAACCGCTCGATCGCCTCCCGATACCGGCGCTCGGCGCGCCCGGCGCCCGGTGCGCCGGGCTGCGCGGGCGGCTGGACGAGGCTCAGCAGCAACCCGCCGTCGCAGGGAAACGCGGTGCCGAGATCGGGACCGCGACGCCACTGCGCCGCGACGTGCCGCTGGTCGGCCGCTCCGTCCTGCCAGTACGCGAAGTAGCAGTCCCGGCCACTCTGTGCGATCAGCCGGGGCCGCTGGGCGCCGACCAGCCGGGCCACCGTGCTGCGGCGGCCGTCCGCCCCGACTACCAGGCGGGCGCGCACCTCGTGCACGCCGCCGCGGTCGGTATAGCGGACGCCGGCACAGCGATCTCCGGACCAGAGCAGATCGGTGACCCGCACGCCCTCGCGGACCCGTGCCCCGGCGTCGACGGCGGTCGCCACGAGCGCGGCGTCCAAGCCGGTTCGCCGGACACACATCGCGTAGTCGATGCCGTCCACCGGCGTGAAGGACGACCGGACCCGATAGCCGCCGCCGTCGGCCGAGGCTGTGGTCAGCGCGGGCGCCCCGAGCTGCCGGACACGCTCCAGGGCGCCCGCGCGGCCCAGCTCGGCCAGGCCGCCGGGCCACAGCAGATGCGTGGAGAGGGTGTCGGAGGGAAAGCGCGCCGCGTCCAGTGCGACGACGTCACGGCCGGCGCGAGCGAACGCGATCGCGGCCGCCGAGCCCGCGCATCGCGCGCCGACCACGACCACGTCGGTGTACTCGATTGCCGGGGCGGGGGATCCGTGCATGCCCGACCACCTCGGTCATATAGTCTCGGACACTGTGTCCGATCGATGGTGGACGGTGCCTGCCCGAATGTCAATATCGGTGCCGTGTCGGCAGAATGGAGGCCGTGGTGCGACGCACCCGACCGGCACAGCCGAACGACGCGGCCGTTTCGCCGCAGAGAGGAGCCGGATGCCCTCGCTGACCCGGGTCCCCAGGAACGCACGCAAACCCGTCGACGACCGGCGCGCGGAGTTCGAGCGACGAGTCCTCGCCGCGGTGGAGGAACTGCTCGCCGACGGCACGCCCTACACCGAGATCGCCGTCCACCGGATCGCCGCCGCATCCCAGTCGGCCAGGTCGACGTTCTACCGGTATTTCCCGGACAAGAGTCAGCTGCTGATCCGCATGGCCGAGCTGGCCACGGCGGATCTGTTCGAGGCCGCCGAGCGCTGGTGGATCGCCGAGCACACCGGTGGCCAGGCCGGTGTCGTGACGGCGGTGCGCACCATGATCGCCGGGTTCCGGGAGCACCGGTCGCTGCTGCTGGCGCTGAGCGAGGTGGCGGCCTACGACCGTGACGTCGGCGCCTACTGGCGTGGCCGGGTCGCGTCGTTCGTGGAGGTGGTGCGGTCCCGGCTGGAGAACGACCGCGCCGCGGGCCGGGTCAGCCCGGCGATCGATCCGCAGGCCACCGCTGTGGTGCTGACCTCGATGGTCGAACGCGCGATCGCCGCCAGTTTCTCCCCCGGATCCGGGGTCACCGACGACGCGCTGGCCGAGGCGCTGGGCCGGGCGATCTGGCTGACCGTATACGGTGACGCGCCGTCTCCCTGACGGATCGCACGGCGGCGCAATCGGATCCATTGCTACAGTCGCGCGCATGACACACTCCGGACCGGCCCTGCGGATCGGCATCCTGGGCGCCGCCCGCATCGCACCGGCCGCTCTGGTGCGTCCCGCCGGGGAGCACCCGGACGTGCTGGTGGCTGCTGTGGCGGCTCGCGATCAGGAACGTGGGAGTGCGTTCGCGCGCAAGCACGGCATCGCGCAGGTCTTCGACAGCTACGCGGCACTGGTGGCCGCGCCCGACATCGACGCCGTCTACAACCCGCTGCCGAACGGTCTGCACGGCCGGTGGACGAAAGAGGCGCTCGCCGCGGGAAAACACGTGTTGTGCGAGAAGCCGTTCACCGCCAACGCCGCCGAGGCCAGGGAGATCGCCGCGCTGGCCGCGACGTCGGATCGGGTGGTGATGGAGGCATTCCACTACCGCTACCACCCGATGACCCGGCGGGCGGAGCAGATCATCGCCTCCGGCGAACTCGGCAAGCTGGTGCGCGTGGACACCGCCATGTGCTTTCCGCTGCCGCGATTCTCCGATATCCGCTACGACTACACGCTCGCCGGCGGGGCGTTGATGGACGCGGGCTGCTACGCGGTCCACATGGCCAGGGTGTTCGGCGGCGAGGACCCGGAAGTCGTCGCCGCGACCGCGAAATTGCGCGGCCCGCACATCGACCGCGCGATGAGCGCGCAGTTGCGGTTCCCTTCCGGTCACACCGGGCGGCTGCGCTGCTCGATGTGGTCGTCGGATGTGCTGCGCATCGGCGCGCGCGTGGTGGGCGAACGTGGCGAAATGCGGGTGGTCAACCCCGTGGCGCCGCAGCTGCCGCGCAGGCTGTCGGTGCGTTCGGACCGCGGCAGCCGCACCGAGAAGACTTCGCGCCGCACGACCTACGCCTATCAGCTCGACGCCTTCGTCGCGGCGGTGCGCCACGGTGAGCCGGTGCCCACCTCGCCGGAGGACGCCGTGGCGACGATGAGCGTCATCGATGCGATCTACACGGCCGCGGGCCTGCCGCTACGGCAGCCGAGCTGACGCGGCGGCGGCGATCGCCTCGGTGTAGACCGACACCAGTCGCGCGGTGAACCGCGATTGCAGGGTCCGGTCGGCGTGGCGTGCCAGCACCTCGCGCATGGCGTCGAGCCGGTCCGGACGATCCGCCAGCTCGCGCAGCGCCTCGGCGAGCGCGTCCGTCGAGGCATCGCGGGCGCGGTATTCCCCACCCGCGGGGACGGTTTCGGTGACGTCCGGGTCGCAGTGCAGCACCGGCAGGCCCGCCGCGACGGCCTCGAGCAGCACCATGCCCTGCGTGTCGCACCCGGCGGACGGGAACAGCAGCACGTCGTGGGTGCGCATGGCCGCCAAGCACTCCGCCTGGCTCACCTCGCCGTGCAGCCGAACCCGCTCACGCAGCCCGAGGCGGTCGACGGCCGAGCGCAGGCGAGGCTCCAGCGCTCCCGCGCCGTAGACGTCGAGGAGGCAGCCCTCGGCCCGGTGCACCGCTTCGATGGCCTCCAGCGGCCGCTTCTCGGCGGAGAAACGGCCGCACCACAGAACGCGCAGCAGCCGACCCCGGTCGCTGGAGCGCTGCGGGAGGGCGCGCACCAGATCGTCGTCGACTCCGTTGGACACCACGTGCGTCGGACGGTCCACGCCGTGCGCTGCCAACCGCTGAGCGAAATGCCGGGTCGGCACGACGACGTGGTCGGCGGCCTGTGCTTGGGCGACCAGCGGCCGCCAAGCATGGCGCGCCGTACGGCTTTCGGGCAGGCGCGGCATCGCGGCGCGCAGACCGACGAATCCGCCGTGCAGGACGCGCATGGTGAGCGCGGCGAGGTAGGGGAACGGGGAATTGCGTTCGATGAAGGAGTCGTCGCGGCTGTGCATCGACTGGACGAGGGGAAGGCCGTGGCGGCGCGCGGCGCGCAATCCGGCCACGCCCGCGCCGTAGGTGGTCTGCGCGTGCACGACGTCGAAGCCGCGTTCGGCGAACGCCGCATCGATGAGGCGTGCGTTCCTGCGGGTCGGCAGGGCGACGGGGTAGCCGTTCACGGTCAATCCACCCGTGGTCGCGAGAACGACGATGTCCGGGTCCGGCGGTGTGAGTTCCGGTGGCGGGATGGTGAATACGGTGACGCGGTGGCCGAGCCGCTCCAACGCCGTGCGTTGCGCGCGCATCGATGTCTGGATCCCGCCGAGGGTGGCCGGGTGGAAATCCGCGAACATCGCGATGCGCAGCGAACGGCTGTCGGCGGTGTGTCCGCTCACGCCGTGCCGACCGATCGGGACGCGGGACGCCCGCACCCGTCGAGGAATTCCAAGATGTGCCCGTACACGTCCAGTGCCGCGCCGCGACCGAGGAAGGTGTCGAGGTGACCGTAGGAGGGGACTTCGACGTAGCGGACGTCCAGCTGGGGGTTGCGGGTGGTGAGCACGTCGTGGCACAGCTTGTTCGAGTCGAGCCAGACCTCGTTGCGGCTGCCCGACAGCAGCAGCACCGGGCAGTCGATCCGGTCGGCGTGGTCCAGGGCGTTCTCCGGCAGCATTCGGTAGCGGTCGTCGTTGTCGTTCCATCGTTGGACGGCGTGCGCCAGCTCCATCCGCCGCAGCTGAGGGAGCACGTGCACCGGGATCGGGCCGAACAGCTCCGCCAGGCGGTCGTGGGTGCGCGGATCGAGGTGGTCGTGCACGAACAGCTCGGCGCCCATGCCCCAGCTGCCGTGGACCATCCGGCAGGTGGGGTCGGTGCATTCCCCTTTCCGCGTGAGCAGTGCGTACAGCAGCGTTTTCCGCGACCACAGCCCGACTTTGCGGAAGTCGGATTCGAGGTGGTGCAGCCGGGAGCCGAGTAGTTCGCCGCCCACCAGCACCCGCATCCGCACCGCGTTGCTCACCTTCGGCGTGAGGAAGACGCCCTGGGCGACGACTCCGGCCAAGCCCGGTATCAGTCCGGCGGTCATGCTCATCGACAGCGCCAAGGCGCCGACGCAGTGCGCGACCACGAACAACGGCTGGTCGCCGATGCGCTGCCGGATCTCCCCGACGGCCTCGGGCAGGTCGTAGAGCGCCACGTCGTCGAAGCTGAAGCGCGGCCCGGAGGCGTTGTAGGGCAGCCGGCAGCTGCCGCGCCAGTCCAGCAGCCACGGCTGGTATCCGGCGTCGACCAGCGCGTCGACGATCGTGCGGGTCTCGGGGAGCAGGAACATCTCCGAGGACACGCCGTGGCCGTGCACCAGCAGTACCGCGGGCCGGTCGGGATCGTCGACGACGACGCGGCGCAGGCCCAGCTGGATGCCGTCGGTGGTCCGGAACGGGATCTCCTGCACCGTCAGCGCGGCGCCCGGCCGGATCGGGGTGAGCATCAGCGGAACTCCTTCGCGTTTCGGCGCAGATCCAGCAATTCGGTGCCCACGCGCAGCGCCGGTTCCAGCAGGCCCTTGCCGAGCTGGGAACCGAACCAGCTCAGCCACAACAGTTTCGCGGTCCGTCGCTGACGTTCGGACAACCGCGGATCCACCTGGATGCCGTCGATCTGATCGCGCAGGTAGGTGTCCAGCGGGACGGCGACCTCGCCCGCGAAGGCCGCCGGCTCGCCCTCGCGGCCGAGTTCGACGGTGAGCGTGCGCGCCTGCCGGATCAGGGTGCGCCGCGCCTCGGCGTATTTGTAGCCGGACAACCACCACGTTCCGCCGTCGGCGTCGCGCAGCGACAGCCGGTAGTGCATGAGCGGATGCTTCAGCCCGTGCCGTATCGGGATGCCGTCGTGCGGGCGGACCGACAGCGCACCGGCCACGGTGAGCGGCGCGTCGTGCAGCAGCGTGCACCGCAGTTCGCCGCTGACGTCGACGGTGCGCCCGGCCACCAGCTGGTGGGTGCTCGCGATGGACAGCCGCAGATTCAGGGTGCAGGACGTGCCTGCCGGTGCGCCGGCGGGCCCGAGCGTCCCCGCCAACGTCTCCGAGAACCACAGATAGGGTGTGTCTTGCGGCTGCGGCAGCCGCGCCAATCCGGTGTCGGCGAGCATTTCCAGCGTTTTGCGTTGCGACTGCGCGCCGTAGCGGATGGGCGCGGGCAGATTGTGCGCGCGCAGGAAAGCGCGGGTGCGCTCGTCGGTGGCGGCGGGAACGGATGCCATCGTCTCCAGCGGATGGCGCGCGATGGGGCTGCGCAATACCTGTGCCAGCGATTCCAGCTCCGGGACCGGCTCGGTGCGAATCCGTTCCACTACCTCGTCGCACCACGCCGACCAGTGCTGTACCCGCATGTCCATGCCGATCGCGGCGGATTCCCCGAGCATCTGCTCGAGGGTGGTTGGTGTGCCGGTGAGGTGGTAGTTGTGGCCCCACGCCGTCGGCGTGCACACGATCGCCGCCGCGACCTTGCTCACCCAATCCACCGGCGCGACATGGAGGTTGCGCAGCGCGGGGACGGTGCCGAACCGCGACAGCGCCGCGATGATGCCGCTGTTGAGGTCGCGCGGATTGTGCGCGCCGGTCTCGCGGTGGCCGCCGATGCCGCCGGGCCGCAGCACCGTGACGACCAGTCCGTGTTCGCGCGCCCGCCGCATGACCGCCTCGGCCGCCCATTTCGTCCGGTCGTAGCCGATCACCAGCTTGCCGATGTTCGCCACCGGATCGTCCTCGCCCATGGCGGCGATGCCGAGCTCGTTGAACACCGCGATCGAGGAGACGTGGTGCAGCGGTTTGGGTCTCCCGGTCGCCGCCAGCCGCGCCAGGGTGAGCGGACCGAGGACGTTCGCGCGGCGCAGTGACCGGTAGCCACGCAGGAAGTCCACCGCGGCGCCGACGTTGACGATGGCGTCGACCTCGTCCGCCAGCGCCGCCCAGCGTTGCTCGGACAGGCCGAGGTTGGGCTCACGCAGGTCGCCGGGCAGCACTGTCACCCGCCTGCGCACCTCCGGAGACCACGGCAGCAGGAACCGCGTCAGCGCGGCGGCGAGCCGGTCGAGGGCGTCCTCGTCGTCTTGCGCGCGGACCAGGCAGACCACCTGCGCGTCGCTGCTACGCAACAGGTCCAGCAGCAGATGGCTGCCCAGGAAACCGGTGGCGCCGGTGAGCAGGATGCACCGCGGGACCACCCGGTCCGGCGGGTCGACCAACGGGAGCCGGTCGGCTCCGGCGACATCGGACATGAGCTGCGCGAACTCCTCGTCCACCGCACCCGTTTCCGCCACGGGCAGATCGCGTTCGGTGGATGAGGGGTGAGCGCTCAACCAGCGTTGCGCCAGCCTGCGCGGGCGCGCGTCGGCGAAGACGTCGTCCAGATCGAGGTGCACGTCGAGTTCCCTGGCCAGAGCCGCGACGAACTCGACCGCCGCGACGGACGTGCCGCCGCCGTCGAAGAAATCCGTCTCCGGCCCGATCGTCTCGGCGGTGAATCGGTTCGCCACCCCGGTGACCGCCGCCGTGAGCGACTCGGGGCTCCACCGGCTGGGACTCTCGACCGCCGTCCGGGTGGTCACCGGAGAACCCGCGCGCGCCAGCAACGCGGACACGTCGAGGCCGCCACCGCCTTCGATGGCTTCGGCGAGCTCGCGCCGATCGGCTCGCTCGGCGTGCGGTGGGTGCTCGCCGTTCGGACTGCGCACGGAAAACTCCTTGTCGGCCATGGTCATTGCGCCCAGGATCGGAACGTCCGCAGGCGGTCCAGCGGTACTTCGACCGCGAGTCGCTCGGCATCGATGGCGCCGCCGCCGAGCGCGGCGGCCAAGCGGCGGGCGGGCACGTTGCGCGCGGTGCGGTGCACGGTCATCCGCACCGTCGCGCAGCCCAGCGCCGCCGCGCGCTCGGCCAGCCAGCCGAGTAGGCGTTCCTCGACCCCTCGGCCGAGGGCGCGGCAGCTGAGATGCCATCCGCGCACCCGCAGCGCGGCGCCGTCGGTGCGCAGCGCGAGCAGGGCGACGGTTCCGTAGTCGCCGAACCGATCTCGCGCCGATGCGGTCCACACCTCGCCGTCCTCCCGCCACCGCTCGACATCCTCCTCGGTGCCGGCGCCCAGGACGAATTGGCTGGTCCGCCGGACGAGCTGGGCCGCGCGTGGCATGCTCTGCTCGGACAGCGGCTCGACGGTCACCGTCAGCTCCAGGCCGTCGAGGAACTGCGCGAAGTCCAGTTGCTCACGGGCCAGGTCGCGTTCGTGTTCACGCCGGTAGAACTCCGCGCGCTCGGCGTCCTCCGCGGTCACGGCCACCGGGGTCACCGGCCACAACCGCGTGAGGAACGCCTCCAGTTCCCGGGCCGGCGGACAGGTCACCGCGAGCACTTCCGGTGCGCGCGCTCGTATTTTCGCGATCTCGACCGGGTTGTCGTCGAGATAGACCACGCCGTCGAGTGCGAATCCCACTGTCCGCGCGGCCTCCTCCAGCCGCTCGGGCTTGCTGTCCCATCCGGTGGACACGACGGTGAAGTCCGTGGCGCGCAGCGGGCTGTCCGGACGGTCGAGCACGGCTCGGACGGATTCCTCGTCGTTGTTGCTGATCAGCACCAGCAAGGTGCCGGCGGCGCGCCATTGCCGCAGCCGCCGCGCCAGCGCGAGCCGTGGTGCGTCGAAGGTGACCGCCGTAGGCCCGATTTCGTCCACGACGCCGCTCCACAGGGTGTCGTCGCCGTCCACGGCGATGACCTTCGGCGCGGGCAGCAGAGCGACGCGTGCGACCGCGGTGAGCGTCAGCGCCACCGCGGCCTGGAACTCCTCGGTGAACGGCAGATGGGCCAGCGCGTCGGTCTGCTCGTCGAAACGGTGCGCCACCTGATGGTCCCGCGTCCAGTCGGGCTCGGTGAGGACCGCGACGCCCGGGATCTCCCGCAGCCGCCCCGCGGTCCGTTGCTCCCAGTGGCGCAGGCGCTCGTCCAGACCGGGTGCGGGCAGGAAGCCGACGATGATCGGCACCCGGGCACGTTCGGACGCTTCCCGGACGGCGGCGGGGTACTGCTCGGCCAGTTCGGCGAGCGCGTCGTCGGTGAGCGCACCGAATCGCTCCAGGTCCGCCGCCCGCAGCAAGACGATGCCCAGGGCGGTGGACGGCTGCGCGAAGACGCCGGAGGGGTCGCGCAATCCGGCCAGGACGTGGTGATAGGGCGCCTCGAGCACGGTCGGTCCGTCCTCGCCGTGGGCCGGCGCCGACGCGGCGTGATACAGATCCGGCAGCTTGCCCAGCGCGAACGTGGCCGCGAACGCGACGCCGCCGGGTGCGGCCGCACGCGGCGCGCGCGACCCCGGGCGCACCGGCAGGCCGGGGTGCTCGATCACCTCGCCGAGCAGGGTGAGGTAGTCGTGGCCGAGGCGGGTGCAGGTCGCGTCATCGATGATGTCCGCGTTGTAGGTGAACCAGACCTGGCCCGCGTCGGCCAGCACGGCCACCATCAGATCGAGATCGGAGTACCCGGTTCCCACCGGGACCAGTTCCGCGCGGTGGACGGCGGAATTGGCCCGCAGATAGTTGAAGTACACCTCGACCAGCGGCGCGTTGTCCCGGTACAGACCTTCCGCGGCGAGCGCACCGAGAGCATCGGAGAAGCCGGCTCCCGGCACGAGCAGGCGCCGCAGCCGGTCACCGGTACGGCGCAGCAGGTCATCGATCGACTCGCCCGGCTCCACGGTCGCCGGATAGGGCACCGGCACACCGAAATAGCCGACGCCGGTGGGGGCGTCGGCGTGGATGCGGGTGTCCACCGGGACGGCGAGCGCGAAACGATCGTTGTCCTGCCGCCGGGCCAGCAGCGCGGTGAGCGTGCCGAGGAACAACGCCGCGGGCGTGATGCCCAGCTCCCGAGCGCGCCGCGCCACACCGTCCTGAAGCCCGGCGGGCAGTGCCAGCAGCACCTCTCCCGCACGGTGACTGCGCTGCGCGGGCCTGGGCCGGGCGAGGGTGAGGTCGAGGCGGCGGCAACCGGCGAACTCCCTTCGCCACTCGGCGTCGGGCTCGCCCTGCGGCGCCTGCGCAGCGAGCAGATCGTGAATGTCTCTGTTGGACACAGTATCCGGGAGGGGCGTCCCGGACAGCTCGGCGTCGATCTCCCCGGCCACCAGCAACATCGACTGGACATCGCACATGCCGTGGTGCGCGCCGAAGATCAGCATCTGCTCGCCGGAACCGGACACCAGCAGCTCGAACCGCCACAGCGGCCCCCGCGCCAGGTCGAACGGCTCGCTCATCAGCTCGCGCAACCGTGCTCGCGCGACGGTGTGGTCGAGCTGATCGACGACCGTCCACCGCAGCAGCGGCCCGCCCGGCGCGGACCGCACCTGGAGTTGGGTGCCGTGCTCGTCGCTCGGCACGATCACCGTGCGCAGCGCCGCGTGGCGTCCGGCGAGGCGGGCCAGCATCGCTTCCAGGTCGGCGCGTTCGACCGCCGTGTGCAGCCGCATGGCCAGTCCGCCGGTCTGGGCGGCACTCGGCACGCCTTGCCGCTGTGTCCGCAGCAGCCGCATCAGATCCCGGGTGACCGGCAGAGTGACGACATCGGGGACCTCCTCCTCGCCCCCGGCCACGGCGGGCGCGCCGGTATCCGTGCGTGCCGCCTGTTCGACGAGGTAGGCGGCCAGCGCGGCCGGACTCTGGTGGGCGAAGATCTCGCCGAGCGGCACCAGAATCCCGGTGTCGTCGCGCAACCGGTTGCGCAGTTCCACCGCCATGAGCGAGTCCATGCCCAGGCTCTGGAACGACCGGTCCGGCGCGACTGCGTCCGCGCCGGTGTGACCGAGCACGTCGGCGGCCCAGCGCGCCACCACGTCCACCGCGACCGCGACTGCCTCTTCGGGCGGCAATCCGCGCAGCCGCTCGGCGAATCGCGACCGCGCCGACGGGTCGGTGGCCTCGCGGTGGACGGCCGTGCGGCGCGTCGACGGACGGATCAGTCCGCGCAGCATCGGCGCAACGATCGGCGCGCGCCGCATCGCGTCGGCGTCGATCCGCATCGGCGCCAGCACCGGTTCGGTCCGCCGCAGCGCCGCGTCGAACGCGGCCAAGCCGTCGAGCGCGGCGAACGGGCGCACACCGGTGCGTTCCATGCGACGGATGTCCGCCGCCGCCATCACCTCGTGCATATCGAGGCTCCACGGACCCCAGGCCAGCGACTGCGCGGTACGCCCTTGCGCCGCCCGGTGGGTGGCGAGGGCATCGAGGTAGGCGTTGGCGGCCGCGTAGTTCGCCTGACCGGGATTGCCGAGGACGCCCGCGACCGAGGAGAACAGGACGAAGCACGCCAGGTCCATGTCCGAGGTCAGCTCGTGCAGGTGATACGCCGCGTCGACCTTCGGTCGCAGGACCGCTTCGAGCCGTTGCGCAGTCAGCGATCCCAGTGTGACGTCATCGAGGACCATGGCCGCGTGGACGACGCCGCTGAGCGTGCGTCCGCGCAGGACGTCAGCCAGCGCGGCTCGGTCGGCCACGTCGCACCGGGCGAAGACCACCTGCGCGCCGAGACCGGTGAGTTCGGCGCGCAACGCGTCCGCACCGGGGCCGTCGGAGCCTCGCCGGCTGGCCAGCAGCAGCTTGCTGACGCCGTGGGCGCGCACCAGATGCCCGGCCAGCAGCGAGCCGAGCCGTCCCGGCGCTCCGGTGACGAGCACGAAACCGTCCCCGAAATCGGGTCCGCTCGGCGCGAGTCCGGATGAGGCAGGCCGCACGAGCCGCGGTGCGAACAGGGCGCCGTCGCGCACCATGACTTGTGCCGCCCCGGAGGCGAGGACCGCCGCGAGGTCGACCTCGGCGTCGGCGCTGTCCACCACCACGACGCGGTCCGGGTTCTCCGACTGCGCCGTGCGGGTCAGTCCCCAGACCGCGGCTCCCGCGGTGTTCGGGACGTCCTCCCCGGGCAGCGCCATCGCGCGCCGGGTGCGCACCACGATCGTCGCCGCGCCCAGTCGCGGGTCGTCGAGTGCGGCCTGCAATGCCTCGAGGGTCTGCCGTAGCGCGGCGTGCACCGCGTCGATCGAATCACCCTCGGCGACTTCGATTACCACCGCGTCCGGCGCCGCGTCGTGCGGTCCGAGCCGCGACCAGGGCACCGCGACGACCGGCCGGACGGTCGCAGGGGCGGGCAGAGGTGTCCACTCCGGCCGGAACAAGGTGCGGTGCGCGGCGGACAGCGCCCCGTCGAGTACCTGTGCCGCGGGCGCGGGCCGCAGGACCAGCGATTCCACCGACACGACCGGCTGTCCGGTGTGATCGTTCGCCAGAACACGTACCCCGTCGTCACCCTGGGTGATCCGCACGCGCAACGCCGTCGCGCCGGAAGCGTGCAGAGTCACACCGGTCCAGGCGAAAGGCAGGAGCGCGGAATCGCTTTCGCCCGCGCCGAGCAGCAGCGCCGCGTGCAGTGCGGAGTCGAACAGGGCGGGATGGATCTCGAACCGCGCGGCCTCACCGTGGGCATGCTCCGCAAGCGCCACCTCGGCGAAGACCTCCGCGCCGCGCCGCCACGCCGCCCGCACCGACCGGAACAGCGGACCGTACCGGTGCCCGCGCTCGGACAACCGTGCGTACATGTCCTCGACGTCGACCGCCGCCGCGTCCGCCGGAGGCCACTGCGTGGTGTCGACGGCGCCCGCATCGGTTCCGGCGGCCGCCACCAGCACCCCGCGGGCGTGTAACGTCCACGAGGTGTCGAGATCTCGCTCCCAGCGGGAGTGGATCGAGACGGGCCTGCCGCTGGTGGCGTCGGCGTCGCCCACGACCACCTGGATCTGCAACGCCGCGTCCTGCGGCACGACCAGCGGAGCGTGCAGCACGAGTTCCCGCACGATGCCGGCGGCCACCTCGTCACCGGCGCGGATGGCGAGTTCGACCAGACCGGTGCCGGGCATGACGACCGCGCCGGGCGCGGCATGCTCGGCCAGCCACGGGTGGGTCCGCAGCGAGAGGCGGCCGGTCAGCGTCACGCCGCCGGAATCCGGTTGCGGCACGACGGCGCCGACGAACGGATGGCCCGCGGCCTGCAACCCCAGCGCGGAGGCGTCCTCGGACACCGATTCGGTCCAGAACCGCCGCCGGTCGAAGGCGTAGGTCGGCAGATCGACGCTGCCCTGTGCGGGCACCAGCCGCGACCAGTCGAGGTCGCGGCCCGCCACCCACAGCGCGGCCTGCGCGCGAGCCAGGCTGCGCGGCCCGTCGGCGTCGCGCACCAGCGACCCGACCGCGACGATCTCCCGGCCGGATTCCTCCGCCACGGTCCGCACCGCCGTGGTCAGCAGCGGATGCACCCCGAGTTCTACGAAATACCGGAACCCGTCGCCGATCATGCGCTCGATGGTGCTCGCGAAGCGGACCGGTTCGCGTGCGTTGCGATACCAGTAGGCGGCGTCGGCGCAGGCGTCGACCAACTGTTCGCCCAGCACGGTCGAGTACCACGCAACGGCCGGTGGGACGGCGGTCAACCCGGCGAGCTCGTCCAGCAGTTGCTCCCGGATCGGTTCCAGCAGAACGGAATGCCCGGCCAGCGCCGGTCCCGCGGCCAGTACCCGCACCTCGACCTGCTCGGCCTCCAGCTCACGCACCAGCGTCTCGACCGCATGGCGGGTTCCCGCCACGATCGTCGAGCGAGGGATGTTGATCGCCGCGATCGACACCGCCGGCTCCAGCGCCGCCAAGCGCTGTTCGAGCCGCTGCGCGGGCAGGCCGACCATCGCCATCGCGCCCTCCTCGGCGATGCCTGCCATCAGGCGGCTGCGGGCCACGACCACCTGGGCGGCCTCGTCGAGGCTGAGCGCACCCGAGACGTAGGCCGCGGCGATCTCGCCTTGGCTGTGCCCGATCACGGCATCCGGTGTGACACCCACGTCCCGCCAGGTCGCCGCGAGCGCCGCCATCGTGGCGAACAGCAGCGGTTGCACCACGGTGAAGTCGCCGAGTTGCGCCGCGGTGAGCCCGAACAGCGCGGTCGCCAGTGACCATCCGGTGCGGTGGCGAAACGCTTCGTCGCATCGGGCGAATTCGGCGCGGAAGACCTCCGACCTGGCCAGCATGTCACGTGCCATTCCGGCCCACTGCACGCCCTGCCCCGGGAAGACGAACGCCGTCTTGCCCGCGGTGAGCGCCGCGTCCGCGGCGACCACGACATCGGGTGCTGCCCGTTCGTCGGCGAGATCGCCCAGCGCCGACAGCATTTCGTCACGGTCGGCCGCCACGACGACGGCCCGCCATTCGAACGGTGTGCGCTGCACCGCGAGCGAGCGGGACACCGGTGCGGGCGCCAGCGTGTCGTCACCGGTGACGTGCTCGAGCAAGCGCCGCGCCTGACCGCGCAGCGAAGTCCGGTTCCGGGCCGAGACCGGTAGCAGCGCCAGTCGTCTGTCGTCCGGCTCGTCGTCGAACGAGTCGGCCGGGTCGAGCGCGGGAGCCTCCTCGAGGATCAGGTGGGCGTTGGTGCCGCTGAGCCCGAACGCGCTGACTCCGGCGCGGCGCGGACGAGCGCCCCGGGGCCAGGGCGCCGGATCGGTGCGCACGACCAATCCGCTTCCGGCCCAGTCCAGCTGCGGGGTCGGCGGCCCGTCGTGGGCCATTCCCGGTATCCGCTCGTGCTGCAGACCGAGGACCAGCTTGATGACGCCGCCGATTCCGGCCGCCGCTTGGGTGTGCCCCAGATTGGATTTCAGCGAGCCCACCCCGAGCGGGCGATCCGGCGCCCGGCCGGGACCGTAGACGCGGGCCAGGGCGCGTGCTTCGATGGGGTCGCCGAGCGCGGTGCCGGTGCCGTGGGCTTCCACGTAGTCCACGTCCTCGGGCGCCATGCCCGCGGCGTGCAACGCCGCCCGCAGGACCTGCTCCTGCGCGAATCCGCTGGGGGCGCTGATCCCTTGGCTGCGGCCGTCCTGGTTGATCGCGGAGCCGCGGATCACCGCCAGCACCCGGTCGCCGTCGCGCCGGGCGTCGTCGAGCCGCTTCAGCAGCACCAGGCCCGCGCCTTCGGCCCATACCGTGCCGTCCGCGCCCGCCGAGAACGGCGCGCAGCGTCCCGACGGCGACAGCACACCGAGTTTGCACAGCTCCACGTGCGCGGTCGGACCCATCAGCAGTGTCGCGCCGCCGGCCAGGGCGAGATCGCACTCGCCCGCGCGCAGCGCCTGCGCGGCCAGGTGCATCGCGACGATCGCCGACGAACACGCCGTGTCGAGAGTGACGGCGGGTCCGTGCAGGCCGAGCGTGTACGCGACCCGGCCGGAGGCCACACTGGGGGAAAGGCCGGTGCCGACCTGTCCGTTCAACTGGTGCGGAGCGGGATCGGCGAGATAGCCGGTGCTGTACACCCCGAAATAGACACCGGTCATGCTGCCCTGCAACTGCCTGGGGTCGCGGCCGGACCGTTCGATCGCCTCCCAGCTCAGTTCCAGCATGAGCCGTTGCTGCGGGTCCATCACCGCCGCCTCGCGCGGCCCGATACCGAAGAACGCGGCGTCGAACTCGTCCACTTGGCCGAGGTATCCGCCGCGGAAGGTGTACGCCTTGCCCTCCGCGGCCGGGTCCGGGTCGTAGAGCCCGTCGATGCTCCAGCGGCCCGGCGGCACGTCCGACAGCCCGTCGCGTCCGTCGTCGAGCAGCCGCCACAGCGATTCCGGGTCGTCGGCGCCGCCCGGGAAACGACAGGCCATCGAGATGATCGCGATGGCGTCGTCACCGGTGCGTTCCTGGTGCTGGACCGGCGCGGCATCGGCGTCGGTGCGGTGCAGCGCCGCGACTACCTGCGCGATGGTGGGGTGCTCGAAGAACAGATTCGTGTCCAGCGTATGCCCGACGCGGTCGGACAGCTCCACGACGAGTTCGACGAGATCCGCGGAGCCGAGGCCGAATTCGACCAGCGGGCGGTGCACGTCGATCCGGGCGGGATCGAGATACGCCAACCGGGCGATGATCTCCACCAGCCAGGTCTGCATCTCGTCGGCGGTGATCGCCGCCGCCGACGGGGCGGCGATCGGCGCGTCCTCGAACTCGGCGCGTACGGGCAGCACCGGGGAGAACTCGTCGTCGAGATACGCCGCGCGGCAGGCCTGCCGCTGCACCTTGCCGCTGCTGGTCTTCAGCAGCTCACCGGGACGGATCAAGACCACCGACCGCAGCGTGAGCCCGTGCTCGGCACCGATCGCGGCGCGGATCGCGTCTTCGGCGTCGGCGAGCTCGGCGGGGTCCTCGGTGCGCACCTCCGCGACCACGACGGGCAGTTCCCCGTCGATGCCCTCGTCCACCGAGAAGGCCGCCACGCACCCGGGCCGGACGCTGTCGTGCGCGGTTTCGACGGTCAGCTCCAGATCCTGCGGGTAATGGTTCTTGCCGTCGATGATCAGCAGGTCCTTGCGCCGCCCCGTGACGAACAGCTCACCGCCGGACAGGAAACCCAGATCGCCGGTGCGCAGGAACGCGCGGTCGTCGTCGCCGAGCCCGGCATGGAAGGTCTCGGCGGTGGCCTGCTCGTTGCCGAAATATCCGGCGGCGACACTTGTTCCGGACACCCAGATCTCGCCCTCGGCGCCTTCGGCGCACTCCGTGCGTTGCTCCGGATCCACGATGGCGATCGACAACCCCTCGGCCGGGCGCCCCACGCCGACCAGCTCCGACCGGCCGGGCGGCAGGACCACCGTGGGCCGGGCGCCGATTTCGGCGGCGCTGACGATGAGCGTCGCCTCGGCCAAGCCGTAGACCGGCTGGAAGGACTCCGCCCGGAAACCCGCGCTCCGGAAGGTGTCGGCGAACCGGCGCACCGTGGCCGGGCGCACCGTCTCCGCGCCGTTGAAGGCCACTTTCCAGCCGCGCAGGTCGAGCCGGTCGATCTGCGCGGGCGACATCCGGCGCAGGCACAGCTCGTAGCCGAAGTTGGGACCCCCGCTGGTGTGCGCGCCGAACGCGGACACCGCCTGCGGCCAGCGCTCGGGACGCTGCAGAAAATGCTGGGGGGACAACAGCACCGCGTTCGCGCCGACGAACATCGTCTGCAACACGGGCGCGATGAGCCCCATATCGTGGTACATCGGCAGCCAGCTGACGAACAGCGCGTCGGTGAGCGAGTCCACCAGATCCGGCGTATGGCCCAGCGCCGAGGCGATGGCGCGCTCGTTGTGCAGCAGGTTCGCATGGGTGACCACGACGCCGCGCGGCGCGCTGGTCGAACCCGAGGTGTACTGCAGAAAGGCCACCGAGTCGGGGCCGACGGCGGGCTGCCGCCACGCCGCGGCCGCGGCGTCGGGGATCTCGTCGGTCGCCAGCCAGGTCAGCGCGGCCAGTTCCGGCAGTTGCTCGACCGCCGCGCTCGCGTCGGCGCGGACCTGCGCGGTGGTGAGTACCGCGTCGACGCCTGCATCGGTGACCATGTGCCGCAGCCGCCGCAGCGACCGGGCATCCAGCTGCGGCAGCGGTGCGGGCACGGCGACGACGTCGGCGGCCAGGCAGCCGAAAAACCCTGCGATGAAGTCCAATCCGGACGGATAGAGCAGCAGGGCCCGGCGCACGCCCGCGTCCTGCAACGCGGCGCCGATCGCCCGCGCGCGGATCGACACGGCGGCGTAGGTGATGTCGTCGACGGCGCCGTCCGCGTCACCGGTGCGCAGAAATCGGTAGGCGGTCCCGGCGTTCAGCGTCTCACCACGGGTGAGCAGCACATCGACGAACGAACGGTATTCGGTCATGCGGTACAACCTTCGGAACTCGACTGTCACGGGGGTCGTGCGCTCATCGGACGACGCCGCGATTCCCTACGGGCGCCGTCCGGCATCTCACGGTCGGGTGGTCGCGGTGGCGAGTTTCTCGACGGCGTCGACCGCGGCGAGCACACCGTTCTCCGCCGCGGCCGTGCGGCCGATCTCTTCGGCTCGCTGCCGTGCCTGCGGCGTGAGGGCTCGGGCCAGCGCCTGGTACAGGCGATCCGGAGTGATCCGGCGATACGGGAAGGTGGCTCCGATACCGAGCGCGGCGATGCGCCAGCCGTAGAAGAATTGATCGCTGTGCACCGGGATCACTACCGCCGGAATCCCCGCGCGCACCACGTCGTGGGTGTTTCCGCTGCCGCCGTGGTGCACCACGGCGCGGCAGCGCGGCAGCACACGGTCGTAGTCGAACGAATCGATGACCAGCACCGCGCGATCGGCGCTGAATCCCTTCGGAAATCCCTCGCCTTTCACCGTGACAAGGGCCCGCGCGCCCAGTCGCGCGCAGACCGTGGTGATCATCCGGTGGCATTCCACCGGATCGACGACGGGCATTCCGGTCATGCAGAAATAGATCGGTGGTTCGCCTTCGTCGAGCCAGGCGTCGAGTTCCGGGTCGATGACCGCTTCACCCCAGGCGTCCCGCAGCCGCTGCGGCAGAATGGGGGCGCCGACGACCGTCGCGCGTTCCGGCCAATCGTGCGGCTTCGGCAACAGCACCGGGCTCACCATGTGAACCAGCGGTATCCGCTCGTCGCGGAGTCGCCGAAAAGGATTGCGCGGCTTGCCCGGCAGCCCCATCTGCTGACGCAATTGTCGATCGACCTTGCGATACAGGAACGTATAGGACAATTCGAAAAGGCTATAAGTCGCGCGCGACAGAATCCGGGACGACGTCATGTTCTTCGCCATGAACGACGACGGGAACTCGCCGGTGCGCTCGAGCGGGTAGGGCAGGCAGCCGATCACCGGCGTACCGGTCTTCTCCCGGAACTCCATCGCCCAGGGCAATGTCGACGCGCAGGCGACGACGACATCCGCGCCCGCGCAGGCTTTCGCGAGCACCTCGTGCATCGCCACCCCGCGCCCACCCTCGATGATCTTCACCGTGTCGAGCATGATGCGAATGAACGGCAGCGTCCTGCCGGAGGCCAACGCCTGTCTGGCCGCGGGCGTCTCGAGCAATTCCGCGGCGTCGAAGGGAATCACATGGGGTTCGAAGCCCGCATTGCGCACGATGTGCGCCTGATTGCGGGTGGCGGTGATTTCCACGTCGTGCCCGCGGGCGCGGAACTCGTCCGCCAACGCGAGATACGGTTGATGATCGCCCCTGGTACCTGCGGGCAACAAGGCCACACGCATACTATCGACTTCCGCTCGTGCACTGGGCTCGTCTGGCCGAATTCCGCGAATCGGCCGACATCTGATTCGTTGCTGGGATCCGCGTCGCGCGGACGCCCCACTCGCTCGACAGAGTTCGGAACGGTACTCGGCCCCCCGCCGTCCTCAACGGGCCGACTGCCTGTCTGCAGAATCGGGAGATGGTCCTTTCTTTCGAACGGTGAGCCGACCGAATGCGCCATACCCGGCGTGGTCGACTCCGGCGAAACCGGCGCACGCCAGTATTCCGGCTGGACCGGGCGTCGTCCAGACTAAGGCGGCGCCCGCGTCGTCGCCTTCTCACCTGTGGGGAGGTGGCCGCCTCTTCACCGCGCATGCGGAATACGGCGGCCCGCTTGCGATTACGTCATGTGGTCCGCAGCGGCAGGTACTCGGCGCCGACGCATTCGGCGTCGGTGCGGCAGGATTTACCGAACGCGCTGGGCTGCCGCCGTGCAAGCGTCGAGATCCGGGTGCGCCTGCGCCGCACCGAGCGGCCGCGCGTCGCCGCACAACGCCGTCGTCGGAGTACGGCAGGGGCGTTCCGGTAGGTGCCGTTTGCTGGTTGGCCGGTTGCGCGTGCAATATGTGGAGGCTGCACGGTCGCCGGCGGTGCACTGTTCGCCGCACGCGTCTCGTGCCGCGGCAGGGGACCCCGCTGTTCCCGTGGTGGAACCGATCTGTTATCTACTGGCTACGATTGTTTTTTCGACTGCACGCGCTCGGTAACCGTGAAGGGATTATCTCTATGGCACGCAAGGTCGTCGTGACTCTGGTCGATGACTACGACGGCAAGTCTCAGGCCGAGGAAACTGTGTCTTTCGCCGTGGACGGCGTGGCCTACGAGATGGACTTGTCGGCGGACAATGCCGGTCAGTTGCGCGGATTCTTCGATCAGTGGGTTCCTTACGCCCGCAAAGTCGGTCGCACGCGGCGCGGGCGCGGTGGTGTCCTGCGTTCGTCGAACGATCGGGAGCAGGCCACGGTTATCCGGGAATGGGCGCGCAAAAACGGTATCGACGTCTCGGCGCGCGGCCGGATCTCGGCCGAGGTCGTCGAGGCGTACAAAAAGGCGAACGGGTAGTTCCGGGGAGTTCCCGCGCCGCCGCGGCGGCGGCGCGGGCGGCTCGCAGGCGGATTCTTTCCGTGCCGGGCCGCGATAACGGCGGCGGACCGGGGTAAGCGACCACTATGACGGTCATGACAGGCGCCCAGACGCACGAACTGCCCCAGCCCCGCGGCGAGCTGTCCGAGGCGGTAGTGCAGTTGCTGCGCGGCGAACCGGGCGGTTCGGTCCCGGAGCCGGGTCCGGCGGACCCGTACGGCGAGGATCTGCATCTGGCCCTGCACACCTGCTACGAGCTGCACTATCACGGCTTCGCGGCGGTGGACGCGGGATGGGAATGGGACCCGGGCCTGCTCGGTCTGCGCGCCGCGCTGGAGCAGCGGTTCCTGCGGGCGCTGCGTGAGGACGTGCCCGGCGGAGCCGATCTCGACGCCGAACTCGATCAGTTGCTGGTCACCCCCGCCGATCCGGCCGGACTCAGCCGGTTCCTGCGCGACGAGGGCGAATGGTGGCAGATGCGCGAGTACTTCGTGCATCGTTCGATCTACCACCACAAGGAGGCCGACCCCTACGCCTGGGTGATCCCGCGCCTGCGCGGGCAGGCCAAGGCATCGCTGGTGGCGGTGGAGTTCGACGAGTTCGGCGGCGGACGCGGCGAACGCGTGCACGCGCAGCTGTACGCCGATCTGCTGGCCGGTGCCGGGCTGGATCCGGCATACCTGCACTATCTGGACGTGGTTCCCGCGCCGATGCTGGCGCTGGTGAACATGATGTCGCTGTTCGGTCTGCACCGGTCGTGGCGCGGGGCGCTGGTGGGCCATTTCGCGACGGTGGAGATCACTTCGCCGCCCGGAGCCCAGCGCCTGGTGGAGGCGTTGCGGCGTTTGGACGCCGATCCGGCGTGTGTGCTGTTCTATCGCGAGCACGTCGAAGCCGACGCCGTCCACGAGCAGGTGATGCGGACCGGCGTGATCGGCGACCTGCTCCGGCAGGAACCCGGGCTCACCGAGTCGGTGGCGTTCGGCATCCAGGTGACGAACTTGCTCGAGGACCGATTCGCCGATCATGTGCTGGACGCCTGGCGCGCGGGCCGCAGCTCGCTGCGCGAACCCGGGAGCGGCGCGGTCGGCGCGGACGATTAAGCGGCGTTCAGCGGGCTATCCGCGAAAAGTGATGTTGATTCGACCCCCTGGCGTCTATCCGCCGCAGCTGGACACCTGGTTGCTCGTGCGCGCCCTGTCCGAGGCGGGCGTCCCGCGCGGCGGACACGCGCTGGACGTGTGCACCGGCACCGGCGCCTTGGCCGTGGCCGCCGCCCGAACGGGAGCGACGCGGGTGACCGCGGTGGACGTGTCCCGCTCCGCGGTGGTGTCCGCCTGGTTGAACTGCCGGTTGCGCGGTATCGACGCCGAGGTGCTGCGCGGTGATTTCGGTGCGGTGCTCGGCGGGCGCAGCTTCGACCTCGTGCTGGCCAACCCGCCCTATGTCCCCGCTCCCGAGGGCACCGACACCCGCGGTATCGCGCGTGCGTGGGACGCCGGGACCGGCGGCAGGGCGATACTCGACCAGCTGTGCGCGGCGCTGCCCGGCCTTCTCAAACCACGGGGGGTCGCGTTGATCGTGCATTCGGCGCTGTGCGATCCCGATACGACCCTGGACCAGTTGCGCGCGCTGGAGTTGAAGGCCGCCGTCGTGGCACGGGCGACCGTGCCGTTCGGGCCGGTGCTGCGCCGCCGCGCGCGGTGGCTGGAGTCGGCCGGGCTGATCGAGCCCGGCCAGCGTATGGAAGATCTGGTGGTGATCCGTGCCGACCGCATCCGACAATGAACAGTGCCGCCGCGTGACGCTCACCGCCGACGGCCCCGCCCTGATCGAGGGCCCGGTGGAACTGGTCACCGCGGACGGCCGCACCATCCGCTGCGACCGGTTCATGGTGGCGCTGTGCCTGTGCAGGCGCTCGAAGAACTACCCGTTCTGCGACACCAGCCACCGCAAGCATCGCCGTTCGTCGTGACCGGAGCTCACGCGGGCGAATGATCCGAGCGCAGTGCGCGCGCGGTGTCCAGCAGCGACTCGGTCGCGCAGGCCACGGTCTCGGCGACCACGTCCGCCGGGTCGCCGTCGAACCGGCGGTGCCATGCGCGCACGTCGTGCTCGGTGGCGATGGCGAACCAGACCGAGCCCGGCGGTTCGCCGTCCTGCGGATCCGGGCCGCCCGCACCGGTGACCGCCACGGCGACAACCGCTTTCAGCAACTCGCGCACGCCGGTGGCCATCGCTTCGGCCGCGGTCCGGGACACCACGGGCACGTCGGGCACCCCGAGAACGGTGTGTTTGACCTCCGAGCTGTAGGCCACGAGGCCGCCGCGGAACCATTCCGACGAGTTCGACGCCGCCCCCAGTGTGGCCGACAGCCGACCCGAGGTCAGCGATTCGGCGACCGCGACGGTGATCTGCGAGCCCCGCGCCAGTTCGGCCAGCTCGTGTGCGTACTCGTCCGCCTGTGGCATCTGCGTCCTTCCTGCGCTGTCTTCTGCCACCTTACGGCCCGGTACCGGTCCGACCGCACGGCAGCCGGTGGTGTTTCGGCGCCGTGGCGCCGGGAATGTCGGCAACAGACCGGCATCCGAGGCAAGGAGAAAGCGATGACGACCGACGCGATCGTACTGCTGCGCGAGGATCACAAGGCGATCCGGAAATTGTTCCGCGAGTTCGAGAAGGCGGGGGAGGACGCCGTCGAGCGGAAGGGGCAGGTGGTGAACAAGATCATCGAGGCGCTCACCGTGCACACCTATCTGGAGAACGAGTGCATGTATCCGGAGGTGCGCAAACTCGTTCCCGAGCTCGACGAGGACATCCTGGAGTCCTACGAGGAGCATCACGTCGCCGATGTGCTGGTCACCGAGCTGGCGATGATGAAGCCCGGCGACGAGCACTTCACCGCCAAGGCCACCGTGCTGATCGAGAACGTCGACCACCACATCGATGAGGAAGAGAACGACTGGTTCCCGAAGGTGCGAGAGCAGCTGGGGCGCAAGCAACTTCAGGACATCGGAGCCCGGCTGCAAGAACTCAGGAAGAAGGCGCCGACCTCGCCCGCCAAGCCTTCGGCGCTGAAGAAGACGGTCGACGCGGTACTGGCCTGAACGCGGCGACCTCCCGCCGGTGGCCGGCGGGAGGTCGCGGGACCGGGCGCCGCACAATCACCCCGCAGGCGGGTACTGCCGGCTGTCGAGCACCTTGGCCAGGTGGGCGGCGTTCCTGGCCAGCGCCGCGGTCGCCGAGGCCACCGCCTTGGGTACCGAGTCGAGATCCTGGTAGTCGGTACCGCCCATGGCTTGATCGTTCCAGTACGTGCATCCCTGCGCGGGGATGGTGAATCCGATGTCGTTGAGCCCTTGATACAGGTCGGCGACGATCTTGTGCGCGCCGTCCTCGTTGCCGACCACCGCGACGGTGGCCACCTTGCCGACCATCGCGGGCCTGCCCTCGTCGTCGGTTTCGGACAATTCGGCATCCAAGCGTTCCAGCACCCGCTGCGCCACCGAGGACATGTGCCCGACCCATGTGGGTGTCGAGACCAGCAGGATGTCGGCCGCGGCGATCCGTTCGCGAATCGTCGGCCACTGATCGCCGGGGCCCTCGTCGGCGGTGACCCCCGGCAGCACCTCGTAGTCGACCACACGCAGTACCGAGCCCTGCACGTCGTGCTGGGCCAGCTCATCGAGCACCTGGCGGGCGATCAGGTCGCTGCTGGATTCGGCGGGTGACTTCTTCAGCGTGCACACGAGGGCGACGGCGGTCGGTCCGGCCATAGGGGAAACCTCCTGGTTCACAGCGTGTTTCGGTTCAACCTCGAGCCACGACACGGATCGTGCGCAGCTGCGGATCGGTGGCGTCCGGCACGTTCATTCCCGCGTCGAGTCCGGTGCGCAAGTAGTCGACGACCGCCGCGTCGATCCGCTCACCGGGCACGACCACCGGAATGCCCGGCGGGTACGGCGTGAGCTGCTCGGCGGCGACGCGGCCGACGGCGTCCTGGGCGTCCACCGTCTCGACCGGGCCGAAGAACGCGTCGCGCGGCAGCAGCACGGTGTCCAGCTGCAGGTCTTGCGGCGAGGGCAGGTGGATGCGGGCCGGCTGGGGATCGGTCAGCTGGTCGCGCCACGCCGCGACGCCGTCGACCAGGGTGTCGACGGTGTCCTTGTCGTCGGCGAGCGACAGCGTGGCGAGTACGCGGCGGTGGTCGCTGAGGCCCACGTCGAGGCGCCGGTGCTCGCGCAACCAGTCCGCGGCTCGGTAGCCACTGGCCCCGGTGCCGGACACGTCCATGAGTACCTGCAGCCGGTCGAGGTCGTGCGAGGCTTCGGCGCCGAGCAGCTCGTCCTCCAGCACTCGGACGCCGGGGATCTCGCCCAGCTGCCGCCTGGCCTGTTCGGCGACTCGCAGCGCCGCGGCGAGCAATTCGTGTCCCTGCTCGACCATCTGCCTGCGCCAGCCGTCGAGCGCGGCGTAGACCAGGACATTCGGGCTGGTGGTCATCAGCAGGTCGGCGCATTCGCTGAGCCGGATCGGATCGACGAGATCGCCTTGCAGGTGGAACACCGAGCCCTGTTCGAAGCCCGCGCCCATCTTGTGCACGCTGACCACGCAGACGTCCGCGCCCGCGTCCATCGCCCAGGTCGGCAGGTCTTCGTGGAACGGCAGGTGCGCGCCCCACGCCTCGTCGACGATGAGGGGCTTGCCGCGTTCGTGGCACACGTCGGCGATGGCGGAGATGTCCGCGCAGGTGCCGTAGGGGCTCGGGCTCACGATCAGCGCGCCCGCGGCGTCCGGGTACTCCTCCCACGCCTCGCGCACCTGCTGGGGCGAGGGCGGATGCGACAGATGGTGCTCGGCGTCCCATCGAGGCGTGATCCAGTGCGGCTGGACACCGGAGAAGATGAGCCCGGCCACGATCGACTTGTGGCTGTCGCGCGGGACGAGCAGGCCGCCGTCGTGGCCGCCCGCGACCGCCATCATGGCGGCCTTGACCGACAGCGAGCTGCCGCAGGTGGAGAAGAACGCGGATTCCGCGCGCACCGCGTCGGCCATCAGCGCCTCGGCGCGGGTGAGATAGCCGCCGCGCGCGAGCCGGTCGTCAAGGCCGGCGATCGCCAGCACATCGGAGGCGAACGCGTCCCGGCCGATCACGTCCAGGACGCGTTCGTCGGTCCCGCGTCCTTGCCGATGCCCGGGCGGAGTGAAGCCGTACCGGCCCAGCCGGTGATAGTCGGCAAGCGCTTCCAGCAGAGGAGCTCGTGTATGGTCCACGGCTTCCGCCTACCCGGAATCGGCCGCGGCACACGTCCGGCGTGCAGGCAGGTCACGACACGCGGCGAATGCGGGACGCCCTTACCCTGCCGCCGGGTCGAGCAAACGCCGCCGAAGTTTCGGGCGGAGGTCCCCGGGTAGGACCGGGACGTATCGACCCCGACCGGAGGAGCGCCGGATGAAGGCAGTGACCTGGCAAGGACGACGCAAGATCGCCGTGGAGACGGTGCCCGACCCGCGGATCGAGGCGCCGACGGACGCGATCATCGAGGTCACCTCCACCGGCATCTGCGGATCCGACCTGCATCTGTACGAAGTGCTCGGCGCGTACATGAGCAGCGGCGACGTGCTCGGCCACGAACCGATGGGACGGGTGGTCGAGACCGGTTCGGCCGTCACGGACCTGGCCCGCGGCGACCGCGTCGTGATCCCGTTCCAGATCAGCTGCGGCTCCTGCTACATGTGCCGGACCGGCCTGCCCACCCAGTGCGAAACCACCCAGGTCCGCAAATACGGCTGCGGGGCGGCGCTGTTCGGCTATTCCAAGCTCTACGGGCAGGTGCCCGGCGGCCAAGCCGAGTATCTGCGCGTGCCGCATGCGGACTCCACCCACGTCAAAGTGCCGGACGGCCCGCCCGATTCGCGGTTCTTGTACCTGTCCGACGTGCTGCCCACCGCCTGGCAGGCGGTGGAATACGCCGCGGTGCCCGAAGGCGGATCGGTGACCGTGCTCGGCCTCGGCCCGATCGGCGACATGGCCTGCCGGGTCGCGGCTCACCGCGGCTATCGCGTGATCGGCGTCGACCGGGTGCCCGAGCGGCTGGCGCGGGCGGCCGAGCGCGGCGTCGAGGTGATCGACCTGGAATCCGTCGACGAGCCGGTCGGCGACATCATCCGCGGCTGGACCGACGGCCGGGGCACCGACTCGGTCATCGACGCGGTCGGGATGGAGGCCCACGGCTCGCCGATCGCCTCGGTGACGCAGCGCTCGGCGGCGTTCCTGCCGGATGCGGTGGCGCAGAAGGTGATGGACACCGCGGGCATCGATCGGCTCGCGGCGCTGCACTCCGCGATCGACATCGTGCGTCGCGGTGGCACGATCTCGCTGATCGGTGTCTACGGCGGCATGCTCGACCCGCTGCCGATGCGGGTGCTGTTCGACAAGCAGATCCAGGTGCGGATGGGTCAGGCGAACGTCAAACGGTGGGTCGAGGACATCATGCCGCTGCTGCGCGACAGCGACCCGCTGGGCGTGGAGACCTTCGCGACCCACCGCCTGCCGCTGGCCGACGCCGCGCGGGCCTACGCCATGTTCCAGCAGAAAACCGACGGTGCGGTGAAGATCGTCCTCGACCCGACCGCCACGAACTGACCGGCGCAGCGGGTCCGCACCGGACCCAGCCGCGGTCGTCCGCGACCGTGGGCGGTCCGGTTTGCTCTGTCCGCGCCTGGGTAGCTCGCCGAGTATGAGCTTTTTACTACGCGGAGTCGTCTCACCGTGGTGGCTCGAGGCGCCGACCTCCGTCGCGGCGGAGATGGCCCGCGCGAGTGTGGAGAAGGCCGTCGATCTGGGGACCAAAGCGGCGCAGGCGCCGGTGCAGATGGTGGCGGCGGGCGCGCGAGCGGGTGCGTCGCTGCTGAATCTGCGCCGCGACGAGGAGTTGCGCGACGAACTGGCGGCACTGGTCGATCCGCATGCGCTGCGCTCGCGCCGCCGGGTCGCGCTCTACGAGGACCGCGCCACGGTCGAGGTCCGGGGCTTGGACTCCGGCAAGAGCGGCGATGTCACGCAGGCGCTGCACCGAATTCTGGACAAGCGCCGCGACGTGCGCTGGTGGCGGGTCAACGCGGTGACCGGCCGGGTCGTCGCGGCACTCGCGCACGGCGCGGCCGACCTGCCCGCCTTGGTCGCGGCCATCGAGTCCGTCGAGGCCGACACCGCGGTGGGCGACTTGGACTGGAGCCGCGGCTGCGAGCATCCCGGGGATCGGGAACCGCTGCTGGCGGCCGGAATCCAGGTCGCGGGCGACGTGTGCGCGATCGGACTGTCCACGGTGAGCGCGGTGCTCCCGCTGCGCGCGCCCGCCCGGGTCTTGCGCGCGGCGGCCGCCTTCGTCGACACCCAGCCGCGGCTGCGCAAACAGCTCGAGGAACAGCTCGGCCGTACCCGGACCGACCTGGTGCTCACCACCGCGAACGCCATCGGCAACGCCTTGGGCAACAGCGCCGCCGCGGGGACGGCGAACCTCGTGGTCGACGCGGTGCACCGCGGTTTCACCCTGACCGAGTCGCTGACCAGATACGCGCAATGGCGCAATTGGGAGGCCGAGATCGACCGCCGCCCCGCGGAAGTGTGCGAACCGCTGACGCCGCCCACCCGCATCGTGGAGATGCCGCAGGGGCCGATCGAAAGGGTCGCCGACGAAACGGCCGTGGGCGCCCTCGCGGGCGCGGTCACCTCGGTACTGGGCGGCCGCGGCCTTTTCGGCGCGGCCGACGCGTTGGAGCTCGGCGCGCCCAAGGCGGCGCGGGCGAGCCGGGAGGCGTACGGCGCGATCGTCTCGACGGTGCTGGGCCGTGCGGGAGTGTTGACGATCCACCCGCGGGTCTGGCGGCGGCTGGACCGATTGTCGGCGCTGGTCGTCGACGGAGAGTCGCTGCTGACCTCGCGCCGGGTGGTGCTGGAAGCCGAAACGACCGACGAGAGATGGTCGGTCGCCGAGGTGTGGAGCGCGAGCCAGCGCCTGCTGTGGGATCAGGAGACCGCCGCGGGCCCGGAGGGCGGCTCGCGGCCGAACGGCTCGGCCCGGTCATCCGACGGGGCCCGGCGGCTGGTGCACCCCGCGACCGGCAAGGTCGATCAGGGTGGGACGCGCCGCCCGGTATGGCGGGAACTGCACGACAACGGGACATCGGTCGGGCGGGTGCTGGTGGGACGCGAACTCGACCGGCGAGCTCACGCCGTCCTGGGCCGGGCCCGCAGCTCCGGCTTGCGCATCACCCTCGTCGCGGGCGAGGACGCCGCCGAGTTGCGGTCGCTGGCGGACGAATGCGTCTCCCCGTCGCGGTCGCTGAGCAAGCTGGTGCGCACGTTGCAGCAAGACGGTCACGTCGTCGCCGTGCTGAGTCCCCGCGCGCACAGGGCACTGGCGTTCGCCGATGTGGCGATCGGGCTCGCCACCCGGGAGGACAACGCGCTGCAGATGCCCTGGACCGCCGACGCGGTCTGCCGCGACCTCGGGCAAGTGCACCGCGTGCTGGCCGCCGTGGCCCCGGCGCGTCAGGTGAGTGAGCGCGGCCGCTCGCTGGCCCTGTCGGCGGCCGCGCTGGGCGGGCTGCTGCTGGCCGTCGCGCCGGGCAGCGCAGGCAGGGCCTCACCCATGACCGCCGCCCACTACACCGGTCTGCTCAGCGGCGCCTACACCGGATGGCGTTCGGCACGGACGCAACCACCGGTCACGCTCGCCCCGCTGCTGCCCTGGCACGCCCTCGAACCCGACGAGGTGCTGAGCCGGTTGCCCGAGCCCCTCGCGCTGGACGAGCGAGACCAGCCGAGTGCCGCTGCCCGCATCCCCGGGGCGAATGTCATCGCCTCGGCGGCGTCTTTCGCGGGCCAACTGCGCCGCGAACTGGCCGATCCGCTGACCCCGATCCTCGGGGTCGGCGCGGTCGCCACCGCCGTGCTCGGCGCGCCGTCGGACGCGGTACTGCTGTCGTCGGTGCTCGCGGTCAACGCGCTGGTCTCCGCCTGGCAGCGCCAGCGCGCCGAGGACGCGCTGCACCGTTTGTTCGAGCGCGAACAGCTCACCGCCCGGGTGATCGATCGCACCGAACTCGACGCGGGCGAACCGGACGAGCGCCGGGTGCCGGCGAATCTGCTGACGCTCGGCGACGTGATCGTGCTGCGCGCCGGGGACGTGGTCCCCGCCGACGCGCGGCTGCTGCGCGCCGACGACCTCGAGATGGACGAATCCGGGCTCACCGGCGAGTCGATCACCGTCGAGAAGGAGGTTCCCGCCACCCCGGGCGCGTCGGTGGCCGACCGCGCCTGCATGGTCTTCGACGGCAGCACCGTGGTCAACGGCACCGGCCGGGCCATCGTCGTGGCCGTCGGCTCCGACACCCAGGCAGGCCGCGCCGCCGCCGGAGCCATCCCGCCGGAGAAAGGCGGCGTGCAAGCGCAACTGCGCCGCTTGACCGACCGCGCCCTGCCGCTGACCCTGACCGGCGGCGGTGTCGTGACCGGGCTGGGCCTCCTGCGTGGCAGGCCGCTGCGGACCGCGATCGCCGACGGCGTGGCGGTCGCGGTCGCCGCGGTGCCCGAGGGGCTGCCGCTGGTGGCCACCGTCGCTCAGCTCGCCGCAGCCCGCAGGCTCTCCCGGCACGGTGTGCTGGTGCGCGCCAGCCGTACGGTGGAGGCGTTGGGCCGGGTGGACACGTTGTGCTTCGACAAGACCGGCACTCTCACCGAGGGGCGGCTGCGCCTGACCACCCTGGCCGACCTGGACGAGCAGTGGTCCTCGGACGCCGACTCCGAGGACGCTCACCGGCTCCTGCGGGCCGCGGCTCGCGCCTGCCCGGATCCCGCCGAGGGCCCGATCGTGCACGCCACCGACCGTGCGGTGCTGGATGCCGCGGACGAGGTGCTCGGTGACGACGTCCGCCACTGGGACCCGATCGAGGAGATCCCCTTCGAATCCAACCGCGGCTACGCCGCCACGCTCGGGCACACCGCCGACAAGTTGCGGCTGATCGTGAAGGGCGCGCCCGAGGTCGTGCTGTCGCGCTGCACCAAGGTACGGTCGAACGACACCGATCATCCGTTGGACGACCAGGTGCGTGAGCGCGCCGAACGGGCGGTGCGCGACCTCGCCCAGCAGGGCCTGCGGGTGCTGGTGGTGGCCCGCCGCGACCTGCGCGCCGAACCCGACGACGTCGAGGCGGCGGTCGTCGAACTCACCCTGCTCGGGTTCCTCGGACTCGCCGACGCTCCGCGCCCGCAGACATTGCCCCTGGTCACCGCATTGCAGCGGAACGGGATCAGCGTGCGCATGATCACCGGCGACCATCCGGTGACCGCGGCGGCGGTGGCCCGCCAGCTCGGCATCGAGGCGCGGGAGGTGGTGACCGGCGCGGATCTGGACGGTCTCGACGAGACCGCTCAGGCGGAGCTGATCGAACACGGCACGGTCTTCGCCCGCGTCGATCCGGAACAGAAGGTGCGCATCGTCGCGGCGCTGCGCCGCGCCGGTCACGTCGTCGGCATGACCGGCGACGGCAGCAACGACGCGGCCGCGATCCGCACCGCCGACGTCGGAATCGGTTTGGCCGCACAGGGTTCGGTCGCCGCCCGCAACGCCGCCGACATGGTGCTCACCCGGCCCGACCCCCTGGTGCTGCTGCACGCCCTCGTCGAAGGGCGCGGCATGTGGCAGCGGGTCACCGACGCCGTCGGCGTACTGGTCGGCGGCAACGCGGGCGAAGTGGCGTTCACCCTGTACGGCACCGCCGTCAGCGGCCAGGCGCCGCTGGGCACCAGACAGTTCCTGCTGGTGAACATGCTCACCGACATGTTCCCGGCGATGGCGCTGGCACTGTCGCGGGACGGGGACGCGGTCGATCCCGACGACACCGACGATCCGCAGTCCCAGGCGCAGCGGGCGGCCGAACGGCTCGCCGAACTCCCGCGCGCGCACCTGGGCACGGACCTGCTGCGCACCCTCGGCGTCCGCGGCGTCGCCACCGCCACCAGCGCGTCGGTCGCGTGGACCCTCGGCCGCATGACCGGCACGCAGCGCCGCGCCGCCACCATCGGCTTGGTCGCGCTCATCGGCACACAACTCGGCCAGACGCTGGTCTCCGGCTACCGCAGCCCGCTGGTGTGGATCACCACGGCCGCCAGCGGCGCGGTGCTCGGCGCGGTGGTGATGACGCCGGGGCTGTGCACCTATTTCGGTTGCCGCCCGCTGGATCCGGTCGGGTGGGGGATCGCGACCACGTGCTCGGTGACCGCCACCGCGGCTGCGGCGCTGCTTCCCGGGTTGCTGTCCCAGCCGGCCACCCCCTAGGGGCGACGCCTGCGCTGATTGGGGTCCGACCGCCCGGGTACCCGCCTGGCGACGGACCCTGCCACCGGCACATGGACAGGAGGAACCCGATGGCTCAACAGGTCGGCGACTACGTGGTGCAGCGTCTACGGGAATGGGGTGTCGAGCAGGTCTTCGGCTATCCCGGTGACGGGATCAACGGCCTGATCGCCGCTTTCGGCCGCGCGGACGACAAACCTGCGTTCATCCAGGCCCGCCACGAGGAGATGTCGGCGTTCCAGGCCACCGGATACGCCAAGTTCAGCGGCAAGGTGGGCGTGTGCACCGCGACCTCGGGGCCGGGGGCGATCCATCTGCTCAACGGTTTGTACGACGCGAAGCTCGACCACGTCCCGGTGGTGGCGATCGTCGGGCAGACCGCGCGCAGCGCGATGGGCGGCAGCTACCAGCAGGAAGTCGATCTGCAGAGCCTGTTCAAAGACGTCGCGTCGGACTACCTGGTCGAGGTGAACGTGGCAAGCCAGTTGCCCAACGCGCTGGACCGCGCCTTCCGGGTCGCGGCCGCGCGCCGGGCCCCGACCGCGGTGATCCTGCCCTCGGATCTGCAGGAGCAGCAGTACCGGCCACCGCAGCACGCCTTCAAGCAGGTGCCGTCGAGCCCGCCCGGATCGGCCTGGGCGCGAGTGATTCCCGCGCACGAGGACATCCGGCGCGCGGCGGAGGTGCTCGACGCCGGATCGAAGGTCGCGATCCTGATCGGTCAGGGTGCCCGCTCGGCGGCCGAGGAAGTCGTCGAGCTCGCCGAGCGCACCGGCGCGGGCGTAGCGAAGGCGCTGCTGGGCAAGGACGTCCTGCCCGACGATCTGCCTTTCGTCACCGGCGCGATCGGATTGCTCGGCACCAGGCCCAGTTACGAGCTCATGCGTGACTGCGACACGCTGCTGATCGTCGGATCGAACTTCCCCTACAGCCAGTTCCTGCCCGAGTTCGGGCAGGCGCGCGCGGTGCAGATCGACATCGACGGCACCATGATCGGCATGCGGTACCCGACCGAGGTGAACCTGGTCGGTGACGCGAGATCCACCTTGGCCGAACTGATTCCGCTGGTGCGGCGCAAGGACGACCGCGCATGGCGGGAACGGATCGAGAAGAACGTCGCCCGCTGGTGGCAGACCGTCGAACGCCAATGCCTGCTCGACGCCGAACCGGTCAACCCCATGCGGGTGGTCTGGGAGCTGTCCGAGCGCATCCCCGACGACGCCATCGTCACCGCGGATTCCGGGTCCTCCACCAACTGGTACGCCCGCTGCCTGCGCTTGCGCGGACGGATGCGCGGGTCGCTGTCGGGCACACTGGCCACCATGGGCCCCGGGGTGCCCTACGCCATCGGAGCGAAGTTCGCCCACCCGGACCGTCCGGTGATCGCGCTGGTCGGCGACGGCGCCATGCAGATGAACGGCCTCGCCGAACTGCTCACCATCGCCCGCTACCGCCCGCGCTGGAGCGACCCGCGCCTGGTCGTGTGCGTTTTCCACAACAACGACCTCAACCAGGTCACCTGGGAGCTGCGCGCCATGGGCGGCGCCCCGAAATTCGAGGAATCACAAACCCTGCCCGACGTCTCCTATGCCGAGTTCGCGCGTACTGCGGGCCTGACGGGCATCACCGTGCGGACACCCGAGGAACTCGGCCCGGCCTGGGACAGCGCCCTGCACGCCGACGGCCCGGTGGTGCTGGACGTGCACTGCGACCCCGACGTGCCGCCCATTCCGCCGCACGCGACCTGGGACCAGATGAAGGACACCGCCGAAGCCGTGTTGCGTGGCGACCCGGACGCGTGGCACCTCATCGCGCAGGGCGCCAAAACCAAAGTCCAGGAGTTCATTCCGTAGCGACAGAAACGAGTGTGCGATGACCGATCAGGATGTCGTCGAACTGCTGACCGCCCAGCACGAGGAGATCTTCGCGCTGCTGGCGCAACTGAAGGCCGGCAACGGCACCAAGCAGGAGCTGTTCACCGAGCTGGTGCGGTTGCTGGCCGTGCACGAAAGCGCCGAGGAGGAGGTCGTGCATCCGGTCGCCGGACGAGCCCGCTTCGGCGCCGACGCCGACATCGTGCAGCCGCGGCTGGAGGAGGAGAACGCCGCCAAACGCGCCCTGGCGGACCTGTACGACCTCGGGGTGGACCATCCCGATTTCGACACCGAGCTGGCGAAGTTCGCCGACGCGGTAGCCGAGCACGCCGCGCACGAGGAGACCGAAGAGTTCACCCTGCTGCGCGCGCAGTTCTCGACCAGTCAGTTGCGGCGGATGGCGGGCTCGGTGCGCGCCGCCGAGGCCGTGGCGCCCACCCGCCCGCACCCGCACGCGGGGGAGTCCGCGGCCGTGAACCTGCTGGCCGGACCGCCGTTGGCGCTGTTCGACCGGGCCCGCGACGCGGTGCGCGACTGGCGGCGGAACCAGGACATGTGAATCACCCGTAACCCCGAAGCGGAGAAGGAGGAGCCCGGCATGGGGTTTCCCGAGCAGCAGCAAGAAGTTCCCGGTGTCCAGGCCAAGATGACCCCGGTGCCGGACTGTGGCGAGGACAGCTACCGCGGGTCCGGCAAATTGACCGGCAAGGCCGCGGTCGTCACCGGCGCCGACAGCGGCATCGGACGGGCGGTGGCGATCGCCTACGCGCGCGAAGGCGCGGACGTGTTGATCTCCTACCTCGATGAGGACGAGGACGCGAAGCAAGTCGCCGACCTGGTGACCGCGGCGGGCCGCAAAGCGGTGCTCGTGCCGGGCGACCTGTCCGAGGCCGCCCACTGCCGCGCCGTGATCGATCGGGCGGTGCGGGAATTCGGGAAAGTCGACGTGCTGGTGAGCAACGCGGCCTACCAGATGACGCACGATACTTTGGAGGAGATCAGTGACGAGGAATTCGAGCACACCGTCAAACTGAACATCAACGCCTACTTCTACCTGGTGAAAGCGGCGCTGCCGCACATGCCCCCGGGGTCGTCCATCATCGGCAGCTCCTCGGTGAACTCCGACATGCCCTCGCCCACCCTGGCGCCGTACGCGGCGACGAAAGCCGCCATCGCCAACTTCTCCGCCAGCCTCGCGCAATTGCTGGGCGAGCGGGGAATCCGGGTCAACAGCGTCGCGCCCGGGCCGATCTGGACCCCTTTGATCCCTTCCACCATGCCGGTCGAGAAGGTCACCCACTTCGGTGACGACACCCCGTTGGGCCGTGCCGGTCAGCCCGCCGAACTGGCCTCCACTTACGTGCTGTTGGCCTCCGACGACGGTAGCTACATCTCCGGCGCCCGCATCGCGGTCACCGGCGGCCGGCCGATTCTGTGACCTTCCTGGCGCGACCACCCGCACGGTCGGCCGTTCTCTGATCGGCCGGCCGTTTTGCGGGGGCAGGTCACAGCATCGACACCACGATCCCGACCGCCGCGGCGACGAACAGCAGGATCACCACCGCCACGATGAGCATCGCCATGATCCCGGTGACCGGGAAATGGTGTCTGGTGCTCGGCTCCGGCGCCGACAGCCCAGAGGTCTGGGGCGTGTCCGGCGGGGTGGAGCCCGGCGGCACCCCACCGCCCGGCTCCAGGTCAGGCGTTTTCGCCGGATCGGGATCCATCGCGCTCATAGCCGCTCCCTACTCGCCGTCGTTTCCTGGTACCTCGGGTGCGTCGGGCCGCTTGCCGGTCCTCTTGCGATACAGGATCACCGCGCCGACCAGCACCGCGAGTGCGAGAATCACCAACAGTTCCATGGCAGGGGCCTACCCGGTATCCGCGCGCCCAATCGGCGCGCCCGCGCGGCCTGCGGTCACTGTCGGGCGATGACGTAGTGACCGGCGGTCTCCTGGAACGCGACCGCGTCGGCGATCGCCGCGTCGTGCGGGACGGGGCTGCCGGTCGGGACGACGATCAGCTTGTCGTCATCGTCGTAGAGGCGGTGGATGATCCCGACGCACAGTCCGCGCGCCCACGATATCGGCTCGGGCGGTCCGAGATAGTAGCCGTCGAGTTCCTCGCCATCGGGGGCGCGGGTGACCGGAACGTAGCCGTAGTTGAGCAGGTACCGGAAGCCGCACCGCGGGTGACGGCTCCCGTAGGGACGGTCCACGACGAGATCCACTGTCCGGCCGAGGAACAAGCGCGCCAGGCGCAGCGACTCGGAGTCCTCGCACTCCACCAGGTCGGGCATCGTCCCAGGCTACGGCGGCGTCGATCGCACCGGCGCGATCGACGGGTCGGACGGGATCACCGGGGTGATCCGTGCGCGCGGCTCGGGGACGGGCGATCGGGCCGCGCTGCGGTGGCGAGGCGATGCACCCTTCTGCGGGCGATGAGTTCGATGGTGACCGCGACAGCGCAGGACTGCGCCAGCAGCAACCCGGTCAGCACCATGACCTGCACCGCGGCGGCCTGTGCCGCCGAACCGGTCGCGAGCAGAACGCCGACGAAGGCCCCCGGCAGGGTCACCAGCCCCACCGTGCGGGTCTGGTCGACGCCGGGTAGCAGCGCGTCGGCGGCCGTGGGCCGGATGATCTCCAGGCGCGCGTCGCGCTCGCTGAACCCGAGACCGAGCGCGGCTTCGACCTCGCCCCATCGCTGCTCGATCGTGTCCAGCGCGCGCCGCGCCGCGAGCGAGGTCGCCGTCATGGTGCCACCGAGAACGATGCCGCCGATCGGCACCAGCGCCACCCCGGTGAGCGGCACGACGCCGCTGAGCAGCAGCAGCGGCAGCACCGCACCGAGGCCCGCGCCCAGCGCCGAGGTCAACCACAGCGCCGAGCGCCCCGCGTGGGCGCGCCGCGCCGCGGTCGCCGCCGCCGCGCCGAACATCACCGCCAGCACCAGAAAAGACGACCACAGCTGCGCCAGCGCGGCGGTCAGGATCAGCGCCACCGCCGCGAGCTGGGCCGCGCCCCGCACGGCCGCGCGCGGCGCCACCGACACCCGCCCCAGCCCGGCCACCCGATACACCGCCGCCGCGCCCACGACCATGACCGTGCACAGCACCACCAACCCCGCCCCGGGTGTTATGGCCGTAGTCATCCGAGCACTCTCTCACGCCCTGACACATGCCTGTGCTCACCCGGGTCCGGCCGCGCGACCGGAATCCCTCGTCCGCATCGGTCGGAAACGACCGGGCAATTCGCGCACGACGGGGGCATTGCGTGTGGGCGCGGGCTGGAGGAAGGTGAGTTATGTCCGGTGGCGCCACCGGGGCGCCACCCTGACCAGGTGGGAGGTGGCCCGTGTACGCACGTTCCAGCACAATTGCGGCCCAGGCGTCGTCGATCGACGACGGGACCGCATACCTCCGTGATGAAGTGATGCCGAATCTGTCCGAGATCCAGGGGTGGGTCGGAATGTCCTTGATGACCGACCGGTCGACCGGACGCTGCATCGCCACGACGTCGTGGGAGACCGAGCAGGCACTGCACGCCAGCAGAGGCCGGGTTCAGCAGCTGCGCGAGGGCCTGGCCCGGCAGCTCGGCGGCCGGGTGGACCGGGTCGAGGAATGGGAGATCGCGGTGATGCATCGTGATCATCCGTCCGGCGACAATGCCTGCACCCGGTGCACGTGGGTGCAGGTCGATCCGAGCCAGCTCGACCGGCTGGCCGAAACGTTCAAGATGGAAGTGCTGCCGCAGACGGAGATGCTCGACGGGTTCTGCAGCGCAAGCCTGTTGATCGACCGGGAAAGCGGCCGCGCGGTGGGCGCGACCGTATGGGAATCCCGGACGGCGATGGACGGCAGTCGCGAGCAGACCAATCGGATCAGGGCACAGGCCACCCAACGGGTGGGTGCCAACGTGCTCGAAGTAGGAGAGTTCGACCTGTCGTTCGCGCACCTGCGCGTTCCCGAGATGGCGTGAGAGCACGCCACACCCGGCCGGAAGACGGGCTTCCGGCCGGATGCCTCGGTGCCACGGCCCGAGCGGTTCGGCCCGGGTACGGACGTCGATTACCCGAGAGGTAATCGCCCTGCCGTACGGCTGTTCGTAGGATCGGGGCGTGACTACCCCAACGGCCGGTGACCTGCTGCGGCACTGGCGTCTGGAACGCAGACTGAGCCAACTGGAGCTGGCCGGGCGGGCCGATACCTCGGCGCGGCACCTGAGCTTCATCGAGACCGGACGAGCCACACCGAGCCGGACCATGATCGTGCACCTGTCCGAGCATCTGGAGATCCCGTTGCGCGAACGCAACCGCCTGCTGCTGGCCGCGGGCTACGCCCCCGCCTACGCGCAACCCGGCCTGGACACTCCCGCCATGGACGCCGTCCGCGGGGCCATGCGCCAGATCCTCGCCGGGCACGCGCCCTACCCGGCGCTGGCCATCGACCAGAACTGGACGATGATCGACGCCAACAGCGGTGTGGCCGTGCTCATCGCGGGCATCGACCCGGAGCTGACGAGACCGCCGGTGAACGCGCTGCGGCTGAGCTTGCACCCCGACGGCATGGCAGGCCGCATCCGCAACCTCGCCGAGTGGCGCGGCCACATCTTCGCCCGCCTGGCGCGCCAGGCCGAGGTGACCGGATCCCGGGAACTGGCCGACCTGCTAGAAGAGCTGCGGTCCTACCCGGGAGGGGAAGTGGACCCGGCGGTTCCCGAACCCGACCAGGCGGTCGTCCCGCTGCGGATCGAACACGACGGCGACGAGCTGTCGCTGCTCAGCGTCACGACGGTATTCGGCACCCCGATGAACGTCACCGTCGCCGAACTGGCCATCGAGTCGTTCTTTCCCGCCGACGAGGACACCATGAAGCGGCTCACCGCGGGCGCCCGGTGAACCGCGCCGCCCAGCTGTCCGCACTGCTCGACCTGCCCGTGCGCGCCGTCACCGATCTCGGCGCGCGCCATGCGTGGACGCTGCACCGCGCCGAATTGGCCGACGCCCGCACCGTGTTCGTGAAGGCCTCGGCCACGCCGACGTCCGTCTTCACGGCCGAAGCGGCGGGCCTGGCCTGGCTGCGAAGCACGGAAACCGGCACGCGCGGTGACGGCGCCTGCGCTTTGCTGCCGCAGGTGCTCGCCGCCGACGACCGGATGCTGGTGCTGCCCTGGCTGGAGGAAACCGCACCCACACCCGCTGCCGCCGAGCGACTCGGCCGCGAACTCGCCGCGCTGCACGCCGGTGGCTCCGCCCGGTTCGGTGCGCCGTGGGAAGGCTGGATCGCGAGCCTGCCGCTGCCCAACACCCCGATGGACGGACCATGGTCGCAGTGGTACGCCGAGCATCGTCTCGCGCCCTATCTTCCTTCTGCCGCCGCGCATCTCGGCGCCGACGGAACCCGCCTGGTCGAGCGCGTCATCGACCGCATCGATGACCTGGCCGGGCCCGCCGAACCCCCGGCCCGCATCCACGGCGACCTGTGGTCGGGCAACGTCCTGTGGACCGGGCAGCGGGCGATGCTCATCGATCCTGCCGCGCACGCGGGCCACCGCGAGACCGACCTGGCCATGCTCGCCCTCTTCGGCGCCCCGCACCTGGACCGCATCCGCGCGGCCTACCACGAGACCCATCCGCTCGCCGACGGCTGGCGCACCCGCACGCCGCTGCACCAGTTGCATCCGCTGCTGGTGCACCTCGTGCTGTTCGGCGCGGGCTACCGCGCGCAGACCCTCGTCGCGGCAGGCTCGGCGCTGGCGTCCTGACCGGACCTGCCTGTCACCCGTTGACCCGCGCGATGACCTTGTCCGCGAAGCGGGACAGGTTGGCGATCTTCGTCTCCAGCGGCTCGGTGTCCTGCTCGGTGGTGTAGGGCAGCCGGAACCCGACGATCACGTCGGTGACGCCTTTGTCCTCGAGGCGCTTGACGCCGTCCACGGTGAAGCCGTCCAGCGAGATGACGTGCACCTCGAAGTCCTTGCGGGTGCCGTACTCCGCGCGCAGGGCGTCCAGTTCGGCCAGCAGCCGGTCGAGGTCGGCGCCGTCGCCACCGGCGTGCATCCACCCGTCGCCGCGCTGGGCGGCCCGGCGCAACGCGGGCTTGCTGTGGCCGCCGATCAGGATCGGCACCGGTTCGGTCGGCACCGGGCTGATCTTGATCGGCGGAATGTCGTAGAACTGCCCGTGGTATTCGAAGTATCCGCCCGCCGAGAGCCCGCGCACGATATCGATGCATTCGTCCATCCGCGCACCACGCTTGTCGAACGGCACCCCCATGATCTCGAAATCGTCCGGCCACGGGCTGATGCCGACGCCGAGCCCGAACCGGTTGCCGCTCAGCGCCGCCACCGAGGCGGCCTGTTTGGCCACCAGCACCGGAGGCCGGATCGGCAGCTTCAGCACGAACGGGGTGAAACGCAGGGTGGTGGTGACCGCCGCCATCGCCGCACTGAGCACGAACGCCTCGATGAACGGCTTGTCCTCCAAGAACTCCCGGTTACCGTCGGGGGTGTAGGGATACTTCGCGTCGGATTCCTTCGGATACGCCACGCTGTCGGCGACCGCCATGGAGGTGTAGCCGGCCTCCTCGGCGGCCTTGGCGAGAGCGAGATAGTACGACGGATCGGTCATCGTCTCGGCGTAGGTGAAGCGCATAGTGCTCGCCTTCCTGGCGCGTCGTGCGCGCCGCGCGGGTCCCGGCGCCGGTGCCCGCGGACCGGGCCGTCGCCGAGAAGTGAGGGGAACTGACGCAAGCGGATCCGAGCGGCCTCGATGGTGTCGAGGCCGGCCGGAAGGTCACCGCCTACTGCCATGGGTTGGTGAAGCCTTCCGGAATCAAGTGGTCGAACATGGCCTTCATCTCTCGCGACAGCCGCATCAGTTCGATGTGCGACCCGATCGGCCCGCCGTCGAGGTAGGCGAACTCCATCCCGACGCCTTCGAACCTGCCGCGCGCGACGATGTCGATACCTGCCGCGGCGGTCTCGGCGAGCGCGGCGTCGTAGTCGGCGGGTACCCAGGCGGCGTGATGCAGCCCGGGGCCGAGACGGTCGAGATGCTCGGCGTACAGGCTCGACCCGCCACGTGGCTCGATCAATTCCAGCTGCTGGCCGCCCGCGTAGCCGAGCGCCACACTGATCGTGTAATCGGCCGGTACGCCCCGCAGTTCGGCGGCCTCGGGCCCGAAGTGGACATCCGGGATGGTGAACCACTCGCCGACCCCGTACCGGGTGGTGAACGTCTCGCACGCCGCGGTCAGATCTTCCACCACCCAGCACAGTTGAAAGATCGGCCCGCCGGCGATCATCGGCGTCCTTCGACGCGGCCCATCAGGCTCGGACACCACCGGTAGGCGGCGACCACCGCCTTGTTGTAGTGGGGAAACACGATGTACGGCTTGTTCTTCCGCATCCCGCGCAGGATGTGCGCCGCGGCCCGCTCCGAACTGATCATCCCGATCGGCATCCGGCGCACGGGTCCGCGAAAGGAGTACCCGGGCAGGTCGATACCGGAATCGACGATGTCGGTGGCGACCCCTCCCGGCACCGCCACGCTCACCCTGACCCCCGCCGCGGCCGCTTCGACCCGCAGCGCGGTGCTCAGTCCGACCACCGCGTGCTCGGTCATCGCGTAGGCGGCCGAGGGCGACACCGGTGTCAGTCCCGCGATGGACGCCATGTTGACGATATGACCGTATCCCTGCGTCCGCATCAGCGGGTAGGCGTGGCGCGTCCCGTGCACCACACCCCAGAGGTTCACGTCCACGATCCGCTGCCACTGCGGCAACGGCATGTGCTCGACGGTGCCGCCGAGGCGGATACCGGCGTTGTTGACCAGGAAGTCGATGCGTCCGAACTCGGCGACGGCGCTGTGGATGAGGCGGCGCACCTGCTCGTCGTCGGAGACGTCGATGACCTGTGTGTGGATCGCGGTATCGGCGGCCAGGCCCACCAGACCGGCGGCATCGGTGTCGGCGGCCACGACCGCGACGCCCCGCGCGGCCAGCAGGCGGCACAACGCGGCGCCGAGACCGGACGCGGCACCGGTGACCACCGCCACATTATCCACGACGTTTAATTAAGCATCTGTGTTTAACATCGTCAATACTCGTGTTTAGTACAGTGCGGGTATGCCGAGCGCCGCTTCGCGCACCGCCTTGCTCGACGCCGGGGAACGCCTCATCGCCGAACGCGGCGTCGACGTGCCGCTGCGCGACATCGCCGCCGCGGCCGGCCAACGCAACAACTCCGCCGTGCACTATTACTTCGACTCGCGCACCGGGCTGATCGAGGCCATCGTCGAGCGGCGGATGAACTGGCTCGAACACCGGCGCATGCAGTTGCTGGCCGCCCACGAGACCGCAGGCGTCCCCAACGACCTGCCCACCCTCGTCGCCATGCTCGCCACGCCGATCCTGGAACTGCTCGGCCACGACGGAGTGACCCATCTGGGGCGGTTCCTGGAAGTCGTGCGCACTCATCCCGTGGTCGCCGATGCCCGCCGCCTCGCCGGAGCCGACCGAGCAGCGGTCCGGATCATCGCCACCCGGCTCGACACCGCGCTCGGCCTGCCGGGACGTCTGCGCAGGCAGCGCCTGGAAACCATGACCACCGTCATGCTCGCGCTGATCGCCGACTACGAGCGCACCCTCGAATCGGGCGTCCGCACCGCCCACCCCGGGGACGACGCGGAGATCGTGGACATGATCGTCGCCATGCTCACCGTGCCCGTCCGCGAGCACACAGCCTCCGCGCCGGGACACTGAAACCCGGCATGGCGCCCCGTCGTGCCGCGGCATCGCACGGCCGCCCGTGGCCGGCGACGCAGCGCCGCGGCGGATCCTCACCCCAGCGTCCGCGGCCACCCGGAACCGTATCCCGGCGCGGTGAGCGGCCGATTGCCTCGAGGAGAGGCGGTCTCCGGGAATCTGCGGTGGATCCGATCGATGTAGCGACGCACAGCGCACAATTCGGTGTGCAGCTCGTGCCGTGCGGCGGCGTCGCCGCGATAGGCGAATCCGAGTTCGCGCGCCAGCGTCTGGGCGCGGACGGTCAGCAACTCCAAGAAGACCCGGGCCTGGGCGAGGTCGGCGTCTTGTTCCATGCGGTGGGCCGATCTGTCGTTCGATTCGTTGTCGGTCGCCCAGTGCTCCCCGTGCCGCGGTCCTCGGCCGATCGAAGCAAACATGATGCTAGCCGAGCCGCGGCCCCACAGGTGCCGAAATGGGACTGTCCCTTGGCTATCGGCCGGCGACCGGGCGACCAGCGGCACGAACCGGGGCGGCGCGACGCTCCAGCGACTCGACCACCGCCGACGCGTATCGTGATCGTATGAGCGTCATCGGGGAGCTGTTTCCGGGCAAGAAGCTGACCCATGAGGGCAGCGAGGACAGCGACGGGCAACCCCACACGCCGCAGTTCGACATCGACCTCGACACCGGAGTGGTACGAGTGCTGCGAGCGGACCGCCCCACAGCAGAGGAACGCGCCGGCGACCGGCCGCAGCCGACATAGGGCCGCGCACCTCGGCGTTCGGACACGGCCGGCGTGCCCCGCTATTCGACTCGGGCAGAAAACATCTCGCTGATCGCAACCCATGACGGCGCCGGCACGCGCCGGTAGCGTCGCCGCAATGGGCCATGCTGGAAGGCGGCGGCGACCGCTGAAGACCGTCACGGGCGTCAGCGGTGCGGTGAGCGTCTACGCCGCGGCCATCGATCCGGCCGCCACCACGGTCGCGTCATCGATCGAGGTCGCGAAAATCGCCGAACGGCACAAGTTCGACGCCCTCTTCGCCGCCGACCTGCTGAGCTTCGGCGCGCAAGGCGCGATCGGCGCGCAGGAACCCTTGATCTTCCTCTCCGCACTCAGCGCCGTGACCTCGCACGTCGGGCTGATCGCCACGGTGACCACCACCTTCCACCACCCCTACAACCTCGCGCGCCTGTTCGGCACACTCGACCACATCAGCAACGGGCGCGCGGCCTGGAACGCGGTGACCTCCTCGGTAGGGGAGGAGAACTACGGCGAACAGGAACTGCCGAGCCCCGAAGAGCGCTACGCACGCGCCACCGAATCCCTCGAAGTGGTCAACGCCCTGTTCGACAGCTGGCAGCCGGGCGCTCTGACCTCCGACGGGCGCGGCGGCGCGATCCTGGATGCCGGCAGGGTCCGCCCGATCGACTACGCGGGGCAGTACTTCACCGTGCGCGGGCCACTGAACATCCCGCCGCTGCCGCAGCGCAGGCCGGTCCAGTTCCAGGCCGGGCAGTCGGCCGGCGGCATCGAATTGGGCGCGCGGTTCGCCGAGGTCGTGTTCACCTCGCTGCCCACCCTGGAGGACGCGGTCACCTACACCAAGCGCATCCGCGCCCGCGCCGGGGAACTCGGCCGCGCCGAGGGCCTGCCCTTGATCATGAGCTCGTTCCACGCCATCTACGGCGCGACCGAAGCCGAGGCCCGGCGCCTGGCGCGGGAACAAGCGGAGGCGACCGACTTCGAGGCGGGCCGCGCCGCCCTGGCCGACATGCTCGGCGGCGGCGTCGACCTGTCCGGGCTGCCGCTGGACAAGCCGCTACCGCAGACCCTGCTTCCCGACGTGACCGCGGTACACCGCAGGCGTGGGCGCGTGGAGATCTTCAGCAACTTCGCACGGTCGGGAAAGACGCTGCGCGAACTGATCATCGCCGCCAAGGACACCGGCCACTGGGCCGCCGTCGGAACTCCCGAACAGCTCGCCGACGCCATCGAAGAACGCTACGACGCGGGCGTTCTGGATGTGATCTCCCTCGGCGGGCTAGCCGAGGACCGCACCCGTGACTTCGTCGTCAACGGGCTGCTGCCGGAACTGCGCCGCCGCGGAATCGTCGGTTCCGACTACCTCGGCGCCACCTTCCGCGACAACCTCGAACTACCCCCGCTACCGAGCTGACCGGGACCACTGCGTGCGCATCCTGAAAACCTATGCCAGAGCCTTCGTCGCCGACCTGGACACCGCCCTGCCGATCTACGAACGGCTGGTCGGCGCACCGGCGGATCTGCGTTTCGGCTTCGAGAACGCCGAACTCGCCGCCGTCGGGGACTTCCTGCTCATCGCGGGCAAGCCGGAAGACGTCGAGAACTACCGGAGCACCGTCGGCCCGATCATCGTCGACGATCTCGACGCACTCCTGAGGACGGTGACCGACTACGGCGCCGAACTCATCGCCGGACCGTTCACCAGCGCCACCGGAACGTTCGTGTACGTCCGTCACGCCGACGGGGCACAGCTGGAATACGTCCAGTGGTCAGCCGAAACACGTGCGCGCGTGCGCGGGCTGGACGAACCACCCGAACGCTAGCGGGTGAGAACCGGCGTCTTGAAAGGGGCAGCGGTGGTGTCGTGCTGTGGTGGATTCGTGTTGCGCACCCACGTGATGTTGGCGACCAGATCGTCGTCGAAGACGAGTTCGTCCCACAGCACCTGGTCGGCCTCCGGCGCCGGGCGCTCCGCCGGGCGCGGTGCCTCGGCGGCCGCCGCCGGAGCCTGCTGCTGCTCCGCGGGCAGCGGCGTCACGAGCCACGACAGCGCTCGCATCGGACTGAGACCGTAGCGGCGACTGCCTTGCGCGACGGCGACCACCGCGGCCGCGGCGGTCATCACGCCGACGGCCAACGCCACGGGCGTCAGTCCGGCTCCGGCCATCCGGCGCTCACCCGACCCGGCCGTCGCCGCCTCGTCGAGCACCCGGTGCAGCAACCCCGCACCGAAACCTTCGCCCTGGTCGATCAGGACCCGCAATTCCGGCGCCCTGGCATCCAGGTACAGCAGCGCGCACAGCACCAGAATCGCCGCGGCCACACTGGAGCCCATCACCAGATGGGCCAGCGCGCGGGAACGCGACCGCGCCTGCGCCAGCACGGCGAACACGGTGACCACCATCGCGGCGGCGGCCAGCAGACCCCAGGCGCCGCTGATGTTCACATCACGGAACTTCGACACCGAAAACTCGTCGAAACCCTCGGTGAAACCCGTGATCCGGCCGAACGCGTCCGAGCGCGCCTCGCCACCCGAGCCCGACGCCGAGAGCCACGGCTGGAACAGCAGGACGAACGCGGCGACGCTCGTGGCCGCGGCGTACAGAAAGCCCCAGTCCAACCCCCGTGGTGGTGTCGCGCCGCGTACCGGGTGATCGGAGCCGCCGCTCCCACGGTGTCGCGCTTCGGTTGCCTGCCAGGGGGTGTTTTGTACCATTGCTCCGGTTTCGCCGGTGCCGCGTGAAATTCGCTGCCGCCCAACGCAATAACAGTGAAATTGCCCCAGGGGTCGAAATCGCGACACATGAATGAGGTGAAATTCGATACGGGCGTCATCGACCATCGACGAAAATCACCGTATGCACCTCCGCGACCGTGGGCAAGCGTGATCGATGTCCCACACATCGCCGCAGCTCCAACGGTATACGAGCGGAAAGTGACCCAACCGATGAGTAACATTTCGCCCATGGCGTTGGCCTCGGCCTTTGCCGTTTCACCGCACCCTTGCCGAACCGGCCCCCCGCCAATTGCTGTGACACGCTTAACATGTGCGCAATGGGACTTCGGTCACAAATCTCCGCCGCACACGTACGAATCCCGGCCGAATATCCCGAATCCCACCCGGGCAGCCGTGCTTTCGACACCCCTCAGCGGATCAGCCCTTCCCGGCCGGGCGCGAGCATATTTCCCCGCTCCGGAAGCCACATTCGACAACACCTTCCGGACCGGCGCCGCACCAGGGAGCGGAACCCCGCTACTCAGCGCCCCGCCGACGCACGCGCGTCGACCACGACACGGGCGATCTCCGCCAGACGCTCGTCCGAAACCTCCACCGCACCTTCGGCGTCGACCAGCACCGCGGTCGGGTAGATCTCGCGCAGCAGATCCGGACCGCCCGTCGCGGTATCGTCATCAGCCGCATCGAACAGCGCCTCCACCGCCAGACGCAGCGCCCCTTGCGCATCGATATCGCGGCGATAGGTCTTCTTCAACGACGACTCCGCGAACACCGACCCCGACCCGACAGCGGTGTAACCGAAACGCTCCTCGTGCCGGCTACCCACCGCGTCGTACGACACGATCCGCCCCGCCCGCCGCGGATCCGCGGCACCCAGGTCATAGCCGACCAGCAGCGGAACCACCGCCATACCCTGCAGCGCCGCGGGCAGATTGGCGCGCACCATCGCCGACAACTTCGTGGCCTTGCCGTCGAACGTCAGCGCAGCCCCCTCGATCTTCTCGTAGTGCTCGAGCTCCACCGCGAACAACCGGATCATCTCCAGCGCCATCCCCACCGTGCCCGCGAAACCGGCCGCCGAATACGTATCGGTGACGAAGACCTTCTGCATATCCCGCGTCGCCACCAGATTCGCCATCGTGCCCCGCCGGTCACCGGCCACCAGCACACCACCGCGATAACTGATCGCAACGATCGTCGTCCCGTGCGGCGCCACACCACCACCGGCGCCGAAGCCCTGATCGGGCAACAACTGCGGCGCGTAACGGCGCAGATACTCCGAGAAGGACGCCGCCGGGTACTGCAAGCCGAGCGGCAGGTGACTGTCGGTCGTCATGAATCACCTTTCCGGGCGGAGCCTGCACCACCCGCGAACGACAAGCTCTCCCGCCGACGTTACCGGAACACCCCACCTCACGGCGGCAACCCTCGCCCAGCGCCACTCCGCAACCCGTCCGCTCAGGCCGGGCCATCCCCGGTGCAGGTCTCCGGTGCGTCGATCTGAACACAGGGGACCGGAGCCCGCGTCGGCTGATAACCGGGCCGCACACCACCCGCGCGGATCACATCCGCGTAGGCCTCGACCGCATCGGTCGGGCGTCGCCGCAACGTCGGATCGGTCAGCACGTCCACCGTGTAGAGCCCGAACCGCGGCGCGTAGGAACCCCACTCGTAATTGTCGGTCAGACTCCAATAGTTGTAGCCGATGACGTTCATCCCGTCCGCCTTCGCCCGCTGCAGCCAATACACCGTGTCCCGCAAGTGATCGGCCCGGGTATAACCATCCGGCCGAACCTGCCCGTTCTCCGTCGGAAGACCGTTCTCCACGACATACAGCGGACGACCCGGGAACTGACGCGCGTAATGCCGCAACGCGTAGTAGATACCCTCCGGATGCACCGGCAGCTCCCACATCGCAGGACCACCCTCCGCGCCGCCCTGCGCCGACTCCCCGGTCTGCGGCAGCGGAGCGAAATAATAGTCGACACCGATGAAGTCCAGCTTCGCCGAGATCCGATCCACGATCGGCTGGTTGACCTCCGTCTCCGCACCCGCCACATAGCCCAGATTGCTCGTCACCTGCGCACCCGGCCGAGCACGGTGAATGACGTCGTAGATCTCGTTGTGCGCCTGCGCGATGTGATCCACCATCACCGGCGCCTCCTCGACACTGATCCCACCGGTGCGCAACTCGGTGCCGACATACGCGGCAGGCTCGTTGAACGTCACCCACAACGGATCACGCGAGGAATACCGGTGCACCACCTTGCGCATGTTCGCCAGCCAATCCTCCACCATGCCCGGATTACGCCACCCGCCACGATCCAACGCCCACCCCGGATACACCCAATGGTCCAAAGTCAGCATCGGCCGCATCCCCGCCGCGAGAATCCGCGCGATCACGTTGTCGTAGAACCCGAACGCCGCCTCGTCCCAGGCATGCGGCGCGGGCTGCAACCGCGCCCACTCGATACCCACCCGGTAGACCCGCACACCCAGACGCGCCGCCAGCTCGACATCACCGATGTAGCGGCGCGCGAAATCCACCGAATCGCGATACGGATCCGCCGTCGCACCCGACGCGATATAGCGCGACCAGTTGCTGTCGGGCGCATGCCCTTCGGACTGAAACCCCGACGACGCCACACCCCACAGAAAGTCCGCACCGAGCACAGGCAACTCCCGGCTCGGCTGAGCAGCGGAAACACCCGAAGTCATCAGCATCGCCGCAGCGGCCGACAGCGCGGCGAACCCGCGCCGCCCAGTGCGTATACGCATCGCCGTAGCGTAACTGTCAGATTGCTGGCTTCCCTGGCAGCAGTCCGCGTGTCGCCGGTCGCACCACCGTCACGATTCCGCACTCACTCCGGCCGCGCCCGCCGCGCCAACTCCACCGTCGCCGCCCGCAACTGCTCGATCCCATCGAGCCGCTCCGCATACCCCACCCTGGTGCGCGCCACACCCCGCGGCGTCACCACCCGCAGATCCAAGCCATATCGGTCGGCACGCTCACAACTCGCCTCCGTGGCGTCGGGATACCCACCCAACCGCCGCGCCATACCCAGCAACGCGTCGGCGTGATCGTCGTTGAGATGCGCCACCGCACGAGCCGCCACCGGAAGCACCGGATCCGGCTCCGCCGCCGCATACTCCTCGGCGCCGGCCGAATCCATCCGCCCATACCCACCGACCCAGCGCACCCGCCGCACCCGCAACACCCACAACGAGAAATCGCTGTAATCGATATACATCCGCCCCGCCGCGACCGCCGCCAGATACGCCTCCCGCGCCGCCACCGCCTCCGCACCCACCGGACGCTCCACCACCCCCGCCAACGTGACCCTGGCACCCGCCAAAGGATCCGCCGGCGGATCCGGCGCCACCACCGCCACACTCGCCCGACCGTCCGCGGCCAGATTGCGCCCGTGCTCGGCCATCCGCGACACACACAACACCGGCTGCCCCTCCAGCAACCCGTACGTCACCAGCGACGCCCACGGCGAACCATCCTCGGCGAGACTGGCCAACGTCGCGGTATTCGACGCCGCCGCAACGGTTCTCGCCTCCTCCGCCGCAGACGGACGAGCCGCATGCAGCACCGGCGCGATCGGCGGCGGCACCGACGGCCCGTCGCCCGGATCACCATGATCGACAGTCATGCCCCCATCCTGCCAGCGCGTCCCAGCGAAACGCCGCACATCATCACACGTGCGCACCAATTGGCCGAGCGCAGACGCCGCCGATCGACCAGACTGGCCAAGGTGACCAGATACGCATTCGATGCCGACCGCGCCGCCCTCGTCGCCACCTGGGCGACCGGACGAGGCGACCTCGCCCAGACGGTGGCCACCCTGCCCCCGCAGGTGACCACGGACCAGGCAACCGATCTGGCGTCGAACCTCACCACCCTCTCGCGCTTCCAATGGCGCACCTACACCCACCCCGCCAGCGCCGCGGGCGACCCCGACGTCCCCAACAGCGAAGCATGGCGCCGCGCCGAGGAACGCCGCAACTTCAAGGAAGTCGAAGCCGGCCTCCGCAGCCCCAACCTGCCCACCGACGAAGGACTGCTCGTCTCCTACAGCGGCGTCATCGAATCCGCCCACCGCATCGGCCGCACCCTGCACGACATCGACGACGACGCCCTGCGCGACACCGTCGCCGCCGAGATCCGCACCGAACAGGAAGCCATCGAATCCGCCGAACGCGGCGACCTCTCCGGTCGCGCCCGCCAAGCCGTCGAACTGTCCCGCCCCGACGTCTCCCCGGCCCAGGTCCACGCCGCGGACGCACTCCTGCGCACCGACCCGCTCGGCAGCATCGAACTGTTCACCGAACTCGACCCCGCCTCCGCCTCCGTCGCCGCCGCCCACTGGCTCTACGCCGCCGCCGAAGTCGCCGGAGAAGCCGCCAACGTACCCACCACCGACGTCGTCGCCGAAGCCGACGAGATCGAAGCACTCCAAGTCGAGACACCCACCCTCGTCCTCGAACGCCTCGCCGCGGGCGACACCCCGACCGAAGTCGTCCTCGACCTGATCGCCGAAGCGATGGCCGTGCACGAAGGCCGCATCCCGGCACCGTGGACCCTCGTCGCCCGCGTCGCCGAAATGGAAGCACAGGCCCACCGATTCGGCGTCGACGCCGACACCCGCGAGGCAATGCTCGCCGGCTTCCGCATCAGCCGCCTCGACCCCGCCCGCCCCGCCCTCGACCTCCTGGAAGACCTCCTCGACGGCATCCGCGGCTGCCTGCTGCTCTACGCGGCCCACACCGACCACGACGACGCCGAAAGCCGCTTCGCCGAAGACGTCCGCCTCGAAGCCGACGCCGACCCCGAAGACCTCCTCTGAGCCTGCGGGCGGGACACGGCCGCGCCCTGTCCCGCCCGCAACAGTTCAGCGGGCGGCCTCCTCGCCGAAGTCGGCCGCTTCGGGAGCCAGCCACCCGCGCAGTGCGCGGTACACCGCCTCATGATTGAGCAACGTGAAGTGATGCGCCGACGCGAGATGCATGCCGTGGTCGACGTCGAAACCGATGCGACGGGCGCGACCACGACCCGAGCCGCTCGGCGTGAGAACCAGCCCGTCACCGACCACGCGGCCCAGCGGATGCCGCGGACTGCGCGTGACCGTAGCGGTCACGAAATAGTGCTTCGCACCCGCCAGCAGCGGAACCTCGCGGACCACCCGGCGACGCAGCGCATCCACGTCCAGATCCCGCCAATCCTCATCCACCAGGGAACCGTCCCGCAGGTCCCGGATACCCGCGCTGCGCCGACGCAGCAGACGCCCGAACGGGCGGGTCTCCGGCACCCGCGCCAGCGCCGCCGACGCGTAGTGCACCAACTGCTCCAGCGGCGCGCCCAGATGAGGTGAACCGAGGCACACCACCTCTCGCACCAATCGCACCCACGGCAGCCCCGCCTCAGCCGCCTGGAAGCACGCACCGCGCGCGACCAACCCACCCATCGAATGGCCCACCAGCGACACCCGCTCGATCGGCACCTGCCACTGCTCGACCAGACACCGCATCAGCTCGCTGAACTGCCCCGCGTTCTCCGAGATGTGCAGACCGGAGTTGTACCGGACGTGCAACGCCGTGCATCCCGCGTCCGACTCCAATCGCTCGGCGTAAGTCGGACCGCCGCCCAAACGCCACGCATGCTCGGTCTCCACCAACCCGTGCAAGAAGACCACGACATGCGAACCGGGCCGTCGGACGCGCGCACCGACCAGATCGGCGCGCACGGGAGCACCGTCGACACGGAAGGACATCGGCCCCGCCAGTATCGGTCGCGTCCGCTCGAGATCATCACCGATCAAACCCTGCAGCGCGGCGAGGAACCCCGAGCCGTACACCGTGCGTGACGGCACGGCGCCGGGCAGATCCGCGGTTCGCTCCGCGACCATTCCCGCCGCCACCGCCGACCCGCTGACCACGCGGTAGACGCCCTCGGCGATCACATCGTGCATCAGCTCGACCGGAGCCGCCGCCGGTCCCACGCCCCAGCGCACCGCGGCGAACACGCGGTGCGCGATCGCCCGGTGCACCGCCGCGATCCCCTCGACCGCGCCGCCGAATTCGTCACCGGCGAGCCGGGCCAGCGCCCTGATCTCGGCCTGCCGTTGGCGTACGTCGTCCGTCATGGGTTCAGTGTACAAATGTTCACCGAACGGAGTGTGGGAACCCTACGGCACCCGCGATACCGCCACCGCCGACTCGGTGAGGCTGCCCAGATACAGCACACCATCCTGTTCGACCACACCGGTCACCAACGAATAATCGGTGCCTTCGACCTGAAGATCGTGCACGACCTCGCCCTCGAAATTCACCGCCAGCACCCACACCGTCCGCGCCGGCTTCGGCTGCACCCACTCCGGCAGCGTCCACACGATGCGCCGCAGAATGCCGGGCAGCGGAAGAAGCCGGTCCAGCAACGGATTCCGCGGTGACGGAAGGGTGACCCAGATCAAGCCGTCGCTGCCCAGACCGAGGTTGTCGGGAAAGCCGGGCAAGTTCTCGATCAGCCGTTCCTGCGTGCCAGCCTCGGGGCCGGTCAGCCAGTAGCGCCTCAGCCGGTACCCGCCGGTTTCCGCGACGACCACACAGGAACGGTCGGGCGCCACGACCACACCGTTGGCGAACTGTAGATCATCGATCAGCGTCTCCACCTCGCCCGCGGGGTCGCGGCGGAACAGGCGGCCGGTGCCCGAGTGCTCCAGGAGGTCGCCCATGTATTCGTCGAGTGCGTATCGGCGCGACGATGCCGAGAAATAGATCGTGCCGTCCACGTCGCGCACGACATTGCTGGCGAAACGCAGGCGCTCGCCTTCGATCTCGTCGACCAGGACGGTCAAACGTCCCTCGGTGTCCAGCTCGAGCAGTCCGCGCTCGAAATCGCAGATCAGCACACGTCCGTCGGCGTCCGCGTGCAGGCCGAGCGGGCGGCCGCCGGTATTCGCGAGCTCGCGTACATCGCCGGTCGCCGGATCGATGCTGAGTATCGCGCCACTCTCGATGCCCGCGATGATCCTGCCGTCGGGGGAGAGCACGACATCCTCCGGGCCGTTGCCCGGCAATTCGAGACGCCTGAGCTCGGGAAGGGGCGGGGTGCTGCGAGTTCGGCGAGCGCGGGCAGGGGAGGGGGGAGGCGTCCAACGCTGCGGCCGCATTGTCGAGGCGAGCATGGCCATCAGGGTAGCCGGGGTAGTGCGGAGTTCCGGTGAGAAACGGGGCTGGATAGGCAAGTAGACCACGCCTGAGGTAGCGGAGTTCGAACGGGTGAATGATGCTGCCCGGCCTACCTTCAGATATAACATTGTCTTATGTAGATATGCGCATCTACCAATATGTCACCACCCCGTCCACAATCACCGTCAACGCCACGCCAATTCAAAAACAACATGGAGGCCGGGGGAGGGAAGCCGACGAGATGGGTCTCAGCGGACGAGCTGTTCGGCGCTGCTGCCGGGTCTGCGCGAGCCGAAGGTGATCACCTCGCGGGTCCGGGCTACCGGAGGTCGGCAGCAGCGCCGCGATGTCAGGGCTGGTGGGTGATGGTGTACCAAAGGATGGCCAGCGTACCGAGCGTGAACAATGGTGCCACGACGAATGTTTCGACCATGTTCCCGGTGCGATCGACGATGGGGAATCTGACCCGCAGATCGAAGGGCCAGAACAGGCGGCAGCCGCGATCGGTGAGGCAATCACCGATCAGGTGGGCCAATGCGCCCAGTCCGACGGCGAAGGGAAGCCAGACCGGCTTGTCGGCGATCCAGTGCTCCATCGCGAACGTGCCGGCGGAAGCGAGGACCACGATCGGTCCCCACGCCTTGAAGTTGTTGCCGGACGGGCACAGATGCAAGGCGCGCACGGCGAGAGCCAGCAGGAAGAAGACCAGGCTCAGCGTGAACCAGCGCCCGAGCCAGTGCTCGCCGGCCCAGGTGCCGTAGGCGGCGGCCGCGACGAACGCCAAGGAATGGGTGGCGCCGCGGTGGCCGCCCGAAACCCAGGAGATGAGCTTGCATGCGGTGTGCGTGATCGGACCCAGCGTGTGCGCGATCGTCCCGTCCGGGTGGTCCGCATCGGGCAGCAGCGCGGCCCCGGCCGTGAGAAAAACTCCCAGCAAGAGGTCGACGGTGCCCAGGCGCCCCGTCGCATCCTGCAGAGCCGGATAGGTCAAGATCGTGACCGGCAGCGTCGCCGCTGCCGCCGACCAGGCCAACGCGCCACTGGTCGCATGTGAATGTCCAAGCACCATTCGAACGTTAGTTCAGCTTCCTATCGGTACGCGAATACCGTTGTGAGGTCCGGAAACCGAGAAGGAACTGGCGAGGGGGTAGGGGAGTGCTCGGAAACCGGCACGAGATCGGGGTGCTGTGTGGACGATGAATCTGCGCGTCGATAGCAGTCACCGCTGTCCCTTGCTTCTCGGAAAGAGTCGACTCAGCGGTGCCACACCTTTGGCAATTAATGATTGCGATACGCTCCTGTGCGTACTTATGCATACATACCCTTACTTCAACATCTTCAACAACCCGAACAACCCAAAACCGCAAGGACAGCACGGATGGGTCCTGGCCGGACTGCCTGGCATCCCTCGCGAGACGGTGAGCGGGTATTCGTGCGCGCCTCGAAAGGCCGAGAACCGTATCGAGTCCGCGCGGTAGGGCGTACAGCAGCTTTGCGCGACAGAAGTTTCCATCTAGAGAACGTCGTCGATTGCGACGGTGGCCGCAGCCATTACCTGCCGCGCGAGTTCCGGGCAGTCCACCCACACGGTGGTGTCGACGACGACGACCGGTGTGAGGGCGAGCGGCTCGGCCAGTTGCGACCAGCGGTCCCAGTCGTGGGCGAGGTGGGCGTCGTCGTGGTACAGGGCGGCGCGCGTACGACCGCGGTATCGCGCACGGGCGAGTTCCGGGGGAACCGCACACCAGACCTCCACGGCTCGTGTCGCGCCGGAAGTCGCGATGCCTGCGGCGGCGTACCGTGTGTCCCGGGGTTTGAACCACCACGAGTCGACCAGCACGACACCGGATAGCGCGGCGGCGAGCGTCCATGCAGCCTCCATCGCGATCGCGCCGATATTCGGTGGGACAGAGCCGTGGTCGAGTCCGGTGCTCAGCGCCTCCTTGACGGCGTCCTTGGTGATCAAGTGCGCGCCCAGTTCTCGCGCCAAAGCCGGGGCCAAGGTGGACTTCCCGGAGCCGGGCAGGCCGTTGACGAGGACGAGTAGTTCGCAGATGGTGACGCAACCTCCAGAACAGCCGAGAGCCTCGGGCCGACGAATGGCGTGATTGTTGTTGTCGGTTGCTGTGATTCGCAAGGTGGATTCACCGCGACGAAGTCCCTCTCGAAGCGCGGATCCGCTCGAGGAGCTAACCCTCACACGCAATCAATCGACCGGATCGGCGGTGACGGGCTCGGTCGCCGCGGCAGCTTCGACTCTGCCAGTGAACTGGTCGCTGCAGATTTCCCATTGATGGGGATCTGATGCGGCGGTTCACGCCTACGCTGCATCGCATAACGCGAGCTGATCAATTGCCTGCTGCGCACTCCAGGCTCGAAGGGGATACGTGGCAACCGTCTGGTTTCGACCGGGTCGGCTCGACCAGTGTTAGGCCATGGTAGGAGGTTGCGGTGGGTAAGGGGCGTGGAGTTCATCTGTGCGGCAGTGTCCCATTGGCGGATGCGCGGACAGTCTTCTCGGAGGCGGCACAGCGAATCGGGACGCATCTGAAGCGTATTCCGGACGGGGAGACCGGAGTGCGGGACAACTGGGTGGTGTGGCAGTTGCCCAAGATGCAGGCGCATCCCGACCTGGAAACCGTTCCGCCGCCGAGCCCGGAGTACGGGCCGAGTGAACGGGTGCAACCCAAGCCCGGCGTGGACGCGGCATCGATCGACTTCGGTCCGCTGGGTTACGCGGAGGCCGCCCTCGACTCCTGGCAGGTGTTCCGTCGGCTGCGCGAGGAGGGCACGATCCCGGCGGGCACCCGGTTCCAGGTCAGCTTGCCTACGCCTATCGCGGTGATCGGTGCGTTCGTCGCTGGTCCGCAGGGGGAGTTGGAGCGCAGATACGAAGCGCGGCTGCTCGACGAACTCGGTGTCATCGTCGCCGCGATTCCGCCGGATGACCTTGCGGTGCAATGGGATGCCGCGGTCGAGTTCGCCATCTTCGAGGGCATCTTCCCTTCCTGGTTCGGGTCCGACTACCCGACGCAACTGGAGGAAGTGGGGCAGCGGCTCGTACGGCTGGGCGCCGCGGTGCCCGAACCCGTTGAACTCGGCTATCACCTCTGCTACGGCGATTTCGGTCATCGCCATTTCGCGGAGCCCGCCGACACCGGCCGGCTCGCGGCTGTCGCCGGTCGAGTCCTGGCGGGGCTGGACCGCCCGGTCAACTGGATCCACCTGCCGGTCCCGCGCTCGCGCACCGATGCCGAGTACTTCGAGCCCCTTGCCGACCTTGCCCTTCCACCGGAAACGGATCTGCACCTCGGCCTGGTCCACGCCACCGACGGCCGCGCGGGCGCACTTCAGCGCATCGAAGCCGCCCGCCGCGCGATCGCGGAGTTCGGCATCGCCACCGAGTGCGGCATGGGCCGCCGCCCAGCGGATCAAATCCCCGCCTTGTTCGACCTGCATGCAGAACTCGCCGACACCTTGGCCTGAGTTCGGATGATGCCCGGCGCCAGGCCACGTTTCGGGGATGGGCCTGGCGCCGAGGCAGGAACGCGCGGTTCGGTATCGCGACGATACGGTGAGTCGCGAGAGGATCCGAGCCGGGTCTTGGGTAGCGAGCCAAGGGGAGTGGTATGCAGGACCTCTATGTGGTGAGTCACCCGCACGCGGAGCACACCGAACGCGATCTCGTCGGCGGCTGGTACGACTCGAAGCTGACGGCGCGGGGTCGGCGTGACGCCCACCGCGTAGCCGAAGAGTTGGCCCGCCGCCGCGACGGCGCGTCGCGGCCGATCCGGATCACGACGTCCGATCTCGCCCGTTGTACCGAGACGGCCCGCATTCTGGCGACGGCACTAGGCGTTCCCGTGACGCCGGATCAGCGGCTGCGGGAGATCAGCTTCGGGGAAGCGGGTGGGCGGCCGAACGCGTGGCTTGCCCAGCGTCAAGTACCCGCACCCGATCATGATCGCCTCGACCATCGCGGACCTGTCCCTGGCGCCGAGACACGGCGTGAGGTCGCGACCCGGGTGGGTGGGTGCGTCCACGAGTTGATGGCCGACACCGAGCATGACCACATCGTCGTGACGCACGGTTACGCACTGACGTTCGTCATCACCACATGGATGATGATCCCGGTCGAGGCAGCCGGCTTCGCGTCTTTCGCGACCGAGCCCGGCGCGATCACGCATCTGCGGCACGATGACTACTGGCGCAACCGCGCGATGCTCGGTCTCGCCGAGACGTCTCACTTGAGCGTGGGGACCGGCTCGCGCGATGAATGAGCCGCAGGGAAGGATCCGGTAGCCCGTCCGACGCTCTAGTTGACATAATGTTGATTATCGGCGCAAATTCGGCGCCGGTGGCGATGCGTTGACGCGCTGGATGTCGTTGTCGTTGTTCGCGTTTCATAGGCCAGCGAGCCCAGCTCGCTCGGTTCGCTCCGGGTCTCCTGGGCGATGATGCCGCTACGCGTGGTTCGCCCTTCTCGACGCTTTGTCCGTTTGGTGGAAATTTTCCGGCCTTTCTCGGTCCGATTGGTAAATCTTGGAATTTTCCTAGATTGGGCTCCCCTGTCCTAGTCGTAATCCGCATCCAATCGTCACAGTGACGAATTGTGGTGCGCCCGATTTGCCTTGCGTCATGCGATGGCTTGCGTTTCGCGGTCCAGTGATTGGTGATTGGCTCTGGTTGTGATGTCCAGTTGCGGGCACGCTGGGGCGGTGCTGGTTCGTCGGTTGATCGCGTTGTATGTCGGATTGTGGTTGTACGGGTTGTCGATGGCGGTGATGGTGCGGGCGGGGCTCGGGCTGGATCCGTGGGATGTGTTCCATCAGGGCGTGGCGCGGCATGTGCCGATCAGTTTCGGCGCTGTGACGGCGGTTACCGGCGTCGCGGTGCTGTTGGCGTGGATTCCGCTGCGGCAGATGCCCGGGTTGGGGACGGTGAGCAATGTCGTGGTGATCGCGTTGTCGGTCGACGCGGGGTTGGCGTGGCTGCCGTCGTGGGATCCGCTGGTGGTGCGGGTTGGTGCCATGATCGCCGCTGTTGTGCTGAACGCGGTGGCGAGTGTGCTGTACATCGGTGCGGGCATGGGGCCGGGGCCGCGGGATGGACTGATGACTGGACTGGTTCGGCGAACCGGCAAGTCGGTGTGGGTGGTGCGCACGGCGATCGAGGTGGCGGTGTTGACGACCGGGTTCGTCCTCGGCGGCAGCGTCGGCATCGGAACGCTGGTGTACGCCTTCGGTATCGGCCCGCTGATCCACCTGATGATTCCCGCGGCCAACCGCTTCCTGCCGGGGTTCGCGCCACCGAGGCCGGGACCTGTGGCCGGTGCCGTCGCCGAGGTTCCGAGCATGTAGCCGTGGCACGCTCCCCTGCTGGTTCTCTACCGAATGCTGAATCGTCACCGTGATGAAGTTGCCGCAGGTTGGAAAGTCGGACCTGATGCATCAAGCGTGGTTGTAGCGTCGGTGAGACCACTGGCAGTCTCGAATATTTCGTGGCGGCGGTCGGCGGGGCCGGGGACAATCCGGGTGTGTCTGCTCTGCTGCCCGATGTGGTCGCTGCCGACGTGTTCGCCGCGGGACCTCAGCCCGCACTGCGGAGTGCGGCAGTGCTGTTGCGGCCTTGGTCGAATGCCGACGCTGCTGTCGTTCGCGCCGTCTACCAGGATCCGGACATACAGCGCTGGCATGTTCGCAGTGTCGACTCCGAAGCCGAGGCTCAGGAGTTGATCGCGCGCTGGCGGGCGGGATGGACGAATGGTCGCGGTCCGCAGTGGGCGGTCGTCGTTGATGACGTGGTGGCGGCGCGGGTCGCGTTGCGGACCATGTCGCCGCCCGAGGGGGTCTCGGAGATCGCGTACTGGACCGCTCCGCAGTGGCGGGGCCGCGGTGTGACGCCCGCGGCGGTGGATCGGGTGGCCCGGTGGGCGTTCGAGGTGGGTTTCCATCGGCTGGAGGTGCTGCATTCGGTGCACAATCTGCCGTCATGTCGTGCGGCGGTGAAGGCGGGATTCGCGCTGGAAGGTGTCAAGCGCGGCGCCGCGTTGCACGCGGACGGGTGGCACGACATGCATGTGCACGCCCGCATCCGTCCTACATACAGACCTGTACGGAAGGTGGGCGTCCCGGTTAGCCTGTGGGAAGCGATCCGGCAGAAGGTGAAAATTCATGAGTGCTACCACCATTGCCCGGCAGTGCACCTTGTGCGAGGCACACTGCGGAATTCTCGTCACGGTCTCCGGCGATCAGGTGACGCGGATCGAGGGTAATCCGCAGGACGTGCTGTCGAAGGGGTACATCTGCCCGAAAGCGACGGCGATGGGCGGGTTGCATCATGACCCGGATCGGTTGCGGACGCCGGTGCGGCGGGTGGGTTCGTCGTTCGAGCCGATCGGGTGGGACGAGGCGTTCCGGGAGATCGGGCAGCGGTTGCGGAAGGTGCGTCGCGAGCACGGGCACAGCGCGATCGGCATGTATCTCGGTAATCCGGCCGCGCACAGTTCGTCGGTGCTGTACGCGGGGATGCTGCGGGCGGTGCTGTTGACCCGGAATTTCTTCTCGGCGTCGTCGATCGATCAGTTCCCGCAGGAGTTCGTCGCATGGCGGATGTTCGGCTCGAATGTGCTGATGCCGGTGACCGATATCGATCGGACCGATCGTCTGGTGATCCTGGGCGCGAATCCGGCCGTGTCCAACGGGTCGGTGACCACGATGCCGAATGCGAAGCAGCGGATTCGGGACGTGCGGCGGCGCGGTGGGAAGGTTGTGGTGATCGATCCGCGGCGTACGGAGACGGCGCGGCTGGCCGATGAGCATGTCGCGGTGGCTCCGGGTGGCGATGTGTATCTGCTGCTGGGGATGCTGCATGTGCTTGTCGCCGAGGATTTGTGTGACGAGAAGGCGATTCGCGCGTCGGGCACGGGCTGGGAGCAGTTGCGTGCGCTGGTGGCCGAGGCGTCTCCGGAGCAGATGGCGGTATACGCGGGGGTGGATGCGGAGACGATGCGCGGGCTCGCCCGGGAGCACGCGGCGGCGTCTTCGGCGGTGCTGTACGCGCGGATCGGGGTGTGTCAGCAGGTGACCGGTACGTTGACGCATTGGTTGGTGAACACGATCAACGCGGTGACGGGGAATCTGGATCGGGCGGGTGGTCAGATGTTCGCGACGCCGCCGATCGATGCGCCACGGTATGGGAAGTATCTGCCGATGGCATACGGGGCGTGGACGGATCGTTCCGGGACCTACAAGTCGTTCCGTTCGGAGTTGCCGGTGGCGGCGCTGGCGGAGGACATGTTGACCGAGGGACCGGGCCGGATCCGCGCGATGATCACGTATGCGGGCAATCCGGTGTTGTCGACGCCGCAGCGCGGTCGGCTCGGCGCGGCGCTGGATTCGCTGGATTTCTATGTGGCCGTTGACATGTACATCACGGAGACGACGCGGCACGCGGACATCATCCTGCCGCCGATCTCGCCGTTGGAGCGCGAGGACGTCAACATCCTGTTCCCGGTGTTCAGTGTGCGCAACAATCTGCGGTTCGATGCGCGGGTGTTCGAGCCGCCCGCCGACGGGTTGGAGGATTGGCAGATCATGGCGCGGCTGATCACCGAGATGGTGCCGCTGCCTGCGCGCCGGTTCACCGCGCGGGTGCTGAATGGGGTGTTCGATCGGGTCAGTCCGATGCGGATCGCGGCGCTCGGGGTGGCGGCGGGTCCGTACGGGGTGTTGCGTCGGGGCCGCAAGGGTTTGACCGTGGCGAAGGCGCGTGCGGCGGCCGGTGGCATCGATCTGGGACCGCTGCGGCCGCGGCTGCGTTCGCTGCTCGGTACCAAGGATCGGAAAGTGCATTTGGCGCCGGAGGATTTCGTGGCCGCCGCGCGTGATGTGCTCGCGGAGGCACAGCAGGGGAAGGCCTTGACGACGCCGGCCGACGGCTACGACTTGAAGTTGATCGGTCGCCGTCATCTGCGCAGCAACAATTCATGGCTGCACAATGTGCCGTCGATGGTGAAGGGGCGCGATCGCTGCACCGCGCTGATGCATCCGGATGATGCGGCGGCGCGGGAATTGCGGGATGGTGAGCCGGTGACGGTGCGTTCCCGGACCGGGTCGATCGTGGTGCCGTTGGAGGTCAGTGACGATATTCGGGCCGGAACGGTGGCGATTCCGCACGGGTGGGGGCATCAGGAGCCGGGTGTCGGGTGGACGGTGGCGGCGTCGTTGCCGGGGGCGAATGTGAACCTGCTGCACGATCCGGCATTGACGGACACGTTTTCGGGGACAGCGGCGGTGAACAACACGTGGGTGACGGTGACTCGGGCGGCCGTCGATTCCGATGAGCATGTCGAGGTGAGCGAGCGAGAGCCCGCGCCGACCGCTTGACGGTTGCGGAGTCTGCCGTCTTGCCTGGATCGCCGGTCTCACTGTGTGCACTGTGGTTTGAGAAGGTGAAGCGGCGTTCTCTTCTGTTGTGGGCGGCGCCGCTAACCGGTGGTCAGCGGTGTGTGGCCGCGCGGGTCGGGCAGACAGCCCGCGCCCAGGTGTGTGACGCCGAACGGATGTGCGTGCTCGCCAGTCCCGACCTGCGAGGGCGTTGTTCGGGTCGACACTTCGGTCCGTAGAGCACCTGCCGCCTCGATATGGCTGAGCGCTCTCGGTCAGTGAGCCGGGGCAGCGGCGGGTGGCTTGTGCCGCAGGTTCTCCCCCTGCATCAGCGTCCCGGCAATGGCTGCTGGATTGTGGTATCAGGATCGGCGTCGGCCGGTCCGGCCGCGATCACGGTGTCGAGGATGCCTTGTGACGCCTGCAGTTGCTCGATCGAGTGGGTGATGCGCTCGCGTTCTCGGCGCAGCTGCGCCACCAGGTCGGAGCACACGGGCGCGAGGTTCGGGCCGTCGTCGCGGACGCATGGCAGGACCTGGGCGATGGTGGCGGTCGACAGACCGGCTGCGAGCAGGGTGCGGATGCGCCGGACCGTGTTCACGTCCGCGTCGCTGTAGACCCGGTAGCCGCTCGGCAGTCTCATCGGCGCCAACAGTTCGTGCTCCTCGTAGTAGCGCAGCAGCCGTTCGCTCACTCCGGTGCGGCGGACCATTTCCCCGATGCGCATGTGACCTCTACCTCGCCGCATTGACTCTCACACTGATGTGAGACTTTAGCGTAGCGGTCATGATCGAGGAAACCACGTCCACTGTTCTGCCCACCTCCAGCCTCGGCCGCGTCGTGCGCGGCAGCGGTCCGGGCCTGCTGCTCGCCCATGGCGCCGGCGGTGGCATCGACGCCAACTATGGCCCCATCATGGGCACGCTGGCCGCGCAGCACACTGTCGTCGGCCCGGACTATCCCGGTACCGGTCGCACCGAGCGCGCCGATGCACCGCTCACCCTGGACGCTTTGGCCGACGAGCTGGTCGCCGCCGCCGTCGAGGAGGGCGTGGAGACCTTCGCCATCGCCGGGTACTCGCTGGGCAGTCCGGTCGCCATCCGTGCCGCCACCCGCCACCCCGACCGCGTCACCGCCCTGGTCCTCACCGCGGGCTTCGTCTATCCCAACCCGCGGTTGCTGCTGGCGGCTCGGCTCTGGCGCGACCTGCTGCGCGCTGGCGATCTGGAGCACCTGGCCGCCTTCATATCCCTGATCGGCTTCAGCGCACCGGCTTTGGACGTCATCGCCCAGGACGACCTCGACACGTCCATCGAGACCATTGCGGCCACGATTCCGCCCGGCACGCCGGAGCATCTCGATCTGCTCATCGACCACGTCGACGTCCGGGCCGACCTCGACGCGCTCGCGGTGCCGACCCTCGTCATCTCCACCACGCTCGATCAGCTCGTCACGCCACACCATCACCGCCAACTCGCCGACGCTATCCCCGGCGCGCGCTACGCGGAGATCGCCACCGGGCATCTCCCCTTCATCGAGCGGCCCGAGGAGTGGGCGGTCCTCATCCGCGACTTCCTCCGCGACAGCCGTCCTTGATTCCGGCACTCAGGTCGGCGGCAGTCCCACCCTGCCGGATTGCCGCCGACTTCCTCGACAGGGCCGTCCGGGCCCAGGTGTACGGCAACAACGGCCTCGCCGCTGCCCCAGGCCCGTGGACGCACCGGCCGACCGGAAATCCGAACCCGGTGCGCGACAGGTGCAGCGGGGCTCGACATTACGACGAGCGAGGCGAGCGCTGTCACACCGTCGAGCTCATCGCCGCGGAGTTCGACGCTACCCGCCCCACTATTACCGGCACCTCGGCAAGTAGGGCGGTCACCAGTGGTCAGGCGGGTTCGATGCGGGCGGGGACGTGTTTGTGCCATGGGGTGCCTGCGATGGCGTCGCGCCAGGTGAGGTCGGTGAGTTCGTTGGCGGCGACGCCGGTGCGCCGGGTGCCGTTGCCTGCGGGCAGGTCCAGGCCGAGGCCGTTGGGCAGGGAGGCGTGGCCGGGTTGCATGCGGTCGTTGGTTTCCACGGTGGCCACGGCGCTGCCGCGGCGGGTGGTGATGCGGGCGCGGTCGCCGGTGGCCAGGCCGAGGCGGGCGGCGTCGCCGGGGTTGATCCGTAGTGCGCCTTCGGGGTCGCGGCGTCGCCAGGTGTCGTCGCGGAAGATGGTGTTGGCGGTGAAGGAGCGGCGCTCCCCCGCTGCGAGGACGAAGGGGAATTCGGTGGTGGTGTGGGTGGCGGGTGTGGTGGCGAGTTCGCGCAGGGTGTGCAGGAGTTCGGGGATGGCCAGCGGGATGCGTTTGTCGGGGTGTGGGAGGTAGTCCCAGGCGTGCTCGTAGTCGTCGAGGGTGAAGGTGATTCCGGAGCGGCCGGTGAGGATGGCGTCGAAGAGTGCGTCGGCGTCGCGGTGTCCGGCGCGGCGCATCGCGGCCGGGTAGACCTTGGCGACGCGCTGGGCCAGTGCCCACAGGACGGCCGCGGAGCGGGCGTTGTCGGGCAGGGTGGGGCCGAGGGTTTCGTACAGCAGGTGGGGGGCCAGGCCGCCGAGGGATTTGTCGGTGGCCAGGAGTGCGGCGAAGGTCCAGGCGTAGGGGCGTCGTCCGAGTTTCGCGGCGGTGCGGAGCAGGGCGAGTTTTCCGCGGCCGACGGCGCCGAGTTCGCGCAGCAGCCGGGCGTAGATCTCGGGTTCGGGCAGGGTGCCCGGTAGTGGGTCGAGGACGGGGGCGCGCAGGTGGAAGGTGTTGTGCGGGAATTCGAGGTTGAAGAAGGTGGCTTCCCATTTCTCGAATTGGCTGGCGGCGGGGAGGACGTAGTCGGCGTGGCGCGCGGTTTCGGTGAGGGCGATGTCGATGACGACGACCAGGTCGAGGGCGTGGAGTGCTTCGCGGAATGCGGTGGAGTCGGCCAGTGAGTGGGCGGGGTTGGCGGATTCGATGATCATCGCGCGGAACCGGTCGGGGTGGTCGGTGCGGATTTCTTCGGCGATGGTGTTGCAGGGCAGCATGCCGCCGAGGATGGGTGCGCCGGTGACGGGGCTGCGTTTGATCTGGCGGCTGTAGCCGGCCAGCGGTGCCATCCACGAATGTGGTTGCATGGCGCCTGGTTTGGCGAAGTTGCCGGTGAGCAGCCACAGCAGTTTGTTCAGGTAGGAGATGAGGGTGCTGTTGGGGCTCTGCTGGACGCCGAGGTCTTCGTAGGTGGCGACGCTGGCGGCGGTGGCGATGCGGTGGGCGGTGCTGCGCAGCAGGTCTTCGGGGATGCCGCAGATGTCGGCGTAGGCGGGGATGTCGATGTGGGTGAGGTCGGCGCGGACGGTGTCGGATCCGGTGGTGTGTTCGGTGAGGAAGGCGTGGTCGAGCAGGTCGTCGCGGACGAGGATCGCGAGCAGGGCGGCCAGGCACCAGGCGTCGGTGCCGGGACGTACTTGCAGGTGGATGTCGGCGAGGTCGGCGGTTTCGGTGCGCACCGGGTCGATGACGATCATGGTGCGGGCGGGGTCTTTGGCGATCTGTTGCAGGATGGTGCGGGCGCGGGGGACGCCGTGGGACTGCCAGGGGTTCTTGCCGAGGAATATCGAGACTTCGGCGTGTTCGAAGTCGCCGGTGGTGTGGCTGCCGGTGAGGTGGGCGTCGACCCATCCTTCGCCGGTTTTCTCTTGGGCGAGGGCGCTGGAGCGGTAGCGGCTGCCGAGGGCGCGGCGCAGGGCGGTGCTGTAGGCGCCGCCGAGGTGGTTGTCCTGTCCCCCGCCGCCGTAGTAGAAGATCTTGTCGCCGCCGTAGGTGTCCTTGACTGCGGTGAGGCGGGCGGCGACCTCGGAAATAGCTGTGTCCCAGTCTATTTCGGTGAATGTGCCGTCCGGTTCGCGGCGTAGCGGGGTGGTGAGCCTGGTTCCGCCGTTCTGGTAGTGGTCCAGGCGCAGCGCCTTGTTGCAGGTGTAGCCGGCGGAGGCGACGTGGTCTTTGTCGCCGCGGATCTTGGCGAAGCGGCGGTCCTCGAGCTGGATGAGCAGTCCGCAGTTGTTCTCGCACAGGATGCAGGCGGTCTTGTGCCACGCTCCGGTGGCCGTGGGGGTGCTCATTCGCTCACCTGGTCGACGCGGGTGCCGTCCAGCCATGGTTGCGGGTCGGCGAGGAAGGGGGTGTCGGCGAGCCGGTCGAGGTCTTCGAAGAAGGCTTTGGTGGTGCGCGCGGCCGCGGCGGTGGTGCCGACGGAGACGAATCCGGCCTGTTCGGCGTCCAGGCCGCGGGAGAGGGATTTGTCGGGGCCGAAGTAGACGGCGCGTTTGAGTTCGGCGACGACGACCGGGTTGCGTGCGGCGAGCCGTGCGGCGGTGGCCTGGGTTTCGGTGAGCAGGTCCTCGGCGGGCAGGACGCGGTGGACCAGGCCGAGGCGCAGCGCTTCGCGGGCGGTGAACGGTGTGCCTTCGAGGGTGACCTCGATGGCTTTGGCGGCGCCGAGCAGGCGGGTGAGGCGTTGGGTGCCGCCGCCGCCGGGGATGAGGTTGGCCAGGGTCTCGATCTGGCCGAGGCGCACGTGGTCGGCGTCGGCGGCGTAGCGCAGGTCGCAGGCGAGGGCGATCTCGTGGCCGCCGCCGAGCGCGGGGCCGTTGATGGCGGCGAGGTAGGCGACGCCGGAGCGGTTCATCCGCAGGGTGGTGCGTTTCCAGCGGTGGCCCCAGACCAGGCCGGCGCCGAGGCCTCCGCCGTGGCGTTCGACGAGGTGGGTGGCGCCGGGCACGCGCAGCGCGGCCGCCGCGGCGCGCAGGAACGGCGCTGCGGCGCGGGCGGGGACGAAGGGGTGTGGTCGTTCGATCATGCCGCTGAGGGCGGCCGGGTCGGCGTGGGTGAGGAAGCGGCCGGGTAGTCCTCCGGTGAGCACGACCGCGCCGACCGTGTCGTCGGTGTCGACGGCGGCGGTGAGGGTGTCGAGGTCGCGGACGACCGCGGTGGTGACGAAGTTCAGCGGTGGTGCGACGACGCGCGCGGTGAGTACGCGCCCGGTGTGTTCGAGTTGGATGGTTTCCAGGTGCAGATCGGCGGCGGGCATCGCGGCTCCTTCGGTGCGCATGTCAGCGGTCGGAAGGCGAGACTGTGTCCGCGCGAAAGTGATTCGGGGGTGGCGCGGCCTGTTCCCGACTATGGCATTCACCATAATGGGTGTGTCAAGGGCTGACGCGTTGCGTGGCGGGAGCTTCAGCTCGCGGCGGGCATCAGCTCGCGCAACGTGGCGACCGCGTCGTCGAGCGGTGTGATGTCGCGGTGGACGCGGCTGAGCGCGATGGCGCCCTCGAACGCGGCCACCGTCAGTGTGGCCAGGCGGTCCGCGCGGTCGGCCGGTACGTCGTGGCGGGTCAGCATCCCGGTGAGCGCCTGCTGCCAGCGCCGGAAGATCTCCGCGGCGAGATGGGCGAACTCCGGGGCCTCGTCGTTGGTTTCGACGGCGACGGCGAAGATCGGGCAGCCGGCCCGGAAATCGCTGTCGAGCAGGGTGCGCCGCCACATCGCGGCGAAGCGGTCCAGCGCGGTGGCGGGTTCGTCGTCTCTGGCAAGGCGCTCGATGTAGTCCGACATCAGCTCCCCCGCCGTGCTGACCGCGTCGGTGATCAGTTCGGTGCGTCCGCCGGGGAAGTGGTGGTAGACCGAGCCGCGTGGCGCGCCGGTGGCGGCCAGGACCCGGTCGACGCTGGTGGCGCTGGCGCCGTGCACGCGAAGGGAATCGATCGCGCCGTCGATCATGCGCTGCCGTGCTTCGCCCCTGGGTGGACGTGGGGTCTGGGCGTTGCGGGATCGACGTGTCGTTGCCATACCGCCATACTATGGCGCCTGCCATAGAAGGTGCTGTCGTCGCGGACCGGCTCAGCCGGCCCGCGACGACGAGCAGCGGTCACGCGGTGGGCTTGTGCACCCGCGTGTCGTGGAATTCCAGCAGCGCCGCGAGAGTCTGCTCGGGTGCTTCCAGCTGCGGGTAGTGGCCGATCCTCGGCAACTCCACCACGTCCGGGTCGGTGATCAGCTCGCGGTAGCGGCGCACCATGTGCCCACCGGACACGGGGTCGGCCGTTCCGTCGACCAGCCGGACCGGAACCTGGGCCTGCTGCAGGGCGCCCACCCAGCGCTGCCGGTGCTTGCGGCGCTCAGCCATATAGCGGATCAGTTTGTGGCCGTTGCGTTTACCGTGCTTGCTGCACCACAGCAGCCAGAACTGGTGGAGTTCGGCGTCGGCGGGTTTCGAGTCGGGCCCGAACACCGCGGCCAGGCTGCGGTGGAAGGTCTGCTCGGTGCCCAGTACGCCGACGAGCGGGCCGAGCGGGCTCGCCAGCAGCCGCTGCACCAGGCGCGGGCGGTGTGCCTCGGGGAACAGGCCGCCGTTGAGCAGGAACACCGATTCGACCGTCAGTGATTCGTCGCCGGCGGCGCGGCGTTCGGCGTCGCGGGCCAGCAGTTCTTGGGCGACGGTGTCGCCGTAGTCGTGGGCGAGGATGTGGTACCGGCTGATGCCCTGTTCGCGCAGCAGGTTCTCGTGGATGTCGGCTTGGTCGGCGATGCCGTAGTCGTAGTGGCGTGGTTTCGCCGACCAGCCGAAACCGATCATGTCCGGTGCGATCACCCGGGCGAATCGCTCGCACAGGCCGGGCCAGATCCGATGCCAGTCCCAGGACGCGGTGGGAAATCCGTGGATGCACACCAGCGTCCCGTCGGCGCCACCGCCTCCGTCGCGCCAGAAGATCTGGTGGCCGCGATGAGTGTGGCGTCGTCCGTTCGCCCGCCAGGACGCGAACTCCTCCATGTTCTACCTCCTTGTCGTCGACAAGCATGGCGCGTGATTGCGCCGGGCACAGTAGTTCGGTCGACCGCGCACGTGTCATCTACCGCGCGGGCCGTTTGCCGATCGTGCGCTCTGCGAGAATTCCACCGTGGATGTCGCGATCGGCCTGGTTGTTCTCGTCGCGTCGGCGGCCGCCTTGGCGGCGCTGGCGCGTCGGTTCGGGGTCTCCGAACCGTTGGTGCTGACGGTGGGCGGGGTGGCGGCGTCGTATCTGCCGTTCGTGCCGGAGATCCACCTGGAGCCGGAGATCATTCTGCTCGGTTTCCTGCCTCCTTTGCTGTATACCGCCGCAATCCGCACGTCGCTGGTGGATTTCCGGGCGAATGTGCGCACGATCGCGTTGCTTTCGGTCGGTTTGGTCCTGTTCACGACGTTCGCCGTGGCGGTGGTGGTGTGGTGGCTGCTGAAGGTGCCGTTCCCGGTCGCCGTCGCGTTGGGCGCGGTGGTGGCTCCGCCGGACGCGGTGGCCGCGACGGCGGTGGCGCGGCGGATCGGGATGCCGCGGCGGATCGTGACGATCCTCGAGGACGAGTCGCTGTTCAACGACGCGACCGCGCTGGTGGCGTTGCGTACCGCGCTGGCCGCCACGATGGGCGCGGTGTCGGTGTGGGAGGCCGGTGCGGACTTCCTGCTGGCGGCCGGTGGTGGCGCGGCGATCGGGATCGTGGTGGCGTACGTGCTGGCGATGCTGCGCCGCCGCATCACCGATCCGGTCATGGACACCACGTTGTCGTTCCTCGCGCCGTTCGCGGCGTATCTGCCCGCCGAGGGCATTCACGCCTCGGGAGTGATCGCGGTGGTCACCTGCGGCATGATCCTCGGCCACAACGCGCCGGCCTGGCAGAGCGCCGCGTCCCGGATCGCCGAGCGCATCAACTGGCGCACGATTCAGTTCATCCTGGAAAGTGCCGTGTTCGTCCTGATCGGGCTGCAGGTTCGCGCGATCGTGGAGGGTGCGTGGCACAGCGATCTCGATCACGTCACCCTGGTGTTGACGGCGCTGGCGGTGCTGGCCGCGACGATGCTGGCGCGTCCGATCTGGGTCTTCGGCTCGGCGCTGTTGTCGCGCAGTCTCGGCAACGGCGAGGCGGTGCCGGTGCGGCATCTGGTGGTGGTGTCCTGGGCGGGGATGCGGGGTGTGGTGACGCTGGCGGCGGTGCTGCTGCTACCGCAGGACACCGCGCAGTTGGCCGTGCTGAAACTGCTGGCGCTGGTGGTGGTGGGCGGAACGCTGCTGCTGCAAGGGACGTCGCTGCCGTGGCTGGTGCGATGGCTGCGGTTGCGTGCGCCCAGCCGCGCCGAGGATGCGCTGCAGAAGGCCAACCTGTTGCAGCAGGCCACCGCGGCCGGTCTGGCGGCACTCGAGCAGCAGGTCACGCCGGACACTCCGGACACAGTGGTGCAGACGTTGCGCGATCGGGTCCTGTGGAAGGCCAACGCCGCCTGGGAGCGGCTCGGGCGGGCGGAGTCGGAACTGGTGACACCCACCGCGGAATACCGGCGGCTGCGGTTGGCGATGTTGCGCGCCGAACGGGAAACGGTGTTGCGTGTGCGGGATTCGGGCACCGTCGACTACGAGATCCTGCAACACGTGCTGGCGCAGTTGGATCTGGAAGAGTCGATCATCGACCGCTTCGACGAGGCCGAGGAGGAGCGTGTCGAACCGCTGGCCGTCCCGGTGGCCGACGACGTCTGCGCGCATCTGCGGGACGCGCCGCTGGTGCGTGCGCACGCCGGGCCCGACGAATGCGCCGAATGCCTCGCCGAAGGGCTGGCGTGGGTGCATCTGCGGATGTGCCTGTCGTGCGGGCATGTCGCCTGCTGCGACTCTTCGCCGGGCAATCACGCGAGCAAGCATTACGCCGGAAGCGGCCATGCGGTGATGCGCAGTGTGGAACCGGGTGAGGCGTGGCGCTGGTGTTTCGTCGACGAACTGCTCGGGTAGCGGTGCGGATTCAGCGCTGGGCGTGGGAGTAGATCAGTCGCGCGTATTCGGCCAGCAGCCGGTCCAGTGACAGGTTCTCCCCGCCCGCGGCGATCTGCTGGTAGCCGACGAGCATCGCCATGCCCAGTGAGGTGACCACGGCGGCGGTGTCGTCGTCTCCGACGATCCCTTTGACCGCCTTGTGCACGGTGCGCCTGCGGGATTCGTCGACGCGTTTGAGGGCGAGGTTGACCGATTCGTCGTTGGCCGCCCAGGCGCGGATCGCGGCTTCGGCGGCGTGATGCAGCCCGGCGGCGAGGTCGGACATCGCGCGGATGTCGTCGTCGGGGTTGCCCTTGTTGAACGGCATGGTGCCCAGGATGCGCACCTGGCGGTTCTCCCAGTGCTCGAGCAGGGCGTCGACGAATCCCTGCCAGCTGCCGAAGTGGTGGTAGAACGACCCGCTGGTGACGCCGAGCTGCCGGCACAGCACACCGATGTTGAGACCCTTGAAGCCGAGTTCGGCGAGCACTGCCAAGCCGGTGTCGAAGTACTGCTCCTTGGTGACCACTCGTGACATACGTGCGCCGTTCTCTTCGTTCGGTCAGGGGGGAGGGACCGAACAGTACCCCATCGTAGCGTCGGCCGGACCGAGCTCGGGAAGTACCGATGCGTACCCCCAGAGAACGCTCCGGTACCTGTTACCTGCTGCAATACGTAGGGCTCATGACCGATCGGACAGTCGACATCGTCGAGGCCACCGCCGCCGAAGGCGCCGTCACCGAGACCGCCCTCGCCCCGCTGGGCGGCAGGGATCCCGGCATCCCTCGGCGCGATCGAGAACACCGTGTACGTCACCACCTTCGCGGCGCTGACCATCTAAAGAATTCGGTCGCCACTTCCGGGTGAATTTCCGAGAAATCGCTGCAGGCCAAGAAAATTCACTTCGCCCGGGTGTCCGGGTGTCACGATCTGCGACGCCGGATTCCTTTCCGGACCGGTGATCGGAGCGGCGGCAAAACGCACTCCGATCAGCGGAATAATGCATTTGTCGAACGGAGAGGCCTGAGCCCAGTTCGGGCAAGGTGGGACGGCGACGGTGCGGGGCCCGGCGCTACAAATGAACCCCGGGACGGGCACCGCTGCACATATAGGGCTGCCCTGAGTATTCATTCGCCGTTCACGAGAAAGACGGTCGCGTCGTCCACGCTGCTGACTTCATGTTTCCGACGAATATGGAGTGTGATCGTGGAATTGCTGACGGTTCTCGCCGACCTTCTGACGGCGGTGTTCCAAGCCGGTAGCGGCAGCGCGGGCTGATTCGCACCCGCGCAGATGAAGCTGCGGCGGGCGCCGATCGCGGCCGAATACGCCGAACAGACCGCGCTGCTCTACGCCGAGGGCCTTGCCCGGACCGTGCACGAACCGCAGCCGCGGGACGTGCGTGTCGCAGGCGCGGACGCGCTCACAGCGGGAACGTGAGTCGCTGCGGCCGCACGTAGTCGGCGGGGTCGTGCAGTGCGCGCAGTTCCGGTCGGTGCGCCGCGGCGATTTTGTTCAGCTCCGCGCGCAGCGGTGGGTCGTAGTTCGCCGCGCTGGCGGTGAGTCCGGGTAGCCAGTTGTCGTGATGGGACGGGACGAACACTGCCGGGGTGAGGGCCTGGATGTAGGTGCGGGGGTCGCGCAGGCCGTTGCTGATCTGGTTGTAGCCCTGCACCGCGCCGATCTGCACGTCGGTGGCCGGTAGCGCGGCCAGCACGTCGAACACGTGCGGTGCGCGCTCGGTGAGCGGCCCGGTCGAGTCGTGCCAGACGAGGCAGAAACCGGGAACCCGGAACTGATACAGCAGCACCCCGCCCTCGGGGTCGCGCAGTCGCGGCAATCCTTGCAGCAGTCCGCTCAGCGTCGGCGGGTGCGCGAGCACGACGCCCGGTTCCGGGCGGGGGAAGAAGCGGGGTGATCGGCTGACCGGGTCGGGTGGGGTGCGTGCGGAGTGCAGATGCCGGATGACGGTCACCTCGACCGTGCCGACGGTGCAGTCCGCGCGGGCGCCGATCGCGGTGTCCGCGTCACCGTGATGAACGGTGGGGAACGCCGCGTCGGTGAGCTGCGCGGTGATCGCCGCGCAGTGTTCGGCGGTGCCGTGCACGGTGGCGCCGCTGGCCTGCGCGATCCGGCCCGCGTCACCGGCATGGTCGAAATGTCCGTGACCGATGAAGATCGCCGCGGGCGCCAGGTCCACCAGCTCCTGCGGTGTCGCCGGGACGTAGCCGGTGCTGGTCAGCCGCGGCACCCACGCGTCGAGCAGGAACACCGAACCGCCGATGGCCATCGCGTAGGTGGTGCAGCCCACCCAGGACAGCACGACCCGGTCCGTGCGCAGCGCGCCGGTGGCGGCGTCGACGGTGTCGGCGCCGAAGAAACGCCTGCGTGCCGCGATCGTCCGCGGATCGCCGGCATCGGCGGCGGGCCGCAATCGTCCGGCCGCGAGGGCTGCCAGTTTGCCGCCGGAACCCCACAGGTCCGGACCGGGGAGCTTGCACACGCCGCTACCCCATCACGCGCAGCGGATACGGGGCAAGAGGTGGGCGGCTACAAGCGGATGCCGAGCAGCGCGTCGACGGCGGTGGCGATCAGCACGGGCGAGTCGGTGTCCTGTCCGCCGTAGTCGAGGGCTTGGCGGGCCCAGTTGTCGACAGCGTCGAGGGCTTTGGGGGTGTCCAGGTCGTCGGCCAGGTGCTGGCGCAGGCGGGCGACGGTGTCGGTGGCCGAGGGTCCTGCCTGTAGTGCGGCGGCTTCGCGCCACAGCTCCAGGCGCCGCTGCGCCTGCTCGAGCTGCGCATCGGTCCACATCCGGTCCTGGCGGTAGTGGCCGGCCAGCAGTCCGAGACGGATGGCGGCCGGGTCGACGCCCTGGCGGCGCAAGGCCGAGACCAGCACGAGGTTGCCGCGCGACTTCGACATCTTCTCCCCGTCCAGCCCGATCAGGCCGGCGTGCACGTAGTGGCGGGCGAAGCGGCGGCCTGCGATCAGCGACTCGGCGTGCGCGGCGGAGTATTCGTGGTGGGGGTAGATGAGGTCGCTGCCGCCGCCCTGGATGTCGAACTCCGGGCCGATGCGGTTCAACGCGATCGCCGAACACTCGATGTGCCAGCCGGGGCGGCCCGCGCCGAACGGGGCCGGCCAGGACGGCTCGCCGGGACGCGCGGAGCGCCACAGCAGTGCGTCGATGCTGTCGCGTTTGCCGGGACGGTCCGGGTCGCCGCCGCGTTCGGCGAACAGCCGCTCCATGGTGGCGCGGTCGTAGCCGGATTCGTAGCCGAACTGTTCGGTGGCGTCGGCGCGGAAGTAGACGTCGGGGTAGTCGGCGTCCTCGACGATGTAGGCCGCGCCGGAGGCCAGCAGTTTCTGCACGAACTCGACGACCTCGTCGACGGATTCGATGGCGCCGACGTAGTCGCGTGGCGGCACGATCCGCAGCGCGGACATGTCTTCGCGGAACAGTTCGGTCTCCGCGGCGCCCAGATCACGCCAGTCCACGCCGTCGCGGGCCGCGCGTTCGAACAGCGGATCGTCGACGTCGGTGACGTTCTGCACGTAGTGCACCTCGTGTCCTGCGTCGCGCCACAGCCGGTTGACCAGGTCGAAGGTCAGGTAGGTGGCGGCGTGCCCGAGATGAGTGGCGTCATAGGGCGTGATGCCGCAGACGTACATGGTGGCGGTCGCGCCGGGGGTGACCGGACGGACCTGACGGTCGGCGGTGTCGTACAACCGCAACGGCGGTCCTGCTCCAGGGACGGTCGGGAGGGCGGTATCGGACCAGGACTGCATGCTTACGAGGGTAAAGGTGTGGTGGGGATCATCCGCCCCCGGCCCGGTGCCCTCGCCCGCCGCGCTGTTCGCCCAGCCCGCCGCGACCTGGGTCTTCCAGCAAATCGTGGGATGTCAATAATTCGGTTTTCGCTGAATCGGCTGAATCAGCCGCCGGTGCGGCGGGTGGGATCGGCGATCGTGTTGGGTGTGATCGCGAACGTTCCGTCCAGATCGGGGATGTCGGGGTCGGTGTCGGCCAGCGCGATCTGGGTGAATTCGCCGCGCGCGACGTCGAACTCGAGTTCGTGATAGGCGACCGTATCGCCCCAGTCCGGGGAAGGCAACGAGATGAACCGCATGGTGAACCGCCCGGAGTCCACCGAGCCCTCGGTGAGCACGTAGACCCCGAAGTGGTTCTCCCCCTCCGAGCGCAGCCAGTAGACGCCGTTGTCGTAGAGGTGCAGGTCGGTGTCGGGATAGGGCTTCTTGTCATAGAGGTGCACGTAGTGCAACGCGATGCGGTAGGTGGGCGCGCCGATGACGATCCGCACCGTCGGTGCCGCGGGGTCTCCGGGGGCGTGGGTCATCGCGTCCTCCTCGTCGTCGCGCCGAGCGTTCCGAGCTTCCACTGTGCCCGCGATCGCTCGGCGCGGCATCGGCTGTGGTCGCGCTCAGAACGCGGGCCACGGGATGGGGCGCGCGGTGCGCGGCAGCGGCATCACCGGCTCGTCGAGCAGCTGCTGGGTGCGCTCGATCAACGCCTCGATCTCGGCGTCGGTGATGTGCCTGCTGAGCGTGTCGGCGAACGCGCCGGGCAGCTGCTTGGCGAACGCGGTGACATCCGCGATCAGCCCGTCGCCGATGGGTTGACCGGCCCAGCCCCACAGCACCGTGCGCAGTTTGTGGTCGGTGTGCAAGCAGATGCCGTGGTCGACGCCGTAGACCTGCCCGTCGAGTCCTTCCAGCGCGTGCCCGCCCTTGCGGTCGGCGTTGTTGAGCAGTACGTCCAGCACCGCCACCCGTTGCAGCCGCGGATCGTCGGCGTGGATCAGGGACACTTCGTTGCCCATGTCGTCCACCGCGCGCAGCACCTCACAGAACCCCTCGGGCACCGCTCCGGCGGGGCACAGATCGATCAGGTCGAGCCGGTTGCCGCGGTCGGTGTGGTTGTCCACGCCCACAACCCAGCGCTGCACCATGCCGGGGCCGAAAGGGCCCTCGCGCACAATGGTTTCGGGGATCACGCCCCAGCCGACTGCTTCGGAGATCAGGTACGAGGCCACCTCACGCCCGGCCAGGGTGCCGTCGGGGAAGTCCCACAGCGGTCGTTCGCCGCGGATCGGTTTGTAGACCACCCGCAGCGGCGCGTCGTCGGTGGCGGGGCCGCGCACGTCGCAGACCAGGGTCACGTTGCTGGCGGTGTTCACCCGCCCGATCACCGTCAGCTCGCCGCTGTGGAATCCGTCCCTGGTCTCGGCCACCGAATCACTCCTCTAGTTCGGCCGCGCCGAAGATGTCGCCGCGCTTGTAGCCGTTGGTTCGCACGCACATGTGCCCGCGCGCCGACAGCGGTTCGCCGCACAGCGGGCACGGCGGGCGGCCTGCCGCGATCACCCGGGTGGAGCGCAGCGCGAATTCCCGGGCCTGGATCGGAGTGAGGAACACTCGCACCGCGTCGGGGCCTTCTTCGGTGTCGTCGAGCACCACCGACTCGTCGACCTCGGTCTCGGTGATCGCCAGCAGCTCCACCACCACCGCGCCCGCGTCGGCGTCCCAGCCCAGGCCCATGGTGCCGACCCGGAATTCCGCGTCGATCGGGGTGACCAGCGGCGCGTTGTCGCTGACATCCTCCGCCTGTGGGGGCACTTCCGCGCCGAAACGGCGCGCGACCTCGTCCAGCAGCAGACCCATCCGGTCGGCGAGCACCTTCACCTGCTGCTTCTCCAGCAGCACGCTGACCACGCGCGGTTCCTGCACGGCCTGCAGGTAGAACGCGCGATCGCCCGGCTCACCGACGGTCCCGGCGACGAAACGATCGGGGGTGCGGAATACATGGATTGCGCGTGACACATGCACCTCCTGATACGTGACCCTGATCGACTACCCGCGGCGCGGGGATTCCATACAACGACCGCTCGGTTGTTTACAAGGAATCTCGGCGCTCCGCATTCCCATTATCCGCACTTCCGGTATTGCCGAGCTCACCACCGGGAACAGGCCCGGAGGCCTCGGGGCCCGGCGCCGCCGAGCCGGCGGCGGGGCGTTGCCCGCCGGATGCGGCGAGGGCGGACAGGTCGGCTCCGGTGTCGTTGAGCCGCCACACGTAGGGCGCGGTCGGGGTGTAGCGCACGACGCTGATCGAGGCGGGCTCGACGACGATCCGCTGGAAACCGTCGAGATGGATGCCCAGCGCGTCGGCCAGGATCGACTTGATCACGTCCCCGTGCGTGCACGCCACCCACAACGCGTCGTGGCCGTGCTGCTCGGCGAGGGCGCGGTCGTGGTCCCGGATGGCGGCCACCGCGCGTACCTGCACCTGCGCCAAACCCTCACCGGCGGGGAACACCGCGCCGGAGGCGTGCCGCTGCACGACCTTCCACAGCGGTTCCTCCACCAGTTCCGCGATCGGGCGGCCGGTCCACTCGCCGTAGTCCACCTCGAGCAGGCGGTCGTCGAAAACTGGCTCCAGCCCGAACTTTTCGGCCAGCGGGGCGACCGTGCGCTGACAGCGCAGCAGCGGGGAGTGCACGATCCGTTCGATCGGCAGCCCGGCCAGTCGTTCGGCCACGGTCCTCGCCTGCTCCTCGCCGCGCTCGGTGAGCTCGACGCCGGTGCTGCGACCGGCCAGGGTGCGGGCGGTGTTCGAGGTCGACACACCGTGCCGCAGCAGGATCACCGTCATGCGGCCAGCCTAGCGATCATGTCGCCGAGATTACGCCCGCCGCCAGCAGACCCATGATGATCGCGCCGAGCGCGATGCGGTAGCCGACGAACCAGTACAGCGAATGCCGTGCGACGAAACGCAGCAGCCAAGCCACCGACGCGTAGCCGACCACGAACGCCAGCACTGTGGCTACCAGCAGCTGCGGCCCGCTGGCGTTGAGGCCCTCACCTGCGGGTTCGAACGCGTCGGGCAGGCTGAACAGGCCCGAGGCGGTCACCGCGGGGATGGCGAGCAGGAACGAAAACCGCACGGCCGCTTCGCGCTCCAAGCCCAGGAACAGGCCCGCGGTCGAGGTCGCTCCCGAGCGTGAGACCCCGGGGATCAAAGCCAGGGACTGCGCGAAACCCATGGCCAGGCCGTCGCGGGTGGTGAGTTGCTCGATCGAGCGTTCCTTGCGGCCGAAGTACTCACCGGCCGCGATGACCAGGGCGAAGAAGATCAGCATGAACGACACCAGCCACAGGTTGCGGGCGCCGGTGCGGATCTGGTCCTTGAACACGAACCCCAGCACGCCGATCGGGATGGTGGCGATGATCACATACCAGCCGATGCGATAGTCGAGGTCGCGCTGGGCCCGCTGGTCCAGAACGCGCGTGTGGTCGGCGGTGATGACCGGAAGTTTCGTGGTGGGCTGATCGTGCAGCGGGAGCTCCTGGCGGCCGCGCGCGCTCAGCTGCTCGCGCAGACCCGCGAACCAGGCCAACACGATCCGCCAGATGTCCTTGGCGAAGTACACCAGCACCGCGGCCTCGGTGCCCAGCTGGGTGACCGCGGTGAACGAGGCGCCCGCATCTTCGCCGAAGAAGACCGACGACACGATGCGCAGATGCGCCGAGGAGGAGATCGGCAGAAACTCCGTGAGCCCCTGCACCAGACCCAGCACCAAGGCCTGCACCCAGGTCATCGACTCACCGATCACGAACCATCCTCCACTTGAAATACCTGTTGCTACCTGCGCATTGGTGCGGCGGTCGGTCGAGTCTGCGTGACCGCCGTCCCAATCACGCAGCGACAGTACAGTGTCGAGGCCGCCGTAGCGTGCCCGGCCGTGGTGCTGCCGCCGCTGCCCGGGTTCGCGAGGGTGGCGCGGTTTCCCCGCTCACCGAAGTGCGCGACCCACTGTGCTGGTGGGCGCCGAGTCGCGTATCCACACTCTAGGCTTGGCGCCGTGACGAAAGCGCGGACACGGTGATGGAACAGCGGACGGTGGGCCGCAGCGGCCTGCGGGTGTCGCGGATGGGCCTGGCGACCCATACCTGGGGTTCGCACACCGACGCCGAGGACGCCGCGGGGCAGCTGGTGGCGTTCGTCGAGGCGGGCGGCACGCTGGTGGACACCTCCCCCGCCTACGCGGGCGGCGCCGCGCAGCGGATCCTCGCCGAGCTGCTCGGCGATCTGGTCTCGCGCGATGACGTGGTGCTCAGCGGGTGCGCCGGCATCGCGCCGTGGGAGTTCTCCGCCGCGGGAGTGCCGGGAGCGGTGCAGGTCACCGTGGACACCTCGCGGCGGGCGCTGCTGCGGCAACTGGATCGCACGCTGCTGGAATTCGGCACCGATCACCTGGACATCTGGAATGTCGGGGTCTGGGATCCGCGGACGCCGCTCGAGGAGGTCGCCTCGACGTTGGAGCAGGCGGTGCGATCGGGCCGGGTCCGCTACGCGGGGGTGCGCGGGTTCGGGGCCTGGCAGCTGGCCAGCCTGGCCGCGGTCGCGCCGGTGACCGCGGCGCAGACTCCGTATTCGCTGCTGGCGCGGGGCGCGGAGGCCGATGTCGTGCCGGCCGCGCGGTATCACGGAGTCGGGGTGATCGCCTCGGCGCCGCTGGCGGGCGGCATCCTGACCGGTAAGTACCGCGACGGTGTTCCCGCCGATTCGCGGGGCGCCGACGAGGCGACCGCGGCGGAGATCCGCAACGGTCTCGACGACCGCGCCACCCGGGTGGTGGATGCGCTGGTGACCGCCGCGGACGGGTTGGGTACCTCGCCGCTGGCGGTGGCGCTGGCCTGGATCCGCGACCGGCCGGGCATCGCGAGCATGATCGTCGGCGCCCGCGACATCGGGCAGCTCACCGGCGTGCTGGCCGCCGAGACGTTGGAACTGCCGCGGGCGATCGCGGCCGCCTTGGACGACGTCAGTGCACGCGCCGAGTGACACAGATTAGCCTTGCCTGCATGAGCACTGCAGCGACCGGGGGTGGGCGTGGAAACCGAGTCCGGACCGGGTGGTGGCGTGGCGTCCTGGCCCTGCTCGCGGTGAGCCTGCTGGCCGGGTCGGTCGCCTGTGGCGCCGATGCCGGTTCCTCGCACGGTGGGCACGGCCCGACGACGGCGACGCTGCCGGATCTGGATCCGGTGCCGATCGGGCCGGAGCCCACGCCGGCGCTGCCGGTGACGGTGCGTTCGTTCGACGGCGCGGAGGTCACCGTGACCGACGCCTCCCGCATCATCGCCGTGGACCGCTACGGCACCCTCGCCCAGATCGTGTACGCGCTCGGGCTGGGGCCGAAACTGGTGGGGCGCAGTACCTCGGCGGCGTTTCCCGCGGTGCGGGAGGTGCCCAATGTGGCAGGCGGCAACGGGTCGCTGAACATCGAGTCGGTGCTGGCGCTGCGGCCGTCGGTGTTCTTGACCGACACCACCAGCGCCGCGCCCGCGGTGCGCGAACAGCTGCGCGCGGCCGGTGTCACCGTCGTCTACTTCGACCCGGAGCGCACGATGGACGGGGTGGTGCCGCAGATCGAGGCGGTCGCGGGCGCGTTGGGTGTGCCCGAACGTGGGCAGGCGCTGGCGCAGCGCACCCGCGACGAGATCACGGCCGCCAGTGCCGCGGTGCCCGCCCAGGATCCGCAGCTGACCATCGCTTTCCTGTACCTGCGTTCCACCGCCATCACCATGCTCGCGGGCCCGGGGTCGGGCGCGGACGCGTTGATCGCGGCGCTGCACGCGCGGGACGCGGGCACCGTGGCCGGGTTGAGCGAGCCGTTCACCGCGATCACCAGTGAGGCGATGATCGGCGCGGCACCGGATGTGCTGCTGGTGATGTCGGATGGGCTGAAATCCGTCGGCGGTGTCGAGGGGCTGCAGAAGGTGCCCGGCATCGCGCAGACCCCGGCCGGGCGGGACCGGCGGGTGGTGGACATGTCCGATGCGGTGCTGCTGAGTTTCGGGCCCAACACCGGGCGGGTGATCGCGGCGCTGAGCGCGGCGGTGTACGGCACCGGGCACGCATGAGCCTGTCGCAGACCGAGGCGGCGCGGCCGGTGACGCCTGTGCCGAGGTCGCGCAGCCGTTCGCGGCTGGTGCTGGTGTTCGCGGTCGCGCTGGCGGGACTGGTGGCGCTGGCGCTGGCGTCGGCGGCGATCGGGCAGGTGCCGACGACGCCAGCCGAGGTGGCGGGCAGCGTGCTGCACCGGATCGGGCTGGAGATCGGGCCGATGCCCGCGCATCCCTCGGGTGAGGTGACGCTGTGGCAGGTGCGGTTCCCGCGGGTGGTGCTGGCGGTGCTGGTCGGTGCGGCGCTGGCGACAGCGGGTGCGTTGTTGCAGGGTGTGTTCGCCAATCCGCTGGCCGAGCCCGGTGTGATCGGTGTGTCGGCGGGTGCCGCGGTCGGTGCGGGCACGGTCATCGTGCTGGGCGGGGCGTTCGTCGCGGCGTGGTCGGTGGCCGCGGCGGCGTTCGTCGCGGGGCTGGCGACCACGCTGCTGGTGTATTTGCTGGCGCGCTCCGGCGGCCGCACCGAGGTCGTCACGCTCGTGCTCACCGGTGTGGCGATCAACGCCTTCGCGGGCGGGTTGATCGCGCTGCTGCTGTTCGTCGCCTCTCCCGCGGCGCGCGACCAGATCGTGTTCTGGCAGCTGGGCTCGCTCAACGGGGCCAGGTGGGAATCGGTGGGGGTGGTGGCGCCGCTGACCGCGGTCGGTGTCGCCGCGGCGGTGCTGCTGGCGCCGCGACTGGATCTGCTGGCGCTCGGAGAATCCGCGGCCCGGCATCTCGGTGTCGACGTGGAGCGGCTGCGCCGTAACGTAATCGTCGTGGTCGCGGTCCTGGCCACCGCCGGTGTCGCGTTCACCGGCATCATCCTGTTCGTCGGGCTCATCGTCCCGCACCTGGTGCGGATGCTGGTCGGTCCCGCCCACCGGGTGCTGATCCCGCTGAGCGCCATCGTCGGCGCGGTGGTGCTGCTGGCCGCCGACGTCACCGCCCGGTCCCTGGTCGACAACGCCGACCTCCCCCTCGGCATGCTCACCTCCCTGATCGGCGGCCCCGTCTTCTTCTGGCTGCTGCGCCGCACCCGAGCCCGCTCCGGAGGCTGGGCATGACCTCCTGTTTCGTTCGTCGAGCGGCACATGGTCGTGGCGAACGCCGAGAAGAACTCTCGATGGTGTGCCACTGGTGGCCGGGAGGTGTGGGGTGAGCTTGTTGCGGACGGTGCACGAGGTGCCGGGGTGGCCGCAGAAGGGGGATGCGACGGTGCGGGCGGTGGGGGTGAGTGTGCAGCGCAGGGGTGGCGGGCAGGCGCGGTTGGTGCTCGAGGGTGTCGATTTCGAGGCGGTTGCGGGGCAGGTCGTGGCTTTGGTCGGGCCGAATGGGGCGGGTAAGTCGACGCTGCTGGCCGCGTTGGCCGGGGAGTTGGGGCTCAGCGCGGGGGCGGTCGAGCTCGACGGGCAGCCGTTGTCGCATTGGACGACGCTGGACATGGCCCGGCGGCGGGCGGTGCTGCCGCAGACGCACACTGTCGGCTTTCCCTTCACCGCGCGCGAAGTGGTGGCGATGGGCCGCGCGCCCTGGGTGCGCACCGAACGCCGCGAACACGACGAAAAACAGATCGCCGCGGCGATGGCCGCCACCGACGTCGAACACCTCGCCGCCCGGTCGTTCCCGACCCTCTCCGGCGGTGAACGCGCCCGAGTCGCGCTGGCGCGGGTATTGGCGCAGGACACCGCCACGCTGCTGCTGGACGAGCCCACCGCGGCACTGGACCTCGGGCATCAGGAAGCCGTGCTGCGCCTGGCCGCCGCCCGCGCCGCCGAAGGCGCCGCCGTGGTGGTCGTCCTGCACGATCTCGGTATCGCAGCCGCCTACGCCGACCGCGTCGCGGTACTCGACGCGGGTCGCATCGCCGCCGACGGGCCACCCCGCGACGTGCTCACCACCGAACTGCTCACGCGCGTCTACCAGCACCCGGTGGAAGTGCTCGACCATCCGGTGACGGGGGCGCAGCTGGTCCTGCCCGTACGCCGCTGAACTCGAGCCACTCCGGTGGCCGCCGCCGACATCGCCGGCGGCCGGGGTATCGGGCATTGCGGCCAGTTGTCGACCGCCGCCACCGCGCTGCGGACTATCACGTCGCGATGGGCTCTGGCCATCAGTGCCTGGCTGTCATGGACCGGCCGCCGCCATGACTCAACAGCGGTCGATGGAGTGCATCACGCCAGCAGGCCCCGGTCGGGCATGTCCGCTGTTCTCCGCACATTCCCGCCAGTCCCAACCCTGGAAATAAGGCTCGGCGTTCTCGAGGCCGCCGCAGCGCCGCACTGTCGATACTCGGGAGCACACGAAGTGCCGCCGCTCAGCCACCACCGCGGCATCGCCGTTCGTGGTGGTGATGGAGGCTGTCGCCCCGCCGGACGGGCGTTATCGCCAGATCAGCTTCAAAACCGCAGGTGTCAGTAGCAGGCGGATGACGGTGGCGTCCAGGACCAGCGCGGCGATCATGCCGTAGGCGATGTATTTCATCAGCACCAGATCCGAGAACCCGAACGCGCCGGTCACCACGATGAGGATCGCGGCGGCGGAGGTGATCACGCCGCCGGTGTGGGCGATGCCGTAGCGGATCGCCTCGGGCGCGTCCGCGCCGGCGTCGCGGGCCTCCGACACTCGTGACAGCAGGAACACCTCGTAGTCGGTGGACAGCCCGAACACCACCGTCACGATCAGCGCTAGCACCGCGAACATCAACGGTCCCGGAGTGAAGTGGAAGATCCCCGCACCGTGACCTTGCACGAACATCCAGGTCAGCATGCCGAGTGTGGATACGAGGCTGAGCGCGCTCATCACCACCGCCTTCAGCGCGAGCACCAGCGACCGGAACGCCGCGTACATCAGCGCCAGCGCCGCCGCGACGAGCAGGGCCAGCAGTGTCGGCAGGCCGTCGAGCAGTCCGTTGATGCTGTCGCGTTCCAGCGCGGGCACACCGGCGACCATCACTTGCACACCGGGTGGTTCGGGAATGGCGCGCAGTGCGGCGATCACCTGGTCGGCGTCGCGTTTGTCGGCCAATCCGGCGGCGAGCACGTTGATGCCGTCCTTGGTGGGCGCCGCGGGCTCGAAGCGTCCGGTCAGGCCGGGGATGTGGTTGGCGGCGTAGCGGATGTCGCTGAGCTGCTGCGGGTCGGCGCCGACCACCACCAGTTTCAGTGGTTCGGTGCGGAAGCTGGGAAACAGGTCGTCGAACCGTTCCTGCGCCACCCGAGCCGGGTTGTCGTCGGAGAGGTAGCGTTCGCTGAGCCCGCCGAATTCGATGTGCCGTATCGGGACGGCCAGCGCGAGCAGCGCGAGCACGATCGGCACGGCCACCGCCCACGGTCTGCGCATCGCCCACAGCGCCAGACGGGAGAAGAATCCGGCATCGATCTGGGCTTCGGTCTTGCTGCGGGAGAACCGTTTCCAGCCCAGGAAGTCGATGCGGCGCCCGGCTATGCTCAATGCCGCGGGCAACGCGGTCACCGACAGCAGTGCCGCCAGCAGGACCGAGCTGATGCCGCCCAGCGGCACCGAGCGCAGCACCCCGTTGGGGAAGATGAACAGCGCGCCGAGGCTGAGGGCGATGATCGCGGCCGAGAACAGCACGGTGCGCCCGGCGGTGGCGACGGTGCGGGCGGTGGCCTCCTCGACGGTGTGGCCGGCGGCGAGTTCCTCCCGGAAGCGGGTGACGGTGAACAGCCCGTAGTCGATCGCCAATCCCAGACTGACCAGGGTCATCACGGCGCTGGCGAAGACGTTGACGTCGATGTGGTCGGTCAGCAGCCGCAGCCCGCCCTGGGTGCCCAGGATCGTCATGCCGCCGATGAGCACCGGCAGCAGCGCCCCGATGACGCCGCCGAACACGAAATACAGCAGGATCGCCACCAGCGGCAGGGCGATCATCTCCGCGCGTTTGATGTCGCGCTGCATACCGGTGTTGATGCCTTCGACGATCGGCTGCAACCCGGCCAGTTGCACGGTGGTGCCGCCCGGCCCGCCGCCCGCGCGTCCGGCGCCGAGATGCTCCTTGATCGCCGCGTAGTTCTCCACCGTCGCGGTGCCCGAGCCGCGCAAGCCGACGCTGGCGAAGGCGTGGGTGCGGGTGGCGTCGGTGGCCTGGGCGGAGAACGGGCTGTCCCAGTAGCTGTCGATCTTCTGGATGCGGTCGGGGTAGGTGGCCAGCAGTCCGGCGAGCTGCCGGGTGACCGGGCCGCGTACGGCCGGGTCGTCGACGGTGGCGCCGTCGGGGGCGGTGTAGAGCAGGATCAGGTCGCTGTCGGTGTCGCGGCCGAAGGTGCGGTCGGCCAGTTCGGCGGCGGCCACCGATTCGCTGCTCTCGTCGAACCAGCCCTCCTGGGTCAGCCGACCGGACAGGTCGCGGCCGTACCAGCCGGAGACGAGCACGAACAGTACGAAGAAGGCCAGGACGAGGTAGCGGTTGCGGTGGACGAACCGTCCCCACCGCAGTGATCCGGAACGGCGCATCGCGTCGCGTGCCCGGTCAGCCGCAGGCCGGGGTGCGGTAGTCGGCCGAGCGCAGGATGCCGCACAGGTCGGTGCGGGAGATCTTCCACTTGCCGTCGATGAGCACGAAGTGCACGACCGTGGTGCGGACCGCGGCGCCGGTGCCGTCCTTGTCCAGGCGCATGGTGGCGGTCAGGGTGCCGTCGTGGTTGTCGAACACCGGGTCGGTGACGCCGTAGACGGCGCGCGGGTTGTCCTGCAGCGCCTTGTACATGTCGGGGATGGCTTGGCGGAAGGAGTCGCCGTCCTCGATGAGGGCGGTGCGTTCGCTGTCGGGCAGCGCCGGGTCCAGTGCCCGCTTGATCTGGGCGTCCAGTTCGGCGGCGGTCGGCAGCGGCGGGTGCGCGGCGCTGGAGGAGACGGCGATCGAGGACGACAGCGACGCGTTCGCCGACGAGCGGGCCGCGTCGACCGCGGCATCGTCGGTTCCGCTGTCGCACGCTGCGGCCGGCGCGGCCAGCAGTAGAACGGCCGCGGTGAGCGCGGTCCGGGCGAGTCGTGTGCGGGTCATCACTTCCTACATACCTTCGATGACGGAGCTGATCCGTCCGAGTAGGGCACGCACGGTCGTGACGTCCCGTTGCGCGGCGGTGTCGATCGTCGCGGTGTCGGGGATCATATCCCGCACCAGCGCGGCGACACTGCGCTCGTCGTCGAGGTCGATGTCGGTAACCGTGGCTTCGGCGACCGCGAGCACATCCTCCGGGCCGGGGACGGCCTCGTCCAGACCGCGGCGGTAGATCTCCAGCCTCAGCGTGGCGCGGACGGTGCGGAAGGCGAACGGATGCCCGTCGGCGGTGGTCCCGAACCCGTGCGCGTACGCGCCGACGGTGATGTCGTCGATAACGAATCCCGACGGATGGTCGGCTTTCAACCCGGATCTCCCTATATCGGACGGTGTGGTCTCCACCGTAACGCCGGGCACCGACATTCCGCTCGAGCCGACACCCCGGTCGGTCGGTTGGTTGCGCCATCATGGTCAGATGGTGAGATAGCGGAAGATTCGTCGGTAGAAGGAGTTCGGTGGATGCGCCCTCGCGGCTCGGTCGTCTCGGCATTCGCGGGTGCGGCGGTGCTGGTGCTGCTGGCCGGCTGCTCCGGTGCGGGCGGTCCCGACCTGCCGACCAGGGATCCGGCCACGGCCGCGGTCGCGCCCGCGGTGACCACGCCGCCCGCGGGCCGGGTATTTCCCGCCGGTCCGATCGCCGCGCTGGAAGCCGACTCCGGCAGTAGGTTGCTGGCCGCGCTGGACGGCGCCGTCCTCACCGTCGTCGACCCGGCCGCCGCCCAGCCGGTGGTGCGCACGGTGACCCTGCCCGATCGCGCGAGCGGTCTCACCCCGGGCAGGCCCGGTGAGATGCTGGCGGCCGCGCCGGGCCGGGTGCTGCGGGTGGATCTCGCCTCCGGCGCGGTCACCGCGGTCGCCGTCGACGGCGACGCGCGGTCGGTACGCGCCCGCGACGACGGCGGGTTGCTGGTCGGCACCGCCGACGGCCGGGTGCTCGAGCTGACGCCCGGCGGTGAGGTGACCCACACCGTGTCCGGGCTGGTCTCGGCCGACGAACTCGCCGAAGCCGACGGCAAGCTGACGGTGCTCGACCGGCATCAGACCGCGATCTTCGAAGTCGACCTGGGCAAGAAACGCCCCGGATTGGCGTTGCGGGCCGGGGACGGGGCCACCGAACTGATCGGTGACGCCCGCGGCCGGTTCGTGGTCACCGACACCGCCGGTGGCGAGCTGCTGGTCTACACTGCCGGACCGCTCGTGCTGCGCCAGCGTTTCCCGGTAGGATCTTCGCCTTACGCACTCGCCTACGATCAGCGGTCGGACACCGTGTGGATGACGTGCACGCAGCGCAACGAGGTCGTCGGATTCGACCTGTCGACTGGTATACCGAAGGAAGTGGGCCGCTACGCCACCGTCCGGCAACCGAACTCGGTGGCTGTCGAGCAAGGCACCGGTGATCTGTTCGTAGGGTCCGCGACCGGCGACGGTCTGCAACGGATCGGTGCGGACGATCGGAAGAGAGGGCACTGATGGCTCGGACACCACGCGCGGGCGACGATACCGCGGCATCTGTTGATCCGGCAGCACACCGGGGGCGCGGGCGCGCGCTGCCCGCGGGCTGGGAAACCTCGAGCGACGACTACGAATACGTGCCGCTGCGGCTGCCACCGGATGTCACGCGGGTGACCGCGTCCATGCGGCTGGCGATCCAGGCAGAGTTCGGTGGCTGGGAACTCTCGCGGGTGCGGGCCTACACCGACGGCAGCAGGCGGGTGCTGCTGCGGCGGCGAAAATCCGCACTACTACCCCAGCCCGAACCCGGAATGTGAGCCGATGTACGCCCTGCTACTGCGACTGATGTTCCTGGTCGCGCCGGAACGCGCCCACCACCTCGTCTTCGCGGTCATCCGCTTCGCCGCATGGGTCGCGCCGCTGCGCTGGGCGATGAGCAAGGTGCTCGTCGCCCGCGATCCGATCCTGCGCGTCGAAGCGTTCGGGGTCGAGTTCCCCGCGCCGCTCGGTTTGGCCGCCGGTTTCGACAAGAACGCCGACGGCGTCGATGCCTGGGCCCCGCTGGGGTTCGGTTTCGCCGAGATCGGCACCGTCACCGCCCAGGCGCAGCCGGGCAATCCCGCGCCGCGGCTGTTCCGGCTGCCCGCCGACCGGGCGCTGATCAACCGGATGGGTTTCAACAACGACGGCGCCGCCGCGGCCGCAGACCGGCTGCGCGCACGGCGCGGCGTGGTGCCGATCGGCGCGAACATCGGCAAGACGAAGATCGTCGAACCGGAGGCCGCGGCCGCGGACTACGCCACCAGCGCCGCGCTGCTGGGGCCGCTGGCCGATTTCGTCGTGGTCAACGTCAGCTCGCCCAACACGCCGGGTCTGCGTGATCTGCAGGCGGTCGAATCGCTGCGCCCGCTGCTGCGGGCGGTTCTGGACAGTGTGCGGGTGCCGGTGCTGGTGAAGATCGCGCCGGATCTGTCCGACGAGGACATCGACGCGGTGGCCGACCTGGCCGTCGAACTCGGCCTGGCGGGCATCGTGGCCACCAACACCACCATCCGGCGTGACGGACTGCGCACCGACGCTGCCGAGGTGGACGCCATGGGCGCGGGCGGCCTGTCCGGTCCGCCGGTCGCCGACCGTTCGCTCGAGGTGCTGCGGCGGCTGTACCGGCGTGTCGGCGACCGGCTGGTGTTGATCTCGGTCGGCGGCATCGAAACCGTCGACCAGGCGTGGGAACGCATTCTCGCCGGTGCGACGCTGTTGCAGGGCTACACCGGGTTCATCTACGGCGGCCCGTTCTGGATGCGCAGGATCCACCGGGGCCTGGCGCAGCGGTTGCGCGCCGGGGGGTACGCCGGCCTCGGTGAGGCCGTCGGCGCGGAGCACAAAGCGCACGCCTGAACCCGCGGGTCTCAGCCGGGCACGAACGGCGGTTCGGGTGTGCGGGCGCGCCGGGGCCGTGGACCACGCCCCGGCGGCGCCGGATCTCCCTTCGGCCCCAGTTCCTGGCCCAGACGCGCGGCCATTCGCTTCGCCAGCAGGATCACCGCGTGATCGCGCAGGATGCCCAGCTGGTCGGCGTAGACCTCGACGCGGGCCTGGGTCATGCGGTCGTGCACGAGGTGCGGGTCGCTGAGCAGTTCGTCCAGCCGCATGCCGGCCAGCGCCTGACTGTGGGTCAGCCGCCGGTCCGGTAGCCAGCTCAGCCGCCAGCCGTCGGTCGCGTCGGTGTCACGGCAGGCCGATTCCGGGGTTATGTCACTGGTCATCGTCCATTCGGTGGTGTGGATGGTCATCGCTGTCTCCGGTGCAACAGGTGGAGTGAGGCCGGCTCCAGGGTGCTGAGTTCGATGATCACGAATGCCTCCAGTCGTGCATCCGCTGGTGCGGCGTTGTGGCGTGCCGCACCGTGGTTTCTGCCGGTTGGGCGGGCACGATGCTTGTGTGCCCGGGCCGATGACGTCCGCTGCCCGGCCGGGTGGACCAGGGGGTAGCTCGCAGGTGTGCGGCACCCGGCGCACCACGTGGTTCGTGGGGTGCGGCTGGGCGTCGAGGGGGGTGTGGGAGTTCCGGTCGGCGCGAATGTGGACGCCGTTCGGTCCGGCCGGGCCGCGTAGCGGCGGGGCTGCGGGGGCGGGCCGATTGCGGGGCGCGGTCTGCGTGCCGGCGCGCCGGGGCGGCGCGGGCGATGACCGGTGCGTTGTCGCGCGGAGTGCCCGGCGGCTGGTTCAGTCCATCACCGGCTTCGGCACCAGCTCGGTATCCGCTCCGGCGGGGCGGTGTTGCCGCCGCCGCCGAGACTGCCGTATCTGAAGGATCATTCTCATCACCAGCCCTCCCGATGCCTGGTGGTGCGATGGGGATCGCCATATCCAGTGTGACATTTGCCGTTCCCCGGGCGCAATTGCCGTTGTAATTTGGTAATTGACAATTTGCCCGCTGGCTAAATCCCGATTTGCGTGGCCAACATGCGCGCGAGGCCGCGGCGTCGCGCCGAAGAGGAGGGTGGCATCGCCATGGTCCCGCAGGATTCGGGGATGGTTGCCGTTCGCAATATCCTCACCCGGCTGTGCAAACGGTCCGGCTTGAGCTCGGATCGGTTGCGCAGCACCGAAATCGACGTACTGCCCCTGCTGGATCTGCTGGCCGTGCGGCAGTACGCGCGGCGCGCGGGCGTCGACCGGGAAGAAGCGGTGCTGCCGCTGGTGCGCGACCTGGCCCGCAGTTTGGAGCCCGCCCACCGGCTCGTCGTCGATGCGGAGCTGGCACTGGGGCTGCTGCGCGAAAACCCGCCCGCCGGTATCGATCCCGACCGACTCTACGCCGCGGACCTGGGCGAACGACGCGAATATCTCGCCGCGCACTGGGCGGCGCTGCACGAAGCCGTTGGGGTGCAGCCGATTCCGGACACGCTGACGGTGCGGTCCCTGCGCGGGGCCCCCGAACGCCGCGCGTTCACCGAACTGGCCGCGCAGCTGGCCACGGCCTCGGTGTTCGACGGAGCGCACGTGGTCGACTTCGCCACCTCCGCGGAAGCCGTTGTCGCCGAACCGGATCCGGTGGATCCCCGCGGTGTGGTCACCGTGATCGGCGACGCGGTCATCGACCACTTGTACGCGGTCGATCGTATTCCCGGGCCCGGCGGCACCACGCGCGGCGGCTACGGGGAACATCCTGGCGGCAAGGGGCTCACGCGCGCGGTCGCGGCCGCCCGGCTCGGGCTGCGGGTGCGGCTGATCTCGGCGGTCGGCGACGACGACGCGGGCGACCGCATCCTGGAATACCTGCGCAGCGAACGCGTCGACACCGAACTGGTCAAGGTGGTGCCCTACGCGCCGACGCCGGTAACGGCGGTGATCGTGGCGGGCACCGGCGCGGCGAGCACGATCGGCTGCAAGGACGAGCGAATACGGTTGAGCGCCCAGGACTTGCGCAGCGACGCGATCCGCTCGGCGCTCGCCACGTCGGATGCGGTGCTGCTGACCTTCGAGCAACCCACCGGGGTGATCGAGCAGATCATGGCGGAGTTGGGCAGGCTGCCGCGACGGCCGCTGGTGGTCGTGCATCCGGCGCCGCGGCTGGATCGCCCGCAGTATCTGTATCAGCATCTCGGTGTGGTGGACTACCTCGTCGGCGGCGACAAGGACCTGCAGGCGCTGGCGATGGCCGACGGCGCCGCGTCGTGCGGGGACCAGACCGCCACACGGCTGCGCGCACTGGGTGCGGGAGCGGTGTGCGCGATCAAGGATTTCCGGTGTGCGGTGTGGTCGGAGCAGGTCAGCGATCGTTTTCAGCCGTTCCCGACGGCGCTGGACGACTCGGTCGGCGCTCACGCTGCCTTCTCCGCTGCCCTGGTATATCGTCTCGTTTCGACGCGCCGCCCCGCCGCACGCAACGACTACGTCTGGGCGACCGCCGCAATGGTGGCGACGCAATCGATCGGGGACGTCCCCGGGGCAATGCCACTGGTGAGTGAGGTCGAGCGAATTTTCAGACTCGCTACGGAGGAGCATTGACCAACGTTGTGGATCCTGCCGACACCGAGCATCGGTTCCGTCGCAATGGGCATGATCTGCGAGTTCGGGTGGTGGAGTTGAACGGGGACGGTGAGCGGGGGCACCTGCTGCTGTTCGGCACGGTCGCCGACGGTTGCCTGGTCCGGGTGCACTCGCGCTGCCTGTACGGGGAGGCGCTGCGGTCGCAGGATTGCGACTGCGGGCCGGAGCTGGACAAGGCGCTGGATCTCATCCAGGCCGCGGGTTCAGGGGTGCTGGTCTACCTGGAACAGGAGGGCCGCGGGGCGGGGCTGATCGTCAAGGCGCTGGGCTACCGCGAGAGCGAGCGTTCCGGCACGGACACCTTCACCAGCTACGAAAACCTCGGCTACCCGGCCGATGCCCGCACCTACGTGGCCACCGCACGTGCGCTGGCCGATCTCGGACTGCGTTCGGTGCAGCTGCTGACGAACAATCCCGCCAAAGTCGAAGCACTGCGGCAGGAAGGGTTGCAGGTCACCGCGGTGCCGCTGCGCACGAGGGCGCTGAGCGAGCGTGCCCGCGAGTATCTGGAAGCCAAGCGCACCCGGCGCAAGCACTGGATACCGACCGATGCGGTGCCGTGGGCGCTCGAGGAGAGCGACGGTGGCTGTCACGAGCCGTCGGCCGTCGACCCGGTCGTGATCACCCCTGGTGAGAAACTGCGTTCGCGTCCGGGGCCCGGGTCCGCGCCGGATCTGATCGGTGCCTGAAGGATTGTTGAAGTTCGGCCACCACGATTCCCACCTCTGGCTACGATGAGTGAGCCGCGCCACACGTGGCGCGCCGACTCGTGAGAGACTGACAATGCATTCGCCGCATCATGTCAGGGTTCGAGTCTCGGATCGGGCGTCGGCGATACCGGCGGCCGGTTCACCCCAGCGATATCGGGAACAGGGATATGACGACAACAGAAATCGGATACGCGCACCAATCGGGCAAAACGGTGTACACCGTCCCCGCCGCATTCCAGGAAACCGCGCGGCTGCGCCCCGACCAGATCGCATTGCGCAAGGTGGGCGGCACGCAGGAGTACACCTGGCGCGACTACGCCGATCGGGTGCGCTCGATCGCCGCGGGCCTGGCCGGTCTGGGCCTCGGCCACGGCGACACGGTCGGCATCATGCTCACCAACCGCCCCGAGTTCAATCTCGTCGACACCGCCGCTTTGCACCTGGGCGCCACCCCGTTCTCCATCTACAACACCAGCTCCCCCGAACAGATCACCCATCTGTTCACCAACGCGGGCAACAAGGTCGTGGTGACCGAACAGGTGTTCCTCGACCGGATCACCGCCGCCGGGGTGCCGGTCGAGCACATCATCATGGTCGACGGACCCGCCGAAGGCGCCATCACCCTGGAAGAGGTGGAAGCCGCACCCGCCGCCGACTTCGATTTCGACGCCGCCTGGCAAGCCGTCGGCGCCGACGACCTGGCCACCCTGATCTACACCTCCGGCACCACCGGCCCGTCCAAGGGCGTGGAGATCACCCACCGCAACGTGCTCGCCCAGATCATCGCCCTGGTCAACGGCCCGCTGCAGGTCGGCCTGGACGACCGCGCGGTGTCCTACCTGCCCGCCGCGCACGTCGCCGACCGGATCTCCGGCCACGCGATCAACCTGCTCACCGGCATCCAGATCACCACCGTGCCCGACCCGCGCGAGGTCGCCGCCGCCCTGCCCGACGCCCGCCCGACCATCTTCTTCGGCGTTCCGCGCGTCTGGCAGAAGATCAAGGCAGGCGTCGAGGGCAAACTCGCCGAAGAGCCGAGCCCGGTGAAGAAGGCGCTGGCCAACTGGGCGATCACCACCGGAATCGCCGCCGCCCGCGCCGATCTGGCCGGCAAAGGCCGCGGGCCGCTGCTGAGTGCGCAGCACAGGATCGCCGAGACGCTGGTGCTGTCCAAGCTGCGCCACGCCCTCGGCCTGGATCAGCTGCGCGTCGCCTCCTCCGGGGCCGCCCCCATCCCGCCGGAGACCCTGGAATACTTCCTGGGCCTCGGCTTCACCGTCAGCGAGGTGTGGGGCATGTCGGAGACCACCGGCGTGGGCACCTTCACCGAACTGGACAAGCCCCGCCCCGGTTCGGTCGGGCGCGCGGTGGACGGCATGGAGCTGCGGCTGGACGCCGACGGCGAGGTGCTGGTGCGCGGACCGATCGTCACCCGTGGCTACCGCAACATGCCCGACAAGACCGCCGAAGCCATCGATTCCGACGGCTGGCTGCACACCGGCGACATCGGCACCCTCGACGCCGACGGCTACCTGCGGATCGTGGATCGTAAGAAGGAACTGATCATCAACGAGGCGGGCAAGAACATCGCCCCCACCAACATCGAGAACTCGGTGAAGGCCGCCTCCTCGCTGGTCGGTCAAGCCGTCGCCATCGGCGACGCCAAGCCCTACATCGCCGCCCTGATCGTGCTCGACCCCGACGTCGCCGCGATCCGCGCCAAGGAACTCGACGCCACCGGCGAGGACATCGCCACCCTGGCCACCCGCCGCCAGATCATCGATGAGGTGCTCGCAGCGGTCCAGGCCGGCAACGCCAAACTCTCGCGCGTGGAACAGATCAAACGCTTCACCATCCTCGGCGCCGTCTGGGAGCCCGGCGGCGACGAACTCACCCCGAAGATGTCGCTCAAGCGCGCCCCCATCGCGGCCAAATACCAGGCCGACATCGAGGCGCTCTACGCCAAAGAGCCCTCCGACCGGGTGATCAGCGTCAAGTAAGCTCGCCGGAAAAGACTGCGGCCCCGAGCATTACGCCCGGGGCCGCAGTCGAAACCAATCCGCAATCGGGGGCCGACCACACTGTGAGCCGCTGGCAGGGCGGACGGCTTATCGGTCGCGGGCTACTCCGCGTGAGCGGTCTTGTCCTTGTCCGGTGCCGCCCCGCTCCACGCGCGGCGCATGACCAGGCAACTGCTCCACCGCCGCTTGCGGGTGAGTTGGCTGCCCCAACCACAGAAGTCTCTCCACCTCGGACAGAAGCCCCTTTTCGTCCAACTCCCTGAACGCCGCGTTCCGCGCCTCGTCTCGGGCCCTGATCGCAGCTTCCCGTTCCTTCTCGGCTGCCGCGCGGGCCTCGGCTGCGGCACGCTCCACACCGGCCGCCTCTCGGGCCGCTTGTTCCCCAACGTCAGCGGCCTCACGCTGCGGAAACTGGTTGGGCACCGGGAATTCCCGCGCCACCCGTTCGGCGGCCTCACGCTCAACCCGCGCACGCTCGGTTTCCGGCGTTCGGCGCCCCTGCCTGGCGCGCTCGGCTTGCTCTCGGGCCTGCCGGTCGCGTTCGACCTGCTGCGGGGCTTCCACACGACCACGCGCGACGCCTTCCCGGAACCGCAACATCTTCCGGAACGTTTCGCCACGCTGTCGCGCCTTCGCCAGCTCCGCGATCTTGTCCTGCCGCTTCGCCTTCTCCTGCCGCCGCTGCTGGCGGGCCTTCTCGCCGACACCGGGCAATTCGAGCTGCTGGCCCTGCTCCAACGCGCGCCCTCGAGCCCAGATCTCGCGGGCATCGGCTCGCGCTATGACTTGGTGCGTGAACTGATCCGGGAAGTCCCGGATCAATCCGACAATGAGTTCCTGCGCTTCCCTCGAGATCGACTCACCTTGGACGGACCGCAACACATGCTGGTGATTCTTATTCTTATCCAGAAGCTCTCGTACCGCTCTGAGTTGCTTTTCGTCTTTCTCCCCCCGGATTCTGCCCGACTTTTCTTCGATGGTGAAGATGAGGCCGCGAGCTTCCTTGATCTTGTCGAATTGAATTCTATCTTTCCCGACTTCGTAAGTTCGGGAATGGATGACGTATCCATTATCGCGATCGCGGAAGAATCGATCGGCACCATTTTCGAAGATCCGGCCACGCTCATTGCTATCGAATCCGTTGCGATCACTGTCGTAACCGTCGCCAGGCAAGACCCGCCCCCAAACTTACGAAGCAAGCGTTAATTTTGGATCACATGAAAGGAGGGTGATCGGAAAAGTTGGTGCTCAACTCGGAGAACGATGGAGCGCCGCCCTTGCGGAGCCTCCAGAATGCCACGCACACCAACTCGATTATGTCGATGAACTCGTGCTCGATAACGAACTTCACAAGTAGTTCCGCGGTGCAGGTCTTCCAGTCCTGGAATTCGAAGGCTATACCCGGCTTGATGTCGCCGTATATGGAAATGTCTTCGCAGTCGTTGTAGCCGGATGGCATATCGGTCAGGTCGAGCCATCGAGCATCGAGATACCGGATGAACCATTCTCCGATGAAGCACACCAGTTGATCGACGTTGTCTGCGTTTTCGGGGAGTGTTACAGCTTCCGCATCCGGAAAGAGCTCCGCGATCTTGTCGCTGATCTGGTCTGCCTCGTCTGATTCGAAGTCCCATGGTTCCTGCGGTAATGCAGGCAGTCCGGCCCGATCGAGAAATTTCCGCACCTGTGCCGCACGCCGGTCGGGGGCGACCCATATACCCCATCTAGTCTGCTCGACGGGTACGCCGAGATCCATGATCATCTGCTCGTCATTCCCCACGTCTACCTCCCTCTCGTCATGGTCGGAGCACTACAGTTTTGCTCCCGCACGTGTACCGGGCAAGCGGCGGACGGAGGCGGGGTGTCGCGGGCGGATCGCGGTCGGCGGCTCCGAGCGTTACGCCCGGAGCCGCAGTTCATCTGTCCAGACTCTCAAGGCTCCAGGTACAGCCGCTCACACGGCAATCGCGGGTACCCGTCGACGTCGTCGGTCGACACTTCGACCGCGTCGTGCCAGTGCCGGGCACGCCACTCCTGTACGAACAAGCACGCGGCGGTGAGGCAGGCGACGAAGTCCATCCGGGCACCGTGCCAGAACACCGACAAGTGGACATCCGGCTCGGGCGGGACCGGAGATCCACGGCGCCCATCACCGTTCACCGCCGGCACTTCCTTGCCGTCCGAGCGCCGACCCCGGCGACCGCCTTCGCCTATTTCGCAGTGCATCAGGGTGTTCCACGTATTGCCGCCGCTCTCAGGCATCCAAGAAGCCCTGCCTTCGGCGCGCGATGCGTTCGGCTACGCATCCACGGATGGCGGCCACCACGACGCTCCCGGTGGGACGGAATGTGTTGTCCGGGAGGTTGATCCATGCCCGGAACGTGGTCCCCCGATCGGCCGGGCTCGGCAAGGCGACGGTGCCGCCCGCACGCACCACCGAGACGTTGAGCCGGAACATCTCCGCGAACAGTGTCATGTCGTCCGGCAGATCGGGTCGCGTGAGGTAAGTCCACCGCTTCGACCGGGGATGCGACATGATCGGCCCGACCGCGTAGCCGTGCCGCTGCATCCACACCTTCACGTTCTGACCCAACGTGGCGGGCATGATCACCGCCCACGCCACCCCCATGCGTAGGACTATGCGCCCCACGTAGGGTGGATCGACCTGCGCAGGAAGATCGCACACCTGCCGGTAGTAGGTGCACCGCGACAGCGGCGTGTCGCCGAAGGGTATCCAGCTCATCATCAAACCCCCTGCTCAGCTCGATCGACTGTAGAGATGCGCCCGGTTCCGCGCAACCGTGAAACTTGCCATGAGGCGGGAGTGAGCCTGCGGCAGCAATTGCGCTGAGCTCCCCTTACCGGGCGCGCATTCAGCACACACCGCGAAGTCGCTGCGAGTAAGGTCGCAGCGGGTGTTGAAAGGTGGTGGATCGGCCTCTCGCAGTGACGAAACGGTGGGCATGATGAACAGTGCGAACATGCACCTTTCCGAGTGGCTGGCCCGTTCAGGTTGGAGTCGTAGTGAACTGGCGCGTCGCGTGCGCACACTGGCGACCGAACGGGGCGAGCCCCAGATCAGGCCGGACGCCTCCAGCGTGCGTCGGTGGGTGGACGAGGGAGAGCGCCCGCGCCCGCCGGTTCCGGCGCTCCTCGCCGACCTGTTCTCGGCGCAATTCGGCTATCGCGTGACTACCTACGACCTCGGCCTGGGCGAGATACCGACCGTTGACCGCGCCCTCGTCTACAGCCCATCGTGGACACAGACACTCGAAGCAGTCGCAGACCTCGGGAGGGCCGACGTGGATCGCAGAAAGTTCCTGTCCACAGCTCCGTTCGCGGCGGTAGCGGCGATCGGGCCGTCCCGCGACTGGTTGCTGAACACCCTCGATCAGCTGCCGGATCAGCGGCAACGGGTACGGCTCGAAGACGTCACCGCCGTCAAGAACATGTTCAGCACCTTCCAGGAAATGGATATCTTCCAAGGCGGTGGGTCCGGACGGCTCGTTTTGGCGGCCTACATGAACGAGCACGTGTACCCGCTGTTGCGGCGTACCCATACCGAGGACGTCCGGTTGGCGCTGTGCGGTGCGGCAGCCGAACAGACCTACCTGCTCGGGTGGATGGCGTTCGACAACGGCGAGCACGGGACGGCGCAGCGCTATCTGATCCAGGCGCTTCGCTTGGCCGAAGAGTCCCGCGATCCCGCGCTCGGCGCTCACGTGCTCGCCGGCTTGGCCGACCAGGCAACCTTGCTCGGGTACCCGCACGAAGGCCGACGACTTGCCCAGGCGGGTCGCCAAGGCCTGTCGAAGGTTGACGCGCCCGCTTGCCTGGCGGACCTGTGGACCTTGGAGGCTCGCTCTCTCGCTGTCATCGGTGACAAAGCCGGTACCGCGCACGCGATCAACGCAGCGGAAAACGCGTTCGCCCGGATCGACCCCGACCGAGAGCCCGAGTGGGCACGCTTCATCGACCAGGCATACATCTGCGGCGAGTGGGCGAACGCGTTTCGCGACCTCGGACAGTCAGAAGAAGCCGCGTCGCACGCTCGCCGATCGATCGCCTACGCCCGCACGCAGAATCGCGCACGCCGGGGCGCGCTCTCCCACGCCGCGCTCGCGGTCACCCACATTCAGAAGCGAGACCTCGAAGCCGCGCACGCGGCAGGGGTGCGGACGCTGGATCTCGCGCGCAAGGTCAAGTCCTCCCGCTCCGTGGAAGCCGTGCGCGACATACAGCAACACATGGCGGCCTTCGGTCCGCACCCCTTGGTCATGGACTTCAACGACCGAACCCGGGCATTGCTCGCGGCATGACCGCATAGCGCGGTCCCTCAGGAGGAGCCTTCGCCCGTGGACTGGATTCCACCCAGCTTGGTCGGGTTGACCTGGAAGCGGATGTTTTCGATGCGGCCGTTGACGATGTCGTAGGTGAGGGCGCCGACTCGGTAGTCTCCGATCACGCCGATAATGCTGAGTTCGCCATTGACGATCGCGGGTTCGAGGCGGATGCCGGCGGAGACCGGCTTGGTCATGACGCCCAGCATCCAGCGCGCCACGTGGTCGGGGCCGTGCAGTGGGCGGCGGGCCGCGGTGACGATGCCGCCGCCGTCGTTCCACAAGGTCACGTCGGGGGCGAGAAGTTCCATGAGGGCGTTGAGGTCGCCGCCGTGACAGGCGGCCATGAACTTCTCGGTGATCTCTCTGCGGGATTCGTCGTCGGCGTCGAAGCGCAGGCGGCGGGCCTGCACGTGATTGCGTGCACGGTGCGAGATCTGACGGACGGTCGCCTCGGGGCGATCCAGGAAGCCGCCGATTTCGGCGTGGGTGTAACCGAACACCTCGCGCAGTACGAAGACGGCGCGCTCGGTGGGATCGAGGGTTTCGAGGACGACCAGCATGGCGGTCGACACGGTGTCGGCCATTTCGATCTCCTCGGCGGTGTCGGGTGCGGTGAGCAGCGGTTCGGGAAGCCACGGACCGACATAGGTCTCGCGGGTGGCCCGGGCGGAGGTGAGGCGGTTGAGCGAGAGATTGGTGACGGTGCGGACCAGGTAGGACTTGGGGTGCTCGACCGCAGACCGGTCTGCCGCGTTCCATTTCAGCCAGGCACTCTGCAAGATGTCCTCGGCGTCGGCGACGCTGCCGAGCATCCGATAGGCGGTGCCGAAGAGGAGTCGGCGGTGTTCGACGAAGGGGTCGATCGGTGCGTCGGCCCGCTCGGCGGCGGGCGCCTGCCTATCGCTGTGGTCCTGCATGGGACTCATACCTACCGGTCTCGAGGATCGGGGTCCACTGGGAGGCCGGATTCGTCATCCGGCCTCCGACGCGGGGGATCATGCGGTCTCGCGGGTGGCGCGGCCGCCCTTGGACAGCTGTACCTGCGCCTTCATGTACTTGCTCATCTTGAAGGCCAGCGGCGGGGTGCTGCTCACCGACTGCTTGTAGGCGACGGCGGCCTTGCCCTTGAGGTACCAGCGGTTCGGGGTGTCATCGGCATTGGTGAACTGGATGACCGCGTCCTTGCGGCCCAGGCTCACCGGCTGGTGGAAGTAGCCGTAGCGGAACGGCTGCACGGTCTTGCCGCGCAGCAGCCGGGCCAGGGTGTCGGCGGTGTAGGCGGCGGTGGGCAAACCACTCTGGCAGGTGCCGTGGATCTGGCCCCAGTTCTGCTGAACCAGCGCGGCGTCACCGATGGCGTGGATCTCCGGGTGCGACACCGAGCGCAGGGTGGGGTCGGTGATGATGAGGCCTTTCGCGTCCGTCGCTATTCCGGCCTGGGCGGCCAGTGGTGAGACCTTGACGCCGGTGGTCCACAGGGTCAGCTCCGAGGCGATCAGTTCGCCGGTGTCCAGTCGCACGGCGTCGGGCAGCACCTTGGTGACCTTCACGCCGACCCTGCGGACCACACCGAGCCGGTCGAGAACTCGGTTCAGGTAGGCGCGGGCCTTGTCCCCCATCATCGAACCGGGTTCGGCATGGCTGACGAGCGTGACGGTCAGGCCCGGGTGCGCCTCGGCGATCTCGGCGGCGGCTTCGATGCCGGTGAGTCCGCCGCCGCAGACGGTGACGCCGCCACCGGCCAGGGCCACTTCGGTCAGGCGCTGCGAAAAGCGGTGCGCCAGACGGGGATCGTTGAGCGTCCAGGCGTGCTCATTCGCACCGGGGACGATGCTCGTATCGGTGCTGCTACCGAGCGCGTAGACGAGGTTGTCGTAGTGCAGGATCGCGCCGTCGTCGAGGGTGATCAGGCGGGCCTCGGCGTCGATGGCGGTGGCGGTGGCCTGGTGGAAGTCGATGCCCGATCCGGTCAGCAGGGCGGGAATATCGTGGTTGGCCAATTCCTGTCCGGCGGCGACCTGGTGCATGCGCAGCCGTTCGGTGAAGCGGACGGAGGGGTTCACCAAGGTGATGCGCACATCCAGTTTGCGAGTGTTGCGAGCCAGCCGGATGGCGGCCAGCATGCCGGTGTAGCCGGCGCCGAGGACGACGATTTCTCGGGTGGTGGTGTCGGTGTTCATCGCTTGCTCCTTGGGGCTCGTTCTGTGTGGTCGGCTATGGGACAAGCCAGCCCGCCCGAACGTGACAACTGGTTGATGTGACCTGTGTCACGCCGCTTCAGCTGGGCGGCGGTGGGGTTGGAACAAACTGCGGGCCGCCGGGCGCTCCGTCCTGTGCCGCCGACAGCGTCCGCGGCCGGAACCGGCCACTCACGATGCTGCGCGTCCTTTGACTGTCGATTGAACGCGTGTTTAACATATTGAACATGCGTTCAAACGATGATCGATCCGGAGCGGGAAAGATTCGCGTCGACCTCACCGGAGCACCGCAGACGATGCTCGCGACGCTGTACGCCAAGGCCCTGGATGCGGATGCGGACAAGCCCCTACTGGGTGACGCCTTGGCCAAGGACGTGGTCGCCCGCATCGACTACGACTGGCGCAGCACCGGCATCACGCCGCGCAATGCGTCCGGAGTGACCGTTCGCACCGTTCATTTCGACCACTGGGCGCGCGAGTTCCTCGCCGAGCACGACCGTGCCACGGTGTTGCATCTCGGATGTGGGCTGGATAGCCGAGCGTTTCGGCTTGACCCCGGCCCCGGCGTCGAGTGGTACGACGTCGACTACCCCGAAGTGATCGCGCTGCACGAACGGCTCTACCCGTCCCGCGAACACCATCACCGTGTCGCCGCGTCCGTGACGGACCCTGCATGGCTGGAGAAGATTCCGTCCGACCGCCCCGTGCTGCTCATCGCCGAGGGGCTGACGATGTACCTCACCGAAGCCGACGGCGTGGCTCTACTGCGCGCGGTGGTCGCGCACTTCCCCTCCGGCGAACTGCAATTCGACGCCTTCAACACCCTCGGGATCAAGTCCCAGAAGATCAACGCCGTCGTTCGGCGCTCCGGTTCGACGCTGCACTGGGCGATCGACGGTCCCGACGACATCGTCGCCGCGGTGCCCGGGGTGCGCCCGATCTCCGCCCTGTCGGTGTTCGACGCCGAGTCGTTCAAAACCGGCGTGTCCGGCGGCTACCAGTTGATGGGGAAAGTGATGTCGCTGATCCCGGCGATGCGGATGATCGCCCAGTACCACCGCTACGCATTCTGAATGACGCGCCGCGACCGGTGATCTCAGAAGAGTTGCTCCACGGCGAAGCCGACCAGTAGCACGCTGAAGCCGCCGATCTCGCCGATGATCAGTGCGGCGAGGACGAAACGCATCGACGGCGGCGGATTGCGCATCTGGTTGTCGGTCTCGCGCTGCAATCCGAGCCGGATGTAGTTCGCGATCGTCACCACGAACAGCGCGATGATCGCCGCGGCCGCGGTGGCGTTCACCGCGGTCGGCCAGCCGGACAGCTCGACGAACCATGCGATCAACCCGGTCGCGAACGAATACAGCAAGGCGGCTCGGTGGGCGATGTCGACGTAGGGATGGGCCAGACCGTCCGGCGAGGTGGTCATCCCCTGCCATTTCCACACCCCGAGGACCAGTGCCCACAGGAAGATGAGCCCGGCGAAGAAGAGCACCCAGGCCGTTTCCGTGCGAATGATCAAGTTCGTACCCTCATCAATCCCTCGCGCACCCACTTGGGCGGCTGTCCAGCGGCAGCGTAACGCCTCCGGTCAGCCGGGGGGCGGTGAAACGAACCATCACTGGGAAGACCGACTGGTCGGATCGAACAGTGGCGTTCATCCGGCCCCGAGTTCGCCATACGGCACGAGATAGGCACGATCCATCTGGCTCCGCCAACCTCGCTCGGTCGGGTCCAGCGCGCGGCCGCGGGCGGCGGGATCCCTCGGCCACGGCTCCCGGATGTGGATCTGGATGTCGTCCTGGAGGACTCGAACCAACTCCATCGCGAACCCTTCGGCAGTCGTGCTGCCCGGCTCGCTGGGGTCCAGAGCTACGGTCGTGCCGACCTCCGGCACCGAAAGGGTCACCCACGCGTCGGGTAGCGGACGCCCCGACAGTTCGCGGAAGTTGCGCCACTGTTCGGTGTACTCGGTGCCGACCTCTACGGAAAAGCCCAGAGAACGTTCGATATCGCGAGCCAGCAGACGCGCGCCGCGCACCGCCTCATCTATGTCCATGAACTCGATTCTCGACGCTGTGTGACCCGCTCCGCGCCTGCGTGACTCCGTTCCGGCGGAAGCACGGTATCGAGAAAGCGCTGTGGCCCTGAGCATTTCGCTCAGGGCCACAGTCGGGGAAACGCGGCTCTACTTCTGCTCGTAAGTCGCGACCAGCGTGGCGCGCGCGAGCGTGTGGGAGAACAGGTTGAAGCCGAGGTAGGCCGGGGTGGCGGACTCGTCGATGCCGAGGCTTTCGACATCGACGGCGTGCACGACGATGAAATAGCGGTGCGGGCCGTGGCCGGGCGGCGGAGCGGCGCCGACGAAGCCGTGGAATCCGCCGTCGTTGCGCAGGGTGATCGCGCCGGTCGGCAGTGCGCCGCCTTCTTCGCCGCTGCCCGCGCCCGCGGGCAGCGAGGTCGCGCTCACGGGGATGTCGGCGACGGCCCAGTGCCAGAAGCCGGAGGCGGTGGGTGCGTCGGGGTCGTACACCGTGACCGCGAAGCTCTTGGTCTCCGCCGGGAAATCAGACCAGGACAGCTGCGGGGAGATGTCCTTGCCCCCCGCGCCGAAGATACCGCTGACCTGCTCGTTGTCGAACGGCTGGCCGTCGGTGACATCGGTGGAGGTGAGAGTGAACGACGGCACCTGCGGAAGGGCGTCGTAGGGGTTGTAGGTCATGAAACCTCTCTTTGCGGATCGGATCAGCTGTGCAGTAGGAAGTGTTCCAGTACGCGGGTGCCGAATTCGAGAGCCTCGACCGGCACCCGCTCGTCGACGCCGTGGAACAGGGCGGTGAAGTCCAGCTCCGGCGGCAACTGCAGCGGTGCGAAACCGAAGCAGCGAATGCCCAACCGGGCGAACGCTTTCGCGTCGGTGCCGCCGGAGAGCATGTAGGGCACGGTGCGGCCGCGCGGATCGTGGGCCAGCACGGCGTTGTTCATCGCGTCGACCAGGTCGCCGTCGAAGGTCGTCTCGTAGGAGTCGAGCTTGGTGATCCACTCGCGTTCGACGTCAGGGCCGATCAGCTCGTCCACCTCACGCTCGAACGCCGCCTGCCGCCCGGGCACCACGCGGCAGTCCACCACCGCCTCGGCGCTCTGCGGGATCACGTTGGCCTTGTAGCCGGCCTGCAGCATGGTGGGGTTGGCCGTGTCGCGCAGCGTGGCGCCGATGATGCGGGAGATGGTGCCCAGCTTCGCCAGCTGGCCCTCGATGTCCGGGCTGGACGGATCGAACTGCAGACCCGTCTCCTCGGCGACGGCGGCCAGGAAGGCGGCCACCGACTCCGAGAGCACCACGGGGAAGGTGTGTTTGCCCAGCCGGGCCACCGCGTCGGCGAGGATCGTGACCGCGTTGTCCTCGTGCAGGAACGACCCGTGGCCCGCGCGGGCCTTGGCGCGCAACCGCATCCAGCCCAGACCCTTCTCGGCGGTCTCCACCAGATACAGCCTGCGCTCGGTGCCGTCGGGCCGCGGCACGGTGAGCGAGAACCCGCCGACCTCCCCCACCGCTTCGGTGACGCCGTCGAACAGGTCGGGGCGGTTGTCGACCAGCCACTGCGAACCCCACTTGCCGCCGTTCTCCTCGTCGGCGAGGAAAGCGAAGACCAGATCACGCGGCGGCACCGTGCCCTCGAGCTTGAACTGGCGGGCTATCGCCAAGGTCATCCCGACCATGTCCTTCATGTCGATCGCGCCGCGACCCCACACGTAGCCGTCGCGCACCGCGCCGGAGAACGGGTGCACGCTCCAGTCCGCGGCCTCGGCGGGCACCACGTCCAGATGCCCGTGGATCATCAGCGCGCCACGACTCGGATCCGCGCCTTCCAGCCGTGCGAAGACGTTGCCGCGACCCTCAGCTCCGGACTCGACGTATTCGGTGACGTAACCGGCCTGGTGCAGCTGGTCGGCCACCCACTGCGCACATTCGCGCTCCCCCTTGGTGGTGGCCAGGTCGCCGGTATTGGAGGTGTCGAAGCGGATCAGCGTGCTGACCAGCTCCACCACTTCCGATACCGCGCGCGAGCTTCTGTTCGGATCGATTCCTTCGCCAGTTGCGGACACGCTCCCTTTCCTACCACCCGCGCGGCGATACAAACGTACGGCCGGGGTATCGCGGGCGGCGTGGTGCGGCCCGCACGGTGCGTGATCACGCGCGACAGGGTTGTCCTCAGGATGAGCGCAATTGTCCGCTCAGGCTGTGCCGGGGCGCTCGACCTCGTCCGGGAACACCACCCGCACGAAGGCCCAGAACCGGAACACCATGCCCAACGCGGTGCCGATCAGCTGCGCGGCCACGAAGTCGGCCATGTTCTGGGTGAAGCGGGAGACCTCGGGCACCTCCAGGTGCAGCACATACCGTGACACCCACAGCGGTGCGGTGTTGATCGCGACGGCCAGGAAACTGACCAGGTAGAACAGCGCGGCCTCGTGATGCCCGCGCCGCCCGCCGCGCGCGTCGAAGGACCACTGCTTGTTCAGCACGTACGACAGCGTGATCGCCGCCAGGACCGCGACCACTTTCGCCGTGATCGGGTGCGCCTCGAGCACAGTGCTCTTCAACGTCAGGAAGACCGCGGTGTCCAGCGTGAACGCGGCGACACCCACGGAGGCGAAACGGAGTAGTTCTCGACGCCGTGCCTCGCCCCCCAGCACGGACGTCACCCGGGCGAAAACGGGGCGTTCGGAAAACAGCACAGGTAAAGTCTCCGGCACATGTCCCGACCCCACAACAAGATCGGCAGATTCACCGCACCGCTTGTTCCGCGGGTGCACGGTCGGTGGAATGCGGGCAGGTGAGAAGCGTGAAGAAAGCCAAGCGGCGCACCCGTCCTCCGCAGGAGGCATTCGACGGTGCGGCACGTGCCGAGCCGATCGCCGTGATCGGCATGAGCTGTCGCTTCGCCGGGGGCGCTGATTCTCCGGAAGCGTTGTGGCGGTTGCTGATCGATGAGATCGATGTGATCGCCGACGAACCGCCGCCGGGGCGCTGGTCGGGTGACTACCGAGGCTCCGACCGCGCCGCCGCGGGCAAGACGGTGTCGGTCGCCGGTGGATATCTGGCGGATGTGGCCGGTTTCGACGCCGAATTCTTCGGGATCACCCCGCGCGAAGCGGCCGATATGGATCCGCAGCAACGCTTGGCGTTGGAACTGGCGTGGGAGGCGTTCGAGGACGCGGGTATCCGGCCCGATCGGGTTCCGCGGACCGGCGTGTATTTCGCCAACAAGTTCAACGACTATCGCGCCGTGAAGCTCTCCCGTGGCGCCACCGCCATCACCCCGTTCTCCAGTACCGGAGATGTCGAAGGCGTGATCGCCAACCGGGTGTCGTACTTCCTGGGTTTCGACGGCCCCAGCATGACCGTGAACGCTTCCTGCGCGGGATCGCTGGTCGCGGTGCATCTGGCCTGCCAGGCGCTGCGGGCGGGTGAGAGCACACTGGCGGTCGCGGGCGGGGTGCAGCTGAATCTGATTCCGGAGACCGCGATCGGGCTGTCCGCGCTGGGTGTGCTGTCCGCGCAGGGCCGATCCCGCACCTTCGACGCCTCCGCCGACGGATATGTGCGCGGCGAAGGCGGCGCGGTCGTGATCCTCAAGCCACAGCGCCAGGCGTTGCGCGACGGCGACCGCGTGTACTGCACGCTGCTGGGCAGCGCCACCAACAACAACGGCAGACACCACTCCATGCCCGCCAGCAGCGCCGCCGGGCAGCGGCAATTGATCCGACGTGCCTGCGCGCAGGCCGGGGTGGACCCGCTGACGATCGATTACGTGGAGGCGCACGGCACCGGGACCGCGGTCGGTGATCGCGCCGAACTGTCCGCGCTGGCCGAGGTCTACGGCAGCGGCCGCGCCCCGGACTCGCCGCTGACGGTCGGATCGGTAAAAACCAATATCGGGCACACCGAGGCGGCCGCGGGTATGGCGGGCCTGGTGAAGGTCGCACTCGCCCTGTCGCATCGCCGCATTCCGCGTAGTCTCCATTTCGACCGTGCACCTGAGTATTTCGATCCGGCGACCGCCCGAGTGCGTATCGCGGATACCGCATCGCCGTGGCCGCAGCACGATGGCCCGGCGCGCGCCGCGGTGAGCGCGTTCGGTTTCGGCGGCTCCAATGCCCACGTCATCGTCGAAGCGGCCCCTGCACCCGATCCGATGACCGCCTCCGGCCCCGCCGAGCGCCTGGTGGTGCTGTCCGCGCGCACCGAGACCGCGCTTCGGGCGCACGCTGTCCGGCTGCGTGCGCATCTGGTGCGCGAGCCCGGTCTCCACCTCGGCGATCTCGCGCACACCCTCGCGAGGAGAACGCCGTTGCAGCACCGTCTTTCGGTGGTGGCCGACGAGATGGGCCAGGTTGTCGAGTTTCTCGACGGCTACCTCGACGGGACCGGACCCGGCGACGCCGACGGCGCGGAGAACCAAGCGCTGAGTCTCGTCCTCTCGGCCGCCCTGCGTCCCGGCACCGTCGCCCGTCGCGACTTGCTCACCGCGGCAGGGATGCTGTTTCAGCGTGGCATCGAGCCGGACTGGGCGGCCGTGAACCCGCCCGGACGGCCGATCACGCTACCCACCTATCCGTTCCAGCGGGAACGGCACTGGGTGGTTCCGGAGACATCCACCGAATCAAACGGCGTCGCCACACTCGATTCCGCGGACAATCTCCTGTCCTCCGAATCCACTGCGACCGTTCGTCATCCGGTTCGTGACCGCCCGCCCATCGAGTGGGCGACCGGTGCCACCCCGGTCGTGTCGTCGGCGCGGACTTCCGCACCGGCCGCAGCTGCCGTCACGGATTCGGCAACGCAACCCGCGACGAGCGAGCCGACTGCCGCGCTCGGCGCGCCGGAAGGCACCGTCCAGCGAGATGCCGCGGCGCTCGCCGCGCTGGTCACCCGGGAATTGGCCGAAGTCGTCGGCATCGCCCCCGACCGCGTCGCCGTCCGCCAGAACTTCGACCAGCTCGGCATCGGTTCGGTGCACGCCGTGGAACTGGCCGCCCGCCTCACCGCCCGCCTGGGCATCGACGTGCCCGCCGCGATCATCTGGGGCTGCCCCACGGTCGAGCTACTGGCCGCCGAGCTGAGCGCTCGCCTCGCAGCGCCGTACCCGGCAGCCGAGCACCCCTCCCGCCCTCCAGCGACCCCGACGGCCGATCCCGATCCGGCTCCGGGTGAGGAAGCCCTCACGATCAGCGAATTGGTGGCATTGAGCCGGGAGTTACTGGGCTGAACCGCAACCTGCGAACGCTCGCGCTGATTCACCCCCGAAGCTCACGGAGCCAGCAGTTCGCGGGCCAGCGCTTCGCTCCACCAGCGTTCGACCGCTTCGGGTGACCAGCTGCGTTCGGTGACGAACGTGGCGTAGACGTCGATGTTGCACAGCGCGGCGTAGATGTCGGTGGCGGTGGATATGTCCAGGCCGGGCCGCAGCGTGCCGTGCGGCCACGACGAGAACACTTCCACGCGCGTTCGGTCGGCGACTTCACGCGCCTGCGCGTAGAGGGTGGCCAGTTCGGGTTCGGTGCGCCCGGATTCCCGGACCAGGGCGATAAGGTCTCCGGCGCGTTCGAACAGGCGGCGGTCGTAACCCGCCATCGCGGCGAGTTGCTGGGCAGGGGTGGGGCAGGTTTCCAATTCTGCGAGCATCCGCGGCATGTCCCCGGACACGTCCGCGGCATCCACCAGGGCCCAGACCAGGCCCTTCTTGTTGCCGTACGCCGCGTACACCGTCGGTACGGACACACCTGCCTCGCGGGCGACGTCGGCGATGGTGGTCTCGGCCCATCCCCGGGTGAGGAACAGTCGCCCGGCGGCCTCCGCGATGTCGGCGCGGGTGCGTTTGGCCTGCGCCTGCCTGCGCAGCGAGTCGTAGCGTCGCCGCTGCGGCTGTGCGTCCACCATTGCCCTCCATTCCTTCTTGCTCCTATATTCAATATAGGACATGTAAAACCAATTGGATGCCGCACGGGCACGCCCAGCGAGCAACCCATTGCGGGAGAGGGCATTTCGATGGAATTCACCACTGTGGCGGGCGTGGGCGGCATCGGGTTCGTGGTGGCGGCGTTGGCGGTCAACCTGCTCTATGCGCGTGCGCGGCTTCCGTTCCCGGTGTCGGCGGAGAAGATCGACGCGGTCGAGGAAGCCTTCGCCGCCGCCGGCGAGGCGGTGCAGCGACCTTCGACGCTAGCTCCGGCAATGTGGCTGTGTACCACTGTTTTCGCCGCGGGACTGCTGTCGGTCACGTGGCGCGGCGGCGAAGGACCGGCCGCCTGGGCGCTGGTGGGATTCGGCGGAATCCTGATGCAGAACGCCACGTTCACCGTCATCGAGGCACTCCGGTTCGGTATGGCCGCGGCCGCCACGCACAGCCGTGGCACGACCGCGGGGCTGTGGGGAACCAGCAATGTCCTGTTCGGGTTCAACCAGGTATTCCTCGCCGCGGCGCTGCTGGGTTTCAGCATCGCCGGAGCCGACGCCGGATTCCTCTCCGACTGGCATGCCTGGCTCGGGTACGCGAGTGCCGCATTGCTGTTCGTCTCGTCGTCGGCCGGTCCCTACAACGTCGACGGCACCAACCGCATCGCGGTCGTCGGCCTGGTCGGCTGGCTGGGGTGGGTGGCCTGGATCATCGCCTGTAGCGTCGCGCTGCTGGGCCGGTAGCGCCGATGCGGTGCTCCACCATTCACCCGCTCGTTCGCATTAGGCTCTGGTCATGAAGGTCTTCGTCGCGGGATCGACCGGCGCGATCGGACGATATGTCGTCGCGGCAGCGGTCGACGCAGGCCACGAGGTGACGGCATTGGTTCGCACCGAGGAGAAGGCGGCCGCGGTGCGCGCCCGAGGGGCGAGACCGGTCACGGCGTCGTTGTTCGATCGAGACGAGTTGAGCGCCGCGATCGCCGGACACGACGCCGTGGTGAACATGGCCAGCGCTCTGCCCTCGGTCGCACAGTTCATGTCCGACCGCGCTTGGCGCAGAAACGAGCATGTCCGCATCGACGGGTCCACGGCCCTGGTCGATGCCGCACTGGCCGCCGCTGTCGACCGGCTGATCCAGGAATCGGTCAGCATGATCTACCCGGACAGCGGGGCCGAGTGGATCACCGAGGACGTCCCCGCCGACCGCTACCCCCGCGCGGTGTGCAGCATCGTCGCCGAGGGCAACGCCCATCGCCTCACGGCGGCGGGCGGAAGCGGGATCGTGCTGCGCTTCGGCGTCTTCTGCGGCGCCGGCGCCGCCCACAGCGAACAGATGCTCGCCATGGCCCGCCGCCACATCGCGCCGGTCCTGGGCCGCGCCGACGCCTACATCTCCACGATTCATCTGACCGACGCGGCAGCGGCCGTCGTCGCGGCGCTCACCGCCCCGGCGGGCACCTACAACATCGTCGACGACGAACCGCTCACCAAACGCGAGTACGCCACCGCCCTGGCCGCGGCCGCGGGCAAACGGCCCTGGCTGCGTGTCCCCGGGCGGGCCGCGCTGCTCGGCGGTCACCGGCTCACGTCCCTGACCCGGTCACTGCGGGTGAGCAACAACCGCTTTCGCGCCGCCACGAACTGGTCTCCGCGCTACCCGAGTGCCCGCGAGGCGTGGCTGGCCACCGCCGATCCTGTCGGCAGCGGTTTGTCCGAGGTGTAGGAGTCGGCCGCGGATCGAGCATTCGGCCGCTTCGGAAGCCGCGTCGCCGGCGGGCGTCCCGGGGACATCGACGGGCGCGGTTCCCGGCAGTCCGTCCATGACGTTGCTGAGGGCTCCGAAGTTCCGTTCCACCGGCGCCGAGCACAGACGGTCGTCAGGTCGTCACAGGCTCGGTGACGCGGCGCACCGGGCGGATACGGATGCCGAACTCCGGGCGCAGGTTCACCGAGGCCAGCGGCACCACCGGGTGGCTGTCGTCGAGCTCGAGCCGGAAACGCTGCACCGTCATGGCCAGGATCAGCACCATCTCCGTCATGGACATGTCCTTGCCCAGGCAGATGCGCGGGCCGCCGGAGAACGGGAAGAACGCGAACTTGTGCCGCTCGGCCACCGCCGCGTCGGCGAAACGCTCCGGACGGAATTCCTCCGGGTCGTCCCACAGCCGCTTGTCGCGGTGAATGTAGTACATGCACAACGTGACTCGCGCGCCCGCGGGCACGTGGTAGCCGCCGATCTCGTCATCGGCGATCGGCGTGCGCTCGACGATCCAGGCCGGCGGATACAGCCGCATGGTCTCCTCGATCACCATGCGGCAATAGCTCAGCTGCGCCAAGTCCGAAAACGCCGGGGTGCGATCGCCGATCGCCGCGCGCACCTCCTGCGCCAGTCGCTCCTGGATCTGCGGGTGGGTGGCCAGCAGGTAGCACGCCCACGACAGCGCGTTGGCCGGGGACTCGTGACCGGCCACGAGCAAGGTCTTGATCTCGTTGAGCAGATCCTCCTCGCGCATGCCCTTGCCGCCTTCGTCGCGGGCGCGCACCAGCGCGGTGAGCACGTCGGTGGTGTCGCCGCCGCGGCGGCGCTCGTCGATGAGATGGCGCACCACGTCGTCCAGTTCGCCCACCTTGCGCGCGACCCGGCGGGCCTCGGGCGTCGGGAAGGACTGCGGCAGCTTCACCGGCGCGTTCACCCGCTTCATGATCAACCCGAATGCCGCGCGCATCGCGTCGGTGACCTGACCGGTGTCGGTGGACAAGTCGATGCTGAACAGAATCCGCCCGGTGACCGCGAGCAGCAACTTGACGTAGTCGTCGTAGATGTCGCGGAACTCCCCGGCCGCGGCGTCCCAGCCGTCGAGCATCGCCGCAGCGCTGTCGGTGATGTCGTCGGCGAAACCCTTGACGTGTGAATGGGAGAACGCCGGGGAGATGAGCTTGCGCTGCGTGCGCCAGTACTCCAGGTTGTTGGTGGTCAGCTGCCCGTCGCCGAGCAGGATGCTGAACTCGTCGTAGATCGGGCTCTTGCGGTAATTGGTGTAGTTGTCCTTGAGCACGTACTCGGTCATCGCGGGGTCCGCGACGAGGTAGACCAGCATCGGGCCCGCCTTGACCCGTACGACGTCGCCGTAGCCCTCCAGCAGCGCGCCCACCGTCGTCAGCGGGTTCTTCGCCAATTTCGGCAGCATGCGTCCGGTTTCCACCAGACCTGGCCCGGGTGCTTTCATGGTCCGACCTTTCACTTCAAGAGCCTGGCGTGCTTGCGCAGCTGGTTCAGGTAGTCCTGTTTCTCCACCACCAGCGGGTACTGGTCGGCGTGATAGAGCCGCAACCCGGCATACAGGTCGGGCTGGCGGCCCTGGGTGGCGCGATCGAAACGCTCGACCCGCCGCGGATCGCTCGCCTTGGCCCGCAGGTACTCGGCGACCAGTTCGGCCTGTTTCTCGTAGACGTCCCAGTGCGAGCCGATCGGCCGCACCATCCCGACCACGAACAGGTCGCGGGTGTGGGGCGGAAAGATGTTCAGATACAAGCCCGGTCGCAAATTGTCCCCGGCCCAGTTCAGATGGTCTCGCTCGACCACGGGATAGTTCGGGACGAACCCCGTGGCCAGCACCACCAGGTCGACCTTCTCTTCGGTGCCGTCGGTGAAGGTCACCCGGTCGTCGTCGATCGCGGCGACGTCCGGCTTGGGCGTGATGTCGCCGTGGGTGTAGTGGTGGTGCAGCTGGTCGCCGAGCATCGGGATGACGATGCCCTCGCCGAAATCGGGCACCGGAAGCCCGAACGAGCGGGAGCGGCCACGCAGATACGAGAACAGCCGCTCGAAGGCCCGCTTGCGCAGCGGCCGCCACATCCGGCCCTGCAGCATGCTGTCGGTCGGGCGGCCCAGCATGTACTTGGGCATGCAATAGAACCCGCGCCTGCTGCTGTGCAGGGTCAGCGCCGCGTTGACCGCGCAGTCGGACAGGATGTCGGCCGCCGACTGCCCCGCACCGATCACCAGCACCCGCTTGCCGAGCACCTGTTCGGGATGCCGGTACTCGCTCGAATGCAGGACGGGCACCGTGCCCGAGCCGGGAATGTCGATGCGTCGCGGGCTGCGGTCGTGACCCGTGGCGATGACGACCCCCGCGTACGACCGCTCGGACCCGTCGGCCAGCGTCACCGCCCAGCCGTCCGCGCCGGGTTCGATCCGCTGTACCGAGGTGTTCAACCGGATGCGCGGCCACAGGTCGAAAGCGTCGGCGTAGGAGTGCAGATAGCGCAGCACGAGTTCGTGGCCGGGGTAGTCGGGATAGTCCTCCGGCATCGGAAATCCGGAAAACGCCTGCACGCCTTTGGATGCGATCACGTGCGTGTTGTGGCTGACCGGTGAGTCCGGCCGTCGCGCGTCCCAGATACCGCCGATCCCGTCGGCCGCCTCGAGCACCTCGAAATTTAGACCGTGCGCGGCGAACCCGCGTGCGGTGGCCAAACCGGCTGCGCCCGCGCCGATCACGCAATACGTGCTCATCTGTTCCCTCCCCGCTGCCGCCCGCGGGCCGGACCGCTCATGCTGTGTCGTTCGTCGGCAGCAACGGGACCTTGCGCGGTCACGCTGCGCCGCGGCCTCCGGGCTTGACCGCTCATACCGCACCGACCCGTTCGGTCCGCGGCGATTGCGCGGGCGGCGCCGGTTCCGGGTCGGTGCCCGCGCTCGCCCGCCACGCCACGACGAAGCAGGCGAGGTAGATGACCGTCTGCGCCACCAGCGTGAAGTAGACGTTCTCGTTGTAGACCGCGACGATCAACCAGACCACGGTGAGCAGGGCGACGGTGCGTTTGCCGCCGCGCATCAACCCGGCGTACACCGCCAGCATCCACACCGCGCCCACGGCGATGTACACCCACGGCCCGAACGGGGCGCGGAACGACGCCAGCGTCAGCACCGCCAGCCAGATCGCCAACTGCTCGGCGCGCACCCGCGGCCCTTCCGCCCCCGCCGACAGCCGCCGTTGGATGCGGACCGCGGTGACCGCCACCAGGATCAGCAACAGCAGTGTGTAGATGTTGGTGATCACTCGTGCGGGCCCGGTGGGATCGCCGATATCCCAGCCCATGATGTTCGCCTTGTACGGCAGCCCGAACGGCGAATAGTTGACCAGCTGGTTGGCCCGTTCCACGAGCACGAACTGGTGGAACTCGCCGCTGGCCAGCCGCTGCCAGGTGCCGTCGGACAGGAATTGCCGCCACGGCTCCCAGCCGAAGATCGCCAGCGTGGCCAGCGAGTACAGTCCGCAGAACGCCGCGGTCCACACCGCGGGCCGCCAGCGTCGCTGGACCAGCAGATAGACCAGCAGAATCGCCGGGGACACCTTGGCGATGATCGCGAACGCCAGCGCCGCGCCGCCGAAGACGTTGCGCCGCAAATGGAACAGGACCATCGCACCCGCGCCGCCGACATACAGCACCAGCACGTGGATGTTGCCGATCTGCAGGGTCGCCAGCGTGGGCAAGCTGATCCACACCACCGGCGTCAGCGCCGCCAGCACCCCGCCCTGCCTGCCGCCGATCCAGCGGGCGATGGCGAACATGGCCAGCAGCACGATCGCCACGTACAGCGAGTACCACAGCGCGCGCAGCGTGGCGAAGTCGTGGCTGAACAGCAGCAGCAACCGCGGCAGCAGCAGGAACGGCGGCGGGTACAGGTAGGCGTCGCGATCCTGCGGGGCCACCGCGGGCAGCACCGAATCCGCCTGCGGTGATTCGTAGCGGTGGCGGTCGTAGAGGCCGGCGGGATCGTGCTCGGCCATGAGCGCACCGCTGACGTAGCCGGACAGGTGGGACTTCTTCACCAGGAAGTCGTCGTCGGCCGACAGCGAGGCGTCCACGTTGTCGGCGTCGAGGATGAACTGCGTCAACCGGGCCAGCACCGCGACCACGAGCAGGATCGCCACGCTCCACAGCACCCGCACCACGATCGGTTTGCCGCGCACCACCTCCCGCCACTCGGCGGGCACCGCAGGCACGCACAGCACGAACAGCGCCGCGGCGCACACGACGCCGAGCACGGCGGTCACCGGCCCGGGCAGGCCGGTGAGCGCGAGCACGATCAGCACGACGGGGACGAGAATGCCGACGACGAACACCGCGTACATCGCGGCGTAGTAGTCGAGCGAACCCCGGAACCTGGTCCAAGTCCTGGATATCATCTGCAACCTACGGCTTTCGGTTCCCGCGCCGCCCGGCTCGGGCGCGCGGATGGTCTATCTGGTCGCTGCTGCGGCGCGCTCGGCCAGCAGCGGAACGACCTGGTTCACCACGTCGTTCGGTGTGGGCGCGGCGCGCAGGTCGGCGCCGATCTGTTCGGCGGCGGCACGGAAGCGGGGTTCTTGCAGCAGGGTTCGGATCGAGCCGGTGAGCGCGGCGATGTCACCTTGACCGGCCGGGGTCTCGGCGGCCAGTCCCGCGCCGGTGCGCACCACGCCCCTGGCGTAGTCGAACTGGTCGAACATCTGCGGCAGCACCAGTTGCGGCACGCCGAACCAGCCCGCGGTGAGGCCGGTGGTCGAGCCGCCGTGGTGCACGAGCAGATCGCAGCCGGGCAAAAACAGGTTCAGCGGCACCTCTTCCACGACCCGGACATGCTCGGGCAGTTCGCCCACCGTGGCCCGGTCGCGTCCGGTCAGCGCGACGACGACCTCGGCACTGTCGATGTCGCCCAGCGCCGCGAGCACCGACTCCAGCGGCCGCGGTCCGGTCAGGCCGAGCGTGCTGCCGCCCATACAGACCGCGATCCGCTTGCGGCCGTGCTCGTTGCGATGCCACGGCGGCAGTGCGCCGGTGCCGTTGAACGGGACATACCCGAGCGGTATGCCCGGCGCGGCATCGGGCGCCTGCAGTGGCCGCGGGCAGATGTCGAGCACGGCGACCGGATCGGCCAGCCGGGTGCCTGCCTCCTCGGCGAGTGCGGCGGTGCGCTCGGTGAAGGGGCCTCCGGTGGGGTCGATCCCCCAGCGGTGCACCAGCACCGGCAGATCCAGTTGCGCGCCGAGCGCACGGCCGATGGTGGCCAGCGGGTCGGTGAGGATCACCTCCGCCGCCCAGTCGGTGGCCACCGCGGCGAACGTGTCGAGGTACTGGCGGGCGTGGTTGTGCCAGTTCTGCGCGGCGACCTGCCACAGGCCCTGCCCGCTGGACCGGTCGCGGTCGGCGAACAGCGGAAGTGGGAACATGGCCGGATTCACCTGGGTACGCAACTGGTCCATCGGCACGTTCAGCGCGGTCAGCTCGACGGCGTTGAGTCCCGAGCGCAGTGCCGTGGCCGTCACGTCGTTGCGTGAGGCGACCAGCACTTCGTGCCCGGCCAGCCGCAGCGCCCAGCAGAACGGCACCATCGCGAGCAGGTGGCCCGACGAGGGCACCGGCACGACAAGAAACTTCATCCGATCACTCCTTCGGCTTCATCCACTCCATCGGATTGGTGTGCCGAGGCACCCATGATGGAGCCGATTGCTCGGCGTTGCGGCGTTTTTCGATGACCACGATGTTGTGGTAGAAGTGCAGCGCTCCGATCCATTCGTCGAAAGCGCCCGCCGCGCGGCCGGATTCCTTCTCGAATTCCTGGTGGTGCAAGGCATCCACCAGGGTTTTCAGGTAGCCGATGGTGGTGGCCGGATCGTCGGTCGCCGTGCTGCTTCCGCCCCACCCCGACCAGTAGGAGGTCTGGGTGTCCTCCACCACGTACAGCCCGCCGGGCCGCAGGTGCGCGAACAGCGCCCGGAACGAGGCGATCACGTCACCGCTGATGTGGCTGCCGTCGTCGATGATGATGTCGAACGGACCGAGCGAGCGGCCGAGTTCGTCGAGGAACGCCGGATCGCCCTGGTCGCCGCGCAGCGGTTGCAGGCGCGGCTCGGCGATGCCGGACTTGTCGAAGTAGTCCAGTCCGAACACCAGCCCGCGGCGGAAGTACTGTTTCCACATCCGCAGCGACGCGCCGCCGACATCGGGCGCGGTGTATCCGCCGATGCCCAGTTCGAGTACCCGCACCCGGCTGTCGCGCAGCGGTGCGAAGTGCCGCTCGTAGTGCTGGGTGTACCAGTGCCCGCCCCACTTGTCCGAACCGAAGTACAGCGACAGCGCGTCGAGGTCGTAATGGTGCGGGCGGCACGCGGTGACGATCCGGTCGGCGGCGACCGCGGCGGCGTCGCGCGCCAGCCGCCACGGGTCGTCCGGGGCGAAACTGCCCGGCCCCGGCTCGTCCTTGATCGCGATGGCGCGAGTGCCGAGGACGGTGTCGGGTGGGCCGTAGACCGCGCGCAGCAGCTCCACCAGATCCTGACGCACCACCAGCCACGGATCCTCCAGGGTGCCGGGCGCGATCGCAGGGTCGTCGGCGCCGAAGGTGACCAGATAGTCCAGCTGTTTACCCTCGTGGGCCAGCTCGAACACCGCGGTCACCGGCTGCCGCGGCTGGGAGCCGTGGCTCGCGCGCCAGGCGATCTCCTTCAGCACCGCGTCGGCGACGGTCTCGGTGCCGATCTCACCGATCCGGGCGGCGGTCTCCTCGTAGACGCCGTCGGCGACGGAGATCAACTGGGCGGCAACGACATTCTCGTCGTTCAGGGTCACGTCATCCATCCGTTCCGCCGGTGGGCACCGGCTTCGATTCCTCCGCCGGGCGCACGCCCTCGGCCACGAGCATGGCCCGTACCATGCCGTGGAAGTCCACCGAAGGGCGCCACCCGGTCCGCTCGCGCAGCCTCGTCGCGTCGCCCACCAGCGGCTGCCTGCTGCGGGTGAGCATCGAGGAGCGTTCGCGGACATGGTCTTTCCAGTCCAGTCCGGCCATGCCGAACGCGGCCGCGCAGAACTGCGCGACCGTGTGGTGTTCGCCGGTGGCGACGACGAAGTCGTCCGGCTCGTCGAGGGCCAGGATCCGCGTCATCGCCTCGACGTAATCCGGCGCGTATCCCCAGTCGGCGCCGGCGTCCAACCGGCCCACCTCCAGCGTGCCGATCTCGCCGCGCTGGATCCGCGCGACGGCGCGCACGATCTTGCGCGTGACGAACTTCTCGGCCCGCAAGGGTGATTCGTGGTTGAACATGATGCCCGCGGCCGCGAAGACGCCGCGGGCGCGGTAGGCGCGGCAGGTCAACAGGCCCGCCGCCTTGGTCACTCCGTAGATCGAGTCCGGTCGCAGCCCGCTGTTCTCGTCGCACACCGCGGCGCCCTCGGAGCCGAAGACATGCGAGGAGGCCGCGTAGAACAGGCGGGTGCCGGTGCGGTGACGATCGATCGCCTCCGCGAAATGTTGCACCGGCAGCGTGTTCACCCGGTGCGAGGCGCGGGCCAGCTCGTGCGGGTCGCCGTGGTCGTCCTGCGAGGAGTGCTGCACCGCCGCCAGCAGGTACACCTGCTCGGGGCGTTCGGACGCGACCAGCCGCTGCACGGCGGCCGCGTCGGTGATGTCGACCGGGCCGTCGCGGCCGATCCGCAGCACTCGCTCACCGCGCGCGGCGAGCAGGTCCGACAGCAGTGTGCCGTCCTGCCCCGCCGCGCCCGTGACGACGATGGTCATCTCACACCACGTCCAGTTCCGGCAGCGGGAACACCAGCCGCCCACCCGCCGCGCGGAAGGCGCTCTCCCGCTCCAGCATCATGGTGCGGAAATGCCAGGGCAGCACGAAGAACTGGTCCGGTGCCAGTGCGCGCGCCTGCTCCTCCGGCACGATCGGTATCGCGCTCCCCGGTGTGAACTTGCCGAACTTGTCGTCGTTGACCTCCGCGATGCACTCCAGGTCCTCCGGGCCGATCCCGCAGTGCTGCAGTACCACGTTGCCTTTGGTGGAGGCCCCGTAACCGAGCGTGCGCAGACCGGCCTTGCGGGAGCGGTCGAAGAAATCCCGGACCTGGTCGCGATGCTGGTCGACTCGCTTGGCGAAGTCGGCGTACGGCTGCGCGGTGTGCAGTCCGAGCGTGGACTCCTCCTGACGCATCCGATCCAGCGCCGCGGCATCGGCAGGCGAGGGCGCGCCCCGCTTGCCCAGGGTGAGGGCGAAGCTGCCGCCGTTGACGGTGTTGCGTTCCACCTCGAGCACCACGAAGCCGCACCGTCGCGCCATCCACTCGATCTGGTCGAGGGTGTAGTACTCCAGATGCTCGTGACAGATGGTGTCGTAGGAGGTCGTGGCCAGCATCGCGGGCAGATAGCTCTGTTCGAGCACCCAGACGCCGTCGTCGGTGAGGCTGTCGTGCACGGTGCGCATGAAACCCAGCGGATCGGGGACGTCGTAGAACATGGCGATCGAGGTGATCACCTTGGCCCGCCGCCCTTCCAGCGCCGATTCGACCAGCTCGCGGGTGAAGTAGCCGGTCACCAACCGCACGTGCGGCGGATAGAACCGGCGGAACTTCTCCCCCAGCGGGTCGATGCCCACGATCGTCGCCGACCCTTCGGGGTAGGCGCGCAGCAGCGTCGCGTCGTTGCTGCCGATGTCGATCACCACATCGTCCGGTGTCAACGGCACCCGCTGCCGGATCCTGGCCACCCGGTGAGCGAGGTGCTCGATCATCGATCGATTCAGTCCGGAGCGGTAGCCGTAACCGGGGGAATACATTTCGTCGAAATCGGCGGTGTGGCGCAACTGCACCAGCCCGCACTCCTCGGGACCGGTGGGCACGCAGCGCACCAGCTCCAAGGGGTAGCGCGGCACCTCGGTCGGAGCGCCGGCCGGGAACACCCCGGTCAACGCCATCGTGCCGAGCTCGACGACCGTCTCGAGCCGGGTGTTCCCGCACACCCGGCAGCACTGCACCGCCACTGCTTGCGTCACACGTTCTCCATATCGTGGGCCACCATCAACTCGACCAGCTCGGTGAAACTCGTGCGGGGGGCCCACCCGAGCTTCTGTCTCGCCTTGGTCGGATCACCGGTGAGATAATGCACCTCGGCGGGCCGGAAGTAGGTCGGATCGACCTCGACCAGCACCCGCGAGGTGCGCCGGTCGATCCCCTTCTCTCCCAGACCCGTTCCCTCCCAGATCAATTCGACGCCGGTGGCGGAGAACGCGGTCTCGCACAGCTCGCGCACGCTGTGCGTCTCACCGGTGGCGATCACGTAGTCGTCGGGTTCGGGCTGTTGCAGCATCAGCCACATCGCCTCGACGTACTCCTTGGCGTACCCCCAGTCCCGGCGGGCGTCGAGGTTGCCGATGAAGAGCTTCTCCTGTTTGCCCTGCGCGATGCGCACCGCACCCCGCGTCACCTTGCGGGTAACGAAAACCTCGCCGCGCCTGGGTGATTCGTGATTGAACAGCGTGCCGTTGACGGTGTACATCCCGTAGGCCTCGCGATGGTTCACCGTGATCCAGTACGCGTACAGCTTCGCCACGGCATACGGCGAGCGCGGATGGAACGGTGTGTCCTCGCTGAGTGCGACGTCGTGCAGGCCGCCGTACAGTTCCGAGGACGAGGCCTGGTAGAACCGGGTCGCGATGCCGGTCTTCCGGATGGCGTCCAGGATGCGCAGGGTGCCGATCGCGTTGGTCTCGGCGGTGAACTCCGGGATCTGGAACGAGATGTGCACGTGCGACTGCGCACCCAGGTTGTAGATCTCCGCCGGGCGTACGTCCTCCAGGATCCGGTTGAGACTGCTGGAATCCATCAGATCCCCGTAGTGCAGGAACAGCCGGCGTTGGGAATGCGTATCGGAATACAGGTGATCTATCCGGTCGGTATTGAAATTCGACGCACGCCGGATAATCCCGTGCACCTCATATCCTTGCTGCAACAGGAATTCTGTCAGATAAGACCCGTCCTGGCCGGTGATGCCGGTTATCAGTGCCTTTCTCATCAAACCTCCAACCCCGAGACTAACCGGTAGCCAAATGGCGGGCAATACCTATCTTTCGGTCGCCGCCGGTATTAGAATTCGATTGCATGAGCGCGGCCTCCGAAAAAACTCTGGTAATGATTCCGACGTACAACGAGCGTCGCAACGTGGGCCCGTTGCTCGCTCAGATCTTGGAACAGGGCAACGATTTCGATGTCCTGTTCGTCGACGACAACTCCCCGGACGGCACCGGCGATGTGCTCGATGACCTGGCCCGACAGCATGCGCCCCGCATCCACGTGCTGCATCGGGCCGGTCGCCAAGGCGTCGGCTCCGCGCACCAGGCCGGTATCCGCTGGGCCTACGCGCAGGGATATCGTCACATCATCACGATGGATTCCGATTTCGCGCATCCGCCGTCGTATCTTCCGGCATTGCGCGCGGCGGCGGACGGTTTCGACATCGTGGTCGGATCGCGATATCTGAAAGAGGACAGCCTCGCCGACTGGACTCCCTTCCGCAAGGTCCTCACCCGGGTCGGGCATTTTCTCACCGTGACATTGCTGCGGATGCCCTACGATGCCACCGGCGCGTTCAGATACTACCGGCTGGACACGGTTCCGGTGGCCGCTTTCGATCGTGTTCGCTCGACCGGATACTCCTTCTTCTTCGAAAGTCTCTACATCCTCGCCGCCAACGGCTTCCGGATCGAGCAGGTGCCGATCCACGTCCTCAACCGCACCGCGGGCGCGTCCAAGATGCGCACCCGTGACGTGGCCACCAGCGTGCGTTTCCTGCTGGTGCTGTGCGCGGAGAAATACCTGCGCCCCGGCAGGCACCGCATCAGTTCGCCCGCGCACCGCTGACCCTCCGCCCGGCCAGCCAGTCGATCACCGCCGCCGCATCCGGCCAGTCGGAGCCGGTGGCGGTGATCGGGAACTGGTCGTCCACATGGTCTTTGGCGAACTCCGACCGCGAGCCCACCGCGTCGCGCACCTCGGCCAGTGTCACCGTGGTGCGTGCGCCGACCTCGCGCAGGCCGGTGTCCGCGAGATGGGCGGCGATCCAGTCGGCGCACCAGTCCACCGGGGCGAAGCTCTGGCGCGAGCGGCCGCTGGCGAACACCGGACGGTCGGCGGCCATGTCCGCCAGCACGCCCTTGCGGTAGTCCCCGCCGTACATCGGGCCGAGGCGCACGACGAGAGTCTCCGCGCCGGAACACAATTGCTCGGCCTCGGCACGGTGCCGGCCGTAGACGGTGTCCAGTTGAGTGCGCGCGGAGATGCTGCTGATCTGCACGAACCGGTCCCAGCGCCACCGCTCGCGCAGCAGGCGCGTCTTGTCCACCGTCTCCTGGCGGTCGGCGCCGGGATTGTGCTCGGCCCAGAAACGTTTCGACGGGCAGGCGGCATTGACCAGCACGTCGTAGCGACCTGCCGTGCGATGCAGTTCGTGGTCGGCGCGCACCACCGGCACCACCTCCCACCGTCCGCTCCTGCCGAGCGCCTCGACCAGCGCGGCGCCCACATATCCCGCGGCGCCGACCACGGCGACACGTAATCGGCTCACATGGCGTCCTTTCCGGTGTGCGCTTCGTAGCGTGCGGCCGGGCTGCGCCGCGTCCCGGCCACCCACGCCGCGTCCACCTCGGCACGAGAGCAGGCCGCCGTGGACGCCTCCCCTCTCCGGGGTGTCGCGCTCATGCGCCGTTGCCTTCCAAGGTGTGCGGCAGCGGCGCCACCTGCACGATCGGCGGATCGCATTCGTCCCACGGCTTGGTCAGCATGGCGACGAACGTCAGCGGGGTGATCGAGTACACCGTGTGCATCACCCCGATCGGCGTGCGGGTGCAGATGCCCTTGCCCACGTGGATGAATTCCTCCGGGCAGTTCGGGTCCTCGTGGTCGTCCTTGGTCACCAGCACGCCATTGCCCTCGACGAACAGCAGGTACTCGACGAAGTGCGGGTGGTAGTGCAGGCCACGCACCTTGCCGGGGTGCATGTAGATCAGGTTGAACTCCAGCAGGGGCTCCGGCGGGACCCAGGTGAAAATGCCGCCGCGGCCGTCGCGGACGGTGTCGAGGTTGCACGAGGGGGTGAGGACTTCGACTTTCATTTACTGCATCCCTTCATCAGGCGGATACCGCGTCGGGGCGGACAGCGGCGAGCTTGTCCGCGAGCGAGCCGAGCAGCGCTGCCCGCTGCTCGGCGAGAAAGAAGTGACCGCCGGGCAGCAGCTCGGTGGAGCGCAGACCCGGCAGGACATCGCGCCAGGCCTCCAACTGGGTGGCCGCCACCTGGCGGTCGTCCCGACCGCCGAACAGATGGGCCGGGCACGACGGGGCGGTGGCGGGGACGAACCGGTAGTCGTCGAAGATCTCGAAGTCGCTGCGCAACGCGGGCAGGAACAGCGCCATCACCTCCGGGGTCTCGCGCACCTCCGGCGGGATGCCGCCGTAATGGCCTACCGCGGCGACGAACTCGTGATCCGGCAGCTCCGACAAGCGACCTGGCCTGGGCAGGTGCGGGGCCACCGCGCCACCGAGGAACAGCGCCCGCGGCACGATCTCCTCGGGCAGGCGGCGCGCTACCTCGTAAGCGGCCAGCGCGCCCAGGCTGTGGCCGAAGAAGGCGAACGGCATGTCGGTCAGCGGCACTACCCGCGCCAGCGCGGCGTCGAGGAGATCGGTGAAGCGGCGGATCGGTGTCTGCGCCAGATGCCGTTGCCGGGCGGGTAGTTCGATCACACACAGCTCCACCCAGTCGGGCAGTTCGCGCCGCCACGGGGTGTAGGCCGCGGCTTTGCCACCGGCGAACGGCCAGCAGAACAACCGCAGGCTCGGCGTTCCCGCTGTCTTGCGGTGGATGGTCAGCCCACCCGTATCGGTGGGTCGTACCGGTTCGGGGGCGGCTGGAGGTGGCGTCGAAGCCGGAATCGTGTCGGCCGCAGTGATCGTCGTTCTGTGGGAGGGTTCGGTCGACGCCGGAAGCGGCTCGGCTGCAATGGTTCTCGCATCATCGTGTAGCTCACGCAGATCGCGTACTGTCGCGATGCGGGTCACCGGCGCGCCCAGCGTCGAGAAGAACTTCGACAGCGGCGCCGACGGACCGACCTCGTAGCGGGGTGTGCCGGAGCGCAGCAACGCGCGCATGTTCGCGGTCCAGCGCACCGGAGCCGAGATCTGGCGGACCAGATGCTCGGTGACGGTTTCGGGCCGGTGGAACTCCCCGGTGTAGTTCGAGGTCACCGCGACCGCACGTTCGGCGCGGATGCGCGGGGCGCACTCGGCGAGATGTCCGGCGAATTCGGTTTCGATGCCGCGCATCCACCGCGAGTGGAACGGCGCGCTCACCCGCAGCGGGACGAACCGCAGGTCCGGCAGGCGTTCGGCGAGGACGACGCGCGCCGCCGCGATCGCTTCGCTGCCACCGCTGATGACGAGCTGATCGGTCGAATTGTCGTTGGCCACCTCCGCGCCCGCCTCGGCCACCAGATCGCTCACCCCCGAGCCGGCGATGTCCGGCAGGATCAGCGCGGCCATCGCCCCCGCACCCTCCGGCACGGCACGCTGCATGAGCGCCCCGCGGGTGCGCACCAGCCGCACACCGTCGGCGAGGTCGAGCACGCCCGCCGCGACCAGCGCGGCGTACTCGCCGAGGCTGTGCCCGCCGAAGGCGACGGGCCGCACACCGAATTCGGCCGCCAGCACCCAGTAGGCGGCGATCTCCATGGTCAGCACGCAGGGCTGGGTGTACTCCGTGCGATGCAGCCGCGGATCCCGCTCGACGCAGATCCGCAACAGATCCTCGCCCACCGCGGCGCTCGCTTCGGCGAAAGTGTCTCGGGCTAGGGGGAACTCGGCACAGAAATCCGCGCCCATCCCGGTGCGCTGGGCGCCCTGGCCAGGGAAGACGATTGTGCACTCGCCGCTCATCGCAGCGCCTCCGCGGTCGACTCGGCCGCCCGCGGCACGGGGATGTAGCCCACTTCGGCACAATGCGCCAGATACACCCGCACCAGATCCTCGGTCGGCGGGCAGTCGATGCCCGCCGCGCCCAGCACCCGCCGGGTGTAGGCGCAGTCGGCGTAGGAGCTCTCCTCGTAGTGGATGGTGCCGAACAGTTCGATGCCGTACTTGAACATCTCCAGGGTCTGGCTGTCGTAGACCTCGTCGGTACCCAGCCGGTGGATCTGCCGGTCGGTGGCCTTGCGGTGGAATTCCTCCAGCGGCACCAGGTCCACCTTGTACCCGGCGCGCTGGACATAGCGGACCACGTCGTAATAGCGCCGGATGTCGGGGTTGGTGAGGTGGTAGGTCTCCCGGTAGGTCGCGCGGTGCAGCGCGATGTGCGTGATCGCGGCGCTGACGTAGTCGACCGGGGTGATGTCCCAGTGCACCGGCGTCAGCATCGTCTCGCCGGTCTCGATCATCGTCTTGAGGATGTCGTAGTACGCGCCTTTGACGCTGACCTCGGAGAACGGGTACCGGCCGGTGCGGCTGTCGCCCATGATGTTGCCGGGGCGCACGATGTCCCAGAGCAGTCCGCGCTCGCCGGCCGCGCGGATGAGCTTCTCGGACTCGTACTTCGTCTGCTGGTAGGGCAGATGGTCGTAGCCCTGGCCCAATTCGAGATCGCGCTCGGTGAACGGCGGGTTGTTGAAGTTGAGCCGGTCACCCAGGGCGCTGAAACTCGACACGTACACCAGATACTTGCCGCGTGAGCGCAGCGCGAACTCCACCGCGCGGCGGGTGCCTTCGACGTTGATCGGAGCCAGCGCGTCGTAGAAGGTCACCAAGGTGGTGCGGCCTGCGGCGTGGATGGTCAGGTCCACCTCGTCGGCGATCCGCCGCCAGGTCACCTCGTCCAAGCCGAGCCGCTCACTGGCGACGTCACCGAGCACAGTGGTCACGCGATCGGCGAACGCCTGGTCGAGGGTTCCGTCCGGATCGTAGGTGCTGAGGAAGTGCTTGACCCGGCGCTCGGCCGCGGCCACGGTCTTGCCGCGTACCAGGCAGGTCACTCGCACGTCGGAGCGCGTGAGCAGATCGTGCAGCAGCTTGCCGCCCAGCACGCCGGTCACGCCCGTGATGAAGACCGACCGCACCGGGATCGGGGCGTCCATGCGCACCGGCGGGATGTCCTGCTGGACTGTCGCGGCCGGGTCCACCGCGGTGGCGCGCGGGGCGTCGTCCCGCGTCGTCCCGGCGATGATGCCGTCGGCCACGAGGTAGTGCGACAGCGACGCGATGGTGGGATACAGCTCGGTCGACTCCGCCGGGATCTTGACGTCGTAGTGCTTCATCAGCCGGTTGAGCATCCGGACGGTGGCCACCGAGTCGAACCCGAAATCGGTGAAATCCGCGTCGAGATCGAGATCGGCCGGGTCGGACTTGGTCAGATCGGCGAAGATGTCGCGAATGTGCTCGGCGAGCCGATCGCACAAGGCGCTGTCGAATTCATCGTCGGTCGGGGTTGTGGTGACCGGCTCAGTGCTACTGGTCGAGTCGGTGACCGCTTCGGCGACGCCGGTTGGGTCGATGGTGACTGATTCGGTTCCGCCGGGCGGGGTGTCGGTGACTCGTTCGGTTCCGCCGGGCAGGGTGTCGGTGACTCGTTCGGTTCCGCCGGGCAGGGTGTTGGTGACTGATTCGGTACCACCGGTAGGGGTGTTGGTGGCTGGTTCGGTGGCGTCGGTCAGGTCGGTGGTGGCTGGTTCGGTGGCGTCGGTCGGGTCGGTGGTGGCTGGTTCGGCGACGCCGGTTGGGTCGGTGGTGACCGGTTGAGCGACGCCGGTCGGAGCGGGCAGGTTCGTGGGTGACCCGATCGGTTCGGTCGACGCCGGTTCGGCTCGGTGCGCGGTGCCGTTCGTGGAACGGCCGTTGCGCTGCTCTGCCCGGGGCGGCTCGACCTCCTGCGCGACCACTGTTTTCGCGACCAGCTGGGGAGCCGGGTGACTGCGTTTGCGGTAGTCCTCGGGAACGATCCAGTACCTGCGCCGCGCGAACGGGTAGCCGGGCAGGCTCACGGTCCGGCCGAACGGCTGGTCGTAGCCCTGTTCCCAGTCCACGGTCCAGCCGCCGGCCCACAGCTCGGCGACTCGTGGCAGATTGCCGGAGCGCAGCAGCGCGCGCACTTCGGCGCGGTCGGCGTCCGACTCGCCGGGCAGCTCGTCGAGTTCGCGGTGGGTGCGGGCAACGCCACGGAAGACCAGCAGCCCTTCGGCCGGTGCCGGGACACTCGGATCGGCTGCGCTGTCGAGCAATTCGACGAGTTCGGCCGTGGAGGTGGCCACCACCGCGAGGCGATGTGCGAACGCGCTCCGCCCGACGGCCAGCGTCCACGCCACATCGGGCAGCGGCAGCGGGTGTTCGCGCAGCCGGTCCGCTGTGCGAGCGGCCAGTTCCGCGAGCCGGTCGCCATCGCGCGCCGACAACACCACGATGCGCGGTTGCCCGTCTTCGGCACTGGGCACGGTGGGCTCGGCGTCGGTGAGGATCACGTGGGCGTTCGAGCCGCCCGCACCGAACGAGCTGACGGCGGTGACACGGGGCTTGCCGTCGTCTGGGCGCGGCCAGGCCGTGGGCCGATCGATGACGCGGAACGGTGACGCGGCGAAATCGATGCCCGGATTCGGCGGATCGCCGTGCAAGTTCGGCGCGATGGTGTCGTGGCGCAGTTGCAGCAGTGCCTTCACCACGCCCGCGGCGCCCGCGGCCGCTTCCAAATGCCCGACACTGGATTTCGCCGAGCCGATGCCGCAGTAGCCGCGCTCGGACGTCGAACGGCGGTAGGCCTTGGTCAGCGCCGCGATCTCGATGGGATCGCCCAGCGCGGTGCCGGTGCCGTGAGCTTCCACGTAGCCGATGTCACCCGCGTCCACGCGGGCCGCGGTCAGCGCTCGGCCGATGAGGTCGGTCTGGGCGACCGGGTTGGGGACGGTGAACCCGTTGGTGCGCCCGCCGTGGTTGACGGTGCTGCCACGGATCACGCCGTAGACGCGGTCACCGTCGGCGCGCGCATGCCGCAGTGGTTTGAGCACGAGGGTCACCACCCCCTCACCCGGCACGTAGCCGTCGCCGCCCGCACCGAACGACCGGCAGCGGCCGTCGGTGGAGGCCCAGCGGCCGTAACCGAGCAGCAGGTACTTGCCCGGGTGGATCGACACGTTCACCCCGCCGGCCAGCGCGTAGGCCGACTCGCCGCGGCGCAGGCTCGCACAGGCCAGATGCAGCGCGGTCAGCGAGGCCGAGCACGCGGTGTCCACCGCGAGACTCGGTCCGTTGAAGCCGAAGTGGTACGAGACCCGGTTCGCCACCGCGAAATATCCGGAGATCGGCACGCCGACGAACGCCTGGTACTCGGCATAACCCACCCCGGCGAACACTCCGGCATCGGGCAGACCGCGCGCCGCGGCGCTGCGGCGCACCCGATCCGGCGAGTAGCCCGCATCTTCCAATGCCGCCCACGATGTTTCCAGGAACAGTCGTTGCTGCGGGTCCATCTCCTCGGCGTCCTTAGGGGTGATGCCGAAGAAGCGGGCGTCGAATTTGTCCACGTCATCGAGGAACCCACCCCAGCGCGCGTAGGTGGTGCCCGGTTCGTCGGGGTCCTCGGACAGGTACTCGCGGTGATCCCAGCGTTGTGGCGGGACCTCGACGATGCAGTCGCGGCCCGCGACCAGGTTGGCCCAGAATTCCTCGACGTCTCCCGCCATCGGGAACTTGCCCGCCATGCCGATGACGGCGATGTCGTCGGAATCGTCCGCGTCGCCGAGGGCGGACTCGCGCCCGGTGTCATCGAGGGCGACCGTGTGCGCTGCCCCGGAGGGGTGGCCGGTCGCGTCGGCGGCGTCGCTGGGCGACGTGGCGGCGGGCGTCGTATCGGCGGCCTTGCTGGGAGCGATCGCCGCGGGCGTTACGCCGGCGTCGTTGCTGGGCCACGGCGCCTCGTGGGTCGCATCGGCGGCGTTCCCAGGCGATGGTGCCTCGCGGGTCGCGACGGCGGCGTTGCCGGGCCACGGTGCCGCGGAGGTCGCGTCGGCGGTGAGCACGGTCAAGCGCGGCGCGTGCTCGTCGGCGAGGTAGCCCGCGATGTCGCGGACGGTCTGGTACTCGAAGAACAGCGTGCTCGGGAGCGGACCGAAATCTGTTTCCAGCCGGTCGTTCATTTTGCTGATCAGCACCGAGTCGATGCCATAGTCCTGCAACGGGATACGGGTGCGGATCCGTTGCGGGTCGAGTCGGCAGTACTCGGCGAGCAGACCTTTCAGGTAGATCTCGGCGGCCTGCCGCAACGGTGCCGATCCCGACGAGACGGGCTCGGCGTCAGGCGTCACGAGCCCGCGAGCGTCGTGGTCGGCACCGTTGCGGAGCCTGTTGTCGTCCTGGGGCGCAGCCGCCGTCGGGGCCGCAGGTATCAGCGAGTTTTCGGCAGTCTCTCGTCGTGTCGAAGGGCCGTCTTGCAAGCGCGCAGCGTCAACTGCGTGCGTGGACGAAGGCGCATCACTCGTGTCCGGTGCCCAGCACCTTTCTCGCTCGAACTCATAGCCGGGCAGATGAATACGGCGCGCGCCCGGATCACTCCAGCCCGTGTATTCGACGTGCCCACCCTCGACCCACTGCCGTGCCGCCGCTACCGGGTCGTCCAGTGCGATGGCTCCGGCCCGGTCCGTGGTCGCGGTGTCGATCGTTCCGGTGAAGACACCTGGCGGACGATCGCCCTCCACGAAAGCGGCCAGCCGCGCCGCGATCGCGTCCACCGAATCTCCGACGACGGCGAGCCGATGCTCGAATCCGCCGCGCCCGAACGCCAGCGTGCGCGCGATGTCCGCGGGCACCAGCTCGGGATGCGCGGCCAGATGTCTGCGCAGCGACCGCGCCATCCGGGTCAGGCTCGTGGCGCTGCGGGCCGAGAGCACGACCAACTGCGGGCCGCCCGGTACCTCGCGCCGGGCCGTACCCGGCTCAGGTGCGCTGTCGACCACCAGGTGCGCGTTGGTGCCGCTGAAGCCGAAGGAGCTGATCGCGGCGCGGTGCGGGGTACCGGTCCACGGGCGCAGTTCGGTGTTGACGAAGAACGGCGACTCGTCCAACCCGAGCAGCGGGTTCACCGCCGCGACGTGCAGCGAGGGCGGCAGCTGTCCGGCGCGCATGGCCAGCAGCACCTTGAACAGGCTCGCCATGCCCGCGGCGTGCGAGGCGTGTCCGATGTTCGACTTCACCGACCCCACCGGGACGGTGCCGACCGCGCCGGTGTAGCGCCGGAAGGCGGCGGTGAGCGCCTCGATCTCGATCGGATCGCCCAAACGTGTTCCGGTGCCGTGCGTTTCGACATAGCCGATGGTGGACGGATCGATTCCGCCGTCGCGATACACCGCGAGTTCCAGTTCGGTCTGCGCCCGCACGCTCGGCGCGGTGATGCCGTTGGTGCGGCCGTCGTGGTTGATCCCGATCCCGCGGATCACACCGTGGATGGGGTCGCCGTCGCGTTGCGCGGCGGCCAGCGGCTTGAGCACCACCACGCCGACGCCCTCGGCGATCACGAAACCGTCGGCGTCGTCGGCGAAGCTCGCGCACCGGCCCCGCGGCGACAGCATGCCCATCGAGGAGGCGAGCAGGTGGTACTCGGGCGTCACGAACACCGCGACCCCGCCCGCCAGCGCGAGTTCCGACTCGCCCGAGGCGAGGCTGCGGCAGGCCTGGTGCAGCGCGACCAGCGCCGAGGAGCAGGCGGTGTCCAGGCCCAGACACGGGCCGGTGAGATCAAGGTGATAGGCCACCCGGGCGGGCAGGATGGCCGGGCTGTTACCGGTGAACATGTGGTGGGAGCCGGCCGTACCGCGACTGCGCAGAAGGTTGGCGTAGTCCGACCCCGGTGACCCGGCGAACACGCCGCAGCGACTGCGCCGCAACGACTTCGGGTCGATAGCGGCGTCCTCCAGCGCGAGCCAGCTGTGTTCGAGGAACAACCGCTGCTGCGGGTCCATGTAGTCGGCTTCGGCGGGCACCAGGTCGAAGAACGCCGGATCGAACTCCGCTACGCCATCGAGGAATCCGCCCCACTTGGAGTAGGTCTTGCCCGGTGTCGCCGGTCCCGGCCGGAAGTGGTCGGCGATCGGCCAGCGTGACACGGGTACCTCGGTCACGGTGTCGCGCCCGGCGGCGAGATTGCCCCAGAACTGCTCGAGGTTCGCCGCGCCCGGGAATTGCCCGGACATGCCGATGATGGCGATGTCCATTGATGCTGGCCTCTCGCTGGGCCGCGCGGCCTGCGCAGCGACGGTTCGGGTGCCGGGCGTCGACGCGCCCGTAATGGGGGATGTTCGAGCGGGCACTCGTGCCGACGCGGCGCTCGTCGCCGTGGCGCCTTTCTCGGCCATGTGGGCGCTGAGCAGCCGCACCGACGGATGGTCGAACACCACCGTGGGGCGCAGGGCCAAGCCGTAGCGAGCGTTGATCCGGTCGATGATCTTCACCGCGAGAATGGAATCGACCCCGTACTCCGACAGCGGCAATTCCGCGCGAACCTCGCTGCGTGCCACGCCGAGTCCGTCGGCGACGATGGCGACGAGTTCGGCCTCCAGTGCCGGGGCACTGCCGGGCTGCGGGGATGCGCTCACCGCGGCGAGGCGTTCCGCGGCGACTGCGGGTCTCGCCTGTGCACCGGCAGCTGGTTCGGCGGCCATCGCAGGATGGAGCTGCCTATCGGCGGCTGGCTCTACGGCCACTGCAGGGTGGAGTTGCGCTACGGCGGCTAGCTCGGCGGCCACCGTGGGCTGGGGCTGTGTATCGGCAGATGGCTCCACGGCCACCGTCGGCGGGAGTTGCGCGGTGGCGCTGACCGCGGCCAGCAGCCGGAAACTCGGCTCCGCGTCCGCGGACAGCCCGGGCCCCCATGAACGGACTCCGGAGAATCCCGCCGCGGTCATCGCGGCCTGCCATTGTGGCTCGGACAGCAACGGGGAGTGCGGGATACGCGCCTCGGGATCGCGGTAGGCGTGCCAACCCTCCAACAGTCCGAAGGTCAGCGCGAGCACCTCGAGGTCGGCGGTCGCCTCGGTGAACGCGAGAATCCCGCCGGGCGCCAGCAGCCGCCGGACGTTGCGCAGAGTCGTGTCGATCGAGCGCGTCGCGTGCAGAACGTTGGCGCAGAGCACCAGGTCGGCCTCGTTCGCGGGGAATCCCTGTGCGACCGGGTCGGTCTCGATGTCCAGCACCGCGAAACGCAGGTTCTCGCGCGTGCCGAAGGTGCGCCGTCCGTGCGCGAGGAAACTGGGCGAGACGTCGGTGTAGTGATAGTCGAACGCGATCCCGCTCGCGGCGAGCGCCTCGAGCACGGCGTGCGTGGAACCGCCGGTCCCCGCGCCGACTTCGACGATCCGCAGTGGCCGCGTGTCGCTGTGCCGCTGGGCGAGCGCCGACACCAGGGCGGCGAGCAACCCGTTGGTGAAGTCGTAGGCGGCGTTGCCGCGATAGATCGAGCCCACCAATCCGAGGTCGCCGCCGGGAAACAGCACCTCCGTCGCGGACAGCTCCCCGCGCAGCACACGCGGATACGCGGCCAGGCAGGTGTCCAGCAACGCCACATACGGTGCGGTCTCCGGGAAACGGGCGAGCAGGTCGGCGCGCATCCCGCTCGTGCCGGGAGGCGGGCCGAGGACCACGATCCGGTCGTCCTGCCATCGCACCAGCCCGTGGCGCCGCAGGATGTCCAGGCAACTGGTGCGCAGCCGGTCGAATTCCGGTCGCACACCCAGGCGCGCGTCCAGCGACTGCGCGGTCCACTCCCCCGCGGTGAGTCCCATTCCGGCGAGGGTGGCGAACAGCAGCATCGCCGCATAGCGGCCGAGTTCGGCCTTACCGGGCTCCACGATGCCCGTGGGCTGGACGGACGCCTCGAAACGCTCCACCGCGGCGTCGAAGCCCGAGCGCGGCGGTGCGATGATCCAGTAGCCGGTGCGCTCGAAGGGATACCCGGGCAACGGGATGCGACGCCGCGGACCGCCGCGTGCGCGCCAATCGACTTCGGCGCCCGCGACCCACTGGCGGGCGAGGTCCTGCTCGCCGTGCGCCGCAGCGAACAGCGGTGGTCGGGCCTGCGCGTCGACGGTGCCGGTGACCACGGGGCCGAGCTGGTCGGTGCGGAACTGGTCGAGCGCCTCGGCCACCTCGAGCGGGGCGGACGCGACCACCGCCAGCCGGTGTGCCAGCGCGGGCCTGCCCACCTGCAAGGTGCGCACCGCGTCGGTGAAATCCGCGGGATCGAGCGTACGGAAGTGCCGTGCCATGATCTCGGCGTAGCGGTGCAGCCGCTGCGGTGTGCGAGCCGACAGCACGAAGATCTCCGGCCCACCCGTCGCGGCCGGGCGGGCTCGGTCGTCGAGGAATTCGGCGAGCACGACATGGGCGTTGGCGCCGCCCGCGCCGAACGCGCTGATGCCCGCGTGCCGCGCCACCGCGACGCCGTCGACGGTGCGGCGCGGCCAATCCTCCAGTTCCCGCGGCAGGCGGAACGGTACCGAGTTGAACGCGATGGCCGGATTGGCCTGTGCCGCGTGCAACGTCGGCGCGATCCGGCCGTGCCGCATCTGCAGCAGCACCCGGGTCAGGCCCGCGACGCCCGCTGCCGCCTCCAGGTGACCGATGTTCGATTTCGTCGACCCGAGTGCGCGGGAGCGGCCCGTACCGGTGGACCGGCCGAAAGCCGCGGCCAGACCGGCGATTTCGATCGGATCGCCGAGCGGGGTGCCGGTGCCGTGCGCCTCGAGGTAGTCGATCGTGCCGGGATCGACCCCCGCCGCGCGCAGCGCCGCGCCGATCACCTCGGCTTGCGCGCCGGGATGGGGCACGCTGTAGCCGGAGGTCTGCCCGCCGTGGTTGACCGCGCTGCCCAGGATCAAGCCGTGGATGGTGTCGCCGTCGGCGCGGGCGGCCGACAGCGGCTTCAGGTACAGCGCGCCGACGCCTTCGCCGGGAACGTAGCCGTCGGCGGCGGCGGCGAACGGCCGGCACCGGCCGCTGTCGGACATCATGCCCAGGCTGTGCAACAGCAGGAATTTGTCCTCGTGCAGCAGCAGGTTCACCCCGCCGACGATCGCCGCGTCGCATTCGCCGTCGAGCAGGCTGCGCCGCGCCAGATGTAGCGCGGTCAGCGACGCCGAGCACGCGGTGTCCACGGTGAGGCTCGGCCCGCGCAGACCGAGGGTGTAGGAGGTGCGGTTGGCGATGGAGGACGGAATCGAGGCCACCGCGACCGGATCGCCGTCGCGGGTGGCCGCGACGCCGAGCAGGCGGTAGTCGCTCCAGGTCGCGCCGACGAACACGCCGACGCGGCGATCCCGCACGGCCGGGTCGCTGTGGTGGTAGCCGGCGTGTTCCAGCGCCGCGTACGCCTGCTGCAGGAACAGACGCTCCTGCGGGTCCAGCAACGGCGCCTGGACCGGCGGAATGCGGAAGAACTGCGGGTCGAAACCGGCCACGTCGCGCAGGAATCCGCCGACCATCGGGGGCGCGCCGGGACTGCCCTGGACGTCGGTCAGCCACCAGCGGTCGGCGGGGACCGGGCCGACGGCGTCGTGTCCGTCCCGCAGGTTGCGCCAGAACTCCTCGATGTCCTCCGCGTCCGGGTAGCGGCCGCTGATTCCGACGATCGCGATCGGCTCCTCGCCGCTGGCGGCCGCATGGTGCTCGTTCACTGTTCCGAAGTCAGCTGCCGGCGCGCTCACCGGTGGGGACGCCGGTTGTAGTCGTGCCCGCAAAGTTTCGGGCTCGCCCCACACCGCTGCGAGTTGGGCACGACTCAGCGTCGCGCAGGACAACAGCAGGTCGAGTCCGGTCGCGGTGGGCAGCAGTCCGGCACCGGCCCGCCGCAGCGCGGCGATCTGCTCTGCGGGCGGACGCATCCCACCCTCGGCCCACAGCGGCCAGTCGACGCTGATCGTCCGGTGTCCGGCGCGGTCGCGCTGTTCGGCGAAGGCGTCCAGATAGCGGTTGGCCGCCGCGTAGTCCGCTTGACCAGGGTTGCCGAGCACCGCGGAGACCGACGAGAACAATACGGTCAGGCGAGCCTCCGGCAACACTCGGATCAAGTGTCCGACGCCGTAGATCTTCGGTGCCAGAACGGATCTCGCGTCGTCGCGGCCGGAGCCCGACAGCAGTCCGTCGCGCAACTGTCCCGCACCGTGGTAGAGCACGTCGACCGGCCCGAAGGTGGCGTGGGTGATCGCGGCGACGCGTTCGGCGTCCGCGGCGACCGACACGTCGGCGCGCACGTGCACTGCTTCCGAGCCGAGGTCGTTGAGCTCGGCGAGCAGACCGGCCGCCGCCGCATCGAGCGGGCGCCGCGACACCAGGACCAGCCGGGCGCCGTACTCGGTGGCGAGACGGCGGGCCAGATGCCGGGCGATACCGCCGAATCCGCCGGTGACCACGACCACCGATCCCCGGCGCAGCACCGGGTCGCCGGACCCCGCCACGGAGTCGGTGTGCACACGGGGCCTGCGGACCTCGCGTCGTCCGTCGCGGTAGCGGATCTCGGTGTCGGGATCGCGTTCGTCGATGCCCAGTTCGGTGACCACGATGTCGCCGACCATCGTGGCTGGGTCGCGCTGTACGGCCCTCAGCAGCGGTAGCGGCTGCTCGAGCCGCAGCGTGCGCGCGAAACCGCCCAGCAGAGCGCAACTCGATTCCCCCGCAGGGGTCGCGGATGTGAGGGCGAGTACGCGGCGCACCGGCGGCTCGGACGCCCCGGCGGTCGCACGCACCAGATCGCGCAGCGGCAGATACACCCGCTCGATCAGCGCCTGCGGGTCGTCATCCGGCACGGCTTCCGGCCACAGATACAACGCCGCGTCGAAGCGCAGCCGCCGAGCCGTCAGCTGGGCGACCAGCAGATCCATATGCTGTGCGTCGGCCGGGTCGATGACGAAAGTGTCCGCGCCGGAGACGAATTCACTCCCCGGTCGGACGCGGATGACCGTGGTGGCGGTGCTGGGCGGGTAGGGGTGGTCGGCGGTGTCGAAGACGAGCAGCCCGGTCGGTTCGCGACGGGCGTGCGTGGTGGTGTCGGTTTCCCAATCGAATCCGAAGGTAACCAGGTCGTCTTCGGTAGCGACGACGGGTCCGGGCGCCGCGACCGGGTCGGATGGTCTCCGGTCTGTGCCTGCCTCCGAGGTCGGCACGGCCGGGTGCTCGCCCGCGTCGAAGACGGTCGGCTCCGCAGTGGAATCGATCTCCGGGTGGGCCTGCGGAGTAACGGCTGCGGGACGGTAGTTCGCGCCCGCGGTGTCGGCGAGGTGTCCGGCGAGCGCTTCGATGGTCTGGTACTCGAACAACAGCGTCGGGTAGAGCGGCTCGCCTACCCGCGCTTCCAGTTCGGCGGTCAGCCGCAGCAGGCGACCGGAATCCAGGCCGAGCTCGTAGAACCCCACATCGGTCGCGATACCGGCGGGATCGGCGCCGAGCTCGGCGGCGACGAGCGCCGCCAGGTCGGCGGTGATCACGGCACGCGGGTCGTTCGACGGGAGGTCCGGGGTGGGAACAAGGTTCGCAGTCCGCCGCGGCTCAGGCCGCGGGGAGGCGTGCGAGCCGGACTGGGCCAGCAACCGTCGAATGTCCGCGCTGCCGCGCACCCGCTTGGACGTCAGCCGGTACCGCACCACCGGCGATCCGTCGCGGTCGTAGAGCGCCACGTCGGCTTCGAGCAGGTCCGCGCCGTGCCCGCCGTGCACCGTGGCTCGTACGTACACCTCCTCGGGGGTGGCTCGCCAGGCGCGCACGTCACCGAAGTAGATCGGGATGAACGCGCTGTCGTCGTCCACGCCGAGCCGGTGCGGGTCGACGAACGGCACGATCGTCGAGGCGTCCAGGAACGTGGGATGCAGCAGGAATCCGGGCAGATGCGCGGCCGCTTCGGAGCCCAGCCCCATCGTCGCGGTGACCACATCGTCGCGGCGGGAGAAATGGCCGGTGGCGCGCATGAAGTCGCGGTGCTCGATGCCGCGGCCACCGCTCTGGGCGTACATCTCGGCCAGCCCGCGCGCCTGCGCCGCCGCCGGGAACGAAGCCACATCGATCCCAGGCGGCTCGCCAGTCGAATCGGTCGGCACTACAACGCATTCCGCGACCGGCTCGACCGGTCCGTCCGGGGCGCCCGCGGCGTCCAAGCGCTGGACATCGATGGCGACTCGTCCCGTCACTCGATCGACCCGGAACGCGATGCGCACCGCGCCGTCGGCATCGAGGGCGACTGGACGCTGGAACAGCGCCTCCCGGATCGTCAGGTCCCCGGGCCGGTAACCGGCCGCCATCGCCGCACGCAGGATCATGTCGAGATACACCACGCCGGGCAGGATCCGGACGCCGTGCACCCGATGGTCACGCACCACCGGATCCCCGGCCCGCACGGTGGTGGCGAAGCTGTCCAGTTCGATCCCGCTCATCGCAGCGGCTCCACACGGAGGAACGACGGCGCGGGCGCGTTCTGCGGCATCGGGACCACGATTCGCGGCGCGGGCTCCGTCGATGTGCTGGGAACCGTTTTCGGCAGCATGAAGCTCCTCTTGCGGAAGACGGGTGGATCAAGGGGTCGGCGAGTCGGCCGGTGCCCGTCGGGCGCCTGCTCGACGACGAGGTGGGCGTTGGTGCCACCGAAGCCGAACGAGCTGACGCCCGCCGCGCGCGGCCTGCCGTCGGCGGGCCGCCACGGGCGCAGTTCCCGGTTCACCTGCAGCGGCGACCCGGTGAACTTGAAGCGCGGATTGAGGTTGTCGCAGTGCAGCGACGGCGGCAGTGCCGCGTGGTGCACGGCCAGGATCGTCTTGACGGCCCCGGCGATGCCGGCCGCGGAAAGCAGATGCCCGATATTGGTTTTCACGCTGCCGACCGCGCACGGCTCCGGTCCGCGCGAGCGGTCGCCGAGCACGGTCGCCAACCCCTTCAGCTCGATGGGATCGCCGATCATGGTGCCGGTGCCGTGCGCCTCGACATACGACAGCGCGTCCGGGGACATGCCCGCCATATCCAGCGCCGCGGTGACCACTTCGATCTGCGCCCGCATGTTGGGTGTGGTGATGCCCATGGTGTGCCCGTCGTTGCCGATCGCCGAGCCGCGCAGCACCGCGTAGACCCGATCGCCGTCGGCGAGCGCGTCGTCGAGCCGTTTGAGCATCAGCAGCGCCGCGCCCTCGCCCGGCACGAAACCGTCGGCGTCCTCGGAGAACGTCGCGCACCGGCCGTGCGGCGAGAGCACACCCGCCGCCGACAGGGTGACGAACAGCATCTCGTCGAGCAGCACCTCCACACCACCGGCCAGCGCGGCGTCGACCTCGCCCGCGCGCAGCGCCTGGCAGGCCAGATGCACCGACAGCAGCGACGACGAGCACGCGCTGTCGAGCACGACATTGCCCGCGTGCCAGTCGAAATAGTCGGAGATGCGCGCGGCGATGAAGTTCTGCCCGATGCCGATGATGGTGTGCCGGTCGGCGACCGGAATCCGGTTGAAGTAGTTCGCCGCCCGGCTACCGGCGTAGACGCCCACCCGCTTGCCCGCCAGCTCGTCGCGCCGGTATCCGGCGTCGGTGGTGGCCAGTACCGACGTTTCGAGCAGCAGCCGCTGCAACGGGTCCATCTGCCAGGCGAGTTCGTCGGTGACCCCGAAATACTCCGGATCGAACAGATCGACGCCCTCGATGAATCCACCCCACTTGCTGTTGGTCAGACCCGGGCCGCCGCTCGGGCGGTAGAACCGGGCCGGGTCCCAGCGAGCCGGGTCCACCTCGCGGACGCCGGATTCGCCCGCGGCCAGCAGACGCCAGAACGCGTCCGGCGTGTCACCGCCCGGGAGACGGCAGCCGACGCCGATCACGGCGATGGGCTCGGCCGCTAGGCCACGGCGGGCGTCGGCCGCCCAGGCGGCCGTGCTGGGACGTGACCTTCCGGCCTGGCCTGTGCTCGGCGGATCGTCCGGTGTCCGCGACGGATTCGGTGCTGGTTCGGCCGCGAAGCGTTCGGGGAACTGCTCGCTCAACAGACTCGCCAGCGCGTCCAGCGTCGGGAATTCCAGCACCAGCGCCGGGTCGAAGGGCTGCCCGACGACCTGCTCGATCCGGCGCACCGCCGAGGCGATCAGCACCGAGTCCGCGCCGTACTCCTCGAACCGTTTGTCGCCCTCGAAGCGGGCCGGGGCGAGCTTCAATTCGTCGGAGAAGATCCGTAGCAGTTCCTCGTACGCCGCTGCGGATCCGTTCGTCGCCGTGGGAGCGGCGGCCGGTGCCGGCGGCGCCTGCAGCGGCTTACTCGTCCGTGTCGAAAGGCGCAGTGCAGCACCGTAGTACGGCAAGACGGCTGGAGCGCCGGGCAGTCCCAGGGCGGCGTCGAGCAGCTCGAATCCCTCCGCGGCGGTCAGCGCGGGAAGGCCGGTGGCCCGATAGGCCGTGCTGGTCACCTCACCGAACCCGGTGTCGCGGAACGACGGCCAGTTGATCGACCGGAACCAGGGCCGCCCGGCGGCGTGCTGGGCTTCGGCGAAGCGGTCCAGGTGCGCGTTGGCCATCGCGTAGTCCGACAGACCCACTGCCAAGCCGGGCAGCACGGCCGACACCGACGAGAACAACACGAAGAAATCGGGGCGATCGGCGGCCAGCACGTCGGCGAGGACCGCGGTGCCCGCCAGTTTGGGTTCGAGCACGGTCGCGATGGCCGGCCCGGTCTTGCGCACGAACGCCGGACTCTCGGTCGAGACGCTGCCCGCACAGTGCAGCACACCGCCGATCGGGCCCAGCTCGCGCCGGACCGTGTCGAAGAAGCCGGACAAACCCGTCTGGTCGGTAAGGCTGCCGAAGTAGGTCCGCACCGCTACACCACGATCCCGCAGTTCGACCAGCCGCCGCAGCTTCTCCGCCACGGGCCCGGCCTCGGCCGTCACGCGATCCCATTCCGATTCCGGCGGGAGCGGTTCCCGGCCGAGGATGGCCAACCGGCGCGCTCCGCGCTCGACCAGCGCCGCCGCGAACTCCGCACCGAGTCCGCGCGTGCCGCCGGTCACCACATAGGTGCGGGCGGGATCGACTACGAGACCGTCGCGGGCCGAAGCGTCCGCCAGTTCGACGGCTTCGCGTACCCCGTCGCGATACTGCACCCGCGGCGCGCTGTCCTCGGTGGCGGCGCATTCCGCGCCCAGTATCGCCAGCAATCGGGCGGGCTCGGCGCACACCGTGGCGTGCTCGGCGACGAAGAGCACGCTGCGGGTGCGCACGTCACGGATTTCCTCGGCCAGCGCGGCGGCCAGCCCGCCCAGCGGCGCGGACTCCGGACCGCCTGCGCCGGGAAGCCCGGCGGCGACGTGCACCAGAGTGAGCGAACCGGTGCGCGCCTCGAGCACACCCTGGTACAGGCCCATCCGGCCGAGGTCGCCGGTGGGCCGGCCCGCCGGCGCGGGGACGAGATCGCACAGGTCGAGCAAGCAGTCGGTGTCGGGATAGCGCGCCGCCAATGCCCGGCCGAGAGCGGCGCCCGCATCGAAGTCGTTTCGGTTCAGATCCCCCGGTAGATCCGACAGCCGCACCGAACGGCCCGGATCACCGGCGGCGGCGAGCGCCTCGACCAAGTAGTGCGGGGTCCGCGCGTCATAGACAACCAAGGTGCGCGGGAAACGCGAGTCACCGCTGGGCAGCGGAGCTTCCCGCCAAACCGGAACCAGCAACCGACGTTCGGCTGGTGCGAGTTGCGGCATCGATGCGGGCGGGGCTGTTGCTGCCTGGGGCAGCGGCGTGTACTTGTGCGCGAGCTGTTGACTTGACAGGGGCGTCGGCAGCGGCGTTGTTTCTGGTTCCGGGCCAGACCACTGCCTCGATGCGAGTTGTGCGGGGGGCGTGATTTCCGGTGCGGATGGTTGCCCCGAGTCGACTTGCGACATGTGCTCCGGCGTCGACGCATACTGCCGCCCGGTTACCGGTGGTGACACCGAACCAGGTTCCGGCACGTGCGGATGGGTCGACGCGGGTGGTGCCGGCAGCGTGTTCTCCCGTGCTGACATCGACCGCCTGTTCGTTGGGTGCTGTGACACCGGGCCCGATTCCGGTACGGACGGGTGCGATGGGGCGGGTGGTGCCAGCGGCGTGTCCTCCCGTGTGGACACCGACTGCGCCTCCGGTGTGGACGGCGCCGGACCAGGCACGACGTCGGGAATCCAGTACCGCTCCCGGGCGAACGGATAGGTCGGCGCGGGGATACGACGGCGGGGTCCGGGATCGCGGACGGTGGTCCAATCGATGTCGCCGCCGCCGAGCCAGCGCGCGATCCGGGAATCCTCGGCCGCGTCCCGGCACGACCTCGCGCCGGGCGCGTCATCGACCCAGGCGCGTACGGCGGTGCGCAGTTGGTCGATGTCCCGTGCGACGAACGCGGCGCGCGCACGGCCCGCCTGCCGACCGACCTGCATGGTGTAGGCGAGGTCGGCGAGGTTCGGGTGCTGTCCGGCGAGGAAACGGTCGAGCGCGGCAACGTAATCCGCGAGTCGCTCCGGGTCGCGAGCCGACACCGGCACGACCTGCCCGCCACTGAACCGCGTCTCCGCTCGGCGGTCCACGTACTCTTCGATCACCACGTTGGCGTTGGCCCCGCCCGCTCCGAACGAACTCACTGTCGCACGGCGCGGCCGCGCCGGATCTCCACCGGGCCACGGCAGCGGCCGGCTCGGAATCCGGAACGGTGTCGCCGCGAAGTCGATATTCGGATTCGGTGGTGTGGCGTGCAGCGACGGCACGATGGTCCCGTGGCGCAGTTGCAGAAGCACCTTCGTCAGCGCCGCCACACCGGCAGCCGCTTCGAGGTGTCCGACATTGGACTTCACCGAGCCGATGGGCAGCTCGCTCACGCCGGAGCCGCCGAAGACCTTGGCCAGACCCGCGATTTCGATCGGGTCGCCCAGGGCGGTGCCGGTGCCGTGCGCCTCGATGTAGGACACCGATGCCGGGTCGACCCCGCCGACGCGCAGCGCCGAGCGGATCACCGCCGCCTGCACGTCGGGGTTGGGCACCGTGAATCCGTTGACCCGGCCGCCGTGATTGATCGCGGTTCCCTTGATGACGCCGTAGATGGTGTCGCCATCGGCTTCGGCGTCGGCCAGCGGCCGCAGCACCATCGCCCCGACACCCTCACTGGCCACGTATCCGTCGCCGCCCGCGCCGAAGGAACGGCACCGTCCGTCGGTGGAGGCGAACTGACCCTGGCTGAGCGCGACGAACTTGTAGGGGTGCAGCGACAAATTGACGCCGCCGACCACCGCCAGTCGGCATTCGCCGGTGCGGATGCTCTGGCAGGCCAGGTGCAAGGCGGTGAGCGAGGACGAGCACGCCGTGTCCACCGCCATGCTGGGCCCTTGGAAATCCAAGGCGTGCGACACACGGTTCGGGATGCTCCAGAACGTCGACCCGGGCAGCGTGCCGCGCCCGAGCCGCGATTCCTCCGCCCCGAACATCTGGTAGGTGCCCCACATGACGCCGACGAACACACCGGCTTGCTCCGGCCGCAGGCCGCCCCGGGCCAGGTCGGCGCGGGAATGTCCGGCGTCTTCCAACGCGGCCCAGGCGGTTTGCAGGAACAGCCGCTCCTGCGGGTCCAGGATCTCCGCCTCACGCGGCGAGATGGCGAAGAACAGCGGATCGAAACAGTCGACGTCGTCGAGGAACCCGCCCCACTTGGTGTAGGAGGTGAACGGGTTGTGCCGGTCCGGGACGAAATAGCGTGTGTGGTCCCAGCGCTGCGGCGGGATCTCGGTGACGCAGTCGCGTCCCTCGACCAGCACCCGCCAATAGTCGTCGAGCCCGTCCGCGCCCGGGTAGCGCCCGCTGACACCCACGATCGCGATATCCCCTACCGCGTCGACGTGATGGCCGGAATCCGAGCCGGGCATTGCGGCGGGCACGGTCGGTGTCGCAGCCGACGCGAACGAGTCGGCCGCTGCTTCTCGGGCCACCGGCTCGTGTGCGTACTTCCGGTCATCGACCTGCGGGCGCTCGACAGGAGGCGACGCACTGTAGGTGTCGGGCTCGTTCTCGACCGCGGTGATTCCGCTGTCCGACGCCTGCCGCCGGGTGGCGGCTACGGCTGCGTTCGGTGGGGCCGAGGCGACCGCTGATGCCGCGGCGGCGTCCACCGTGGGTACGGACAGTCGCGCCGCCGTGCGCTCGGGTGACTCGCTCCGAACCCTGGTCGGCAACTCCCCAGCCGACGCCAACCGCACCAGCAGGCCGACGACCGCGCGCGGTGTGGGGTACTCGAAGGCCAGCGTGGCGGGCAACCGGTGCCCGCTCGAGCGCGACAGTTCGTCGCGGATCTCGAGGGCCGCGACCGAATCCAGCCCGAGTTCGTGCAGCGGCCGATCGAGATCCGCGTCGGGTGCCAGCCCGAGGCAGCGCCGCACCAGCGCCTCCGTTCGGGCGGACAGGTCCGAGCCATTGCCCGCGGCGGAGACGTTCGCGGAGGCCGCGGGCATCGGCGCGACCCGATCCAACAGCACCTCAGGCAGGTCCGCCCCGGCCACTTCCGACAGGGCGAGTGGCATCGTGGTGACCGCACCGGCCGCCGTGGCATCGATCAGGTGGGTGAGAGCATCGAGCGCGCGCTCGGGGTGCAGCATGCCGTAGCCGCGCCGGGCCAGCCGCTGCACCGCGCCGCTGCTGAGCCGCTCGACCATTCCGGTCTGCGCCCACGGACCCCACGCGATCGACAGCGCGGGCGAGCCCGACGCACTCCGCAACTCGGCCACCCCGTCGAGGAAGGCGTTGGCGGCGCCGTAGCTCGACTGGCCCGGTAGACCGACCACTCCCGCCGCGGAGGAGAACAGCAGGAAGAAACGCAAGGACCGAGACGCGGTCAGCTCGTGAAGATGCCAAGCTCCGAACGTCTTCGGCGCCAGCACCTGCCCGAACCGCTCGGCTGTCTGCTCGGCGATCACCCCGTCATCGAGTACCCCGGCCAAATGCACCACCCCGGCCAGTGGTGGCAGTTCGCGGTCGATCCAGTCCAGCGTGTCCGCCACGGCAGCACGATCGGCGACGTCGAGTGACCGCATCCGGATCCGCGCTCCACGCCCTCGCAGTTCGGCGATGACCGACTCTGCCCGGGCATCCGGTGCCGACCGTGCGGCGAGCACCAGATCCGGCCATCCGCGTTCGACGAACCAGCGAGCCAGCCGCAAGCCCACACCGCCGAGACCACCGGTGATCAGCACGGTCTGCCCCACGCCGGAACCGGCCGGGAAACCGCCGGGGACGGTGTCCATCGGCACGAGCCGCGGCACCCGCCGACGTCCCTGGCGCAGCGCGAGCTGACCCGGGGCAGCAGGGGTGACCAGCGCGTCGACCACGGCGTGGATATCGGTCAGGTAATCGAGATCGAGGAGGCGGCAACCGATTTCGCGGTGCTCGAGCTGCGCGCTGCGGGCGAAACCCCACAGTGCGGAATGCTCCGGCGCCACCCGATCGGCGGAATCGACCCGCTGCCCGTGCCGTGTGAGCAGCCACACCGCCGGCTCGCCCGCCAGTGCCGCGGCCTGCATCAGATGCAGCGCACTCGCCACCAGACGCTCGGCGCGGACCGGTGCGGGCGCATCATCGGCCGACAGCGCGCTCGCGAAGACGATCCCGCGCAGCGGTGTGCGTGCGTCGCCGGCCGCGCCGAGCAGTGCGCGCACCGCCGCAGGCGAATCCAAGTCGACCTTGAACTCGTTCTCGGCACGAAACCCGAAACCGCGGCCGGGCCGGGCAAGCGCGCAGTCCGCACCGCGGGCCCGTAAGGCGTCGGCGAGTCCGTCGGTGAAGTCTCCAGCCGCTCCGATGATCAGCCAGCGTCCGGTCGCGGCGGCGGGCTGCGCCGATTCGGCTTCCCGCCAGTCGATCCGGTAGGTGTCCGCGACGATCCGGTCACTGGACGCACGGGCAGAAGTTTGCCCGTCCGGTGTCGGCATCACTCGCAGTCCGTTCGCGACCACCACCGGGCAACCCTCCTCATCGAGCAGTCGAACATCGGCGACGCACAGCTGTGGCGTCTGCTCGACGACGCGCACATGGCCGAATCGAACGGTGCCCGCGGCGGCCGAGACGAATACCCGGTCCACGGCGAACGGCACCCAGGTCTGCTCGCCTGCTCGCGGCGACATCGCCGCGTATGTGGCTTGGAACGCCGCGTCCAGCAGAACCGGGTGCACCAGGCCCGCATCGGCGTCGGTGTCGGGGTCCGACAACGTCACCAGGGCTTCGCGCGGGCCGAAGCGCACATCGACGACACGGCGGAACGCGGGGCCATAAGGCAGACCCGCCTGGGCCAGCAGTTGATAGAAGTCGCTTCCGGCAAGAGTTTCCGGGCAACCTTGAAGGACCTGCGCCGGGCTGGGACCGTCCGGAATCCGGTGCGGACCCGTGAGAACGTGGGCGCGCGCGTGGTGGCCTGCGCCTTCGGTCGTGACCTGCACCGCCATTCCGTCGGTGGTCGGCTCGAAGCTCACCCGCACCGGCTGCGGCCCGGTCAGCGCGAGACCGCTGGTGATCACCAGGTCGTCGAGCGCGACGACGTCACCGGCGAGGAGTTCGCGCGCGGTGTCGGCGATGGTCGCGACGAACCAGGCGCCCGGAACGACCACAGCCCGATCGACCACATGGTCGGCCAGATAGCGTGGGGAGTCCGGTGCGAGGGTCACATCGAAATGCGTTGTGCTGCCGTGAGTGACGCGCGGAGCGGGAAGCACCTCTGCGAGTCGCGTCGGATCGGTCGGTGTGGCACCCGGCTGCGGAAGCGCGCCATCTGGACGCACATTCGAGTCCCATGCGGTGAAGACGCGCAGGGCCGAGGTTGGGGCGTCGCCGGATCGTTGTGTGTGGTCCGCATCCCCGGTGGTTACGGAGTTCTGTTCCGAAAGCACGTCAGCGGCGCGCGCCGTAAGGACCGGGTGCCCTTCGGCGGCGCTGCCGGGTGCCGCGAGCGCGGCTTCCGACCGGGCCTCGACCCAATAACGTTGCCGCTGGAAGGGGTACGTGGGAGCGAGGACGCGCCGGCGGTTGTGCGGGCGGTGGACCTGCTCCCAGTCCACCGGCACGCCCCCGACGTACAGGTGGCCGAGCGCCGTCATCATCGTCTCGCGGTCGCCGCGTCCGCGTCGCAACGACGCGACGAACCGTGCCGAATCTCCCAGCACTCGCTTGCCGAGCGCGGACAACGTCGGCTGTGGCCCGATCTCGAGGAACACATCGATTCCCAGCTCGGCCATGGCGCGCATGCCCTGAGCGAAGCGCACCGGCTGACGCGCATGCCGCGCCCAGTACTCCGGGGTGAGCTCCCCCGCACGCAGCGGTGCCCCGGTGAGGTTCGATACGAGCGGAATCGTGGGATCGGTCATCGTGGCGCGCGCCGCCGCCACGGCGAGGTCGTCGAGGATCGGATCCATCGCCGCCGAATGGAAAGCGTGCGAGACGGTCAGGTCCGCGGTGCGGAAACCCTGTTCGGACAGTTCTTTTCGAAGCAGATCGAGCGAACTGTGTGTTCCGGCGACCACCACCTGGGCCGGTCCGTTGTACCCGGCGATCGACGCCGCGGGTTCATATCGCGCGACCAGCGGCGAGACCTGCTCGGCGGGCGCGTCGACGGCCAGCATCCCGCCCCCGTCCGGCAGGCGCTGCATCAGTCTGCCGCGCACGGCGACAAGTCGCAGAGCGTCCTCCATGGCCATGGCGCCCGCCGCGCAGGCCGCGACGTACTCGCCGACACTGTGCCCGAGCACCGCGGCCGGGGCGATTCCCCACGACCGCCACAGCTCCCACAACGCCCATTCGACGGCGAACAACACCGGCTGGGTGAACACCGTGCGACGCAGCAGCTCGGGACCGTGCTCGCCGTACACGGCGTCGATCAGCCCGATGCCGTCCTCGATCGGGCCCAGCACCGCGTCGCAGTGCCGCAGCGCCGCGCGGAAGACCGGTTCGGAGTCGAACAGCTCGCGCGCCATGCCGGGGTACTGAGCTCCCTGTCCGGTGAACAGCAGCGCCACCTTCGCTTTCGATGTCCGCTCCACCCGGCCGCGGAGCAGAGTCGGCGGCCGGTCCCGCAGGTCTCGCGCGGCGTCGTCGCCGGTCGCGGCGACGACCGCGAGCCGCTGCTCGAAATGCGTTCGCGCGGTAGCTGCGGTGTAGGCCAGATCCCCGAGAGACACACGCGCCGAGGCAGTTTCGTTCGCCCAGAGCTGGGCGAGGTCGGCGAGGGCGGATTCGTCGCGTGCGGAGAGCGCGAGCACCTGCGCGGTCGGCGATTCCGGTCGCGGGGCGGGAGCGGGGTCACCCTCCGCCACGATGACGTGCGCGTTGGTACCGCTCATGCCGAACGAGCTGACCCCGATCGCCGGTCGGTGCCCGGTCCGGGGCAACTCCCGCGCCTCGCCGACGACTTCGAGCGGCAATCCTGCCCAATCGATCAGTGGGTTCGGTGTGCGGAAATGCAAGCTCGGCGGAATCCGGCGGTGTTGCAGCATGAGCACTGCCTTGATGACTCCCGCGACACCGGCCGCGCCCTCGGTGTGCCCGATATTGGTCTTGACCGATCCGATGAGCAGGGGCTGTGTGCGCCCCGCGCCGTACACCTCGGCCAGTGCGGTGGCCTCGATCGGGTCGCCGAGCGGGGTGCCGGTGCCGTGTGCCTCGACATAATCCACTGCGTCCGGCCGCATACCCGCCCGGTCCAGTGCGTCGGTGATGACGCGTTGCTGGGCGGGGCCATTGGGCGCGGTGAGACCGTTGGACCGTCCATCGTGATTCACCGCGACGCCACGCACCACGGCCAGCACCCGATCGCCGCTGCGGCGGGCTTCCGACAGCCGGGTCAGTACCAGCACGCCGCAGCCGTCGGCGCGGACATAGCCGTTGGCGTCGGCGTCGAACGCCCGCGACCGTCCGTCGGGCGACAGTGAAGCCAGACGGCAGAAGCCGATGGTGGTCTCCGGGGCCAGTTGCAGGTTGACACCGCCCACCAGCGCCAGATCGCAGCGACCCGCGCGCAACCCGTCCCAGGCCGATTGCAGCGCCACCAGCGACGAGGAGCAGGCCGTGTCCAGCGTCATCGCCGGGCCTTGCAGCCCGAGCACGTAGGCCAGTCGCCCGGCCGCGACGCTCGGCGCCGATCCGATGACGGAGTAGGCGCCGATCGCGGTCGGGTGGGCGGCCTGAGTCGGCGTGCCCGGGTACTCGCTGAAGCACAGGCCGACGTACACGCCGGTGCGGCTGCCGGCCAGACCGCCGGGTGCGCGGCCGGAGCGCTCCAGCGCCTCCCAGCTGGTCTCGAGCAGCAGGCGCTGCTGCGGGTCCATCGCGCGCGCTTCCGCCGCGCCGATACCGAAGAACGCGGGATCGAACTCGTCCGCACCGTCGACGAAACCGCCCCAGCGGGTGTACATGCGGCCCAAGGCCGCCGGATCGGGGTCGTAGTAGGCGTCGATGTCCCAGCGCTGCGGCGGCACCTCGGTGATCGCGTCGCGGCCCTGCCACAGCAGATCCCAGAAGGCCTCGGGTGTGCGCACCCCGCCGGGAAAGCGGCAGCTCATCCCGACGATGACGATCGGGTCGTCGTCGGACTCGGTCTGGTCGTTCTCCGAGTCGTTCGATACCCACAGAGGTGAACTGGGCTGCTGCACAGACGGTTTCGGTGGCGGAGTTTCCGAGGCGGTCGAGATGTCTGCCGCAGGACGGATGTCCTCCACGGTTTCGGCCGACCCAGCCGCGTCGCCCCCGGTGGGCGCGCCCTTACGGTGCAGGAACCGCGCGATGTCGCGGACGGTCGGGTAGTCGAAGACTAGCCCGGCCGGCAGCGGCATCCCGATCTCCGCGGCCAGCGCGGCGCGCAACTCCATCCCGGTCAGGGAGTCGACTCCGGTGTCGTGCAGCGGCAGATCCGGGTCGAGTTCGCTCGCGCGGTCCAATACCCGCATCGCGACGCGCTGCACGAGCGCCTCCCAGGGCGCGACATCGTTCGACGCAGGCCGGAGTTGCGGCGACGGCGGCGGCTCGGTCGGCAGTGGTGCCGACAGCGCCGCGACCTGCGGCGAGCGGTTGGCGTACCACCGTTCCGGCACGAAACCGAAGACGCCCGGAGCGGTGCTGTCGTGCCGAACGAGATGACTCAGCGCCGCGACGGCATCGCCCTCGTACAGCGGCGGCAGACCACGCCGGGTGAGCCGCGCGGTGACCTCGGCGCGGCCGGCGGCCATGCCCACATCGGCGAACGGTCCCCACGCGATACTCAGCGCGGGCAGTCCCTCGGCCTGCCGCCGCCAAGCCAGCGCGTCCAAGGCCGCGTTCGCGGCGGCATAGTTCGCTTGACCGGGGGTTCCGAGCACGCCCGCGACGGACGAATAGGTGACGAACAGTTCCAGCGGCTGGTCGCGGGTGAGCTCATCGAGGTGCAGCGCCGCCTGATATTTGGGCCGCAACACGGTCTCGAATCGCGACCAGGTCTGCTCGGTCACCACTCCGTCGTCGAGCACTCCCGCGCAGTGGACCACGCCATGCAAGGGCGGGAAGCCGGACTCCGCGATGGTGCCCAGCAGTGCCGCGACGGACGCGCGGTCGCCGACATCGGCTTGGTGCGCCGTCACCCGGGCGCCGCCGGCGCGCAGTGATTCCAGCAGCTGCGCACCTGCCGCATCCGGCGCACGGCGGCCGACCAGCACGAGATGCCGGGCTCCACGGTCCACCAGCCATCGCGCGGCCGCGGCGCCGAGACCACCGAACCCGCCGGTCACCAGGTAGGTGCCATCGCTCGACCGATCACCACCCGCGGCGGTCGGGGTGTCTGCGCCGAGCAGGACGATGCGGCCGGGATGGTTCCGGTGCGACATGGCGCGAAACGCCTCCGCGGCACGATCGATTCCGTGCACCGCGTGCGGCAGCGCATCGAGTGCATGTTGCTCGAACAGCGCCATGACGCTGCGCAGGATCTCCCCGAGCCGCCGTGGGTCGGCAGCGGCCGGATCGAACTCGCGATGGTCGACCTCGCCGCTGCGGTGGGCGGATTGCCGCTGTACCGGGTCGACGACGTCCACGAGTCGGCCGTCCGGGCGCAGTATGCCGACGGCCTGCGCGGCGAAGTCGTCCCCCAGGGTGTGCACGACGACATCCATGCCGTGCCCCGCGGTCGCCGCCCGGACGTGTTCGCCCACGTCGTGGTGCCAGGTATCGATCTGCGTGACTGGAACTCCCGCGTTGCGCGCCCACCGACACAGGGCGGCGGTCGCGAATACCTGCGCCCCGGCGTGCGCGGCGAGCTGCACCGTGGCCATGCCGACGCCCTCGGCCGACCCGTGCACGAGCACACGGTCCCCGGCGCTAACGCCGCCGACGTCGAACAGCGCGTACCAGGCCGTGGTGAACGCGTACGGCGCGGTCGCCCCTTCGGCGAACGCGAGGCGTTCCGGCAGCGGTGCCACCATGGCCTGGTCGACAGTCACGTGACGGGAGAAACAGTCCCCCGCCAAGGCGACGACACGATCACCGACCGCGAAACCCTGGACCTCCGCCCCAATCGCGGTGATCCGGCCCGCGCATTCCGCCCCCAACGGCACCGCACCGTCGGGATGCAGCCCCGAGGCCACCCACAAGTCACGGGCATTGAGTCCGGTGGCGGCGACAGCGATCTCGACCTCTCCGGCTCCTGGTGCGCGTCGCGCGCCGGGCTCCCAGCGCATCCGGTCGAAATCGCCGGAACGGTGCGCGACCAGCCGGTAGTCGTCCGAAGGTGCGGGGCCGTCGGCGAGCCGAGCCGTCAGCCAACGGCCGTCGCGGATCGCGAACTCACCGGCGGCGCGCCCGCCCAGCAAGCCCTCGACGATCGGCGCGCTGTCCTGGCCGAGTTCGGCGGGCACGTCCAGCAATCGGCACCCGAACTCCGGGTGCTCGGTGGCCAGCGTGCGACCGAAACCCCACATGAGAGCCTGATCGGGATCCGGCCGGTCGGCGGGGGTGACGCGCTGGGCGTTCACGGTCAGTAACCACAGCGCCGCGGGCCGGTGGGCTGCCGAGTCCAGTGCGCGCGTCAACTCCAGGGCAGCTTCGACGCGGGTCTGCGCGGGCGCCGCGCTCCACGCGAAGACGATGCCGTGCACCGAATGCGTGGCAGCGAAGGGCGAGGCCGTATCTTCTGGGCGGACAACCAGTGTCTCAGCTCCGCGTGCGACCAGTCCGCTTGCGACGGCGTCGCCGACCGGCCCGTCAGCGAAGATCAGCCAGCGGCCCGCGGCGTTCTCCCGTGCGGGCGCGGCACTCTCGGCGGAGACCCACTCGACGTGGTGCAGCAGTCCCGCGAGCCTGGACGAGTCCCGCTCGGCGGCAACGGCTTCCGGGCCGGATTTCGCCGCGATCAAGCTGACGCCGTGCAAGCTGGCGAGCGGTCGCCCCGATGCCGAATACAGCGTGGCGTCACCGACGATGACGCGGGTGCCGCGTTCGGTCACCCGTACCCGGCAGCGGACGATCGTGTCCCCGACAGTCGGGCTGCCGAAGAATCGAGCACGATCTATCCCGGAGGGCAAGTACAACCCCTCCGCGGTACCGGCGGTCAGCACGATGCTGTGCAGGCACGCATCGAGCAGGATCGGGTCGAGCGTCGCCGGAGGGTTCTGCGGCAACCGGAAGACGGTCTCCGCGTCGGTGTCGCTGACCCGCCGGAACTCGGTGGCACAGCGGTAGTCGGGCCCCAAGTGCAGACCCAGCCGCGCCACAGTCTCGTAATAACCGGGCCATATCCCGCGCTCCGCAGCGTGTTCCACTGGCTCGTGCGGTTGCGCTGGAGCCGTCTGCGCGGCGGTGAGTTTCGCGTGCGCGTAGGTGGTCCGGGCATCGTCGGAACCTACGAAGCGCACATCGTAGCCGTCCGAGCCGCTATCGAGCATGACCCATACGACCGATTCGGCGGTGACGTCCAGCGGAGTGACCAGGCGCAGGCCGGTGATCTCCCAGGCGCCCGGCAGCTCAGCGGCGATCTCGTTCAGTCGAGCGCACAGCCAGGCCGCGGGCACCGTCGGCACACCACGCAGCCGATGCCCTGCGAACATCTCGGGCGTGAGTCGCGAGGTGCGCGAGGACGTGAGCCATGTCCGAGGCTCGGCAGCCTCTTGCTCGGGCGGCTGGGCGGAAGCCGCTTGGGCGGCGGTGAATTCGACGGGGCCGCCGGAGCGGGGCTCGAGTTCCAGCCAGTGCCGCTTGCGCTGGAACGGGTAGGTCGGTAGGTCGATCCGGCGCCACGGTCGACCGGAATACGCCGCCGCCCAGTCGATCTCCGCGCCGCCGACGTAACGACCGGCCAGCTCGGCCGCGCCACTCGACACCCCGACGACCGATCCGCTCGGCGTGCTCCCGGTGGCGACGTCCTCCAGCACGGCACGTAGCTGTGCGGCGGTGTCGAAGCCGATCGCCACCCGCTCGCCGAAATGCGTGCGGCCCACCGCCGCCGACGCACACAGATCCACCAGCGCCGTGTCGGGGCGGGCGGCCAGCAGATCCCGATACCGAGCCGCCAGTGCTCCCAGGGCATCAGCGTTCTTCGCCGACAGGACCAGCAGGTGGGGTCCGGAATCGTCAGTGGTAGCGGCCTCGGGTGCCTGCGGTGCTTCTTCGATCACCACGTGCGCGTTCGTGCCGCTGATCCCGAACGCGCTCACGCCCGCGCGCCGCGGCCGCTGTGCGCGCCGCCATGGGCGCTCCTCGGCGGCCACGCGGATCGCGACCGAATCCCAGTCGATGTGCGGATTACCGGACCGGAAGTGCAGCGAGGCGGGAATGCGCTCGTGCCGCAGGGCCTCGATCACTTTGATGATGTTGGCGATGCCCGCCGCGGCCTGGGTGTGCCCGAGATTCGACTTCACCGAACCGATCCACAACGGCGCGGTCTCGGTGCGGCCCTCCCCCAGCACGGAGGCGAGCGCGTTCACCTCGATCGGATCGCCGAGCGCGGTGCCGGTGCCGTGCGTCTCGACGTAATCGATGTCCCCGGCCTCGACCGCCGCGTCCGTCAGCGCCGCCCGGATGACCCGTTCCTGCGCAGGACCGTTCGGCGCGCTCAAGCCCTGACTGCGGCCATCGGAATTGACCGCTGATCCGCGGACCAGCCCCAGCACCCGATCGCCGTCCCGTTGCGCGTCGGCCAGTCGCTTGAGCACGAGCACTCCCGCGCCGTCACTCCAGACGACGCCGTCGGCGCGCGCGTCGAAGCTCTTGCACCGGCCGTCGGCGGCCAGGCCGCGCGCTCGCGCGAAGTAGATGTCCAGCGAGGGGGTGAGCACTACCGTGGCCCCGCCTGCCAGGGCGAGATCGCATTCGCCGCTGCGCAGGCTGCGCACCGCTGTATGCACGGTCACCAGCGAGGACGAGCACGCGGTGTCGATGGTGAGGCTCGGACCGTTCACGCCGAGGAAATACGACAGCCGTCCGGAGGCGACGCTGGCCAGGTTGCCGGTGCCGAACCAGGCGTTGGGGGCGACATCCGCCCGCGCCATCCGTTCGGCGTAGTCGTTGGACATCAACCCGACGAAGACGCCGGTCCGGCTGCCCTCCAGACGGCTCGCGGGATAACCGGCGTGTTCGAGCGCCTCCCACGAGGTTTCCAGCAGCAGCCGCTGCTGAGGGTCCAGCATCCGTGCCTCGCCCACGGAGATGTCGAAGAATCCGGCGTCGAATTCCTCGACACCCTCGACGAAACCACCCCAGCGGGTATAGGTCTTCCCCTCGGCATCAGGGTCCGGATCGAAGAAGGCCTCCGCATCCCAACGGTGTGTGGGCACCTCGGTTACCGCGTCGGTTTCGGTGGTGAGCAGATGCCAGAGGTCGGCAGGCCCGCGGACGCCCCCGGGATAGCGGCAGCCCATGCCGATGATCGCGATCGCGTCGGCGTAATCCTCGGTGGCGGAGCTGGATTCACCTGCTGTGAGTTGTGTCACGTGCGGTGTACTAGGTGTAACCGGGAGTTCGGCCGGGTACACCGCGGGGGTGAGCTGCTCGGAGATGTGCGTGATCGGTCGCTGTTCGGCCTGCTCCCGTGCCGTGCGGCGTGGGTCGGGTGCGGATTTCGCGCTGAGCCTGGCTATCTCCTCGGATACCGCGGCGACGGTCGGATGATCGAACAGCAGGGTGGCCGGAAGCCGCACACCCAGATCGGCGGAGAGCGCGTTGCGCAATTCGACGGCCATCATCGAATCCAGCCCGAGTTCGCGCAGCGGCGTGCGATCGGCAACGGCGGTGGTGCGGCCGAGCGTCGTCATCGCGTGGGCGCGCACCAGTTCCCGCAGTTCGGCCGGGTCGCGCACGTCCTGCTCATCGACCTGACCGATCGTTTCCTGCTGCGCGGAGACATTCGCGACGGCGGGGAACACCGCCACAACTCCTTCTGCGGCCACCAGCGAGCGCAACGCTCGAGCACCGTCCTCGACAGCCAATTCGGCGACGCCATGGCGCACCCACGCTCGGCGGGCCGCATCGCTCAGTCCCCCAGCCATGCCGGTGCCCGCCCACGGACCCCACGCGATGCTCACAGCAGGCAGCCCTTGCGCCGAGCGCAGGCGAGCCAGGGCATCGAGGTAGGCGTTCGCCGCGGCGTAGTTGCCCTGTCCGGCGGTGCCCACCACGGCGCTGACCGAGGAGAACAGGACGAACAGATCCAGCGCCCGTCCGGCGGTCAGCTCGTGCAGGTGCCAAGCGCCCGCCGCCTTGCCCGCGAACACCCGCTCGAGGTGTCCCGAGGTCTGCTCGATCAGCAGCGCGTCGTCCAGCACGCCCGCGCAATGCACCACTCCGGCCAGCCTCGGAAGCTCGCCGCCGAAACGACCGATCAAACGAGACAGCGCATCCCGGTCCGCCACATCGACCACCGCGGTCTCGACGCGCGCACCCAGGGCGGCGATGCGCGCCACCTCGTGCTCGTCCCCCGGAGCCGGGGCGCTGCGACCGGCCAGCACCACGGTGCCCGCACCGGCCTCGGCAAGGATTCGCGCGGCAGTCAACCCCAGCGCTCCACGCCCGCCGGTGATCAAATACGCCGCAGCGCGATCCAAACGCGGTGCCGCCTCGAGGTCCTCGGAAGGCCGCAGACGCATCGTGTACCGCTGGCGTCCGCGCAGCGCAACGGCGTAATCCACTGCCTCCGAGACGATTTCGTCTACCAGGCGGTGGTCGTCGCACCGAGCGCCGACGGGCAGATCGATCAGGCGGCAACCCAACTCGGGAAGTTCCGTGCGCACCACCGCGCCCAGCCCCCACAGCGTCGCGGCTGCCGGGCGCACGGGTTCTCCGGGCAACGCGCCGGTCGCGCCCACGGTCACCAGGTGCAGCGGCCCGTAGGCGACCGTCCGAGCCATCGCCTGCACCACGCCAAGGGCGAATTCCGTTTCCGTGCGCGCCGCGTCGGCACTGTCGTCCGAGTCGGCATCGGCGAGGTAGATCACCGCGCGGCCGTCACCGGGCCAGACGGCCGGATCGGTCGTACGCTCCACCGCCACCGAATCGGTGCCGGTAGCGCGCAACGCGGCGGCGAGCCGGTCCGCCTGCCGGCCGACGCCGATCACCAGCACCGGGGCGTTGCGCTGTCCGCGCGGCGCCGCCGCGGCAGGTTCCCAGGCCGGACGATGAGTGAAGCGCGACATGCGATCCCGATCCTGCGACTGCCCGGCGGTGCCGGACTCGGCGAACCATACGTCTTCGATATCGCAGATCACCGTGTCGGCGGTATCGAAGACGGTGATGCGAATCGTGCGGCCGGTGCGCTCGGCCAGCGCCCACACCCGCTCATCCGCCTGCGCCCCGGACAGGCGCAAACGGCCGATACCAACCGGCAACTGGGCCGCGCGATCGTCGCGGGTCACCAACGCGAGACCGGTCTGCACCGCGGCGTCGAGCAGGCACGGCAGCCAGGCGGCCGGTTCACCGGCGAGTTCCGTCGGGCGCGTCAGTTCGGCGAGCGCGCTGTCGGCGCCCAGCCGCAGCGAAGTGATCCAGCGGAACCGCGGACCGAACGTCAACCCGGCATCCGCGCAGCGACGGTAGAAATCGTCGGTCTCCCACTCGGTGGACGGCGTGAGCCGCGCCGCGGACAGCCTTCCGGAATCGCGCGGCCGATTCGAGGCGGCTCGAACCACCGCGGACACCGCCGTGACGTTGCCGTTGTCGACCGGGAACCGAACTTCGGTGCGGCCCTCCCGGACCGACACCTGTGGCGTACTGAGTTCATCCAGCGGCACCGGCCGTGCGGCCACAAAGTCGATCAGCTCGTAGTCGGCGCCGCCTGCCGCGCGCAAGGCCCGCAGCGCGAGATCCGCCGCGGGCACCACCGCGCGATCCCGAAACCGATGCTCGGCAAGGTATCCGGTGTCCGCGGACGGCACGGTGATCCGAACACGTTCGAAAGGGTAGGTGGGCAGGCCGTTGCGCCGCCGCGCGTCCGGGGGTACCACCGCGCTCCAGTCGATCGCCGCGCCCGCGCAGTACAGGTCGCCGATGCCGCGCAACAGCACCTCGTCATCCACGGACGCACGGCGCATGCTCGGCACCCACAAGGCGTCCGGGTCGGCTCGCCTGCCGAACTCCAGCAGCACCGGATGCGGTCCCACCTCGAGATAGGCATCCACACCGAATTCGGCTACCGAGCGCACACCCTCGGCGAAGCGGACGGTGCCGCGGGCGTGCGCACGCCAGTACGCGGCATCCATCGGGGCCTCGATCCGTGCGCCGGTCACGTTCGACACCAGCGCAATCGCCGCCGCACGCGGGGTGGGCACCAACTCGGCGACCCGCGCCTGGAAGTCGTCCAGTATCGGATCCAGCAGGGGCGAGTGAAACGCCGTCGTACCGGGCAGCCGCACGGTGCGAATCGATCGTTGCTCGGCTGCTCGCAGCACCTGGCCCACCGCGTCCACCGCTCCGGAGACGACGAACTGCCCGGGACCGTTGACCGCGGCCACCGACAGACTCGCCGCAGGGTCCGTCAACAGCGCTTCGAACTCCGCGGGCGCGGCGAACACTGCCGCCATCGCCCCTTCCTGTGCCACTGCCTGCATCAACCGACCGCGCTCGGCTGCCAAACGCAACCCGGTAGCGAGGTCCAACGCACCCGCGACGGTCGCGGCCACCAGCTCACCGAGGCTGTGTCCCAGCACGACGTGCGGCCGGATGCCGAATGACGACCACAGTTCGGCGCATGCCCATTCGATCGCGAACAGGGCCGGTTGGGCGTAGTCGGTGCGGACCAGCAACTCCTGGTTCGCACCGAACAGCACCGACCGCAAACCCATGCCGCCGGGAAGCGGCCCGAGTAGCTCCTCACAGCGGTCGAGCGCGGCGCGGAAAGCCGGATATTTGCGGTCGAGTGCCGCACCCATCCCCGAGTACTGGGCGCCCTGTCCGGTGAACAACATCGCGACCCGAGGCTCCCCGGAGTCCGGGTCGGTCGAACGACCCGCAGAGGCGGCGAGTTCGCGTGCGGCCTCCTCGGCCGTGCGCGCCACGACCGCGCGCCGGTGGGCGAAATGCGTTCGCCCCAGCGCGGCGGTGGCGGCGACATCGGCGAGCGGGATCTCCCGCCGATCGAGATGCTCCGCATAGCGATGGCTCAGCGCGTCGAGCGCTGCGGCGGTGCGCGACGAAAGTGCAAGCAGTACAGGTGGTTTCGATTCCGCACGGGCCGCTGGTTCGGGCGCCTGCTCCAGCACCACGTGCGCGTTGGTGCCCGCGAAGCCGAACGAACTGACCCCGGCCAGCCGCGGCCGGTCGGTGCGCGGCCACTCGACATCGCGGGTCGGTACCGCCAGCGCCGTGCCGTCCAGCGCGATCTTGGGGTTCATCGTGGCGAAATCGTGCTGGCGCGGGATGCGTTCGTGCTCCAGTTGCAGCACCACCTTGATCAGCCCGGCGACGCCTGCGGCCGCCTCGAGGTGACCGATCTGCGACTTGACCGAACCGAGCAGGCACACCGAGCCATTCGCCCGCGGCGCGCCAAGAACTTTGGACAACGCCTCGATCTCGATCGGATCCCCGAGCGGCGTGCCCGTGCCATGCGTCTCGACGTAGCCGACCAGATCGGCGGCGCAGCCGGCGTCGCTCAGGGCATCGCGCAGCAGTTCGCGCTGCGCCGTCGGGTTCGGCGCGGTCAACCCCATGGACCGGCCGTCGTGGTTCACGCTCGATCCCCGGATGATCGCCCTGATCGCGTCACCGTCGGCGACCGCGCGCGAAAGTGTCTTCAGGACAACGACTCCCGCGCCCTCGCCGCGCACATACCCATTCGCCCGCGCGTCGAAGGGACGGCAGTGGCCGTCCGGTGAGAGCGCCCCCATTCGGGCCAGCGCCTCCGAGGTGAGCTCGGATTGCAGCAGATTCACCCCGCCTGCCAACGCCACGTCGCACTCCCCCGCGCGCAGACTGCGGCACGCCTGGTGCACCGCCACCAGCGACGACGAACACGCCGTGTCGATCGCCACCGCGGGACCGCGCAACCCGAGCACGTAGGACACCCGCCCGGCCACGATGCTCGACATCGTCCCGGTGAGGGTGTGCGCGTCCACCGAGCTCACCCAGTCCGGTGTGATCGTGCGCTGGTATTCCTGCCAGCTGACACCGAGAAACACGCCGGTGCGCGCCGCGGCCGGGCCGTCCGGGATCAGGGCGGCGTCTTCCATTGCCTCCCAAGCGACTTCCAGGACCAGCCGCTGCTGCGGATCCATCGCCGCGGCTTCGCGCGGCGCGATGCCGAGGAACTCCGCATCCATGGCATCGATCGGACCGGCGAGCAGACCAGCCCGCCGCCGCGCTCGCCGAGGCGCCGAATCCGTTACGGTCCAACGGTTTTCCGGCACCTCGACGATCGCGTCGCGGCCCGTGGTCAGCAGTTCCCAGTACTGCTGCGGGCTTTCCGCGCCGCCGGGGAAGCGACAGCCGATCCCGACGATGGCGATCGGCTCGCGCTGCGGCCCTGCCTCCAACTCCTGAATTCGGCGGAGTGCCCGCGTCAGCAAGACCCGTAGGTCGTACCCATCATCTGACATCTGCACAGCCACCCACATCTTGCAAAAGTTGTGACGTGGAACATACGGCGGGCCCGGTTATGCGTCAATTACATTCGGTGTGCACAAAAGTAACTAAAGTTACCAACTAGTAGCTTGATCTTCCGCTCGATGATGTTGCCCAGGTGAAACATTCACTTTTGAAGGATTCACTTCAGAGCTGCTGATGCACCCGCTGCGCCCCGATCCGATCGATCCGGGCGCGTCCCCAGTCGCCCAGCGGGGCCAGCGCGGCGTTGAGCGCGACGCCGATCTCGGTCAGCCGGTACTCCACGCGCGGTGGCACTTCGCGGTAGACGGTCCGGCTGAGGATGCCGTCCTCCTCCAGCTCCCGCAGCTGCTGGATCAGCATCTTCTCCGAGACCCCCGGCAGTCCCTTACGCAACTCACCGAAGCGCCGGACGCCGTGGTTCTCCAGCTCCCAAAGGATCAGCGCCTTCCACTTCCCGCCCACGACATCCATCGCGGCGTCGATGCCGCAGAAGTATGGTCCCGATCGCTTCGCGCCCATGGTCAACCTCTCTAGCTGTTCACAAACCATTCGGTAAGTACCCGACAAAATAGTAGGTACTTGCCTCCACGCCGGGAACCAAGCAATCTTAGGTGCAGCGCGCTGACCAGGACTTTTCTCGACCCCAAGGAGTTGACCCCGCTATGGCGGAAACCACGAAGACCCCGGTGACCATCCTGGGACTCGGCGCGATGGGCCGAGCGCTGGCCGCGACCTTCCTGAAGGCCGGCCTGCAGACCACGGTCTGGAACCGCACCCCCGGCAAGGACGCCGAGCTCCGCGCGGCCGGAGCGATCGGCGCCGCGACAGTCGCCGAGGCGATCGGCGCCGACGGTCCGATCATCGCCGTACTGCTGGACCACGCATCGGTGCACGCCACCCTCGACCCGGTGGCCCACCGGCTCGCCGGACGTCAGCTGATCAACCTGACCAGCACCGCTCCCAACGAGGCCCGCGAACTCGCCGCCTGGGCGGCGCGGCACGACTGCCACTACCTCGACGGCGGAATCATGGCAGTGCCCCCGATGATCGGCCAGCCCGGCGCCTCCATCCTCTACAGCGGCTCACAGCAGGTCTTCGACGCTCACCGCGAAACCCTCGAATTGCTCGCCGCCGCCGAGTACTTCGGCGACGACGCGGGCTTCGCCTCGACCTACGACTTCGCCCTGCTCGCCGCTATGTACGCCATGTTCGGCGGCTTCCTGCACGGCGCGGCCATGATGCGCTCCGTCGGCGTCTCCGCCGACGAATTCGGCCGGCGAGCCGCGGCGTGGGTGAGCGCGATGACCCAGTCCTTGCCGCAGCAGGGGGCCGTCATCGACTCGGCGGCCTACACCGACCCGGTCCAATCCATCGCCTTCCACAAGGCTGCGCTCGACGCGATCAACCGCGCCAGCCGCGACGCGAACGTCACCCTCGATTTCGTGGCCCCCCTGAAAACCCTCCTCGACCGCCAGGTAGCGGATGGCCACGGCGCGCTCGGGTTCGAGCGCACCTTCGAAGAGCTTCTCTGACCCTGCGCGGGTCCGCGGCAAACTCCTGGTTTACCGGCAACTCGTTCTTGAACACATCTACAAACGCGAACGCGGGTGGTTGTGGCCGATACGGCTCCACAACCACCCGCGCGCGTAATGTCTGCGTTCGCGTTTGCCGCCCAGAACGTCGGAAATCACCATTGTTCGGGTGAGTCCTTCTGGTTTGGCAGATCACCTTGAGTTGCCCCGACTGCCCGGCGCCACCACGCCCAGACTGTGCCGACGCCGCGCAGTACGCCTCCAGCTATCAGTTTTCGGCACCGTCGCGCGGGTACCACGTGCACGTTGGGAACGGAAACGGACAAGGAATCGACCATGAGCAAACGATCGTTCAGTAAAGGCGACAAAGTCGAATGGGATAGCCACGGCAGCACCACGGAGGGCGAGGTAGAAGAAGTGATCACCTCCGACACCGAGGCGGCCGGCCGTACCGTCCGGGCATCCGAGCAAGATCCACAGTATCTCGTGCGCAGTGGGAAAAGCGGTCGTGATGCGGTGCACAAACCAGACGCTCTACGCCCCAAAGAGTGACATCGAAAGCGGGATCACCATGACGATGGACAAAGAAGACACCCGCACACAATTCGACGATATCGTCAATATGACGGCAAAAGAACTACGCCGGTGGCTCGACACCGACGAATCGAAGTCGGTGGGACAGAAACCGAAAGACGGCGGCGAATCGACCGGGCACGTCAGCGGACGACGCATCGTCGACATCCTCGAGAAAAACGAGTTGACCGACGATGACTACGAGCACATGCGCAAAGTCGTCGGCTACGCGCATCGCCACCTCGAACAACGTCCCTCCGGAGAAATCGAGAACAGTAAATGGCGATACTCGCTGATGAACTGGGGCCACGATCCGATGAAAAGCTGACGGTAGCGAACGGGATACGGTGGCGGACGTGGATACCTCGCCTTAACGGTTGAGCGTTCCGGCGATAGCTACGACGCTTGCTGCCTTCGGCAGGCGAGAGCGACGATAGCTGCCGCATCGGCGGCGGTATCGGACAGCGACTCCGCCTGTCTCCCCTCAATCACCCGCGCCAGCGAATATCGTGCAACTATCTCGTCTCGCCACGGTGAGACCGTCGGCACGGCGAAGCCAAAGAAGTTCTGCGTCCTCCCCGAGCCTCTGCGCCCGTGGGCCGGCGGTCGCCGTCGCGCGCGGAGTTGCAGCTCGCGCCGAGCGTAGTGGAGGGATGCGCGAGGCGTGTGGCGCTGGAAGCCCTCCACCGACCACAAACCCTTCACAGCTCCCCTTCCGACTCTCGAGAATCCGCAGGTCCAGCCGCGATTTGGTCCACGCGGAGTGATCCGATAATCTTGCTGAGCACACCGGTCCGGGTGGCGGAATGGCAGACGCGCTAGCTTGAGGTGCTAGTGCCCTTTATCGGGCGTGGGGGTTCAAGTCCCCCTCCGGACACGAAAAAACGCGCATTCAGTGCATCTATGCACTGAATGCGCGTTTTTTGTTGGGCCGGGTGCGCCTTTTCGCACCTGTTCGGTGCGTTCCTGCCCTGATCCAGGGCATAGGTGCCCTATTCGCGTGGTTGAGGTCGAGTCCGGACACGTGTGGGCAATCGGGAAGCTGTTGTCGGCATCCAGCCTGCACGGGGATGGGGCGACCGAGGTTTGTATCGGTTGACCAGGCTGTCAAGGGCCTGGATGCTGGAAGGAACGCTGCCTGTCGGAGGCGGCGCTGTGGGGGATTCATCCGATGATCTCGGCCGTTGAGGAGACGTGTGAACTGGCCAGTCGATTCTGGAATGTTCGGTGGCGCGAGCTCGCAGCGCTCCGATCCCGTCGCTGCCCAGCAGCCTGTGTTCCGCCCGTTCCGCAAGCCGGGACCACCCGCTGTGCCCGAGCACGCCCAGGCGATGTACTACTCGGTCACCACCATCGGCGGCAACGGGCGTTTATCGGATAGCTCGCGACTGAAAAAGCTTGGCTGGGAACCAAATCAGACCCTGGCGATCGAGACGACCGATGAGGTGATCGTCGTGACCGAGTGCAGCGACGGCCCCTATGCGGTGACATCCCAACATCATCTGCACCTGCCCGCCGAGGTCCGCCGCTCGTTCCGCATCCAGGCCGGGGACCGGCTACTGGCTGTCGCCGCACCCGAGCAACGGCTCCTGGCGCTGTACCCGCCCACCAGCCTGCATCTCATGCTGCACCGTCAACACCCACATCTGTGGACTCGACAACCATGACCTGGAAATTCCCTCACTCACGCAACTTCCGTGACCACTTGCACGCTCACCGCCCCGGCGACAGCTCGCCGCTCGGGGGACCGAACCGACGGCAGAGGTCAGCATGAACACCGACGAGCTACCTGAATCCCTACGACAAACCATCGAGCGACTGGAACTGATCGTGCTCCGCGGCGGGCACAGTCGGCAGCCCATGCCGACGGTGCGCGAGTACATCGCGCGGATATCCGCAACAGTGCCCGACGGCACCCGCAACACCTACAGCGGCTACTGGAGGGTGGTGGAACAGGCATGGGGCGACCGGCGCCTCAACGAGCCCACGACCGCAGAGATCATCGACCTGGTGAAGCAGCACCAAAGCCGCACCGCCCCCAGAATCAACGCAACCCAGGCCCGTGGCGCCGGCGGACTGATCGACGCCCTGCACTGCCTCTACCGCTACGCCGAGTACAACGGCCTGATCGACCCCTCGGACAACTCCGCTCGCAAAGTCGCCAGGCCGCCGCAGTCGCGCCGATCCAAACTTCCGCTGAGCATCGAGCAACTCCACGAACTCGCCGACGTCGCGGAAACAACAGGCAACGATCGAGAACTCGACGGACTCATCGTGCGCCTGCACATGGAAACAGCCTGTCACCGCCGCAGCCCACTACACCTGCACATCCACGACATCATCCGCGACGACTGCACCCTTCGCCTTCGCGAGGAATCAGGCGACCTGCGCTGGCAACCCATCTCCCCCCGCCTCCTGCAGCATCTGCTCGAACACATCGACGCCCGAGGCGGCTCCCGCACCACAACCCAGGTCCTGCGCGACCACACAGGCCAGCCAGTGACCGACCGCCGCTACGACAACCTCCACAGCCGATTCCGCAAGCATCTTCCCTGGGCTGCCGAACAACACGTCACCGTCACCCGAATTCGCTACACCACACTGAACTACGTGGAACGACAGTTCGGCAAAGCAGTCTCCCGCGCCTACGGCGGCCCCCACCGCCACACCGGCAGAAACACTCTCTCCCCTACAACCGCCCCGGCATCTACGACGTCGCCCGAGCGCTGCAATCCCTCACCGGAGAAGAACACCCCCTCGCACACGGCCCATTTCCTGGACTCTCCGCCAGATAGCAGCGGTCGGGCAGTGACCTCTGGGCGCTGGATGGCCGTCGAGGGTAATCCACGCGAGTTGGCTACCTCATGAGCCCGAAATATGGCTGATCGGAGTGTGTGCCGCAGCGCAAGCGACACCACCCTGGCCACCCTCTGCCCCACCGACCGTCGCCAGATCCGGTCTTGAGCCTCGGTTGCACACAGCAAGGGCGCCTCTGGGAGTTTCAGGGCGCCAACGGTCCTACAAATGGTGCTTGTGGGTCGACCGGCTGCTGCTTCTGGGCTTCACCGTTCGCTGCCGCAAGGTGGACGTGGGCGCTGTGGCGCATGTCGAATGGCCTGTCGGATCCTGCCCCACCGAGCGGTGAACTTGCGGCAGCGGATGCTGCGCGAGGCCCGGCGTGGCGTCGGCTAGAGCTAGAGGTCTACTTCGCTTAGCGAGTAGACCTGCGGCCCCGCCCTTCTGGCGGCCTCACCAAGGCTCATCGAATCCAGCAGGGTGTGCCAGTGCGCGCGCCAGCGCGCCCGGTTCGCGTCGTCGGAAAGAATGATGTCCGGCTTGACGGTCTCGTCCTTGAACGGCCACAGCGGCTTCTGACCTGATGCCAGGCACAATCGCGCGAGTATGACTCGTCGCACGATGTCTCGGGTCCGGTCGACGGCAAATCCGAGGCGGCGGAGAGACTCCTGCTCGCCGGTCTCGGCGGGAACGCAGGACATGCCGCGCAGGAACTTCCGCAGGCCATTGGTTGGTGAGTTCGCCACCGTGAACGACCTGATCCCTGTGGCTCGACCCGGACGGACCGACGGGTCGCGTCACACGGTCTGAGTCAGGTGCGAGCTCGGCTCCGACGATGTCGTCCACTCGTTGCTGTTCTCGTCGGTATTTCGCCCAATCATCGCCTGCGCTAGAGAAGCTCGACCTGACCGGGCTCGGGTAGCGTGTGTGGGCGTTCGTCCGTATACCAGGCGTACTCGATTCCGCTGAGCCAGCCGTGCTCGACCCATAATATGACTTCGCCGATCGGTGATCCGTTGTGGTTCGTGACGGCTCCGCTGGCGAAGATCCCGTCCGGCGAACCGGATGCTTGCACGGCGCCGGGCCGAACCGCCAGATCGACGCTGGGGGAACCGACACCCCACGTTGCGACGACCTGCGAATACGGCACCTGCGCCAGGTACTCGGCGGCGCCGGGGGCGTTCGACGACAGCAGTTTGGTGACGACGCTGGTTTCGAGGTCGGTCAACGCTCGCGGCGGAATCGGTGTACTACTCATCAATCTCCTCGGTTCTCGCGCTACATCATGGAATGTATGCGGTGCCGATTTTGAAGACACCGTCGATCATTGCGCCGCGAATATGGACGGTTTGGCCATTGATTGTGCGCACCAAAGGATTCGAGCCATTATACACACCGTCCGGAACGCCTTGAACGCTCTCGATGATCTTCGTCATCGTCGCTTCTTCGCCACCCAGTGACTTCACCAGTCCATCCAGTTTGTGCTTCGGCACGAAGACATGCTCCATTGCCTCTTTGTCGAGCGCGTAATCCAGCGAGCTCTTCAGCTTGTCGCGCGCGATCCTGGCGATATCGGCGGTGCGCTGTGCGAGGAGGTCGGCGATGCGCTGGAGCTCGGCGCGCCTGGCTGCGAGGTCGTCGCCGGTTTCGGTGACTTTGTCGACGAATTTGGCCGCGCGTTTGGCGGCCAGCACGCGGTCGACGTACTTCTTCATCTTCACCGCAAGCTTGCCCGCTTTGGCCGCGGCGATTGCGGCCGCGCCGAATCCCGCCGTCAACGCACCGGCGATTACACCGAGGACAACGGTCTCAGCAACCTCCTGAGCGAGGTCCTTGGCGAGATCGACCAGCAGCTGGCCCAGTTGTGTACGGAATTCCAGGATCGCGGAGCGGTGGGCGCGACAGGATTGCGCGAGGTCTTTGTAGAGGGTGAGCACACCCTCGGCGGACTTCTTCAGTTCCCGGATGTCCTCGTCGACATACGCGGCGTCGGGAGCGGTCTCGTTCTCGAATGTCTTCGCCAGCTGGTCCAGCAGGGCCGGCAGGTTGCCCACGCCCGATTCGGAGGCGAGCTTGTCCCACGCCTCAGCGGCAGTCTGCAGATCGTGCGGTTCCCCGTCGGGCATCGAAACGCCGAAATCCTCGAGAGCCGACACCGCGAACCCGACATCGTCGAACAGGCCACTGCCAGGCCCGCCTGCCGAGGGCGGCGGCACGAGACAGACTGACCAGGCCGGCGACAACTGTGCTGGTTGTCCCGGTTCCGGTCGGCCGGTGCCGGCAACGTAATCCGCGAGCGCGTGGTTGTAGCCGAGCTGGTTCAGGATCCCGGCGTAGTTGCCCATGGCGGTGACGAGGAGCTCGGTCATACTCATCGCCGTGGTGACGGTCGAATCGTAGGACGTGGCCCATGCCTTGGATTCGCCCACATTTCCGCCCATATTGGCGGTCTCGCTCAGCGCGGCGATCTGTGCGGAGAATGCCCGCTGGAACGTGGTTGCGTACGAATACAGTGACGTGCCAGCCAAGGAATACACCGCGGGATCGACTACCAAGGTCGTCATCAGGTGTTACGACCTGCCCAGCATCGAAAGGTTCGCGGAGATCGCGGCTGTGTATCGATCGTGGGCGTCGCGGACGGACTGACTCATGGTGTCGATGCCTTCGGCGACATCGGTTGCCCCGGTGTGCCATTCCCGGAAAGCCTGGGCCTGGGCGTCTGCGGCGGCACCGTTCCAGTTCTGCTGGACGGCTGAGATGCGTTGCTGCAGTCCGTCGAGGCTGTCGTTGAGGAATCCGATGAAACCCGAGATTCGGGCGACAATCTGTTCCAGCTCGTCGAGGTCGACGCGATAGGGCTGAGCGTTATCGACCATCACAACTCCGGAAGGTCCAGCGAACCGGTGAGCGTGACGGTGCTACCCGCCCGCGCCCGGTCCTGATCGTCGAGGGTCTTGCTCGTGACACCGAGCAGTTCGGCCAGGTCGGCCAAGGCGTCGAGAATGGTATCCGCGCCTTGCTTGGTTTCGGTCCACCCCGCGCTGAACGAGTCGGCGGAGGTGCCACGCCAATTGGAGAGCAGCGCTGCGATGTCCGTGTCGAGCGAAGTCAGGCCGTTGATGAGGGACTCGGCGACCTGCTGAACGTACCGACCTGCATCGGTGACTTCATCGGGCACCAGTGCGAAGTCGTTGGTGGTCGAGCCAGGTTGGCCAGTCATGCAGCAATCCTTGAACGTCGGTGCGGATCACGAGGTTGGACGCAGGTGGGTTCTATCTGGTTCCTCGGTGAGATTGTGACGTCAGTCGCAGTCTGGGGGCGGACAGGCATGGGTTCGGTCAACGGTGTTCGCGATACTCTCATGCCGCCCTGTCTCCTTGTCGAATAGGTGCTCGCGTCGGGTCACGACCTGGGTTGTGCCCTCGGGGAAGAGTTCGGCGAGATGCGAAGAAGCGAACTCTATTCCAGCGTAGAGGGTTTCATCCCGCGGGTGCGGTGCGAGCAGCTGCTGATCGGTTCGGGCTCGGTCGTAGTGCCGCCATCCGGAGCCCTGGATGCGACCGGTCTACTTGGCGAATGAGCCGATGCCACGCCAGAACTCAATCAGCCCTCCTAAGCGGAGAACGCTCAGCGCTTGGTCAACTACGACACAACGGAACACTCGCGACCAGGGCCGGAATCCTCCTGCCGTGGTGTTCCGTCGGCCGATCGGCTTAAGGAGCACCACACGGGTCGATTCCGAGCTGAGCGCTTCATGACAGCTTCGGGAGTTGGCCCATACCGCCGGACGTGGACGGTGGCCGAACCCTTTTCCGGCCTGGCCAGGTCTGACTTTCGTAGCCTCCTCCGCCATGCGGCGGACCCCAGTGAAAAGGACGAACGATATGACCAGCAGCACCGAGACCGCCGAGTTCGGCTCCTCTGCTCCACCGGCCGCCGGTGGCGCGATACTTGCGGCGCAACGCCGGTGGACACTCGCCTTGGCCGGTTTAGGAGCGTTTCTGTGCTCACTCGACGTCGTGGTGGTCGCCACCGCCCTGCCGACGTTGCAATCCGATCTGGGCGCGAGCCTGTCGGACCTCGAGTGGACCATCAACGCCTACAACCTCGCCTTCGCATGCCTGATGCTGACCGGAGCGGCCATGGGCGACCGGTTCGGCCGCCGCCGCATGTATGTCGTGGGCCTGATCGTGTTCAGCCTCGCCTCGGCTGCCTGCGCACTCTCTCCGGGCATCGGACTGTTGATCGTCGCCCGCGTTTTGCAAGGCGCCGGCGCCGCGGTGCTGCTTCCCCTGACGCTCACTCTGATCAGCGACGCCTTCCCCACCGAGAAGCGCGACCTCGCGATCGGTGTTTGGGGCGGGATCACCGGACTCGGTGTCGCCGGCGGACCCGTTCTGGGTGGCGCCATCACTGAAGGGATCTCCTGGCAATGGATTTTCTGGATCAACGTGCCCGTCGGACTGCTCATGATCCCCTTCGCCTCGACGCGACTGCGCGAAAGCCACGGTCCGCGAATGCATCTCGATATTGTGGGCTTGCTGCTGGTCGCGAGCGGCATGTTTGCGCTGACCTGGGCGCCGGTACGGGCGCCGTCGACGGGGTGGGGCAGTATCGAGGTGATTCTCGCACTGTGCGCTGGTGCAATACTTGTCATCGCGTTCGTGGCCTGGGAGCGTCGCGCGGCGCACCCGATGCTGCCGATAGCTTACTTCCGCCGCCGCGGTTTCTCCGCCGCCAACGCGGTGATCTTCTTCCAGTTCCTGTCCCTGCTGGGCGCGTTGTTTCTCATCACCCAGCTCTTCCAGACGGCGCTGGGTAACTCTCCGCTGGAGACCGGTCTACGCGTACTCGTCTGGACCGCGATGCCGATGCTCGCCGCACCCATCGCTGGAGCCTTGTCCGAGCGTTTCGGCCCCAAGCCATTCATGGGCGCCGGACTGATCTTGCAAGCTGCCGGGCTGGGCTGGCTGGCTGCGGTCACCGAACCGGAGGTGTCCTACACAGTGCTCGTCGCGCCGCTGGTCATCGCGGGCGCCGGCATCGGAATGATCTTCGCGACCACCGCCAGCGCCGCCACCGCCGCGGTCCCCGCCGACGACATCGGCATCGCCGCAGGCGTCAACACCGCACTGCGCGAACTCGGCGGAGTTTTCGGCGTGGCCATCCTGGCCGCAGTATTCGCCCACAACGGCAGCTACGCGACACCGGCCACATTCATCGACGGCTTCCGACCCGCAATAGGGATCGCTGCCGCCATACCGCTGCTGGGGGCTGCCGCCGCACTGTTCATGCTGGGCAGGCGGCCTGCCGCTGCTTTTCGCACCGGGAGGGGGACGGTGCACACGTCGGCGGACTGAATTCGGGCGACTGCATCGTTATTGCCCAGCACACGGCTCCGATCGTCACGGGACGATCGGAGCCGTGTTCCGATTAGCTGGGGCCGCCACACAGCCGACGACGGGGGCCAGGAAACGGCTGCCACACATACGATCGGGCAACGGGTCCGGGTACTGGTCAGTGCGGGTCCCGACCGAGGTAGGCGAGTAGTCGTTCGCCGGCGGTTGCCGACCAGGGTGCGGCGACGGGAGCGGCGAATTGCGGGAGTCTTTCCGTCTCGGGGACGATCAGCTCGACGAACGTGAGGATGTCGTCGGCCAGCCCGGGCGGGATCGGCCGACGGGTGCCGCATGATTGCGCAATGTCCCAACCATGTACCGCAATCTCGACCGCTCCGACATAGGCCAGGACATCAGCTCGCATTGCTCTGTCGCCGATGGCGACGACCCGGGAGTCATGATCGATCTGCGACCACATTCCACGCAGGTGAGCCGCACGATCGCGGAAACCTGCTACCGGATCGGCTCCAGCACCATCGGGTCTGCTGCCCGTTTCCGCCGCATCACCCCCGACACTCAGCCGCCCGTTCGAAGCGGCTTCGCACAGCGCGTCCAGCGAATCGTTGAGATGGTCCAGTAGCGTCCGCAGGTCCCATCCAGGGCATGGTGTCGCCCGCGCAAGATGCGCAGGGCGCACGGCCGCGATGCTGCCCAGCGTATAATTGATCGCCCGTTCCAGCAGACCTGCGGCGTCGATGCCGGCAATTCTCGTCCGAGTCATGACCGTGCTGCCGCGGAGATGGCCGCAGCAGACACCCGCGCCGGCAAACCGAAGGACGGGAACACCTCGGCGGTCAGGAACACAACAATGCGAGCGATCCCGCGTTCGGTGACGGACAGCACGTGTACGCCGTGGGCGTAGTAGTCGCCATCGAGGTCGCGCTTGTACGCCGCGGCAGCCGGTTGCCCGTTCGCCGACGTAGGCGTCATCCACAGCTCACCCGGAGCACGGAAAATTCGGGATCGCGCAAAATCGGCGACAGCCCGCCGACCCGCGAACCAGGTCGAGAACGGTGGCATCTCGAGCACCGCATCGTCGGCCAGCAGCCGAGTCAACGTCTCGACATCGGCTCTCTCGAACGCCTGCACATACTGTTCGAGCAGTGTCCGCGCGACCGGATCCTGCGGCTCCAGCAGTTCCTCGTCAGCCGTGCTCACCTGAGTCAACTGGGTGCGTGCACGCCGCAAGACGCTCTTCACCGCCGATTCCGTGACACCGAGCAGCTCGGCCACCTCGCGCGCCCGCCAACCCAGAACGTCTCGCAAAATCAGCACCGCTCGCTGTCGCGCCGGCAGATGCTGCAACGCGGCAACGAACGCCAATCGGACACTCGCCCGCGACACCACCACCGCAGCGGGATCGGCGGCATCGGAAGTGCCCTGAGCCACCAGGGCATCCGGAATCGGCTCCAACCACATGCCGTCGACCCGGCGCAGTGTCACCTCGCTGTTTGTCGTCCGGACCGGATCGGTCAGGCCGGACGGCAGCGGCCGACGGCCGCGGTTTTCCAACGCCGACAGGCAGGCGTTCGTCGCGATGCGATACAGCCAGGTACGCAGCGAAGACCGTCCCTCGAATCCGGAATACGAACGCCACGCACGCAAATAGGTTTCCTGGACTAGGTCTTCGGCCTCGTCTACCGTGCCCAGCGGCCGATAACAATGGGCCAGCAACTCCCTGCGGAACGGGTCGGCCCTCCGGACAAACTCGTCATCATCACTAACCAGCTCCTCACGATCCGACACCACAACCTCCAGCTTCCAGCCGCTCGACGCAGCAGCTACCACCCGCCGCTCCGGTCCCTACGCCGGGAATCACGGCATGTTTCCTCGACGACCTTCCGGACCGTCTACAGATACAGACCGGACGACTCACCGAAAGGGACCGCTGCACGCGCACCCTTCTCGACGTAACTCCGGTCTGTCTTCACATGAGCCGAGACCGCGCAACGCCATCGCCACCGCACTGATCGCAGCGAGGGCCGACGTTGTCGGCGTCGCCCGCACCCCTGACGATCTGAACTGACTACGAGACGAAATCGGCGACGCCTTCATTCCCGCTGCCGCAGACGCCACCGCACCAGCGTGATCACCATCTCCAGCGGAGCCGCGCAAGCCGGCGGCGGTTCGACAGCGCCGACGCGGCCGGGAATCGCGGCCATGCGGGCGCGCTTCTCTGCACCATGGGGTCAATGCAGGGATCAGCAGTTCCTGACGGGTATCGCTGACCAGCCCCACGGGGTTCTCCGGCGTTTCGCGCGCACGCGCGTGCGGCAGCCACCAGAGGTCTCTTCCGCCACGGCGGGGGCTGATCAGCGCTCCCGCTTCTTGGCCGACGGCCCCGGAGGGGGCATGAACCCCCCGAGTTGACGAGACCGCCGCGAAGGAATACTCCCCTCCACTTGCCTCACCAGGATCGCATACAGCCGCCTTCTCTGGGGAGCGCCCCGAGCGAGGTTTCGCGCAACTGACCCCCTTGGTGGTTGGCTGTACCGCCAATGCTTCTCAGCCCCCTCGGCCCGGCACTACGGTACGGCTGCCCTAGAGGTCGATCGAACGACGGAGTGTGCGCGAGGGCGGGGGGAGCACCTGATATGAACGTGCGGGTGGAACGGAAGAAGTTGCTGGAGCCGACCCTGACGGAGTTGCCGCACGGGCCGCATGGTCTGGCTCGTGATCTGGTGACCGGGTCGCAGCGGCAGCGGCTCTTGTTCGGGGTGACGGTCGTCGTCGCGGACCGCGGCTATCCGAATGTGACGGTCGCGGATATCGCTGCGGCGGCGAAGGTTTCGCGCCGGACGTTCTATCAGCACTTTCCGGACAAGGAGGCATGTTTCCTCGCCGCGGCCGAGACGGGTCGCGATTTGATGATCGAGCATCTCGAGCAGGTGATGAGGCAGGTATTCGCCGAACCGGTGGAGCCGTTCGAGGCTCTTCAGCGCGGCATTCGCGAATATCTCACTCTGTTGCGTGACGAACCGTCGTTTGCCCGCTCGTTCTATCTGGAGACCGCCGTGGCCGGGTCACGCGCGATCGAGTCGTTCGGGCGATGCCAACGCTGGTTCGCCGGGTTCATCCGATCGTGGCGGGAAGCGGCAGGCCCCGTTGGTCCACCGGTTCCCGATTACGCGTATCTGGCGGTGACCGATGCGACCAACGAGGCCGTTCGCCGAACCCTGCGTGCCGGAGGTGACTTGCTCGAGCTCGAGGACACCGTGATGTACATTCACCGCGCGCTGCTCGGGCTGGCCATGCCTGTCGACTAGGACACGACTGTGTCGCCTGGCCCGGTGAGGTCGCAGGATGCATCGTCGCTGGTGTTGCTGCCTTCCGAGACGATCCTCGCGAACACCTTCGCGCAGTTGGCCACAGGGGTACCGGACGTATTCGCCGTGATTGTGGAGTTCCGCAAGATGACGGTGCCGATCGGAGCATCGACTCGATCGGTCACCTGGCGCGGAAGGGTGTCGAGGTAGGCCGGTGCCACGTTGATGCCGCCGCCGGCGTCCGAGGCGGTGTTTCCGGTGATCGTCGCACGATCGAAAGTCACCACGCCCCGGCCCCGGACGTCTACGCCGCCGCCGCGTCCGGCGAATCCACCAGGGCGGTACCACTCTCCGGGATTGATCACGCGGTTGTCGGAGATCGTGGAGTCGGTGAAGGTACAGGTGTTATCGCACCGCACACCTCCCGCCTCGCCGGATGTATTGCCGGTGATGGTCGTGTTCTTCGTCTGTAAATCCGACCCCGGCACGTTGAAGATTCCGCCGCCGTACCCAGCGCTGTTGCCCCGAACCAGAACGTCGTCGAGTACGAGGTTCGACGAATTGGAAATCCCGCCCCCGCCGGTGTCGTAGAACGGAATCTCGTGTTGGGCGGTGACTCCGCCGGTCACAGTCAATCCCGCCACCGTTACGGGCGCGGCAATACTGAGCACCCTGTCGATCCCGTTGGCATCCAGCACTGTCCGATCGCGGCCTGCGCCACGCAACACTGTCGCCGCGGTGAGATTCAGATCGCCGGTGGCCGCATCTGGGTTGCGACCCTGCACTTTCGATGGGTCGGGAGCGATCGTCAAAATGTACCGTCCCGCGGGCACCACGATCGTGCTGCCAGGGCGGGAATTGGCCGTCTGCACCGCGGCCCGCAGTGTGCAGGTGCCAGCGACCGTGCGGCACTGCCCGGGGTCGGCCGCGACGCCGTCGTCCGTGGTGTCCACAGTGATCACCCCTGGTGAACCCGCACCGGGCGGGTTGTCGGCGTAGGCCGCTCCGGGGAATCCGCCTGCGGTGCCAACGACTAAGGCTGTGATAGCGACGGCCCCGGCCGCCGCGGCAGATGTGCTCGTCTTCATGAAGTCTCTTATCCAATTCACGAACATGGAGTAGGGTACACCCGCGTATAAGTGTGGTACGCAAGCGTTTACAACTATGTCGCAAGCGACGCCGCATCGCTGCGTTTCCGAGAATCCCGTGGGCAGTTACCGATTCACCGCAGGCGTGGCAGCCGGTGGCCGCGGTGGCTCTGTACCCGGTGCCGTGCCGCTCGCTGTTATGCGCCGTCGCGGGTGGTGTTGTCCGGCCGGTTTCGCAGCCGGTCTCCAGGTAGGCTGCGGCGCGGGCGAGGCGCTCGGTCGGCCAGCGGGCCGGATCCTCCATGCTGGTGATCATCGCGCCGCGGGTGATCAGGTAGAGCAGATCTGCCGCCATATCGGGGTCGTCGGTGTCGTCGGCCCGTGCGGCCTCGGCCATTTGCCGATGCAGGATCTCCAGCTCGCGTCGTACGTTGGCGAGCCGATGCTCATCGGGTCGGTGTTCGGCCACTACCCGATCGAGCAGCCCGGCCTGCGGCAAATGCAGGACACCATCGCCGACTTCGTCACGTCGAGCACTTCTTCACACTCTCAGTAGCCGAAAGGTACTGGGATGCTGCGTGAATCGACTGGTCGCAGGTCGGTCGCAACTATTCCGCTGTGCGGCGGTTGGGGAGGTTCGGCGAGCGGGTGAGCCGGAGGTTGCATCGTTCGGCGTTGTTGCTGGCGGTGCTGCTGGCCGCAGTTGGTGGACTGCTGATCGCGGGGATCGTCTGGTGGCTGCTGTGGTTGTTCCTCGGGGCGAAGGCGGAGACGCCGAATCAGGTGGATCTCACCAAGATCGCGTTGACGGTGACCGCGGGAGTCGGTGGTGCCGTCGCACTCGTGGTGTCCTATCGCAAGCAGCGCGATCAGGAGCGCGCACGCTTCGCGGAGCTGTTCGGTGCCGCAGCAAAACAGCTCGGTGATCCGGATGTGGCGGTGCGCATCGCCGGAGTGTACGCGATGGCCGGTGTCGCCGACGAATTCGGTGCACCCGGCAGGCGGCAGCAGTGCATCGATGTGCTGTGTGGATACCTGCGCCTGCCGTACGAACCGGACGCCGGGGCCGATCACCTGGTATCCCGGTCCGAGTCCAGCGAGGTCAACGGCGTTGCGGTGGAGCGGCGCTATCAATTCCGGCAGAACGATCGCGAGGTGCGCCGTGCGATCATCGACGTGATCGTCGCCCACGTCCGCCCGTCGGCGGAAACGTCGTGGTCGGAACGTGATTTCGACTTCGCCGACGCAATATTGGAGGATGCCGATTTCCGATATGCGGTGTTCTCCGGGGAGCGCACGTATTTCGCGCGGGCGGTGTTCATCGGATCCCGTGCGACCACATTCGAATACGCGAAGTTCACCGGGAGGTATGTTTCCTTCCGTGACACACTCTTCCGCGGCGTGCGCACACTGTTCGATGATGTGACATTCGCGCTCAGGGACTCGGCACGTACCGAGATACGCGGAGCGGGCCTCAAGTTCGACGGTGCGATCTTCAGCTCACCGGTCTCGTTCCACCGATCGGTCTTCCGCGGTTCGGCGGTCTGGTTTCGTGGCACGACATTCCGCGGTGAGCGCACGTCGTTCACCGAAGCCAGGTTCCTCGCCGAGCGTGTCGAGTTCGGCGCGGCGACCTTCGAGGGAGCGCAAGTCGACTTCGACAGGGCGATATTCGGCGGATCGCACATCGATATCAGCGCGGTCCTGTTCCATGCCGCGTCCACCTCCTTCGCGCAGGCATCTTTCGGCAATCCGGGTGGGCGGTTGCGCCGTTTCGGCAGCGCTACCGGCAGCGTCCGCTTCGACGGCGCCGAATTCCACGGCGATGTCTCATTCGCCCACGCACGGCTCGGCGGGCGTGAGGTGAGCTTCCGGGGAGGTGACTTCTTCGGCGCGGTCACCTTCGCGGGCACCCGCTTCCAGGCCAGGGAGGTGCGGTTCGACCGGCCGAAGGCATGGCTCGGCGTCACGTTCGACTGGGACGGACAGCCCGGCGGCAAACCGGCGAGCGTCAAACCCGACGAGTGGCCGCCCGCTCCCGCCGAACCGTCCGGATGATCGTTCCGTGCCGCGAGGTCTTCGGTGAGCGACCGGCCGCGGAGTTGCCCGTTGAGGAGATCGCCGAGCGTACGCGAGTAGCCGTCGGCTCCCTTTCGGCTCCAAGGCAGTACACGCCGCCGTCGTCGAACCCCGCCAACCAGCGAGCAGTAAGACACGTGCAGCTGTCGCACATCCCGCTGCGGTGGGCCGTGGCAGCCACCGATCAGGTTCCCAGCAGCTTCTCCGCCTCCGGCACGGCCAGTAGTGGTGTGAACTCCATGACCTCGTGCGTTGCGACGCCGTGGACAACGTACGGATCGGTGGCGAGGATCGTGTCGAGCTGCTCGCGCGGCATGGCCGCGGTGAGGTAGACGCCGCCCACCAGTGGTACGCGGCGTCCCGCCAGGACCAGCCGCCGGTCGGCGATGAGTTGCTTCAATCAGTCACCGTGGGCGGGGCGCAAGGGGTCCACGTCGGTCAAAGGAGCGGTGTAAGTGACCGTCACGACGAACATGGACAAACGCTAGCGCCCGGGCCTCGGTCGAGCAGCGTCGAGGCCTAGTACTGCAACGGCACTCGGTTCGAGTATCGTGCCTGCGTGGTCGTGGATGTTGTTGCAGCGGAGTTGGATTCGCTGTGTGCTCGGATCGGGGGCCGGTTCACCCGGTCGGAGCCGCGGGGGCGGGTGCGGGAGTATGTGACCGGACTGGTGGCCGGGCTGGAGCGTAAGAACGGGTGGACGTTGGCCGAGCGGGCCGGTGAGGTGAGTCCGGACGGGATGCAGCGGTTGTTGCGGTGGGCGGATTGGGATATCGACGGTGTCCGTGACGATGTTCGCGCCTATGTGGCCGAACGACTCGGTGGCCAGGACGCGGTACTGATCGCCGATGACACCGGGTTCCTGAAGAAGGGCGTGAAATCGGCTGGGGTGCAACGCCAGTACTCTGGCACGGCTGGGCGCACGGAGAACTGCCAGATCGGAGTATTTCTGGCGTATGCGTCTGCGCGCGGGCACGCGCTGGTGGATCGGGAGTTGTATCTGCCCGAATCATGGACCGAAGACCGTTCTCGTTGTCGGGCCGCCGGGATCCCCGATGCGGTGGAGTTCGCGACCAAGCCGCGGCTGGTGATCGCGATGCTCGCCCGGGCCTTGGCCGCGAAGGTGCCGTTTGGTTGGTTCACCGCTGATGAAGCCTATGGTGCGGTGAAGTATCTGCGGTTCTGGCTCGAACAGCACGATATCGCCCACGTGCTGGCCACCCGCCGAAACCGGCCAGGGCGTGGCAGCGGATCTCTGCCGGTGCCGGGGCACATGGGCCACGCGACTACGACTGGGCCCGTGTCCCTATCCGTGTTCTCTGGGAACCCGGGCGCGGACACTGGCTACTGGCACGACGCAGCATCTCCAACCCTGCCGAAATCGCGTACTACGTCTGCTACGGACCACGCCGGTCCACGATCGCCGATCTGGCGTGGATCGCCGGGGCTCGATGGCGCATCGAGGAGTGTTTCCAGCAGGCCAAGAACGAAGCCGGCCTCGACCACTACCAGGTCCGCAGCTGGCGGGCCTGGTATGCCCACATCACCTTGTCCATGCTCGCTCTGGCCTGGCTCACAGGATCCAAAGCCGTTGCCATAAAAGGGGAATCAGCGACCGCGATCAAGACATGATCGCCCTCACGCTACCGGAGATCCGGCGCCTGACGATCGCCCTGGCCCTACCGGCCCTACGCTGCGCCAGTACGGTCTGGGCGTGGTCGAACTGGCGACGCCGACGACAACACCAGGCCCGCCTATCCCACTACCGCCAACGGGGACACCCACTCACCTGAGTGCCGTTGCAGTACTAGGGCCTGTATCGCAGTGCTCGGCAGTGGGTCGGCTGATGGCCGGCCCGGCTGTCATTCGTGGCGGAGCCATTGGTTGATGGCGGCGATGTGGATGGTCGCCAGATAGCGGACGGCGAGTTTGTCGAAGCGGGTGGCGACTGCACGAGGTGGTTGAGTTGGTTGATGCGGCGTTCGACGGTGTTGCGGTCGCGGTAGATCACCGGGTCGAACGCCGGCGGCCGTCCACCGGCGCGGCCGCGGGCCCGGCGGTGACCGGCCTGGTCGGACGGCACCGGGATCGTGGCTTTGATCCCGCGCCGACGCAGCCAGGTGCGGTTGCCGCGACTGGAATAGGCCTTGTCGAACTACGACAGATAACAGCGATTGACTGGCTATAGAACGTGTGGCGACGTTTTCCAGCAGCGACCCGAAAGCGTATCGGTCGACGCGTACGAGGCCAACATCCGCGCCGCTCTGCGTGCGCTCGAAACCCGCGCACAGACACTGGCCGTGCTCGCAGCCCCGCCGATCGGGTGGCCGCCCGGCATCGACACCGCCGCGGTCAACGCCGAACTCGCCGATACAACGAACGCGCCCGCCGCGCCGCCCTCGACGTCGATGTGTGCTTCATCGACGTGTGGGACCGGTTCATGACAACATCAATGGCGTTGGGGTGGGCTCGGCGTTCCCGCGGCTGCGGGGGCGTCGGCCACGCCGTGGCGTGCCGACGGAGTGCACCTGCTCTCTACAGAGCAATGGGCATTCGGCTCGTGGGGTGACCGCGGCAACCGTCGCGGGCTGCGTGTGGCCGCCCTCGGCATTCCTCCTGGCGATCACCCGGGGCACTTTGTGCCCGAGGAGTTATGCCGACGGTGCCGTTCCAGAGCGTGGCCTGCACACTTTCCTGGACAGCCCCCGAACCGCCGGGCTTGGGAGAACCTGCCTAGGGGCAGGAGGGGAGTGCCCTGTCGATACTCAGCGTGGCAATCAGATCTTCGTGCAGTTCGAACCAGACTCGGTGGGCGGAATCGTGTTTGGTGCCGGTCACCATCTCGGGATTGTCGGCGGCCAGGGAGAGTGCCGCGGCGAACCGAGTGTCGTAACCGGAGAACCGCGCGAGTCGTTCGGTGAGCTGAATCGTCAGCGGAACTAATTCCTCTGCGAGGCTTTCCAGTTCGGCCAGGATCGGCCGGTCCCGCTGCGCGTCGCCGTGGTCGTTGTCCCTCATGCTGCCATCGGGCAGGATGGTCAGCTGCCAGGCCGTGCAAGCCTGCACCAACCGTGCGTTGAGCGGGAGAAACTCGCGATAGACGTCTTCCACGAACGCTTTTGCCCCACACTCGGAAAGCTCGTCGGCGAGTAGCCGCTCGTTCTCCGCACGCCCGCTCTCGGTGAGCGACCACCCTGCGTCCGCCCCGAAACGGAAGCGGCTGATCCAACCACACTCTCGGAAGTCCCGCACGTGCGACTCGGCGAGGCCGACAGGCATTCCATATCTGTCGGCCACTGCCTGCGTATCAATGAACCCTCCGAGGCGGATTGCGTGCAACGCGAGCAACGAACTGCGTGAAACTTGCGTCATCCCGGACCTCCCTTTCGTGTCGATCAGCCATGCCTGGTGAAGTGACATCAACGTTGAGTTGAGCGAACGGCATGAACGTGTCCGTTTGTCCCATCGACCGAGATCGTCCGATGATTCGCCAGGGCCTTCATGGCACCCTTGGCCGCCACCACAGCTGGGATCCCGTACTCGCGGGCGACGATTGCCGCATGGGAGAGAATTGCCCCGGTTTCGGTCACCACCGCGGCGGCAACGCCGAAAAGCACTGTCCACGACGGATCGGTCGTGCGACAGACGATGACATCGCCCGGCCGAACCGCGTCGAAGTCGTCAACACTGTGCACCAGCCGGACCGGACCGGCGACAACACCACGGCTGGCCGGGGCGCCGGTGACAATCGGTGCATCTGGCATCTTGGTTCCTCCTGTCCGCCGCGCCACCACGATTCGGCCCGTCACCGCCGCGTAGTGGCCGCATGGCGCTCTGCGACGCGGGTCGCGAATCGCCGCTGCGCGGCCTGCCGGGAGACACCGAGGTGGGCGCCGATTTCCGCCCAGGGCATGCCCGCGTGCCGGGCTTGGTCCACGAAATAGTCGAGCAGCTGATCGGCCAGCCGCAACCAGTGCGCAGCGTGAGTCACCGCTGCTGCCAACTGATCCAGGCTGCTATCGGGGTGGGCCCGCTCGATCGCGGCGATCACGTCGCGCAGCGGCACCTGTCGATCCATGCGTCAACCATAGGTTGACGACCGCGTCATCGTCAACTATTAGTTGACGGCATGGCGATAGTTCGACGGCATGGCGATAGTTCGACGGCATGGCGATAGTTCGTGGATGGCGTTCGCCGACAACGGATCGATCCAGGAGTCACACATGGAAGCTCTCGAGAACGCCGCGCACCAGCACGCCAAGGCATCGGGCAGGCGGGCGACGGTCGTCGGCGCCGGCATCGCTGGTTTGGCCGCCGCGTTGCGGCTGCATCAGCAAGGCTGGGACGTCGTCGTGGTCGAACGCGCGCCGACTCGTCGCAGTAGCGGTTACCTGGTGAACCTGCACGGACCCGGGTATGCCGCCGCCGAGCGACTCGGGCTCATACCGGCGCTGACCCCGCGCGGTATCGGGTTCTTCACCTCGGTCCTCGTCCACGCGGACGGACGGGAGAAGTTCAGGATTCCGGCCGCTGTCGCCGAGGCTGCCGTCGGGAACCGGGCACTGAGCTTGTTCCGCGGCGACTTGGAGTCGGCGCTGTACGGCGCGGTGGCCGACCTCGTCGACATCCGTTTCGACACCACCGTGCAGGCCGTCGCCCAGACCTCCGGGGAAGTCGTGGTCACCCTCAGTGATGGCACCCGCCTGCAAACCGAACTCCTCGTCGGCGCCGACGGCGTGCACTCCCGAGTCCGCGAGCTCGTATTCGGCGCCGAGCCCGAATATTTCGTGGACCTGGGCCACATGGTCGGCGCGTTTCCGCTCGAAACGGTTCCCGAGCACGTACCGGAAGGCGTCGGCACCACCTTTATCGGACCCGGACGCACGGCCGCGGTGATGAACCTAGGACCGGAACGGTCCTCGGCGTTCTTCACCTACCGCTGCCCCGACCCTGGCACCGAACTGGCTCTCGGCGCCGCACCCGCTCTCACCCGAGCGTTCGGGGATCTCGGAGGCGGTGTCGCCGACGCCCTCCACCAACTCGAGGCCGATCCCGCGGCCGCCTACTTCGACTCGGTCGGCCAAATCGTGATGGACCGCTGGAGTCACGACCGAGTCGTCCTGCTCGGGGACGCAGCATGGTGCGTAACGGTATTCGCCGGCTACGGTGCCGCCTTGGCCCTCGACGGCGCCGACCGGCTCGGCACCGCGCTAGCGGCACACGGCGACGACATTCCCACCGCACTCGACACCTGGGAGACGTCGTTGCGCCCGGAAGTACACAAACGACAGGCACTGGCCCGGAAAGGAATCAGCCGATTCGCCCCGCCGTCACGCACACATGTCTGGGCTGGCGAACTGATGCTCCGCGCCATCCAGCTTCCCGGCATCCGCGGCCTGGTCCGACGCTCCATCCAACGCGCCAACAACTAGAGTCTGTGTCGAAGTGTGGTGAGGGCGGCCCGTTTGGCCGGCCCTCACTCATGCCGTAGCCATTGGTTGATCGCGGCGATGTGGATGGTGGCCAGATAGCGGACAGCGAGCTGTCGTCGTCACATGGGAGGACGCCGACCTGATCGCCTCGATCCGCGGACCGGCCGACTACCCTCACGGCCTCGCGATATTGGTCGCCGACACCGCCAGCCACCGCCTCACTCGCCACCCCTTCACACCGAACTTCCACTCCCTCAACCGGCTTGGAGTCCCAGCCGTCACGCCCACGTGGCACCGCCCGGACACTATCGCAGCCCCACCCGCCACCGCCCTGCATTAGCCGTCTCCTGCAGATGTGGATGGCCGCGCTGAGCTCGTGTCAGTCCGGCACCCGCGCTGGGAGCTGTCGCCTGTATTCATGATCGTCCTAACCTCGCGATCTGAGCGAGTAGGCCATGGCCGCGAGGAATGGTAGGCATCCGCCGCCGTGGCCGGACCTCGGCGCCCGCGCGTCGGCCGGACAGTCGGTGCGGGCACACCGGCGCCGGTTCCGGACGCGCGGGTCCGAACCAGATTTCGACCTCCGCGTCCGAGGACGCGTTCGAGGACGGGGTGGATGCCGGTGAGCAGGCCGCGGATGCGGTTGCTGGTGCGGGTCGCTTCACCGGCGAGGTCGTCGTCGAAGCCGCCCAGAACACCGAGTTCGGTGAGGGTGTCGTCACCGATATCGACGCGGCGCAGCCGTGTGGGGCATGGTGCGGGCGGCGTCGGCGATGATGTGGGCGCCGCGGGCATCGGTCTTGGCCTGACCTGGGTAAAGGTCGGCGATGCGGCGCATCGCCAGCCCGGGCAGATAGGCGACATCGTGGCCGCAGGCGCGGGCGACGGTCACCGGCAGGGCGCCGATCGTGTTGGGTTGATCGACCACGATCAACAACCGGCCGTGAGCGGCGAGCTTGTCGAACACCGACCTCAACCGCGACTCGTCGTTGGGTAATGCCTTGTCGAACAACCGTTTCCCGTTCGGGTCGAGCCGGACCGCGTGGTGTTCGCCTTTTCCCACGTCAACGCCGCAGAACACGGCATAAGGTTGTGTCACCTTGCTCGGTGCTCATTGCATCGCAACGCTCAGTCGGACGGCCGCCGATCTGGCGTCAACGCCCGGCACCCACGTTACGAAGAGACCTACCATCGGCCCTGTCCCCATCAGCGGTCCGTCGACGCCACCAGAGCCCGGCGCCACCACCCCCCGGATCATTCGAAAAACAGGGGCAAGAAGTCATACCGGGCCTGGCGACCGTGGGCCCGGTACCGGGCCCACGAAAAAGGTAACGGGCCGGCTATACGCCGCTTCCATCGGATACGTCGGCAGATAGCACGACGCACTCGTGTCCCACGCGCTGATGAGGAAACGACCGGTTCTCGACAGAAGAAGTCGGACTAGCTGAACAACGCGGTCCCCGTCTGTCCAGATCGTGGGCTGTACCTCCACGGTCCGCTGAGAGTGACGCTGGCTTGCCTCCCCACCCCCATAGACTTCCTCACCTCGCCGATGAACCGGTCCCGGCACTCCCGCTGATGCTGACGCGCGGCGCGCCACGTATCGTCCGGCGGGACCGGCCCATTGAACGCCACAGCCATCGCGTCGACATCGGCGAAATGCAGTTTCTCGGCGGCGGCGACGACTTCGCGAGGAGCGATGAGACGCAGCCTGGTGAGGCTCACCATCGCGCGCTCGCGGGCCTCGTCCGACTTTTCCTTCTGCTCGATCACGCCGTCGTCGTCTTCCGCCGCACGCAGTTCCAGAGTTCGAGCGGGGCGACCGGCGAAGCTCGCCTCGACATACTCCACATATGCCTCGACCAGAGAATCGCGAAGCCACCGCCGATGCTCGCGCCGCCCAGTGACGTAGAGAGTTCCACACGACAGGACCGCAGCCAAGGTGGCGGCGATCGCACTCAGGATGGACGGAAGCTGTGCCATACGAACCCTGCTGTCAGTCGAAAGACGTTGCTCTACAGCGTATGCGGCCGACAGAAGTCCCCGCGAGACGGTCGCGGGCCTCTTTGGCGTCAACGGACTCGGCTTACCGCTGGGTGAGCCCGAGAGATGCCCGGTCGGTGGCGAGGGCGGACAACCTGGTGGCGCCGAGGGGTTCGGACGCGCTCATCGGCACGACCGCATACCGCTGGGCCTGCTGGGCGATGGTGCGGATGGGGGCGAGTTCTTCGGCGGCGCGGTACCGTAGCAGGGTGGCCGAGGGTGCCGCGGCGGCAAGGGAGTTGTTGACCACCCAGGCCCACGGATGAATTCCGGCACGTTCGAGATCTGCCTGCAAGGCAACAGCTTCCAGAACCGGGGTGGTTTCGGCCAGGGTCACCACGATGATCCGGGTCGCGGCCGGATCACGCAGCCGCATCAAGGGCGTGGTGAAGCGAGCGCCTTCGCCCATCTGGCGGGCGATCTCGCGGTGATAGGAACCGGTGGCATCCAGCAGCAGCAGTGTGTGGCCCGTCGGCGCGGTGTCCACAACCACGAACCGGCGCCGCGATTCACCGATGATGCGGGAAAACGCTTGGAACACCGCCACTTCCTCGGTGCACGGCGATCGAAGGTCTTCGGCCAGCGCGGCCCGGCCCTGTTCGTCGAGGTGCGCGCCCTTGGTTGTGAGGATATGGGTGCGGTACCGGTCGGTGGCCTCGGCCGGGTCGATCCGGGAGACACGCAGGCCCTCGGGGCTGCCGGCCAGCACGTGCTCGAGGTGAGCTGCTGGATCGGTGGTCGTCAGGTGCACGTCGTGGCCGCGACGGGCGAGTTCGGTGGCGATCGCCGCGGCGATGGTGGTTTTGCCGACCCCGCCCTTGCCCATGCACATGATCAATCCGTGGTCGCTCTCAGCGAGTTCATCGATGAGAACTCCCAGCGACGCTTCGGCAGGGATGTCCGGTGCCGGGACCTCGGGTGCGTCGCTGGGCGCGGAGGTGTCGGCGAAGAGTTGGTCGAGCGCGTCGATGCCGACCATGTTGGTGGCTTTGAGTTCGATGCGATCGGTCGGCAGATCGACCAATTCAGTGGGAAGGGCAGCCACCGCGGTTTGCTCCCGGCGGTGGATCGCCGAGGCGATGGGGTCGTCGATGGTCGGTTCCGGGAGCACGGCATTGAGGACTACATGCTGGCTTCGTACACCGATGTCGGCGAGTTCGGCGTAAGTGCGGGCGATTTCGTTCAGCGACGCGGTCTGCGCGCGGGCGACCAGGACCAGCCGAGTCAGCGTAGGGTCTGTGATCGCGCGCACCGCGGCGCGGTAGATGTCGCGCTGGGCATCCAAGCCCGAAAGCGGGCCGAGGCAGGAGGCATCGCCGGTGCCTTCGAGGAACTCGGTCCAGGCTGCGGGAAGTTGCAGCAGCCGGATCGTGTGCCCGGTGGGGGCGGTGTCGAACACGATGTGGTCGAACGCTTCGGCGGGCCCGCCGGTCGTGGTGAGTAGCGCGGTGAATTCGTTGAACGAGGCGATCTCGGTGGTGCAGGACCCCGACAGCTGCTCGGTGATCTTCTCGATTTCCTTGACCGGCAGCAGATTACGGACCGGAGCGATGATCCGTTCACGATAGGCCGCCGCGGTCTGCTGCGGGTCGATCTCCAAGGCCGACAACCCGGTCACCGCCGGTATCCCGGTGATGCTCGCCCCGATCGTCATTCCGAAGACATGCCCCAGGTTGGACGCGGGGTCGGTGCTGACCAGCAGAACCCGCAAACCGCGGCGGGCCAGCGCGACCGCCGACGCGCACGCGATGGAGGTCTTGCCGACCCCGCCTTTGCCGGTGAAGAACAAAAAGCGCGGCGCGTCGGTGAGAAAGCGTGGAGTCGTCATCGTCCTCAACAGCAGCCCGGCCCGCTGCAGTCACCCTCGGTCAGCCCCAGCAACCCCACCCCGGCCGGTGCCGTGACCGGGCCGGGATCGGTGATCCCAGCCCAGGTCGCCAGCTGGGCGCGGGTCGGGTAGCGGCCGGTCAGCACGGTGACACCATCGACGAGCACCAGCGGCAGGCCGTCGGATCCGGCGAGCTCGAGGAAGCGGCGTACCGGTTCGTTACTCGCGAACACCAGTGGCTCCGAGGCCAGGTTGTGGCGAGTGATATCCCCACCCTGGCCGCGGATCCAGTCGAGATCGGCGGATAAGGTGATCAGTGCCTGATCCACGTCGGGTCCACAGATTCCGGTGTAGCAGTACAGGGCCGGTTCGAAAACCTCGATGGTGCTCATGTGTCGGGTGTCCTCAGCTCAGGCGCGGGCGGGCAGTAGTTCGGCGATCAAATCCTCGACGCGGGTTTTGATTTCGTCGCGGATCGGGCGCACCGCTTCCACCCCCTTGCCTGCGGGGTCCTCGAGCACCCAGTCGCGGTAGCTCACACCGGGAAACACCGGGCAGGTGTCGCCGCAGCCCATGGTGATGACCACATCGGAGGATTCCACCGCGTCGAAGGTGAGGATCTTCGGCGACTGATCGGAGATATCGATCCCGACCTCGGCCATGGCTTCGACCGCGGCCGGATTGACCCACTCGGCGGGCGTGCTGCCGGCGGAGCGGACCTCGATGGCATCGCCGGCGAGGTGGTTGAGGAAGCCTGCGGCCATCTGGGAGCGTCCGGCGTTGTGGACGCAGACGAAGAGAACACTGGGCTTGCTGGCCATGAGTTGGAGAGAACCTTTCGGTGAGCAGGTGCCGGACGGGCGTCAGGCGGTGGGGATGTAGAGTTCGGCGAGCGGGTGACGGACGCGGGTTTCGATCTCCTCCCGAATCGGACGGATCGAGGCGACATCGAGTCCGGCGGGGTCCTCGAGAGCCCATTCCTCGTAGCGGCGCCTCGGATACAGCGGGCAGGCGTCCCCGCAACCCATCGTGATGATCACGTCGGCGGCCTGCAGGATCTCCTCCGTCCACGGCTTCGGGAACTCGCCGGTGATGTCGATACCGACCTCCGCCATGGCCTCGACAGCCGCAGGGTTGATCTCCGCGCCGGGCTCCGAACCGCCGGACCACGCGACGGCGTTGTCCCAGCGAGGTGAGGGAAGAATCCCAACGCCATCTGCGAGCGACCGGCGTTGTGGGTGCACAGGAACAGCACGGTGGGTTTGCCGGTGTGGGCTTTGCCCTCGACTTTGGCCAGGGCTTGCAGGCGTTGGCGGGCGAAGCGTTCGGTACAGCAGCGGCAGGAAGTTCACCACGGTTGCGCGTCCGGCGAACTGGTCGTAGGAGGAGTGCAGGAATCGTTCGATGGTCTCGACACCGAAGGTGCCTTCGAACTCACGCTGCAGCCGAGTGGCGGCGGTCTTCAGCGCGACCTTCTGGTCGATGGCCAGATCAGGGTGGTGGTAGTGGGCCTGGGCGAGCGGGCTTTCGGTCACGGCGGTTCCCTTGCTCAGGTTTCTGATTTCACGTGAGTTCGGTGAGCAGGTGCTGGACGCGGGTATTGATGTCGTCGCGGACCAGTCGCATGCGTTCGATGCCGTCGATGCCGCGTTCGGAGGGTTCGTCGGTGTTCCAGTGGACAATCGCGACGCCCTCGACCGGTTCGATGCGGGCTTCACGGCCCAAGACGACGACCCGGTCGACCGCACGCAGCAGCCGCTCGTCGATCGGCTTGGGTACTTCGTCGCGGATGTCGACACCGACTTCCTGTAGCGACTGCACCGACAACGCGTTGAGACCCTCCCCTGGCGCGGTTCCCGCGGAGTAGGCCTCGACGCGCCCGTCGGCGGCGTGCCGCATCAGTCCGGCGGCCATCTGGGATTTGCCGCCGTTCTTGACGCACACGAAAAGCACAGCTGGTGTCGTGGTCACCGCTCCAGTGCCCTTTCCTGTGCGAGGGCAGCCGCGATGGGTGCGGCAGAGGCCGGGCGGAACCGCTTGCGCAGCGCCAGCGAGACATAGACCAGGCCGACGAGCACTGGCACTTCGATGAGGGGTCCGACGACTCCGGCGAGGGCTTGGCCGGAGGTGGCGCCGTAGGTGGCGATGGCGACGGCGATGGCGAGTTCGAAGTTGTTGCCCGCGGCGGTGAACGCCAGTGTGGTGGTGCGCTCGTAGCCCAGGCCCATCACAGCGCCCAGCAGGTAGCCGCCGCCCCACATGATGGCGAAGTAGGCCAGCAGCGGGATCGCGATGCGCACGACGTCCAGGGGTTGGGAGGTGATCTGTTTGCCTTGCAGGGCGAACAGGATGACGATGGTGAACAGCAGCCCGTACAGCGCCCACGGCCCGATGCGGGGCAGCAGCGTGGATTCATACCAGTCGCGGCCCTTGGCACGCTCACCGAAGCGGCGGGTCAGATAGCCCGCCAGCAGCGGGATGCCGAGGAAGATCAGCACCGATTTCGCGATCTGCCCCGGCGAGGTATCGATGGTGGTCTGCTCCAGGCCGAGCCAGCCCGGCAGCACCGACAGGTAGAACCAGCCCAGCATCGCGAACATGATCACCTGGAACACCGAGTTCAATGCCACCAGCACGGCGGCGGCTTCGCGGTCACCGCAGGCCAGGTCGTTCCAGATGATGACCATCGCGATGCAGCGCGCCAGCCCGACGATGATCAGCCCGGTCCGGTACTCCGGCAGATCCGGCAGGAGCAGCCATGCCAGGGCGAACATCAACGCCGGGCCGAGCAGCCAGTTCAACACCAGCGACCCGATCAGCAGCTTGCGGTCGCCGGTGACGGTGTCGAGCCGGTCGTAGCGCACCTTCGCCAAAACGGGGTACATCATGATCAGCAGGCCGATCGCGATCGGCAGGGAGATGCCGTCGATCTCGACCGCGCTCAACCCATCCCCGAGCCCGGGGATCATTCGTCCGAGTAGCAGTCCTGCGGCCATGGCGACACCGATCCACACCGGCAGGAACCGGTCCAGCGTGGACAGCTTCGCCACGACTCCGCTCTCCGCGGCGGCGGTATCCGCGCTCACGCGTTCACCCCCGCGGCGGCACCACTTTCGACCAGCAGCACATCCGACAGTCGTTGCAGCGCTTCGGGAATCACCCGGTAATACACCCAGGAGGCGCGGCGTTCACTGGCAAGCAGCCCGGCCTCGCGCAACACCTTCAAGTGATGCGAGATCGTCGGCTGGGTCAGGTCGATGCCCTCGGACAGATCACACACGCACGCTTCCTGACCTTCGCGCGAAGCGATCGCGCTCAACAGGCGCAACCGCACCGGGTCCGACAGCGCCTTGAATATCCCGGCCAACTCACCGGCCGCGTCCGCCGACAAGGGTTCACGCACGATCGGCACGGCCGAGCACGCCTGCACAGGCGTCACCACCAGCTTCGACTTCGACATACAGCTATATTGACCGATATCTATACAATCGGGCAAGCAAACACCCGGTGAACACAAGCACGGGGTGTGTGGGTTCGGGCCGGACGTCCGGCACGTGGACACTTCGCTTGACCTGGTAATACTGCAATAGGCGGCACTGGATCGTGCCGCAGCGCGGCGGGCGATGAGCGAGTCCATGATCACATAGGCGCGACAACCCGGACCCAGCGTAGCGCCGCCACCGCGGCGAGGCGCGTGTCGACCGACCTGATCTGTGCCCCCGTGGTCCCTGGGTGTGAAGGGTTACCTAATTGGTTGGTCGTTCATCTGCGCGTCTTCTGTGAATCGTCTGCGGTGTTTACCGTGCGGCGCGTCAGACCCATTTGGGAGTTCGCCGTGAAGCTCACACCACTCGCCCTTTTCGTGCAGCACGACGGCCAGTCGTCGCGTGCCTCCATCACCATGCCGGTACAAGTGCGGGAACGCATGCTTCCACGAGGTGCCCAATACCTCGGGCGGTGAATACTTCGGTGACATCGTCGCTTCGTTGTCGCGCCGCGGCGTTCTCAAGGGCGGCGCGGCGGCGGTGCTGGCGATCGGTGCGGGTGGCGTGGTGGTGGTGCACCGGCTGAGCAGGAGGTGTTGTTGTCGGGGCCGGTGGCGTTGCAGGCGCTGCCGGTGGCCGCCGTGCCCGCGCGCTGAACGGGTCTGTGATGGAGGCTGTTTCCGCGCCGCCGAAGCCGGTGGCCACCGGGGCTGGGTTGCGGCGGGTGTTGGTGATGCTGTGCGTCACCGAGATCACCAGCTGGGGAATCCTGTTCTACGCCTTCCCTGTGCTGCTCGGGCACATCACCACCGACACCGGCTGGTCGGCGACCGCACTGACCCCGCGTTCTCCGCCGGACAACTCCTCGCCGCCCTCACCGGTATCCCGATCGGCCGCTGGCTCGACCACCACGGCCCTCGCGGCGTCATGACCACCGGATCACTGCTGTCCATACCCGCCCTGATCCTGGTCGCGACCGCCCCCACCCTCGTATGGTTCGTCGCGGGGTGGCTGCTGGCAGGGGTCGCGATGGGGGCGGTGCTGTATCCCCCGGCTTTCGCCGCCCTCACCCGCTGGTACGGGCCGAACCGGATCCGCGCGCTGACCATCCTGACTCTGGCTGCGGGGTTGGCCTCCACCGTGTTCGCCCCGCTGACCGCCGCCCTGGTCGCGCACATGGACTGGCGGGCAACATATCTGGTGCTGACGGTGATCCTGGCAGTGGTGACCGTGCCGGGGCACTGGTTGGGGCTGCGGGTGCCGTGGCCGCCGCGCCCGGCCGCCGAACCCGAACACGCCCACCTCACCCACCCAGGGCCGGTGGCGCGCAGCCGCGCGTTCCTCGTGCTGGCGATCTCGTTGAGCCTCAGCGGGTTCGCCTCCTTCGCCGTGGTGGTCACCTTGGTGCCGTTGCTGACCGAACGCGGTCTTGACACCACCGTCGCCGCGGTCGCGCTCGGGTTGGGTGGCGCCGGGCAGGTCGCCAGCCGCCTCGGCTACGCGACCCTGGCCGCGCGCACCAGCGTCCGCGCCCGCACCGTCGCGATCCTGCTCGCCATCGCCGCCACCACCGCCCTGCTCGGGGTGTTCACCACCGCCGCCGTGCTGATCGCAGCTGCGATCGCCGCGTGCATGGCCCGCGGCGTATTCACGCTGCTGCAAGCCACCGCCGTCACCGACCGCTGGGGCAGCGCCCACTACGGCCACCTCACCGGCCTGCTGTCGGCACCCCTGACCATCACCATGGCGCTGGCCCCGTTCGGCGCCACCGCGCTGGCTGCCGCTGTCGGTGGTTACGCCACGGCCTTCCTCATCCTCGGCGGCATCGCCGTCGCTGCCGCGCTCCTGGCCGCTGCAAGCATCCCGACACCCTCTGCGAAAGAACCGCACACAGCATGACCTCCACCACGTCGAATCCATCCCTCGTACCCGCAGCAACCCCAGCCCCGGTCTCGGTATCCGGCACAGCCCTGGTGCGCGGCGGTGCGGTGACCTCGACTGACGGCACGCCATCACCTACCTCGCCCGCGGGGCGGGACCGGTCATCGTCGGAGTGCACGGCGGGCTCGGCAGCGCGATCAGCCTGCTGCCGATGGCCGAGCACCTCGCCGACAACTTCGAGGTCGTCCTGATCAACCTGCGCGGGCACGGCACCAGCGGATGGGGCCACTCGTCCCCGCACATCAGCCACATGATCGATGACGTGCTGGCCGTCATCGACGCCGTCGGACCGGTCACCACCCTGTTCGGCTACTCCTACGGCGCGGTCATCGCCCTCGAAACCGCCCTCGCCGCCCCCGACCGCATCGACCGCCTCGCTCTCTACCGTCGAGCGATACGCCACCGTCAGCGTCCCGACCCGGCTGATCGTCGGTACCACCAGCGCCCCCTACATCCTCGACGCCGCCGACCACCTCGCCACCGCGATACCAGGCCTCACCCGCGAGACGCTGCACGGTCAAGGACACCACGTCGCCCCCGCCTGCTCGCCACCGCTCTGGCCGCCTTCACCCACTTCTGACGACCCCGCACCACTCGGTGAGGTCTGCGTCGCGCCGGCCTCACTACCCCCGCATGCCTTCTCCTGCTGCTCGATCCGACAACTGAAAGCACGAACATCTCATGAGCGACGCCATCGTCATCGGCGCCGGCCAATCCGGCCTGGCCGCCACCCATCACCTCCGCCGCCGCGGTCTGACGGTCACCCTGATCGAAGCCGGCAGCGAACCTGTCGGCTCTTGGCCGCGCTACTACGACAGCCTCACCCTGTTCTCCCCCGCCCGATACAGCTCCCTGCCCGGCATGCCGTTCCCCGGAGACCCCGACCACTGCCCCCACCGCGACGAAGTCATCGACTACCTCCGTCGCTACGCCGCAACCCTCGACACCGACATCCACCTCGAACACCGCGTGGACACCGTCACCCACGACGGACACACCTTCACCGTCCACACCGACACCGGCGCCGCGTTCCACGCACCCCGCCTCATCGCCGCCACCGGCGGATTCGCTTCCCCGAACATCCCGTCCCTGCCCGGCCAGGACAGCTTCACCGGAAAACTGCTGCACGCCAGTCACTACCGTGCACCACACGAGTACGCCGGACAGAACGTGATCGTCATCGGCGCAGGCAACACCGCCGTGC
>NZ_BAFP01000081.1 GCF_000308455.1 Nocardia abscessus NBRC 100374 | reverse complement strand
GGCGACCAGCGCGGCGCCCGGCCCGGCCGACGCGGCGACGACCAAGGCGATCACCGACGTGTACACCAGTTTCTTCAGCGCTTCGACCCCGCCGGACCAGAAGGCCGCCCAGGTGCAGAAAGGCGACGTCTTCCTGCCGATTCTGCAGGCGCAGGCGGGCAATCCGCAGTCCCAGGGCACGTCGGTCACGGTCTCGGCGGTGAAACTCGTGGACGCGAACAACGCCGACGTCACCTACACGCTGCTGCTCGGCGGCAATCCGGTGCTGCCGAACCAGACCGGGCAGGCGGTCAAGGACGGCGGCCAGTGGAAGGTCGCCACGAGCACCTTCTGCGCGTTGATGACCCTCCAGGGCGGCACCTCGCCGGCCTGCTGACGGCCGATGCGTGGCCGAATGGCCTGATGCCGAACAGATCCGGCGCCAGGCCGTTCGCCGTGTTCGGATCAGGTCGGCGCCGTCCCGGCCCGCTGATCGGCGAAGCGCGCCCGAATGGCCCGGTGCTGGAGCGGAATCCGGTACCGGGCCGTTCGCGGTGTGCGCGCCGTCTACAACTGTGCCAACCGCGGGGCCGATCCGGCGACGCGGATGTGCGCGCCCGCCGCGCGGGTGAGTTCTCTTGTGCTGCCCAGCAATCCGTCCAGGACCAGGGTGCGGCGCACGTGCCGGTGCAGGTCGTGCTCGGCGGTGAAGCCGATGCCGCCGAGCACCTGCTGGCAGTGCCGCGCCGCGGTGAGCGCCGCCTGCCCCGCGGCGGCCTTGCCGAGCAGAGCCCCGAGTTCGCCCTCGGCGGTGTGCAGCGCGGCCTGCGCGCCCTCGAGGGCCACGAGGGTTTCCGCGAGCCGGTGCCGGACCGCCTGGAACGAGGCGAGCGGGCGGCCGAACTGGATGCGTTCCACGGCATGCCGCCGCGCGAGCGCCAGCATCGCATGGCCGGTGCCGAGCAGCCACCAGCCGAGGGCGCGCCGCCCGGCGGCGAGGGCGTGGCGCGATAGCTCCGTCCCGGTCGCGACGGTGCGCAGGGGCAGTTCCTCGTCGACCGTGGCGCCGGGCTCGCCGTCGCGGTCCCACACCACCCACGTCGCGCCCGCGAACGGTAGCGGTACCGGGCCCGGCCCTGCATCCCCGGCGGCGTGCCGGACGACGTCGTCGAGGACCGCGGCGTGCGTGCCGGTCTCGCCGAGCAGCCGGAACACCAGTGGAACAGCGAGATCGGGCGACTCGGCGAGCAGATCCGGCCAACCGAGTCCGGCCAGCGCGGCGTCGAGTTCGCGCCCCGTGGCGGCCGCCATGGTCTTGCGCAGCGTCTCGGTGAGCAGGTCGAGTTCCGCCCCGTCGAGTTCGGCTCCGGCCACGGTCACTCCTTCCCCAGGTCCAGCAGGCGGCGGGCGATGATGTTGCGCTGGATCTCGGCGGTTCCGCCGTAGATCGTGGCAGCGCGGGAGTAGAGGAACTCGGTGCGCCACGGCGAATCGCCGAGTTCCACCGCGCCGGGCAGCAGATCGCGCGCGGTGTCGAACAGGCGCTGTTCGGCGGTGGCCAGCAGCACTTTGTCGACCGAGGTTTCCGCACCCAGCCGGACGCCGCCCGCCAGGCGCCGCTGCGTCCCGTGCGAGCGGCACCGCACCGTGTGCAGCGCCAGGTACGCGGCGCCGAGTTCGGCGTCGTCGGCGCTCGTGGTCTGCTCGAGTACTTGGTCCAGCCGGGTGAACAGGTACGCGATCCGGTGCCAGAAGCAGGTGGAGCGTTCGTAGGGCAGCAGATCCATCGCCACCCGCCAGCCGTCGCCGGGGTTGCCCAGCATGCGGTCGCCGGGCACCACCACATCGTCGAAGAAGACCTCGGCGAACTCGTCCACGCCGTGCATGGTGCGCAGCGGACGGACGGTGATGCCGGGGGAGTCCATGTCCACGAAGAAGGCGGTGATGCCGTCGTGACCGGGCCCGGTGCGGGTGAGCAGCACGCAGCGAGCCGCGTACTGGGCCAGACTGGTCCACACTTTCTGGCCGCTGACCACCCAGTCCGCACCCCGCGCCGTCGCCTTGGTGGCCAGCGAGGCCAGGTCGCTGCCCGACCCGGGCTCGGAGAATCCCTGGCACCACTGCTCGCGGCCGGACAGCAGCAGCGGCACCATCGCGGCGGCGAGTTCCGGTCGCGCGTAGGAGATCATCGTCGGTGCGAGCACCTCGATCATCGAATAGATACCGGGTTCGGCCAAGTCGCGGGACGCGACCTCCTCACCGAGGACCGCGCGCAGCGCGGCGGGCCCACCGAGCCCGCGCACGGTGGCGGGCCAGCCGTAGCGCATCCAGTCCGCGTCGAACAGGGCGCGTCGCACGCGCAGCAATTGTTCGACCTGCCCGTCCAGCGAGTGGTCCGGGCCGGGGGTGAGGTCATTGCGGTCGAGCCAGGCGCGCAGGTTCGACCGGAAGGTGGCGACATCCCGATTCGGGTCTGCGCCTGCGGTCATGCGATGTCCTTTCTGACCCGGCGGGCCGCGCGTCGCTCAAGCCTTGGAACGCTCGAAGGCGTGCGGGATCCCGGAGTCGTGTTCGCCGTTGCGCCGGATGAAGGTCATCTTGCGCGTCTTCAACCGCCATCCGTCCGTGGTGCGCACAAGAGAATCGGTGTAGTACCCGATGCGCATGTCGTGTGTGCTGTGCTCGACGAAGCACAGTGGCTGCGTGCCGGTGGCGGTGTCACCGTCGATGTCGAGGACCGGTATTCCGGTGAGGAACAGCCCCTTCGGCGCGGCCGCGACCAGTTCCGGGAACAGATCGAGGGTGTAGGTGTCACCGAAGGCGCTGTAGGTGCCGTCGGGGGTGAACACCGCCAGCAGGCCCTCGATATCGCCCTTGGTGATGGTCACCGCGTACCGGGCCAGCACCTGCTGGATTTCGAGCAGGTCGTCACTTCTGGACATGAATTCTTCCGCCTTTCATCACGAATCGCACGTCCCGGGTGACGGTGATGTCCTGCACCGGGTCGCCGGGAACGCCGATCACATCGGCCAGCAGCCCCTCCGCGAGCCGGCCGCGGTCTTCCACGCCGACCAGCTCGGCCGCGGCGAGCGTCGCGGCCCGCAGCACCTCCAGCGGCGGCAGCCCGCGCTCGACCAGCGCCACGAGCTCGTCGGCGTTGCGGCCGTGCGGAATCGCGGGGGCGTCGGTGCCGACCGCGATCTTCACGCCCGCCTTGTAAGCGGCCAGCACGGAGGTGCGGGCTTTCGGGAACATCTCGGCCGCCTTGGCCTGCAGCGCGGGTTCGGCTTTCGAGACGTCCATGGCGTCGGCCAGCCGGGTGGTCGGCACCAGCCAGGTGCCGTGCCGCACCATCAGGTCGATGGCCTCGTCATCGATGAGGAAGCCGTGCTCGATGCAGTCGATGCCCGCCCGCACCGCGTGCTTCACCGCGTCCGCGCCGTGCGTGTGCGCGGCCACCTTGAGGCCGCGCCGATGCGCCTCGTCGACGATCGCGTGCAGCTCCTCGTCCGAATAATGCTGCGCGCCCGGCGCTCCGGTGAGCGACATGACGCCACCGGAGACGCAGATCTTGATCAGCTGCGCGCCGTGCTTGATCTGGTACCGCACCGCCTTGCGCACCTCGTCCACGCCGTTGGCGATGCCCTCCTCGAGGGTCAGCTTCAGCACGTCGGGAGCGAAGGCGGAGAACATGGTCGGGTCCAGATGGCCCCCGGTGGGGGTGATCGCGTGCCCGGCGGGCACGATGCGCGGGCCCTCGATCCAGCCCGCGTCGATCGCCTTGCCCAGCGCGACGTCCAGCAGGTAGCCGCCGGTCTTCACGAACAGCCCGAGATTGCGGACGGTGGTGAAGCCGGCGAGCAGGGTCCGTCGGGCGTTGCCCACCGCGCGCAGCACCCGCAGCGCCGGATCGTCTTTGACGCTGGAGGCCAGACCGGTCTCCCCGCGTCCGCCCATGAGGAGGTTGACCTCCATGTCCATCAGGCCCGGCAGCAGGACGAGATCGCCGAGATCGACGACCTCGCCCGCGACGGCGCCACCGACACCGGCGATCCGATCGTCCTCGATCCGCAGGATGCCGGGACGGACGATCGCACCGGTGTCGACGTCGAGCAGACCGGCGGCCTTCAGCGTCAGCGCCGCCATCGGTCAGACCACCGGCTCGCGGACGATATCCAGGTAAGCCGCGCCGGAATCCGGCACTCGCGGCTGCTTCCACACCTCGATCGGGAACGACACCATCACGAGCGATTGCAACAGGTGGAACAGATTGCGCGCCTCGTCGGGCAAATCCTTCCAGTCGTACTTGTCGATGTGATCCAGGGCGGACTGCAGACGCGGCAACACGGTGTCGTACAGCTGCTGCATATCGTCCATGGAGGAGGCCATCCGCTTGGCGTAGCGCTCGGGCTCCGTGGCGAGGATCCAGTCCGAGAACCGCTCCAGGTCGGCGAACTCGGCGGGCAGCGGCGTGGCGTTCGCCTGGTCGGTCTGCTGGTCATCAGTGGGCGCGGCCATCGCGGTACTCCTCGACGATCTTCTGGGCGGTCTTGTGCAGGTGGCGGAGCAGGATCTCCTGGTCGTTGAGCGGGAACTCGGTGACCTCGCGGGTGGCGATCATGGTCTGGGTGGCCTCCAGGGTGTTCGCGTCCTGCAGCGCGTACTCCTTGAAGGTCACGGCGGCCAGTTCCTGGGCCAGCCGCTCCCTGGCGTTCTTGGCCGGTACGAAGTACAGACTCGCCTCGAAGATGTGCCGGTCCACGGCGGTCGGCCAGTAGTGGTAGGTCAGGTACCAACCCGGCGCCCAGAACAGCAGGGAGAAGTTGGGGAAGAACTCGAATTCGTCGACGCCCCAGGCGCGATGCTTGGCCGGGTTGATGCCCTGCGGCAGCGGTTCCAGGCCGTCGATATCGGGCCGGTCCCAGGGGCCGAACAGGCCGCTGCGCAATTCGCGCTCGATCGGCTTGACCATCGTGGGGTCCTTCGGCGGGGCCATTCCGCCCCAGGACGAGATCATCGAGTGCGGAGCCGCGATCTCGTAGTGCAGCGCTTCGTAGCCCACGCCGTACAACTTGTCGGCCTCGTCCTTGACCGCTTGCTTCTGGTGCAGGACCGGTGCGTGGTAGAACTCGGCGAACGCGTCGATGAACAGCTTCCAGTTGCTGCCGATCTCGGCCTTGTAGCTGAAGACCTCGGTCATCTGGTCGAACGGGTACCCCTCGAGACCCTTGGCCAGCGGACCCAGGTATTCGGTGAGCGGCTTGGCGTTCTCGTCGAGGTTGACGAAGATGAAGCCCTCCCACACCTCGCAGCGGACCGGCTTCAAGCCGAACTTGTCCTTGTCCAGGTCGAAGAACTCCTTCTCCTGCTGGACGAAGGTGAGCTCACCCTTGAGGCTGTAGCGCCAGGCGTGGTACTTGCAGGTGAACTGGCGGCAGGTGCCTGCGGTCTCCTCGCCCGGGTAGTCGTCCCAGACCAGCTTGTTGCCGCGATGCCTGCAGATGTTGTGGAACGCGCGGACCACGCCGTCGTTGTCCTTGACGACGATCAGCGAAGTGCCGACGCAGGCCAGTTCCTTGGTGAAGTAGTTGCCGACGCGGGGCAGCCGGTTGACCCGGCCGACGTTGAGCCAGCTCTTGCGGAAGATCGCCTGACGCTCGTCCTCGTAGAAGGCGGGATCGATCGAGTCGATGTAGTCGACCGGCTCGGTACCCAGCTCGGGATAGTTCTGCGTCCAGCTCCCCGCAGCGGGTTTGGTGAAGTGTGCCAAGGGATTACCTTTCATGGTCCGGTGACGCGCCGGAGGTGTCGAATGCCGTGCCCGGTGGGCCGTACCGGTCGAGGCGGCGGCTGGGTTCCCGGCTGTCGGCCGAGGCGCCCCTCGGGTGGCGGGTCGCCGCGGGCGCTCGACAGCCGTTCCAGGTGGCGTGAACCTCCGTTCGTCCGAAATGAGAATAGCATTCTCAAAAACAACTAGTAGATTTCCATGCGGCTGCCGCACTGTCAACGCCGAGCGTGCGGGTTGGATCCCGCGGCGGGCGTGGCCGCCGTCAAGGCTCGCCGTCGCCGCCTGTGTAGGTTGCACTCTCCTAAAAGCAGATATTGATTATCCAAATCTGAGAAGATAGTTTCCCTGACAGCGAGTGTGCCTCCGGGCACGTGCTGCTCATCGACGAGCGAAGGGCGAGACGTCGGCGACGGCCCAGGCCACCCATCGGGCGCCGAACAGCCCACAGAGGAGGAACTACGGTGAGACCGCAGCGAATGATCGTCGCCGCGCTGGCGATCGCGCTCTTGGTGGCCGGATGCGGCCGCGAGGGCGGGGGTCGCGGAACCGAGGAGGGTCCGGGGCCGACCGCGTCGGGCAACTTCGGCGACCTGACCAGCGTCTGTCAGCCCGGGAACGCGAAAAGCGCGTCGGCGCAGGGTGTCACTGCCACGGAGATCGAAATCGGGGTCTTCTCCGACATCGGTTTCACGAAGAATCCCGACCTCGTCGACGCGGCGAAGGTGTTCACCTCCTGGTGCAACGCCGCGGGCGGCATCAACGGACGCAAACTGGTGACCAACCTGCGTGACACCAAGCTCATGGAGGTGCGCCAGCGCATGCTCGAGTCCTGCCGGGAGGACTTCGTCCTCGTCGGCGGGAGCGCGGCGCTGGACGGGCTGGGCGTGAAGGACCGGCTGTCGTGCCTGCTGCCGGAATTCCCCGCCCAGGTCACCCAGACCGCCAACACCGGCTCGGACCTGCAGCTGGGCGGCGGTTCCTCCGCCTCCGAAGCGGTCAACCCGTACACCGGCTTCCAGGACTGGCTGATCAAGGAGGCCTACCCGGCTTCGGCGGGTGCGGTCGGGATGATCAACGGCGACTCGCCGATCACCAAGGTCATGGGCGAGAAAATGACCGAATCCCTGACGGCGGCGGGCGCGAAGATCGTCTACAACGATCTCTATCCGCTCGCGGGCGTCTCCGACTGGACCCCCTACGCGCAGGCGATCAAGGCCAACAACGTCAAGGGCCTGATCTTCTTCGGCGAGTACCGCTACCTCGCCAAACTGCAGGACGTGCTCACCAGCATGAACTACAAGCTGGACTGGATCGACGCCAACGCCAACTCCTACAACCAGTCGTTCCTCGACGTCACGAAGAGCTCGCTGGCCTCCCAGAACAACTACGCCGATCTGAGCGGGACCGCACCCTTGGACGCGGCCGGGCAGGTACCGGCGGTGCAGCAGCTGAAAGATCTGTTCAAGCAGTACGCGCCCAGCAGCGCCATCACCTTCCAGGTGCTGCGCGCCTTCCAGTCGTGGCTGCTGTTCGCCAAATCGGCGACCAGCTGCGGCGACGATCTCACCCGTGCGTGCGTATACAACGCCGCGCGCAAGGAAACGGCGTGGACCGGCGGCGGCTTGCAGGCGCCTGTCGATCTGTCCCGGCCGCTGTCGGAGCAGACGCGGTGCTTCAACGTCCAGCAGGCCACTCCGGACGGTTGGAAGACGGCGGAGTTCAAGCCCGACAACGGCGTATTCCGTTGCGGTTTCACTCCCTACAAGTACACCCAGGATTTCGGCAAGCCGCTGACCCTCGCCGACGTCGGCAAGAGCATGAGCGACCTGAAGTGACGGAGCATTCGCGCTGATGGAGCAGTTCATCGCCTTCGGGATCGTCGGCCTCAGCACCGCGGCGATCTATGCCGTGATCGGCAGCGGGCTGGTGCTCACCTACACCACGACCGGTGTGTTCAACTTCGCGCACGGCGCCGCGGGAATGATCTCGGCGTTCGTCTACTGGCAGCTCACCATCGGCTGGGGCTGGCCGGTGCCGATGGCGATCGTCGCGGTGCTGCTGGTCTTCGCGCCGCTGTTCGGGTTGCTGTTCGGCAAGGCGCTCGCGCCGACCCAAGGATTGGGTGACGCAGAGAAGCTCGTGATGACGATCGCCTTGCTCAGTGGTCTCATCGTGCTGGCGCGCTGGATATGGAATCCCAACGAGTCGCGCTCGCTGACGAGGTTTTTCGCGGACAAACCGTCGATCGACCTCGGCCCGGTCATCATCACCTGGCATCAGGCCCTGACCATGGCCGTCGCGGTGGCGGTCGCCGTGGGACTGCGAATCCTGCTGTTCCGCACCAGGATCGGTGCCGAGATGCGGGCCACCGTGGACGATCGCGCGCTGGTCGGCCTCACCGGCGCCGATCCCCGGCGGGCCAACCGGATCGCCTGGATCCTCGGCATCGAGCTGGCCGCGATCGGCGGGATCCTCATCGCGCCGACCGTGGCGCTGGACGCCGCGCAGCTGTCGCTGCTGATCGTCAGCGCCTACACGGCGGCCATTTTCGGGCGGCTGCGCAACCTGCCGATGACGTTCGCCGGCGCGGTGGTGGTCGGCCTGCTGGAGAGCTACCTCACCGGGTACCTGCCGCAGAACGACTACCTGCCCGGCCTGCGGCTCGCGGCACCCGCACTGCTGCTGTTCGTGGCGCTGCTGCTGTTCCCGCACGGCAGGCTGCGCGGGCGCGACCGCAAGCTCAGCCCGGTGCCGCTGCCCTCGATCAACGGTTCGGTGGTCTTCGCCGCCGCCGTGGTCGTGCTCGGCCTGATGCTGGCGACCATGCTCAGCGAATCCGACCTGATCACCTACGGCGCGATGTTCGCCTGGGGCGTGATCGCGCTGTCGTATGTGCCGCTGCTCGGTTTCGCGGGCCAGATCTCGCTGTGTCAGCTCAGCCTGGCCGGTGTGGGCGCGGTGGCCTACGCGCACCTGGGCCCGGACGGCCAATGGTGGGCGCTGCTCGCCGCGATGGGCATCGCAGGGGTGGTGGGAGCGGTGGTCGCCGTGCCCGCGCTGCGGCTGTCCGGGGTGTATCTGGCCCTGGCGACGGCGGCGTTCGCCGTCATCCTGGATCGCTGGATCTTCACCCTGCCCTCCTTCGAGATCCTCGGCATCCGGATCGCGCTGTTCGACCAGGGCTCGGTGTCACTGGTGGGGCCGGATCTGTTCGGCTTGAACGTCGACACCACCGCCGAGGTGACCGTCTTCGCCGCGGTATGCCTGGCCGTGGCGGGCCTGGCGGTGGCCCTATTGCGGCGCAGCCGGTTCGGGCGTCGCCTGATCGCCTTGCGTGACAGTGAGGCCGCCTACGCCACCCTCGGCGGAAGCCTGCTCGCGGCGCGTGTGCTGGTCTTCGCGCTCGCCGCCGCGATCGCCGGGCTGGGCGGCGCGCTGTACGGCATGCAGTTGCAGGCGGTCGCCCCCGAACAATTCAATCTGGTGGCCGGATTGCCGATCTTCCTGATCGTGACCATCGCCGGTCTCGGCGCGGTCGGTGCGGGCATGTTCACCGGCGCCGTCTTCGCCGGACCGTTGAACGTGATCCCCGTGCTGTGGCCGGGCCTGCAGAACCTGGCGCAGGTGCTGCCCGCGCTCGGCGGGATCGCCTTCGGCGGCGGCGTACTGAAGGAAGGGGCGATCGCCTCGCTGCGCAAGGACTGGGTGCCGATGCTGCGCGACCGGATCGTCGCCCCGCTGCTCGTGCTGGTGATCCTGGGGCTGTGGGGGCTGCGGCTGATCGACGTGGTCGACGGCTGGGGCTTCACTCTCGGCGTGGTGGTCGCCGCTGTGGCGGCGCGCGTCTGGTACGGGGTGCGTTCGCGGCCCGCGCCGGATCCGGCGGACGTGCCGGTGGAGTGGTGGGGCGTCGAACGGCCGTGGGCATCCGAGGACGAGGAGGTGCTCGACCGTGCCGTCGCTACTGGAAGTTGACGATGTCACCGTCGTCTTCGGCGGCAACCGCGCGCTCGACGGCGCCGGGCTGCGCGCCGAACGCGGCGCGGTGACCGGACTGATCGGCCCGAACGGCGCGGGCAAGAGCACGCTGTTCGACGTGATCTGCGGGCTGCGCAAACCGACGAAGGGACGCGTGGCGATCGACGGCGCCGACGTCACCCGGCTCGGCCCGTCCCGCCGGGCTCGGCACGGCCTGGCCCGCACCTTCCAGCGGCTGGAGCTGTTCGGCAGACTGAGCGTGCGCGACAACCTGCTGGTCGCGGCCGAACTCGGCCCGCAACGCAGGCACGCGGCCCGGATCGTCACCGAGATCATCGATCGGCTCGGCCTGCACGAGATCGCCGACGCCTCCGCCGACGAACTGCCGACCGGCACCGGACGCCTGGTGGAGGTGGGGCGGGCGATCGCGGCACGACCCAGCCTGATCCTGCTCGACGAGCCGGCCGCAGGCCAGGACCACACCGAGACCGAGCGATTCGGTGAACTGCTGCGTTCACTGGCCGACGACGGCACCGCGGTGCTGCTCGTGGAGCACGACATGGGCCTGGTGATGAACGTCTGCGACGAGGTGTTCGTGCTCGATCTCGGCAAGGTGATCGCCTCCGGCCCGCCCGCGGTGATCCGTGCGGACGAGACCGTCCTCGCGGCCTATCTGGGAGACCTATGAGCGTGCAGAGCGCAACCGAAACAGCTACGGCGACAACACCGTCCGGCCCCGCCGAACTCCTCGCGCTGCGTGAGGCGCGCGCCGCCTACGACGCCATCACCGTGCTGCACGGGGTCGACCTGGACGTCGCCGCCGGACAGGTGGTGGCCCTGCTCGGACCCAACGGCGCAGGCAAGACCACCGCGCTGAAGGTGATCGCGGGCATCCACCCGGTCACCTCGGGGCGGCTGGTGCTCGGCGGGCGCGACGTGACCGGAGCCGACCCGCGCGACCTGGCCCGCGCGGGGGTCTGCTTGATCCCCGAGGGCCGCGGCGTGTTCCCGAATCTCACCGTGCGCGACAACCTGCTGATGATGACCTTCACCGGGCGGTCGAGGGAGGAGATCGAGGAGATCGCCTTCAGCCGGTTCCCGATCCTCGGCAAACGCGCGGGCCAGATCGCGGGCACCATGTCCGGCGGCGAACAGCAGATGCTGGCGCTGGCCCGCGGCCTGGCGACGAATCCCGCCGTGCTGCTGCTGGACGAACTGTCCATGGGCCTGGCCCCTTTGGTGGTCGGCAAGCTCTACGACGAGGTCGCTGAGATCGCCCGCCAGGGCGTCGCGGTGCTGCTGGTCGAGCAGTTCGCCGCCGCCGTGCTGGACATCGCCGATCACGCCGCCGTCCTGGTGCGCGGCCGGGTCGTGCGGCAGGGACATCCCGACAGCGGAATCCGCAACGAATTGGCAGCCCTCTACCTAGGAAGTTCCACATGACCGAATCTCGCGCGGAGCGTTTCGTCCGCGAACTGCAGGAATTGAAGATTCCCGACCCGGCGGCGGGCCGCTCCGGGCTGTGGCTGCGCACCGGCGTCACGCTCATGGTGGCCGGGCTGGTGGTCGCGGTCCTGGCATATTTCATGTCGCACGGCACCACCGACCCACTGGCCCAGCGTGACGCCATCACGCTCGCCCTCGGTGGGGTAGCGGCGAGCGTCGTGGGTTCCGCGCTGTTCCTGCGTTATTCGCTGACCAACTTCTTGCGGTTCTGGCTGGCGCGCCAGTCCTACGACCTGGATGAACTCGGCACTCGAGTGCTCAGCGCGGAGATCGGCTACGACGGGGTGGCAGCAGCGCCCCGGTGAGCCAGGCCGCGGAGTCGAACGACTCCCGCGGGAATCGCCTCGGTGCACTGCCGCGCCGGGGGACGGGGATCGGCTCGCGCGTCATCCGCCTCGACTGGGGAGACGGAGGGCCACACGCGCGGTACCGAGCGGTCGCCCGTCGGATGCCGCCGGTGCGGAAGGGCTGGATCGACCTTCCGCACCGGCGTGCGCCACAGCCGACGGTGAGTAGCCGCGAGACGAGGAAGTGGAGGTTCGGAAGTGTCCGGTGACACCAACGACGAGGGCATGAACTTCGAGCTGTCCGAGGATCAGGAGCTGATCCGGAAATCGGTGGCCGAGCTGTGCCGCAAGTTCGACGACCAGTACTGGATGGAGAAGGACCAGGCGCACGAGTTCCCCACCGAGTTCTACGACGCCGTCGCGGGCGGCGGCTGGCTCGGCATCACCATCCCCGAGGAGTACGGGGGCCACGGCCTCGGCATCACCGAGGCCACACTGCTGGCCGAGGAGGTGTCGCGCTCGGGCGGCGGGATGAACGCCGCCAGCTCGATCCACATGTCGATCTTCGGCATGCATCCCGTGGTGGTGCACGGATCCGAGGAGTTGAAACGGCGCACGTTGCCGCGCATCGCGACCGGCGAGCTGCACGTGTGCTTCGGCGTGACCGAACCCGGCGCGGGACTGGACACTCCGCGCATCACCACCTTCGCCCGCCGCGACGGCGACCACTACGTGGTGAACGGGCGCAAGGTGTGGATCTCCAAAGCGCAGGAGTCGGAGAAGATTCTGCTGCTGACCCGCACCAGTTCCTACGACGACGTCGCCAAGAAGACCGACGGCATGACGCTGTTCCTCACCGACCTCGATCGCGCGCACGTCGACATCCGGCCGATCGCGAAGATGGGCCGCAACGCCGTCACCTCCAACGAGCTGTTCATCGACGACCTGCGCATTCCGGTGGAGGACCGGGTCGGCGCGGAAGGCGAGGGGTTCCGGTATCTGCTCGACGGGCTGAACCCCGAGCGCATGCTGATCGCCGCCGAGGCGCTCGGGCTCGGCCGGGTCGCCTTGGACCGGGCGGTGCGGTACGCGAAGGAACGCGTGGTCTTCGACCGCCCGATCGGCATGAACCAGGGCATCCAGTTCCCGCTTGCCGACTCGCTGGCCCGGCTGGACGCGGCCGAGCTGATGCTGCGCAAGGCCACCTGGCGCTACGACAAGGGGAAATCTTGTGGGCGCGAGGCGAACACCGCGAAATACCTGTGCGCCGACGCCGGCTTCACCGCCGCCGACCGGGCGCTGCAGACGCACGGCGGCATGGGATACGCGGAGGAATACCACGTGGCCCGCTACTTCCGGGAGGCGCGCGTGATGCGCATCGCCCCGGTCAGCCAAGAAATGATCTTGAACTATCTGGGCTCGCACGCCCTGGGATTGCCGAGGAGCTACTGATGACCCAGCAGACACTGTTCGACCTCACCGGGCGTTCGGCGCTGGTCACCGGCGCCGCGGGCGGGATCGGCTCCGCGGTGGCGCGGGCGCTGGCCACCGCGGGCGCGGCCGTGCTGGTCACCGATCGCAACGGCGAGGCGGCCGCCGCCGTCGCGGAGAAGATCGTCGCCGACGGCGGCAGCGCGGCCGCTCGCGCCCTGGACGTCACGGACCGGGACTCCGCCGCGGCGGCCGCCGAGCAGGCCGCCGGGCTCGCCGACGGTGTGCTGCACATCGTCGTGAACAACGCCGGAGTCACCGCCCCCGCGATGCTCGCCGACACCACCGCGGAATCGGTCAAGCGCCTGTTCGACATCCACGCCTTGGGCACGATCAACTGCTCGCAGGCCGCGTTGCCGTTCCTGCCCACCGACGGCACCGGGCGGATCATCAACGTCACCTCGGCCGCGGGCATCGTCGGCACCCTCGGCCAGGTGAACTACTCGGCCGCCAAGGCCGCGATCATCGGCATCACCAAATCCATGGCCAAGGAACTGGCGCGCAAGAACATCCTGGTCAACGCACTGGCGCCGCTGGCGGCGACGCCGATGACGCACACCATCCGCACCGACGAGCGGTTCTCCGAGCAGATGCTCAACCGAATCCTGTTGCGGCGCTGGGCCGAACCGGAGGAAGTCGCGGGCGCGTTCGTCTTCCTCGCCTCCGACGCCGCCTCCTTCGTCACCGGCCAAGTGCTGCCGGTGGACGGCGGCACGGTGATCTGATGGCGGATCCCGCGCAGCATTCCGCGCCGGACGCCGAGTCTCCCGGCCCGAGGACGGCCCAGGGGCCACTGGCGGGTGTCACGGTCGTGGCCTTGGAACAAGCGGTGTCCGCGCCGATGTGCACGCGCACTCTGGCCGATTTCGGCGCCCGGGTGATCAAAGTGGAGCACCCGCGCGGCGGCGACTTCGCCCGGTACTACGACGACGTGGTGCACGGGCAGGCCGCGCACTTCGTCTGGGTCAACCGCGGTAAGGAATCGGTCACCCTCGACGTGAAAACGTCTGCCGGGGTGGATGTCCTGCATCGTCTGCTGAGCCGCGCCGACGTGCTGGTGTCCAACCTCGCGCCCGGCGCCACCGCGCGTCTGGGCCTCGCGCCCGCGGACCTGGCGGCGCGTCATCCGGATCTGATCGCGGTGGAGATCGACGGGTTCGGCGCGGGCGGGCCGCTGTCCCACAAACGCGCCTACGACCTGCTCGTCCAGGCCGAGTCGGGGGTCTGCGCGGTGACCGGCACCGCGGATGCCCCGGCCAAACCCGGTCCGCCGGTCGCCGACGTCACCACGGGTCTGTACGCGGCGCTGTCGATCCTGGCCGCGCTGTGCGGACGGGCCAGGGACGCGTGCCACGGCAACACGATCTCGGTCAGCCTGTTCGACACCATGGCCGAGATGATGGGCTACCACCTGACCTACGCCCGGCACGCGGGGGTGGATCAGCAGCCACTCGGGATGAGTTCGCCCGCCGTGGCACCCTACGGGGCCTATCCCACCGCCGACGGCCGAATCGTGGTGCTGGGCACCACCAACGACCGGGAGTGGCAGCGGCTGGCGACGGAGGTACTCGACCGCCCCGACCTCGCCGCGGACGAGCGATTCCGCACCAACCCGGGACGGGTGCGTCACCGCGCCGAAATCGACGACGCGATCGCCGCGTGGTGCCTGCGCCACGACTTGGCGCGCATCCAGAAGATCGCCGACGACGCCGGGATCGGCAACTCCTGCTACAACCGTCCCACCGAGGTGCTCGACCACCCGCAGCTGACCGAGCGCGACCGCTGGCGCAGCATCGAGACCCCGGCGGGTTCGATTCCGTCCCTGCTGCCACCGGCGATCCTCAGCGGTTTCGAGCCGCCGATGCGCCCGGTGCCCGGCCTCGGCGCGCACACCGACGCGGTGCTCACCGAAATAGGCTGCACCGCAGTCGAGATCGCGGCGCTGCGCGATTCCGGAGTGATCGGGGCCCGCCGATGACCGGCGCGCCCGTTTTGCTCTCCGACGACCTCGACGGCGTGCGCACGCTGACGCTGAACCGGCCGCACCGCAAGAACGCGATCGACGCCGAGCTCTGGGCGGCGCTGGCCGACGCGCTGCGCGCCGTCGCGGCCGACCGCACCGTCCGGGCTCTGGTGCTCGCCGGCGCGGGCGGCGCGTTCTGTTCCGGCGCGGATATCTCGACGCCGGACAACGCGCACCCGATCTACCGGATGCGTGCCCTCACCGACGTCGCGGTCCTGCTGCACGAACTGCCGCTGCCCACCGTCGCGAAGGTCACCGGCGTGGCGGTCGGCGCGGGCTGGAACCTGGCCCTGGGCTGCGATCTCGTGGTCGCCACCCCGGCATCGACCTTCGCGCAGATCTTCACCCGGCGTGGACTGTCCCTGGATCTGGGTGGCTCCTGGCTGCTGCCCCGGCTGATCGGCCTGCAACAGGCCAAGCGGCTGGCGCTGCTGGCCGAGACGATCGACGCCGCCCACGCCCGGGATCTGGGGCTGGTGACCTGGGTGGTGCCGGAGGAGGAGATCGACGGGTTCGTCACCGATCTCGGCGCGCGCCTGGCCACCGGACCGCCGGTGGCGCTGGCCCAGACCAAGGCGCTACTGCACGAAGGCGCGGGCTCGACCCTCCGGGAGGCGCTCGCGGCCGAAGCCAGGGCGCAAGGACTGAACTTCGCCACCGCGGACGCCCCGGAGGCGTTCGCGGCCTTCGCAGAACAGCGCGAGCCGCGGTTCACCGGCCACTGGACGGTCCGGCGGCCGCCGATCCGCGCCGCCAGCAATTCCGAGAACGGGAGATGACAGATGCGTGAGGTAGTTATCGCCGGCGCGGTCCGCACCGCGGTGGGCAAACGCAACGGAGGGCTGTCCGGGGTGCACCCGGCGGACCTGTCCGCGCTCGTGCTGGCCGCGCTGGCCGAACGCTGCGGCCTCGATCCGGCGCTGGTCGACGACGTGATCTGGGGCTGTGTCTCCCAGGTCGGGGATCAGTCCAGCAATATCGGCCGCTACTCCGTGCTGGCGGCGGGCTGGCCGGAGACCATTCCGGGGGTCACGGTCAACCGGGCCTGCGGCTCCAGCCAGCAAGCGTTGGACTTCGCTGCGCAAGCCGTGCTGTCCGGGCAGCAGGACATCGTCGTGGCCGGAGGCGTGGAAGTGATGAGCCGGGTGCCGTTGAACGCGGCGAAGGCCTCCGGCACTCCCTACGGACCGAAAGCATTGGCGCGCTACGACGATTTCGCCTTCAACCAGGGCATCTCGGCCGAATTGATCGCGCAGAAGTGGGGATTCACCCGCACCCGGCTCGACGAGTACTCCGCGCGCTCGCACGAACGTGCCGCCGCCGCCCAGGACGCGGGCGCGTTCACCGACCAGATCGTGCCCGTCACCACGGAATCAGGCGTGGTGAGCGCGGACGAGGGGATCCGGCGCGGCACCACCGCGGCGAAACTCGGCGGGCTGAAACCCGCGTTCCGGGACGACGGGGTGATCCACGCGGGCAACGCCTCGCAGATCTCCGACGGCGCGGCCGCCCTGCTGGTGACCACCCCGCGCAAGGCGCGCGAGCTGGGCCTGACGCCGTTGGCGCGCTACCGCGCGGGCGCCGTAGCCGGTTCCGATCCGGTGCTGATGCTCACCGGGCCGATCCCCGCGACGGAAAAGGTACTGCGCAAAGCGGGTCTCGCGCTCGCCGACATCGGTGTCTTCGAGGTGAACGAGGCCTTCGCCCCCGTTCCACTCGCCTGGCTCGCCGAGACCGGCGCCGACGAGGCCCTGATGAATCCGCTGGGCGGAGCGATCGCGCTCGGGCATCCGCTGGGCGGGTCCGGAGCCGTGCTGATGACGCGGATGCTGCACCACATGCGGGACAACGGAATCCGCTACGGCTTGCAGACCATGTGCGAGGGTGGCGGCACCGCCAACGCCACCGTCGTCGAACTGATGTCCTGAGCGGAGGCGCGGCGTGCGACGAGAGCTTTTCGGCACCGACCACGAGGCATTCCGGCAACTGGTCCGGGAATTCGTGGCGAAACAGATCGAGCCCAACTACTCCACGTGGGAGAAGGACGGCAGAATGCCGCGCGAGATCTTCGCGGCGATGGGCGAACTCGGGCTGCTCGGGTTCGCGCTGCCCGAGGAGCACGGGGGAGCGGGGATCCGTGACTACCGCTACAACGTGATCCTGCAAGAGGAAGCGGCCCGGGCGCTGGTCACGCTCGGCACGGTGCGCACCCAACTAGATGTGATACTGCCGTATTTCCTCGAGTACGCCGACGCCGCGCAACGGGACCGATGGTTCCCCGGGCTCGCATCGGGGCAGCTGCTCACCGCCATCGCGATGACCGAGCCGGGTACGGGTTCGGATCTGGCGGGCATGCGCACCAGCGCGGTGCGCGACGGCGACGACTACGTACTCAACGGCGCCAAGACGTTCATCACCGGCGGCCTGCTCGCGGACCTGGTGATCGTGGTGGCGCGCACGTCCGCCGATCCGGACGACCGGCGCGCCGGGCTCACCCTCCTGGTGGTGGAGGACGGGATGCCCGGTTTCACCCGTGGGCGCATGCTGGAGAAGATGGGCTGCAAGGTGCAGGACACCATGGAGCTGTCGTTCCAGGACGTCCGGGTGCCGGTGGCCAACCGGCTCGGCGCCGAAGGCGCGGCGTTCGGCTACCTGGGGCACAACCTGCCGCAGGAACGGCTGACCGTCGCGGTCGGCTCGGTCGCCCAAGCACGTGCCGCGATCACCGCGACGGTCGAATACACCAAGCAGCGCAAGGCATTCGGCACGCCCGTCGCGTCGTTCCAGAACACCAAGTTCGAACTGGCCGCGATGTCCGCGGAAGTCGAGGCAGCCCAGACCATGGTCGACCGGGCGGTGCTCGACCTGGTCGCGGGGACGCTGTCCGGGGCGGACGCCGCCCGCGTCAAACTGTTCTGCACCGAGGTGCAAGCGCGTGTGGTGGATCGCTGCCTGCAACTGTTCGGTGGCTACGGATACATGATGGAGTACCCGATCGCCCGGTTGTACACCGATGCCCGAGTGGCCCGCATCTACGCGGGTACCAGCGAGGTCATGAAGATGATCGTCGCCCGGGACCTGGGGCTGTCCTGAATACCGCTGCGCGGGAGCGGGCCGATCGCCCGATCGACGTCGTCGTGATGGGCGCGCCCGCCGCCGACATCGAGGTACTCGAGACCTATGTTTGACCGTGGACCCGGCGGCTACCCTCGGGTGAGGCGCACCGACGGCCGAGAAACTCGGCTCGACGTTCGCGTCGCCGACCTCGGAACAGCGTGTCGATCTCGTCCGATTTCGAAGTTTCGCGAATTTCGCCGGAACGGACTACGCGTCATAGCTGATCGCTATTATTAGCATCGCCTGTCGCCTGTCACTGGGGCCGGGCGACGACGATCCGCGAAGCGCGAGGTGGCACGTGTCCGACGGAACTTGGGAAGTACCGACCCGATGCGGCCGGGTCGCGGGCGCGGTCCGCAACGGGGTCGGCGCCTTTCCCGGTGTGCCGCACGCGGCGCCTGCGACCGGCCCGAGACGCTTCGGCTCGCCGGTAGCGGCGACACCGTGGACCGGCGTGCGACGCGCGGACGAGTTCGGCCCCTACGCCCCACGAGCCGCCGGAGGACTCTTCGATCAGCCGGCCGGTGAGCACCCCCTACGACGGCGCGGCCTTCGCCCGCGACGGCGTGGTGCTGATCGGTTTCAACTACTCGAAGTAGCCGTCCGACGGAAGGCCGCCGAGTCGATTCGAACGGTATCGTAATGGTGTGTCGGACCGGGGGCTGGAATTCAAGCCGGATGCGGATGACCCGAAACGGGTGAAGCTGAACAAAGGGTTACCGAAAGGTGTTTCGCGAGCGGAAATCACCTATCGCGTCGAGGGCGGCCTCAGGGGTACGCGGGTGGTGCGTTGTTCCGCAGCGGAGTTCGCGCAACTCCGGACGGCCGTCGACACTGTGTACGAAGGCCCGTGGAGCGAACCACAGCGACTGTCGCTGTCGGAGGCGCGGCACTACATCGATCAGGTGAAGCGTCGGATAACGCTGCAGGAAAACGAGATCCGCCGCAGGCAGGAGTGCGTCGACCTGACGTGTCCGTGGTGCGAACGGCGACGCACCTACCTCGGTGTTGTCGGTTTCATCACCGGACATGCCGGTTTCATGACCGATCACCCGAGTGAGCTGGGCCAGGAGATATCGAAGCAGCACGCCTACCGGTGTGATCAGTGCGGTTCCATGATGTACTTCGCCGACGGTTTCCTGCCCCACCCGTTGCCGGGCCGACCGGCCGCGGCGGTCTGAGCGCCCCGGCCGTCCCTGCGCTGCGCGGTATTTCACCCGTAAGGGGTGAATCGAGTTCGCCCCGAGATGGGCAGACTGTGTGGTGAGAACAGACGAGCCTCTCGGAGTTTCGTCTGGTCACTATTCTTCGCGACCTGGTTCGGCTGTTTCTTCGTGCGGAGATCGAGCGCGTCGACGTTGTCGAACCGGGTTCGCGTTCGATTTCTGGCATGCCCGACGCGGATCGAAGGAGAGTCGAATGACGGAGAGCACCCGAATGGCGCTCAAGAAGAAGATCATCACAATGTCGTCGACGGCCTCGGAGCCCGCAACGCGCAGCTCGCCCGGCTGGTACAAGCTGCACAACGATTCGGGGGGACACGTCTCGGTCTACCGGCAGGAATGGGACAAGCCCGAAGAGCTGTTCGTGCTGGCCCCCGGCGCTACCAGTGCCGAGTACGAGGCCGGGCACGAAATCTACATCCTGTTCTCCGAGTCCGGTGAGTGGTCGCCGATTACGTGGACCGGTTCGGACCTCTCGTTCACCATCACCTACCACGTCAGCGGGTACACCACCTCGAACCAGGTGAACAACGTCAGTTCCTTCGGATAGCCGGCGCTACATCCGGTGGGAGGCGCATCCACCGGCGCGCGTTGACTACGCTGACTCGGTGTCCAAATCCGTGCCACTGACGAGACTTCTCGATGACGCGGGCTTGCTGTCGCTCGAGCACCGACTGCACCTGGAAGAAGTGCTTGGCGCACACGTGTGGGAAGCCGACCTGGAAGGACGCCGGCTCGAATTCCTCGGCGACGAGCGCTCCATCGTGTGCACCGACGTCCACCTGCTCGGAACGGCCGACGCCGAGTCGTGGCTGTGGGGATGGGTCAATCCCTGGGGCTACCCGCGGTCACTGCTGCGCTCCGCACAGACGGTGCGCGAGTTCGGCTTTCGGTACGGCGTCGCCGAATTGTGTTCGGCGGAACTGCCCGTCGTGCTCGGCGGTGCGGCGCCGGAGCCCTATCAGGTGGCCGGGCTGATGGCGGACGCGGCGAAGATCGTCTGTGGCCGCTGGAGCTCCTACTGTGGGATCATCGATGGCGCCTGCGTCGCGTTTCTCATCGACCATCCGGCGTTCGAGCTGCCCGCGCCGACCGCCTCCGGCCTCGCTCGCGTGCTGGCCTACGGTTTCGGGGCACTGCCGCTGACGGATCACCGGCGTGCGGTGCACAGCTACCTGACCCGGCGCGGCCTGGCCACCGAGTTCCTCGACGACTACCGGTGGTTGGAATTCAGCGGCCACGGTATCGCGGGCGATGTCGAGTTCGACGCCTCCGGTGAGGTCGCGAACCTCGACATCCGCATCGTCATGGATCGGATCGAGTCACCCTTCGAGCCGAAGACACAACCGGCCGACTCGCACTGACCGCCGATCATGCGGCGACCTGCCCCTATGGTGCCGGTCAGCTCGGCGGAAACTGTTGCTGGAACCAGCTGAGAATCTCCGGAAGGGCAACGCGGGCCGTCCCGGCGTGGTCCACATCGCCCACGTCGCGCAGTGTGGCGTTGCCGCTGGCGAGGGCTCGCAGGCAGTGCTCGGTATTGGCGTAGGGGACCGCGCGGTCGCCGCGGGCGGCGTAGAGCTGGACGGGCACCCGCGGCGTCCAGTCGCAGGTTCCGTCACTGTCGGCGATGGCCTTCGCGGCGGCGCCGGTGGGTTCGGCGGCCAATCCGAGGAACCGCGCGGTCAGCAGTTGCCCGGGTGTGGTCGCCAGCGAGGTCACGATGGTGATCTCGTTGTGGAAGCCGTCGAAGAGTTCTTCGACTTTGTCGGCGTAGGGCTGCTGGAAAGCTTCGGTCGGGTCGTCGTAGAGCTGGTGGATCCGGTTCATCGAGGTGATCCAATACGAAAGGAAGAGGACCGCCGCGCCCGGCACGACCCGGCCGTCGAGCGCGGCCGGCGCCTGCACCTGCCGTATGTCGTAGGGGCCGCTGATCGGGGCCAACGCGGCGACGCCGAAGCCCGGGATCGTTCCGGCCTGTAGCGCCTTGCCCAGCGCCATGGCGGCGTGGCCGCCTTGGGAGAAGCCGGTCACCAGCACGTTCGGGTCCAACTCCCGGCGTTGCCGTGCGGCGAGGGACTGCGCCGCGCGCAACAGGTCGGCCGACGCGCTGACCTCCGACGGTGCGTGGGTGTAGGGGTGCGGTCCTGGGCCGGTCCCCAGGCCCAGATAGTCCGGCGCCGTCGCCGCGTAGCCGACCGCGGCGAACATCACCGCGCGCAGCCGGTCGGGGAGGTTGCGGGTATCGACCGACGGCGCGTCACTTTTCAGCGTCATGGTCCCGTGCTCGTAGCTGACCACCCGCAGGCGCTCGGACTCGGTGCGCGGCAGCACGACCAGCCCGCTCGCGGTGGTCGGTTCGCCCTGCGGGGTGATCGTGCGGTAGTCGACGCGGAACGCGTCGACACCGTTGCGCACGGGCGTTCGGATTCCGCCGCCGGCCAGCAGCGCGGCGGTCTGGTCGAGCGGCAGGCTCAGCAGGGAGGTCGTCGACACGATTTCGCCCCGGGCAGGCTGCGTTTCGGGCTCGGTATCCCCGCACCCCACAGCTGCCCAGAACAGGACGACGACCGCGACCAGACAGCGGCTCGGACGGTACATCGGTCGATCCTCTCGACGGACATCGGCTCGGCTCCATCATCGTGCCTGCGACGGCATGTGCGGACCAACGCCGGTCGGACGCTCCTGGACGTATCCGCCGCGTTCGGTGGAGGCTCTGCGGTATTTAAGTGAATGACTGTTCTGGGCCATATCTTCTATCTACCTGCAAATCGATGCGATATGTTATGAACCATTGACGCATATTTGCGGCAAACCTGACCCAAGCCGGGCCGCCGCGCGATGGCTGCTGATCGAGGGTCTCTACCCGAAGGGAGTGGGCATGGGGACGCAGTCGGCAAGCGCGGGAACGGACATCTACTTCCGTGCGGCGGCCGCGACGCTGGTCGAGGCGGCGACGGTCCTGGCGGATTTCGGTTGCTCGCCGATCGACGCCTCGGGGATTCTCGACCGGTTGCGCCGCGTCGAACACGCGGTCGGTGTGGTGATCGCGAACTTGACCACTGCCCTGGAGTCCGGGTCCGTGGCGGCGGACGGTGCGCGGCTGTCCGAATTGGGCCGGGTGCTCGGCCGCGTCGTCGAACGCACGCGGATGGCGGCCGCGCTCGCGGACGCCTACGTCATCACGGCGGTGCCGGACGAGGTGCTCGAGGTCGTGGTGACGATAGGCCGCTGCGCGCATCTCACCGCCGCGGCACTGAGCGCATGCGACCAACCGCTGCTCGGGTCTTATCGCGCCGAGTTGCTGCGCCTCGCGGTACATGCCGAGCGAACGTTCACCCGGTGGTCGCTGACGCGGCCGCGGGCCGGTGCGGACCGGACGGCGGAACTCGCCGGAGCGCTCGTCTCGGTCGTCCACGCGTTCCTGGCGGTCGGTTACGCGGCGGCGATCGTCATTCCGGCGTGAACGTCCGGCACGAACGGGGGCCTCGGCTTGTCGCCGCCCGCCGCCGCCAAGTCCGGCTGGTGCGCCGGAAGCTGCAGTATGTGTCCATGCATTCTTCCCAGCTCGGGGATGATACGACCTGTGCAAACAGTCGTTTAGTTAGTGGTTGTTCACGTCCTGTGATAGAACTCACTCGGCGAAACGAAGGGGACTGTTCGACATGGAACCAACAGCCAAGCAACGCGCGGCGTTGAACCTGATCTGCGACACGTTCAACCCCGGCGACGGGTTGACGCTGCCGTCGGCGAGCGCGATCGGCGCCGTCGACACCGTCTTCCAGATCCTGGGGCGCAACCCGCGCGAGGCCGAGAAGAAGCAATTGGCCACGCTGCTGAACCTGTGGGACTCCCGGCTGACCGGCTTGCTCACCGGGAGCGGTCCGCGCCGCTTCTCCAGCTTGTCACAGCAGCAACGGGAGCGAGCGCTGCTGCGGCTGGCCGATTCCCGCTTCGAGCCGGTGCGGGTGATCTTCCAAGCGCTCAAACAAGCGTCACTGCTGTCCTACAACATCACTCCCGGCCCGGCCGGCGCCAATCCGCTGTGGAAGGAGATCGGCTATCCGGCTCCGACCGGTCCGCTGCCGACGGCGCCCGCGCCCGCGCTGGCGCCGCTGCGGTGCACCGAGACCACCGAACTGCGGTGCGATGTCGTAGTCGTCGGATCCGGTGCGGGCGGCGGTGTAGCGGCCGCGGTCCTGGCCGAAGCGGGGCTCGACGTCGTGGTGCTGGAACGCGGGAACTATTACGACGACCGCGATTTCGGTACCGGCGAGCTCGGCGGACTGCAGCAGCTGTACGCGCCGGGCCCGCCCGCGTCCACCGAAGGTCAGATCACTCTCGTCGCGGGCACCTGCCTCGGTGGCGGGACGGTCGTGAACTGGAGCACCTCCTTGCCGACGCCGCAGGACGTGCGGGCGGAGTGGGCCGCGCTCGGCGCCGGTCAATTCGCCGAGACCGAGTTCGACGAGGCGCTCGAAGTAGTGCAACGGCGGCTCGGTGTCACCGATCGGCGGTCGGTGTTGTCCGCACGCGACGGCGTTCTGGAGCGTGGTGCCAAGGCGCTGGGCTGGGAAGTGGATACGTTGCCGCGCAACGTCACCGATGCCTGCGACGCCGGTGTGGAGTGCGGTCGATGCGGATACGGCTGCCGGCTCGGCGCCAAGCAGTCGGTGACCAAGACCTGGCTCGCCGATGCGGCCGACCGGGACGCTCGCCTCGTCGTGGACGCCGACGTGCGGCGGATCATCGTGCGTGACGGCCGGGCCCAGGGAGTTTCGGCGGTCACCTCGGACGGCGTGGCGATCGAGGTGCACGCACGTGCGGTCGTGGTGTCGGCCGGCGCGATCCAGACCCCGGCGTTGCTGCGGCGTTCCGGGTTGCGCAACGACAACATCGGCCGCTACCTGCGCCTGCACCCGGCGGCCGCGGTATTCGGCGTGTTCGAGGAAGAGATCAGGCCGTGGGAAGGTGGCTTGCAGACCCGGATCTGCCGCAGGCACAGCGACCTGGACGGCAACGGCTACGGTGTGATCTACGAAACCGGTCCGATCCATCCCGGTCTCGCCACCGGGTTCATGAGCTGGCGCGGTGCCGAGCAACATCGGGCCACCATGCTCGATTTCGCGAAATCGAACGCGATCGGCATCATCACGCGCGACCGTGACCCGGGCCGCGTGTCCGTCGACCGCGGCGGTGAGCCGATCGTCGAGTACCGGTTGTCGGACTACGACGCCGCCCATCTGCATACCGGAATCGAGGGGGCGGCCAGCATTCTGGAGGCGGCCGGGGCGCACCGCATCTTTTCCGGGCACCAGGCCGGCATCTCCTATGAACCGGGCCGGCGCGGCTCGCACGCCGAGTTCGCCGCCGCCTGCCGGGCCGCGGGGTACGGCCCCGGGCAATGTTCCCTCGGCGCGCTGCACATCATGGGCTCGGCCCGGATGGGCGGCTCGCCGGAGAACTCGGCCACCAACCCGGACGGCGCCACTTGGGAAGTGGCGAACATCGTCGTCGCCGACGCGTCTTGCTTCCCCACGGCGTCGGGCGTCAACCCGATGGTGTCGATCGAGGCGATCGCCTACATGAACGCGAAAAGGCTTGCCGCGCAGTTGATCTGAGCATGGGCCGGAGCCGGTGCGGTCAGAGCGCTCGAATGCCGTCGAGCACGGCGCGCAGGAGACCGAGATCCGACTCCGCCCCCATAGCGGGCTGGGGCGACCGGCAGATCAGCCGGCCGTCATCGAGCAGGTCGCCGATGAGGACCTTCGTCATCGTCAGGGGCAGGTGCAGTCGCGCGGACACCTCGGCCACCGACTGTGGAGTTTGGCACAACTGCACGATCGCGGCGTATTCCGGCTCGGTGCGCCGCAGGGCGGTACCGGGCGCGGCATCGACCACCTGGGTGGTCAGGTTCAGTTCCGGTCGCGCGGCACGACCCCGGCCGCGCGTGATGGCGTAGAGCCGGACCAGCGGTCCGGCGTCTTCTTCGTACCAGGGATCGTGCGGATAAGTCATGGCTGTGTCGAAGCGGGTGGGTGCGGGCGCGTGTCGACCGACAGATGTGTTCCGACTCGCTGCACCGTTTGGTTCATCTCGTAGGCCACCATACCCATATCGGCGGTCTCGGACGCCAGCAGCGCCAGGCACGCGTTGGCGCCTGCCGCGGTGACGAACAGCACCGCCCGGTCGAGTTCCACCACGGTCTGGCAGACGCCACCGGCGTCGAAATGGTGACCGACGCTGCGCGACAGGCTGTGCAGCGCCGAAGCCATCGCGCTGAACCGCTCGGCGTCGGCCTTGTCCAGCTGGTTCGAATGGCCGAGCAGCAGCCCGTCCGAGGACAGCAGCACCGCGGACTGGGCTCCGACCAGTCCGGTGACCAGCTCGTCGAGCAGCCAACCGAAGCCGGTTCCCTGGGAAGTAGTCATCGTCGCCTTCCGATGGTGGGGTGGATCGCGGACTAGTCGAGGTCGGGACGCTTCCGGCGTCCCTGGCGGGTTCCGTTCTCGATGGCACTCATCAGATTGCGTGCCTCGTCGGCGGTCCGCTGCCGCACCGGGGCGGCGGGGGGCGCCGCCTGTTCCTCGGGGGATTGACGGCGGCGACGTGGCAACGGCGGCCGGGCATCCGGGGCAGGCCCGGAATACGGTGTGGCGTCCGAGCCGGATCCACGGCGATCGCTGTGCGTGCCCGGCGCCGGGGACTGCTCGGAAGGCGGGGTGAACCATGCCGATCGTTGCACGACCGGAGACGGACGAGGCGATGCGTTGTCCGAGATCGGTGTCTCCGGGGGTTCGGCAGGGCCGCCGTCGTGCTGTTCGTACGGCCGCGTCTGCGTCTGCAAAAGGGCGTTCGGAAGCAGCACCACGGCCCGGACGCCGCCGTAGACCGATTCACCCAATCGCACCGAAACGCCGTGGCGGTGCGCCAGCTTCGCGACTACGAACAAGCCCAGCCGGGTCTCGCTGGACAAGGTCACCACACTGAAATCGGGTGGGTTGGACAACAGTTCGTTCCGTGCGGCGAAGTCGGACTCCGACATGCCCAGACCCTGATCGATGATCTCGACCGCCACACCCCGCCCGACCACGACGCCGGTCACCTCTACGCGCGCCTGCGGGGGTGAGAAGGCTGTCGCATTGTCGGTCAGCTCGGCCATCAAATGGATCAGGTCGGCCACGGCGTTACTGGACACCTGGATATCCGGCAGCCGGCCGATCTGGATACGCGTGTAGTCGAGGCTTTCCGCGACCGCGGCCCGGACCAAGTCCAGCAGCGGCACCGGCTTGCGCCAGCGCCGACCCGGTTGCTCGCCACCGAGGATGATGAGGTTCTCGGCGTTGCGCCGGGCCCGCGTCGCGAGGTGGTCCAGCTGGAACAGCAGCTCGAGCTGGTCGGCGTTCTCCTCTTTGCGCTCGGCCTGGTCGAGCAGTGCGAGCTGGCGGTGCACCACCACCTGACTGCGATGGGCGATGTTGAGGAACACCGCGTTGACGCCCGCGCGGGTCTTCGCCTCCGCCGCCGCGGCCGCCACGGCCGCGACGTGCGCACGGTTGAAGGCGTCGGCCACCTGACCCAGTTCGTCGGAACCGAAATCGAGGCGCGTGAACTCCTTCTCGGAGTCCGGACTCTCGCCTCGGCCGAGCCTGTGCATGAGATCGGGCAGCTGTTGGTCCGCCAGCTCCAACGTGTCGCGCCGCAATCGGCGCATCCGCGCGATGAAGCGATTGGCCAGCACCAGTGCCGCGACGAAGGCGAGGGTCGCGACCAGCAATACCGCCGCGCCGCCGAGCAGGGATTGCCGCGCGGTCCGGTCGCCTTGCTCGCGAGCGATGTCGTGCGCGTCGCGGCTCTGGAAATCCCACAGCTTCAGCAGCGCCGAGCCCACCTGGCCGGAGGCATCCTGCCAGGCCGCGACGCCCATGGGCAATGCCGCGGTCGTGGATGTCGAGCGGGCGCCCTGGGTTCTGCCGGTACCGTCCGTGGAGCGAGTCGAATCCTCGAAATCGGTGCCCGCCTCCACCGGTCCCCGGACCATCACCGCGTCCTGCATCGCGATCACCTTCTGGTAGGCCGCTCCGGCAGTGATCTCCTCGAGCTGGGCCAGCCGGGTGCCCTTCAACACGCGGCTGGAATAGGCGACCTGGCTGCGGAATTCGCCGACCAGCCGGTTGAACTCGGTCAGTTGCGCGGGAGTGAGTTCGCCGCGGGTCAATGCCACCGCTCCCAGCGTGTCCGCCATCGACAATGCCTCGGCTGCTCGCAGGGGCTCGACACCATTGCCGAGTTCGATGGCGATGTCGGCTTGCGGCGCTACCCGGGCGGCGAGCATGGACGCGGCGACGATCGTGCCGATGACCTGGCTGAATACTTGGATTACATCGTTCGGTGGCGCCTGTTGCGCGTCGACCCCGGCGCGCAGCTTGGGAACCATGGCGAACAGCTTGTTGTAGCCCTCGATATCCGAGGCGGAGCCGCCGGGATTGAGTTTGCGGGCGGCATCGCCTTTGTCGATCACTGCCGCCAGCGCGGCGTCCGAGCGCTGCCGTGCGGCGGCGAGCCCGGGCACGACCTCGGCATCACCTGCCAGATACAACAGCGACAACCGGCGTTCCTCCTGGAACGCCTGCACCATGAGAATCGCAGGCGCTGTCGTGCTGCTGGCCAGCTCCGCCCATTCCTCCGCCTCGCGAGCGGATTTCACCAGGTAACCCGCTGCTCCGACGCCGATGGTGAGCAGTGTGACGCTGGAGATGAGCACGATCGCCAGCAGTCGCACCCGCACACTCACTCGACCACGGACATCGCGCTGACTCGATCGCACCAGTCCCACAGCGGACGTGCGTAGTTCAGACCACTTGCTCACGGCTGGAAACGCCTACCTCCAACACGGCGCCGCCCCGGCCGGCCGACGCCTCACCTGTACCCGTCCGAAGAATAACGAAAGCGTAGCGATCACATCGCGAATCACGCGGATTTGTGATACTCCACAAGTGAACCGCAATTATTCCTGAATTGTATTGCGCTTGCCGGAGGAGCTCTGTGGTGGCGCAGGAGGGGGTGCCCCTTTCTTGCTGGGATGCGCCTCCGCTCAGCAGTGCGGTCTGGGGGCGGGGGATAGCGGGCGATGATATCGGATCAGTGCAGATAACTTGCTGTAGCGATCCTGAGCGAGTGGGCGACAGCAGCGATACCGGCCGAGTTCTCCGGTGCCGGGATTCGGGCTCTGCGGGTGAATCCGCAACTGCCTGGAACGGTAGAGACGGACCACGAACTTACCGGCGATTCTTCTCTAATTGTCATGAGCCCATCAACCGTGCAGCTCGACTTGTCGAGTGCACCCGGATGGGACAGTACCCGAAGTGGCCGGAGGCACGAATATGCTTCCCAGTCAGGGGGACCCGGCTCCCGGTCGTCGCTACGACGGCCGGTGCCGAAGGACTCGCGGCACGCTGCCCGGCTCCGGTTTTCCGGACCCTTCGCGGACCGGGACGCCTTGGCGCGGGCCGCAATCGATCAGGCGGCCCTCGACTCGAGCGCCGCGATGACACAGTGCAGCGTCTGTGCCGGATCGAGGCCGGGCGCACATTCCAGATGCAGGCCGCCGGGAGCGGTGCCAGTGGCCCGGCAGGTCTGGAAGAACGCGCGAATGCCGTCGATGGCACCCTCGCCGAGCAGGGGTATGCGGCCGTCCCGGGTACGCGGGGCGGGCGGCAGCGGATCGAACACCCAGCAGACCGGAGTTCCGCACGTGGTAGCCGCATCGAACAAGGCCGGGAGCTTGTCGCGGGTGCAGGCGGCGCTCAGCCGAGGAACGAGGGTGAGTTTGCCGGGTCGCTTCTGCGGATTCAACGTTCGGCACAGGAACTCGACATCGTGCGGTGTGGTGGTGGGACCGAGCGCTACGGCAACAGGGTTGCCGACGCCGGCCGCGAACCGTAGCTGGTCGCTGGCGGCGGGGCGGGTCTCGTCACCGATCCAGAGCAGGTGTGCCGAACGATCCCACCCGCGCCGGTGGGCGCTGTGCGGGGGAGGGTCGTGCGCGTAGGGCAGGACCGGTTCCCGCGAGACGTGTAGCGAACCCAGCGAACTGTGCAGTTCGTGAGCGCCCGGCGGTGCGATCGCGGCGAGGGGCAACAGTCCACCGACCTCGCGGAGCAGGTCGCGACGCACCGGGTCATGGCACCGATCCCCGGCACGGCGCAGGATATTCACACACAGCGTGAGCGGCAGATGATCGCCGCGGAGGCCGTCACGAGCCGCGTGAACGGACCTGTCCGGCAGCGGGTCCGGCGTGCGGTCGGCCGGATCGCTTCCGTCATCGGTCGCAGCGCCGACGAAAGACGCCGCCGCGAGGCCGAGTACCTCCGGCATCCATCGTGGTGCGGGATACAACCTGGCCGCTCGTTCGATGGTGACGACCGGTTCGCCCGACCCGTGCGCCATGACCGCCGCGGCGGCGTAGATCAGCGCGCGGCGGGCATCGACGGCGCGGGAACCGTCTGCGGTGGATCGGTCGTCGCTGCCGCCGAGGTGCAGCACGAAGCCCTGTCCGCGCGCTGCCCGGGCCAAACCGGCGGTGAGCGTCTCGCACTCGTCCGGGTGGACCAGCGCAGGCAAGGGGCGCGAGCGCCGCACGCGGCCCCACAATGTCGCGGGTGGGATGTCCGTCGGCCCGTTGCCCATGGCCTTCTGCGGGGCCGGGAGTGCTGTTCGAAGGGTGAACGATCCCGGCTGCGCGCGTTCCGGTTCATCGGCCCAAGGCGGATCATCATCGGTCGCGGTGGCATAGGCGGGTGGAACAACGCTGGGATTGAACGACTCCCGGATGTAGCAGAGAGGCCGATCGCCGAGCAGCATGACATAGGACCGTGTCGCGCACATCCTGCCGTCCGGCCATCTCGTCACGCCGGTCCGCAGCAGCTGCCGGCGCTGTGACATCCCGCGCGAAATCAGGCCGGACCCGATGGGCACCCGCACATCGTCCACCCCGGACGCGGCCGCAGGTCCGCGCACGGCGACGACGTAGTTGACGGATACGGTGACCAGATCGGCGTTGACCAGACACGAGCGTCGGACGATGACGCGATCGGCGCCGGATACGCGCAATGCGTCGGTGACGGTGCCCGGCAACCGGCCGGCCGCGATATCGTCCTGGCGCAGCACCCGAATCTGCAGCTCGGTGCCCAGAATTCCCGCGAGCACAGGGGTGGTGAAGCCGTCGCTGCTCAGCAGCATCCTGGTCAGCGGGTGGCCGAATCGTTCGATCCCGTCCGGTTGACGGAGACCCGAACCACCGGGCGGGCAATCACCCGGTGGTTCGGGGCCGGTGTGCGTGATCGTCACGGCCGGCTCCGTGCGGTGGGTGTCACGAGAAGTCCGAACCGAACCGGCGCTAGTGGGTGGTGGCGCCGGCCGCCGTCGGCGGGAGAACGGGGCGAGCCACGGCGGCGATTTCCGTGTCCGTCCTGGGTCGATCGGTCAGGCCCAGCACCGGATCGGTCGTGATGCGCAGTTCGCCGGTCGTCGTGTCGGCCAGCGGATCACGCCAGTGATCCCACACGACGGACATATCCAGGTGACCCATGTATTCGAGATTCGCCGACTCGTCATGGAGTCGTTCGGCCGCGGAGACGATGGTTTCGGTCGCCGCGCGCTGCTGCGCTCCCGAGGACTCGTCCATGTCGGTGAGTCCCGCCATGATCTCGGTGAACTGAGCCTGCTTCGTGTCGCCACTGTGCCCGGTCGTCAGGGTGCCCGCGTGCGCGAAGTATTCCTCCGACCCGACATACTGTTCGTACATCCGGGAAACCAGCACCAGGAATCGCGTGTATGCCCGGCGATAGGCGTGTTCGTAGAAGCCGAGAGCATCGGCCTCGCTCAGCTCGCCGCGCAGGATGCTCGCGATCGCCGCCGACGCGACCAGACCCGAGTACGTCGCCAGGTGCACGCCGCTGGACAACAACGGATCGAGGAAGCACGCCGCGTCGCCGACCACGACCCAGCCGGGACCGCAGAACCGGTCCGAGCTGTAGGAATAGTCCTGCTCCGCCTTGACCTCGGCGACCTGTCGCGCGCCCGCGAGCAGCTTGCTCATGGGCGCGCTGTCGCGGATGGTGTCCAGGTAGTACGCCTCGCGCCCTTGTTCACGGAGTTTCGGGGCGGCTTTGCGCGCGGAGACGACGTAGCCGACGCTGTGGCGGCCGTTCGAGAGCGGAATGTTCCAGAACCAGCCGCCCTCGGGGGTGGAAACGACGTTGATCGCGCCTTCCGGACTGTCCGGATGTAGGTGTGCGCCTTCCCAATACGACCACACCGCCACGTTGCGGAAGGCCGGGTGCTGCTGGCGCTCGACGAGTTGCTTCTTGGCCAGCACACCGGCCCGTCCAGAGGCGTCGACGAGGAAGTCGATCTCGACGGTGTGGACCTGGTCGTCACCCTCGACGGTCCATTCGACGGCCGTGGGGCGATCGCCCTCGAACAGCACATTGGTGACCGTGGCGTGCTCGATCACCTTCGCCCCTTGCTCGGCGGCGTTGCGGAGCAGTATGTCGTCGAAGACGTCGCGCTGGACCTGCCACGACCAGGCCTCCGCGTCGACGAGCTTGGACCAGTCCAGCAGCCAGTCGTCGTTCTGCCACTGGAAATGGCCGCCTCGTTTGATCTGGAAGCCATGGGCGGCGACCGCGTCGTAGGCGCCGGAGAGGCGCAGTGTCGACAGAACTGATGCCAACAGGCTTTCGCCGATGTGATAGCGCGGGAACTTATCTCGTTCCAGGAGGGTCACCCGGACCCCCGACTTGGCGAGCAGGGCTGCGGTCGTCGACCCGGCTGGGCCGCCGCCGATGACCAGAACGTGCGGATTGTCCATAGCAAACTCCCTGGAACTGCCGACAACGGATCGTGCGCCCGTTTCAGTGACGGAGGAACTCCGGGCGAGCCATGGTGGTGGGCGAGTCCGGACAAAGCATTGCCACTGATTAGCTATGCTAACGGTGCACGATTCGATTGTAGCAATCGATAGCGAATCCTCAATATTGAGAACAGGTTTGGCAACTACCGGTCTATCGATCGGAGGATTGCTGCGGGGTCGCGAAAATACCCGCGGGAGACCTTCTGCCGAAGTGGCGTCACTCGGGACGGCCTGCGGCTCCGAAAGAGACGGAGATCACTGGCGATTCAGAAACCGTTGCGGGGGAAGGTAATTCGGCTGCGCGGTGGAAACGCGCCGGGGTACGTGGGACTTCGAGGTAGGCGGCGATGGCGTAGGTCGTCTGCACATCACCCCGCTTTCCGTACCGATTCAGGATACGGCGGGGGCTCGGATCGCACCGGCCGTTCACCCGGAGTTACTCGGCCGGTGACCTCATCGCCGCTCCGGCCAACTCCGGGCGATGCGCCGCGCGGGCGGATGACGTTCTGGCGCGGTCGATTTGCCGACGATATGGCCTGCATGTGCAGTGCACGTCGGGATGTCGGTAGGCGTGACACTCACGGCGAATCCCTCGGCGAGGGCGTCGGAGGACCCGACGCCTCCGGGCGCTTCACATGGCAATCCCTTTGTGCCGCTCGGGCCTGCGTTCAGCGCATGCCGATCGCGCCCTCCGCGGGCAGGTCGTGCTCCGGATAGGCGGAATTCGATTCCGTGGGCCGTCGGACGGCTGTGCCGTCGTTGCGCCGTAGCTACCGCTGGTCGCGCTGTCGCTGCTCGGCTTCGATCTCGGCCGCGAGGGCGGATCGCTCGGCCCGATGTCGAGCCAGCAGCTCAGCGCTGTAGGCGGTCCACGCGGCCTCTTGGGCGTCCGTCATCGGTGCTGTGCCGACTTCGGATTCGACGTCCGGATGGGCGTCGAGGAACTGGTGGAACAGCGCACCCATCTCCCGGCTGTGCCTGCGGTTGAGCTCGATGCGTCGCGGGTCCATCGGTCGCTGGTCCTCGGAGGGGATCGGCTGGTCGAAGACGACCAGGCTGGGCGGGTGGAGTCGTCGGGCGGATGCGATCGGGTCCGCGGCTGGTTCGTGGACGGGCGACGGCTGTTCAGCGGCGCAGAGCTGTCTCCTGCCCGATGCGCGACAGCTTTTCGGGATTGCGCACGGCGTAGATCCCGGTGATGAGGCCGTCGTCGACCCGCACCGCCAAGACGGTGTCGATGTCCTCGTCGAGGCGGACGATCAGCGCCGGGCAGCCGTTGACTTGCGCGGGCCGCAGGGACACCGCGGCGGCGAACTTGCGCAGCCCTATGGTGAGTGCGCGGCCCACCCGGCCTGCGCCCACGACGGGGCGTGGCAGGGCCTGCACGACGCCGCCGCCGTCACCGAGCAGGACGACATCCGGTGCGAGGATGTCGAGCAGTCGTTGCAGGTCGCCCGTTTCGACCGCCCGCTGGAACGCCTCGAGCGCGTCGCGGGTCTCGGCCGGGGAAACGACCCCGCGTGGTCGGCGCGCGGCCACGTGCGCCCGCGCCCGGTGCGCGATCTGGCGGACCGCGGCCGGGCTCTTGTCGACAGCATTCGCGATCTCGTCGTACCCGACGTCGAACACCTCGCGCAGTACGAACACCGCCCGCTCGGTCGGCGTGAGCGTCTCCAGCACCAGCAGCATCGCCATCGAGACGCTATCGGCCAGTTCGACGTCCTCGGCCACGTCGGGTGCGGTGAGCAGCGGTTCGGGTAGCCAGGGCCCGACGTAGGACTCTTTTCGGCGGCCGAGCGTGCGCAGCCGGACGAGTGATTGGCGAGTGGTGATCCGGACCAGGTACGCGCGCTGATCCCGCACGGTGTCGAGGTCGACGCCCGACCAGCGCAGCCAGGTCTCCTGCAAGACGTCTTCGGCGTCGGCGGCCGAGCCGAGCATCTCGTAGGCGACGGTGAACAGCAGGTTGCGGTGAGCGAGGAACGACTCGGTCGCGGGGTTCGCGGGGTGGTCCTGGTCCGTGCCCCGGTCGTGAGGCCCGGACGTGTTCTGCGACGTGCCGGTCATAAGTGGCTCCTCTTCACGCTGACTGTGTCACCCATAAGACACCGGTCCCCACCGTTTTGTGACACCGGAGACGGTAGCCAATGGAAGTCGGCCGCCGAACTACCTACCGCCGAGGCGGCGTGGCTTCACCCGAAGTGCATGACCGCCGCCGCGCCGGAGCGAGCGGCGTTGTCGAAGAAGGCGACCAGCACGCCGTAGTGGTAGCGCAGGTAGCCCAGACCTTCCGCACCGTTGCGGACCCAGATGCGCGGGTAGATGTCCGCGGCGTCCATCGCGGTGCCGTCGTAGTGCACGGCGAGCCGGTCGAACGGGGTGGCCTTCAGCCGCTGGGCTGTCGCGCGCACCAGATCCACCGGCCACGCGTAGTAGTCGTCGTCGAGGAGGTCTCCGTCGTAGAACAGGTCTACTCCCACCTCGGCCGACTCGAGCAGGTACCGCAGCCCGTCCCAGGATTTGTCCAGGTAACCGCTCGGGTCGCCGTCGGCGTCTTCGAGCTCCCACAGCAACTCGTGCGCTTGCGTGCCCGCGGCGGTCAACCGCTCGAGTTGCTCTCCGGTCACCTTCCTGAACGACAGGATCACGCCCATCGGAACTCCACCTCTCAGAAGAACGGGCGCCACCGGATCCCGGACGAGCGCCCTCGCCGATCCGGAAATGTAGCCGAGTGGACCGACAGATCCACCGTGCCGGAATTCGAGCGAGGCGGCGATTCGCAGGCGTACCCGGAGGCCGGAAACGCGACGGTCCGTGCCCCGGGCGGGGCACGGACCGGTTGCCCGCTGGGTCGGGTTCAGGCGGATGGCGGCGGGCACTGTATCGGCGATAGGTCGATAACTCGGGGGGCCGCTTCGCTTACCAGTGAGTTCAAATTTATGTACTCATTTGATGACAGTGATGGACTGATGCGTTAGCTTCGATGCTATGAAGCATGTTGTTGTCGCGGGTGGGACCGACGGTATCGGGCGGGCTGTCGCCCTCGAGCGGCTGGCCGAAGGAGATGCCGTTTTGGTCATCGGGCGAAACCCGGTGAAAGGTAAGGAGTTTCTCGACGCCGCTGCTGCGCTGGGTGCGGAAGGTCGGGCGCATTTCGTGCCGACGGATCTGAGTTCCATCGGTGACACGCGCGGTGCCATCGACGCCATCCGGGCCCGGTTCACGACGCTGGACGCCCTGGTGCTGTGTGCCCGGCACTACCGGTCCGATCGGCTCGTCACCGCGGAAGGGTTCGAGTACACCTTCGCGCTGTTCTACCTGAGCCGATTCGTGCTCAGCTACGAACTGATCGACCTGCTGAACAGGGCCGAGAACCCGGTCATCGTGAACGTGGGCGGTCCGGGCAGCGGTACGAGCGAGATCCGCTGGGACGACCTCGGTCACGAGCGCGATTACCACGGTATGCGTGCCCTCACCCAGGGCGGCCAGCTCAACGATCTGCTCGGCATCGAGTTCGCGCGCCGGCCGGCATCGGCCAGGGTGCGGTACGTGTTGCTGCATCCCGGGGTGGTGAACACCGCGCTGTCCGGCGACTACGACGCCGAGATGGCGGCCCGGATCGAAACACTGCGCAGCACCGCGCAATCGGTGGACACGGCGATCGGACCCATTCTGGCTGTACTGGACAACCCGCCGGGCGACGCACTCACCGCGATCGTGCAGGGCGAGCAGTTGGACGTGCACGGGCCCGCCTTCGATACCGCGGCGGCGGCGCGACTGTACCGCGAGACGACGGGCCTGCTCGGCCGGCTGCAATCAGCGGCGCTCGGTGTGTCCGAGGCCCGATTGCGGCAGGTCCTCGATTCGCCGGTGTTCGCCACCGTCGCCACGATCCAGCCCGACGGCAGCCCGCATCAGTCGGTGGTGTGGATTCTTCGCGACGGCGACGACGTTCTCTTCGCGGTGGGCGCGGGCAGTCGCAAGGAGCGCAACCTGCGGCGTGACGCGCGAGTCAGCGTACTGGTCAGCCCGCCCGAGCAGCCCTACACCTACGCCGCGATCCACGGCACCGCCACCCTGGTCGAGGGCGGTCACGAACTGCGAGATCGGCTGTCGCTGAAGTACACCGGCGCGACCTACGCGGAATCCAATCCCGACGCCGCGGCCACCTACGGCGACATCCCGATGGTCACCGTGCGGGTCACCCCCGAACGGATCGTCGGCCGGCTCTGAACTACCACCCTGGATCCCGAATAGGATCGGGGCTTCTGTGCGACTGCCGGAAGCGTGGGAGGTGGCGATGACCGGATCGCGACGGCCGCTCGTCGTATTGCGCCGTCCTGCCGTGCTGGTGGTCGCGGCGCTGACGGCGAGCGGATGCGCGACTCTGCTCGGTGAGCCCGCCCCGCCGCCTTCTGCGGAGGAAATAGCCGCCGCTACCGCCGAATTGGCCGATTTGCCGTCCTCCGAGGTGGCGGAACAACAGATGGCGTCGGTCGTCGAGCGGATCGCGGCCGCCGCGTCGGCGATCGAACCGGCGCTGCGGTGGAGCCGAAGCGAGGACCGCGCGCTCGGGCCCTGTTACGGCCCATACGCGCACACCGGCGGCAGACGCGTCGTCCTACCGCGCTACCGAGCCGATGGTTCGGTTGCCGAGGAGGCGTGGCCCGGGTTTCAGGAGACGGCGCGTGCGCTGGCCGCGTCCGCCGGCGCGACGGACATGCTGCCCGGCAGCGCCTCGTCGCCGGACCGGCACGTCACCTTCGAGGGCGGTGACGGCGCGGAGTGGGACAGCAATACCGAGGTGTCGGTCTTCGCCGATACCCGGTCGATGACGATCACCGCGACCATCGGCTGCCGCTTGCCCGCAGGCGATCGGGACGGTGGATGAAAAGCCGATTCGGGCAAGAAGTCGTACCGGGCTCGGCGACCGTCGCCTCGTTTGCAGGGCCACGAAGAAGGTAACGGGCGACTACCGCGGCGATGGGTCCGGCGGCGGCAGCGGCGACGCGCGGAGCGCACGGGTGAGCGCGCCGCCGAGTTCCTTGGTGAGCGAACCGGTGTGGCCGATGCCGAGCTCACCGGCCAGGGTGGTGGCATACAGGCGGGTGGTGGCCTCCAGGGCTTGAGCGTAGGCGTCCACCGAGGCGCGGATGCGATTGCGCGCCGATGCGGCGACGAGGACCGCGATCACGAACGCGGGCCACCAACGCACGCCCAGCGGGAGATACAGCGCTGACCACGCGGTGAGATTCGATGCCCGCGTGAGGCCGGCACGGGTCTGGGTGACCTGGTCGCGGGCCACATCCGGCAGCACGAGCCAGGTGAACGGCCACACCGTGGCGAGGTCGAGGTGGTAGTCGCGGTCGAGGCGCAGTGCCGCGGCATGAATCCGGTCACCGCTCCAGGTCGGGCGCTCGGGTTCCTCGACCGAGATCCTGGACCTGTCGCGGGCCGCTCGATGCCGGACGGCCGGATCCGGACGGTCGGCGGGGTTCGGCGCCAGAGCACGCCGATCCTGCTCGTGGTAGCGCGTGTGCGCCGCTTTCCACCGGCGCTGCCGTCGATTCACCACGCGGGCGGCCACCGTCGAGAGCGGCCGCGGCCAGCTCTGCCAATCCGCGGCGAGCACGACCCGCTCGACGACCGTGCCGATCGCCTGGACGAGCAGGCCCGCCACTGTCGCGCCCGCCAATATCGCGACCAGCAGAATGGCCTGACCACCGGCGCTCGACACCGTCGGATTCGCGGCAGCGGCGCCGATCTTGCGGACGAGGAGGCCGATATCGAGCGCGTGTGCCTGCCCGAGGAATACCGCGATCGCGGCGATCGCCAGGTAGAGCGCGCCGGGCAGTACCAGCAACGAGACCCATCGCTCGGCGAGCTTCTTGCCGAGTTCGCTCCACAGGCCGCCCATTCAGCGCTTCGTATCCCTGATCAGTTCCCGGTCTGTGACGGCACACCGGGGAGTTTCCGCACCGACCTCGTCGTCCTGACGGCCGGTGCACAGCGCGTTGGGACACCGGTAGACGATTTCGATCGGGCGCAGCCCGACGCCTGCCATACCGCGTAGGTTTCCGAAGATCCCGCGGGCGTCACCGGCCTGCTGGAGCGAGGAGTGCACCGCGTCGAGTAGGGGCGAAATGGCGGGCGACTCACCGGATTGCGCGCGAGCGAGCAGCTGTTGCAGTGGGGTGGACGGGTCACGGCCGTCATCTCGGAGCAGGCTGCGGATCTCAGGCAGATTCCGGCACACGTACGCCAAGCCGCCGCTTACTCGAAGGGCATCCCGCTGCGCAGGCTCCACCACAATCTCTCCCCGTCGTCGCGGACTCCAGATGCCACGCGGTGCTCGTCTCGCGCACTCCGGTGAACGTCGGATCCCAACGTAGCATCGCGACGGCTCGCGGTAGCTGCCGACGCGAATTGTGCTCAGGGAGGCGATATTCGGGGGTAGGTGCGTGCTTCCCGACGACATGCTGACCGGAATCCGGCCTGAACCTGGTCTATCTCGCTGCCGAGGCACGCAGCTTGCTGGAGCAGACGGACCTGCCGGTGGAGGCGATCGCGGTCCGCGTCGCCCTCAACTCCGCGGTCAACCTGCGCCGCCGCTTCCGTAGGCAGGTGGGCACGACGCCGGGCGCCTACCGGCGAGCGTTCCGGGTGGCGTGACGCGGAGGCGGCCACCGCGGCCGCACCACCGAGCGCGATGAGCGGTGGGCATCAAGTCCGGCGATCCCGATCGAATGGACCGTGAACTGCGATCGACGCGGGCAGTGGCCTATTCAGGAAACCGGCGGCCAACCGACCGGCACCGCTCAACCGTTGTTCACGGGACGGCACGGTTGCCTCGATAACGTCGAGTCCGCCGAGGCATCGGCGAGACCGACGTCAGGGGTTGCGATGGTCTACCAGGACCCATCCCGCAGGACCGTGCTCACCGCGCTCGCCGCAGCGGCCGCGCTTCCGGTAGGCGGATTCGCGCTGCTGGCGTCCCGATCGTTTGCGATGACAGCCAGTGATCTGGAGATCATCACGGTGAGCGATCGGTCGGTGGCGGTCAGCTGGACGACCGCCGCTGCGGATCCGATCGGGCGATGGCGGCCTGTCGCGGCGGACACCGAACTCGCTCTCGGGCCGGCGGATTCGCGCAGACCGCTGCCGGTCGTGCACTCCGACGCCACACCCACCGCCTTCCACTACGTCGAAGTCACCGGGCTCGAACCCGGCCGGCCGTACCGGTTGGAGGCCCGCTCGGGAGGCGTGCGGGCAGTGTCCGGTTCGACGACGCGCTGGTGGGATGACGAGCAGAGACACGAGTTCCGCATGCTCACCCCGCCGCCGGGGCGGCTGCTGCGCACTCTCGCGCTGGCCAACGACTTGCACTTCGGCGAGGAGGTGAGCGGCCAGATCGTGGCCGCACTGCCGACCGGTGTCCGGCAGGAGCCGGGAATGGCCCCGTATCCGGAGGTGATGCTGGACGCGCTGCTGACCGACGTGCGCGAGCCGGATCGCGACGTCGACCACCTGGTGCTGGCAGGCGACCTCACCAGTGACGGAACGCCGAGCGAATGTCGCAATCTGCGGCGCCGGCTCGATAATTGGGGCCACATCGGCCGAGACCTGTTGCTGTGCCGCGGTAATCACGACCGGCCGCGAGTCGGCGCCGACTGGCAGGCGGGTCCGCGACTGGCGGGAACCGCGCACCACGACTGCTGGGGCGCGCACTTCCTGCCCCGGCAGCGACTGTTCAGCTACGACTTGGACGGACTGCGCGTGATCGGTCTGGACACCACCGATCTCGACGGCTCCGGCGGGCGCATCGACGCCGAGCAGATGTCTCGCCTGCGCGCACTGCTGCGTGACGAGCCCGACCAGCCGACACTGATTTTCGGCCATCACCCGGTGACCAGAGAGTCGGCGACGGGTAATCTCGGCGGCCCCGGTTTCGTGCTCAACCGGCGGGACGCGTCGATCGTGCACCAACTCTACGGGCGCTCCCCAGGGGTGTTTCTGCACCACAGCGGGCACACGCACCGCAATCGACGCACGCGCCCGGACACCCCCATTCCGGTCGAGTTCCTGGAAGTGGCCTCGATCAAGGAATACCCGGCTGGATACTCGCTGCTGCGGCTGTACGAGGGCGGGTACATGGTCACGTTCCAGACCACTCGCACGGCAGCCGCTCGGCGCTGGAGCGCCCGTACCCGAACCCAGCTGTTCGGGCTGCAGTCACGCTACAGCCTGGGATCACTCGCCGACCGAAACCATGTGGTGCGCCGCGATCTGTCGGGGATCGAGCGGATAGCTCGGTCGCGCAGAGCTTCTCATGCGTCCCGTCGGATCCGGCATCGTGAATTGCCCAGCGCGGCCCAGCGATAAGAGGTTTAGCCATCCGTCTGTCGCGGTGGATAGGCTGCGGCCTTGTGCGTGGGTGGTCGTCGGTATCGAGGTTGTGGTTGGTGTGGGTGGTCACCCGGATTCTGATGGTGGTGTTCACGGGGGTGACGGTCCTGCCGCACAGCATCTGGGATGCCTCGGCCGCGGACTTGACCCTGTACCGCGGATGGGCCGAGTTCATCGTGGACCGGAACGCTTTCCCGCTGGACGACGAGCGGTGGCAGTACCCGCCCGGAGCGGGTGCATTGCTGGTGGTGCCTTGGCTGATCGGCGGCGGGCTCGGCTACAACTGGATATTCTTCGCGCTGGTGGCCGCGGCGGACGCGGGCGTACTGGGCTTGTTGATCCGGGCGGCCCGGCGCACCGGCTGGGAGACGGCGCAGGCCGGGCCGTGGCTGTGGACGGTGGGGGTGGCGTTACTGGGCCGGGTCTGTTATGGCCGATTCGATCTGATCGTGGCCGCGACCGCGGTCGCGGCGCTGCTGTGGTCGATGCGCCGTCCGGCGGCGGCCGGTGCGGCCGCTGCCGCGGGCGCGTTGCTGAAACTGTGGCCGGTGGTGGTCGTGCTGGGATTGCGCCGGCGAGCGCTGTGGCGGATGAGTGCCGTGATGGCGGGTGTCGGTGTGACGGTGACCGTGGGATTGACAGCGTTGGGTCCGGGTGCGTGGTCTTTCCTGCGGTTCCAGTCGCAGCGTGGGTTGCAGATCGAATCGCCCGCTGCCACACCGCTGTTGATCGCTCGGCTGGTGAACGGCGGCTGGACCATCGTGCATCGTTACGGGGCCGAGGAGTTGTCCGGGCCTGCGGTGTCCGCCGTGGCTCGGGGGTGCGTGGCGGCCACGGTCCTCGGCGGCGCGGTGTTGCTGGTCATCTGGTGGCGCATCCGGCCACCGGCAGCGGATCTGGTGTTGGCCGCGGTGCTGCTCGCTTTGGTGACCAGCAGGGTACTCAGCCCGCAATACCTGGTGTGGGCGGTGGCGGTGGCCTCGGTCTGCGCGCTCGACTCGCGCACCACGCAGCGGCCGGTGCTGGGACTGGTACTGGCGACAGCGCTGGTGAGTCAGGTGGAATTCCCGTTCCTCTACGACCGGGTGGCCACCGGAAGCTGGCCGGGAGTAATCGTTCTCACAGTGCGCAACGGGATGCTGCTCTGGGCGACGGTGTGGTCGGTTGCGCTGCTGTGCCGCCACAGGTCTCGAACCTCTCGCGAATACGCGGAACTGCCGAAGGCCGTCGGCGATCGTGAGCGCCACGCTGTCACTCCGGACCCACTACGGCTGTGGGCGACAGCGGCCCGTCGCTGATTCTGCCGGTCGAGGCCGGTCCGGGGTTCCACCGGCAGCTACCCCAAACTCCGGCTGCCGCACCAGTGGGTGGCCGCTCAGTGCCGCGCGGCGGGCCTGAGTATCCACCACGACGACATCGGGCCCGGAGGGCTGCGAGTTCTGCATGCCGTCAAGCAGCCCTAACCCGTTGTCCAGGTCCGGAGCTTGTCCGGGTTGCGAACTGCCCAGATGCGTGTGATCCGGTCGCCGGAGAAATCGAACGCGATCACGGTCACCGTGACGCCGTCTTGCTGAGCTACCAATCCGGGCTGACCGTTGACCGTACGCTCCGAAAACGTCATGTCGGTTACCTTTTCGACGACGTCGAGAAGGGTACGCGCGATCGGTCCACTACCTTCGACCGGGCGGAGTTCGGCGCTGGCGAGTCCGCCGCTGTCCCCGATCGCCCTGGCATCGGGGTCGAGGAGACCGATCAGGGCATCGATGTCCTTGGCTTCCCATGCCCGCTTGAAGTCCCTGACGATTCGGGCCCGCCGGCCTTCCGGCACCGGGGGGCCCTGAGACGCGCGAACGCGCCGACGGGCAGAGGAGGCCAGCTGCCGACAGGCTGCCGGGCTACGGCCGACTATTTCGGCCACTTCGGCGAAAGGAAAGCCGAATACATCGTGGAGGATGAACGCGACCCGCTCGGCTGGGGTCATCGATTCGAGCACGACCAGGAATGCCATGTTGATCGACTCGTCGAGGGTGACTCGGTCGGCGGGGTCGTCCGTGGCGCCACGAGACCATCCATTGATCCACTCCGTGCGCTCGGGCAGCGGCTCGGGGACCCATTCGCCCACATATCGCTCTCTGCGGGAGCGTGCCGAGCCGAGCTGGTCGAGGCAGATGCGGCCGGCGACCCTCGTCAGCCAGGCGCCGGGAGATTCGATCGCCTCCTGCCGACGGCGGGACATGGCGTACCAGCGGGCGTAGGTCTCCTGTACGACATCTTCGGCCTCGGCCAGCGAGCCGAGCAGCCGGTACGCGAGATTGATCAGCCCGCGCCGCTCGCTCATGATCGCAGCCAGGCTCGGATCGGCCCGGCCCTCTGCCGGGGCGGATCGGGTGGTCATGGGTAGCCGGCTCCTCTGGTCGCGTCTGCCGTCATAAGTCCGACGAAACAGCGCACCGAAGTGTGAGATCGGCGTGTCGACTCACATTCCGAAGGGTTGCGTCGTCGGACTGATCGGAGGAACACCAGCGAAGGAAGGAAACCGGCCATGGAACCCGTGAACGCCGCGATCATCTACTACAGCGCCACCGGCAACGTGCATGCTTTGGCGCAAGCCGCAGTCGAAGGCGCGGAGAAGGCCGGCGCACAGGTGCGGCTGCGCAGAGTTCTCGAATCGGCCCCACCGGCAGCGGTCGACGCCAACCCGGCGTGGAGCCGACATCTCCGAGACACCGCCGACATCGACGAAGCCGGCCTCGACGATCTGGCTTGGGCCGATGTGGTGCTGTTCGGCACGCCCACCCGCTTCGGCAACCCGGCCAGCCAGCTCAGGGCATTCATCGAAACCACCGGTCCGCTGTGGGCGCAGGGCGGACTCGCCGGGAAGGTGTACTCGGCATTCACCGCCAGCAACACCGCCCACGGCGGACAGGAATCGACCCTCTTGGCGCTCGCGAACACCTTCTACCACTGGGGCGGCATCATCGTGCCCCCCGGCTACACCGACCCTGTTCAATTCGAGTCGGGAAACCCATACGGCGCCTCCCACGTGGCGCGCGATGGCCTACCCGGCACCGTGGCGTTGCAGGCGGCCGGTTACCAGGCTCGCCGCGCCGTCGACATCGCCGCCGCCCTCGCGACCGGCCGCACCGCCCAGGTGTGATGTCCGGACGACATCGGTTCCACGACGCGACTCGTGCGCACTCTCTGCGATGACGGCTTCGAAACGGCGGCCAGACGGCTGGACACCTACGGCGATGCCCGCAGCCAGTCGGTGAGAGTTGTGAAGTCGGCGTCGAGAAGACCCTGGAGGCCGTCGACACGATGGAGGAGGGCGCGGCCGGGGTGGTTCCCGCAGACCCAAGTCCAGTCCTGCTGTCTGATCTCGTCGTCGATCCAGATGAACGATCTTCCGGCGGCCATCTCGACTAAAGTCCGGGTTTTCCAGTGCAACTCGTCGTCGTAGTAGTCGCCGACGGGATATTCGGGCAATGCCACCACCGGCAGCTGTGGCAGACCGAGGATCGGAGCGAGGACGCGGTTGGCGTCCTCGCCCCACCCGGTGGCCCACATAAGCTCACAGCCCAGTGCCAACAGTCGGTCGCCGAGGCTGCGAGTCAGCCGGGACAGGAGCGGATTCGATGGCTGCTGCCAGGTGGACCAGTCCACCTCGCGTACCGGGGAACCGGCAGTACCGCAGGGAAGCAATGTTCCATCGACGTCCAGGAACAATAACGGTCGACTCGAACCCCCAGTCATGGAGGCAATTCTGTGCCCCCGTAGTGGAGCTGCGCAATCGAACTACGACTTCGGTGGTGTCGTCGCCGTGCATGCTCTTGTGACGAGGTCGACCCACACCTGCGGATCGGTCGACCACAGGTTGTGCGTGACTCCGGGGAGCTCCTCGAACTTGCCGTGCGGGATCAAGGCGGCGAGTTGCCGCAGTGGCCAGGACGGACGGATGTCGTGCTGCGGGGCGATGAACGTCATGGCGACATCGGAGTCGGCCAGTCGGCGGAGCAGGTCGGGTTCTTGAATCCACTGCACGAACGACGCGCTCAGTGCGGCGTGAACGTCTGCTGCCCAGTCGATCTCGATGTCGGTTTCCAGGTGCCGCGCGGACTCGTATGCCTGGGACCAGGTGCGGTCCTTGTGTAGTCCGTGTCCTGCGACGCCGACCACGGATCCGACTCGGTCGGGATGATCCAACGCGTAACGCACCGCCAGGTCCGAGCCCCAGGAATGGCCGAGCACCACCCAGCTGTCGATCCCTGCGGCCCGCCGCACCGCTTCGATATCGGCTACTGCCCGGACGAGGTCGTGCGGCCCACCGCCGGAGCGTCCGACACCTCTCGGCTCCGGGTACCAGGCCCGCATCCCGCGAGGTGCCAGCCGGTCGTCCTCGAGGTAGTGGACGGAGCCCGGTCCACCCGATAGAACCACGACATCCGGACCCTCTCCCGTGACACCGACGTGCAGCAAGGTCCCGTCATCGGCGGGCACCATTGTCGATCGCATTTCACCCCCTGGTCGCAGCGAAGCCGAGGTCGGTTGTGCGGAGTCGAACATCCTCTTCCCGGACGGCGCAGGGCGCCGATCACAGCTGCACAGCAGCGGATACCATCCAAATCCCCAGCGCCAGTACGCAGAATACCGAGCCGGTGATCGCCACAGCCTTGCCTTTGCGCGGACCGGCGCAGCCGACAATGCCGAAGATGAGTCCGGGCAGCGCGAACACATATGCCACGTACTGACGAACCTCCCAAAGGTCGATCGGGAGAAAGGGCACGACCAACCCGGCAACACCGAGAATCAAGGCGATCACGGCGAACCCGATTCCCTTGGAGGGCACGACGGAAGCGTTCGGCGGATGCTGGGGCCACGCTGAGGGTGGACCGTCGTGGAACTGAGGCGGCTGATTCGAGGGCCGCCCGAATTGGTCCGGGTACGGCGGTTGCTGACTCGGCAGGGGTGGTGGGCTCGGTGGACGCGGCCCGAAGCCTGGGCCGGGCACGTGCGGATCGTTCGGCACCGACCGAGCATATCGGTGACACGATCTCCCGGGCAGCGTTCGAAAGCGCCGTTCCGGACTGCCGTGATTCCCGCACCGTCACCGTGCGCACAGAGGAGGCTTTCGGAAAAGCCCCGGTACTCTCCAGATCGTTATGGTGTCCGCTGTCCTTCTCCTGACCGCTTGTGTGCAGCTGGCCTGCGTGTTCCTGTTGTGGGCTCGTACTACGCGCGTCGCCCGGATCTGGTTGCTGGGCCTGGTGGGTATCGGGCTGGCTTACGACTCGGCGGTCGTCGGGCTCGGAGCGATGCTGGGGGAGGGGCCGTTGCTGCACGCCTCGAGTGTCGGCCGATTCGTCGGCCACGCCCTGTTGACTCCGCTGCTGGTCCTCTGGGCGGCCGACCGCACCGGAGCGAATCCGCGGTGGCGCCGGTCGGCGCTGGTGCTCACCGTGGCCCTGGTGGCTTGGGGCGTGCTCGCGGAACTGCCGCACTTGCGACTCGTACCCCGCCGATTCGCCGACACCCTTCGTTATTCGGCCGAATCCCCCGCGCCACCGGTACCCGCGCTCGTGGTGACCGCGGTGCTGATCGCCGCGGGAATCGTCTTGTGGCGCAGCGAGGGGCGGCGGTCTCCGTTGCTCGGAACCGGGCTGCTGCTCGCGTCCGCGGCGGCCGTGGCGGTTCCGCCACTCGGCAATGTCGGTGAAGCCGTGCTGCTCGCCGCGCTCACGGGCGCCGAAGTGCATGGCTTGCGAGAAAACTGGCGCAGGTGCGGTGGATGACGATCTCTCGATCACGCGGTGGCACCCGGCCATAGCCGAGGATGCCCGCCCTGAGTGGGCGCATCCGCGAGAGCATCGGTAGCCATCGCGACGTGTCGCGGTTGCGTAGGCGGCAGCGAACCTGCCGGCCGCTCGAGGACTCCCTTCCCTTCTGCCTCACAAGCCGCTGTTCAGCGGACTTCGCCGTGGCTGCGGTGATGGTGTGGTTCCGGCACTATCTGACTCGAGTACTTGCACCCTTCTATGTAGAGTGCTAGATAATATCTGTGTCAGGTGGCACAGATTAACTGGAGTCACACGCGAGAGAGAAAGAGTGAGTGGAGGTGTCGACCGGTATCGGCTCGCCCGAGTTGTCGTGGCTGGATGCCCGGCTGCTCGCACTGGATCCCGACCTCGAGGAGTTGTTCGCCGAGGTCGACGACATCCTGTGCGAGGCAAGGGCGCGGTGGCGGCAACGCCCCGGCGACGCGCGCAACCGCGGTAGACCGCGACCGCGGCAGCCTCCCCGGTTACGGGGACGGCGCCCGCGGCCGGTGCCGGCAACCCAGCGCAGCCCACCCGCCCGCATGCTGCGCTGCTGGTAGCCGACTGCCCCGGACCCGCCTCGCGCGGGACTCATCAGTCCGTCGAATCCCATTCTCCGGCGGGTGGGCTCGGCCGGCATGGTCCTCCGGGCCCACCCGCCCCTTTCGCCGGACTCCACACATGATCACGTTCGAGGAGGAACGGCTATGACCACGCTCTCGGCCGGCAGTGACTCCGACGGCGCCGGCCAGAACACCCACGCCCTTCGGCCAACGGGCACACGAGACCTTGTCGTCGGTGCGTCTCGGGGAGTGGATGCCCGGGTGACGATGAAGACAGTCGACCTCGGCAACGGAAGCGCGGCGCAGAGTGACGGCAACGGCAGGCAAGGGCTGGAGACCATCGGGAGCTTCCGCTTCTGGTTTGCCGACCAGCGGTGGGAGTGGTCGGAACAGGTCGCGAGGTTGCACGGGTACGCGCCGGGAACGGTGGAACCGACCACGGAGCTGCTGCTCGCGCACAAGCACCCGGATGACCGTGCCACGGTAGCGGAAACGCTGGCCACGGCGGTGCGGACCGGGGAGCCGTTCTGCAGTCGTCACCGCGTCATCGATCTGGCCGGCCGGGTGCATCACGTGCTGGTCGTAGGGGATCGGTTGCACGACTCGACCGGTGCGACGGTGGGGACCACCGGCTACTACGTCGATCTCACCGGACGGCTGGACGAGAACCGGCAAAAGGTGCTGCAGGAGACCCTGCCGGAAGTCGTGGCCGCGCGTGAGGTCATCGAGCAGGCCAAAGGCATCCTGATGTTCGTGTACGGCGTCAACGCCGAGCAGGCGTTCGGGGTGTTGCAGTGGCGCTCCCAGGAAACCAACACCAAACTTCGCGACCTGGCGGCCAAACTCGTCGCCGCGGTCGTTGGCTTGGGCGGAGGGCCGGTTCGGCAGCGCACCCAGTTCGACCATCTGCTGCTGACCGTCCACGAACGACCGGATCGGACTTAGTCGCCGGGTCCTGCCACGGCCAGGTGCGACGACAACGACGGCCGCTGCCCAGCCTGCGGTCACCGGCCAGATGCCGGAGTCGGGCGTGGCCTGAGCCAACGCGAGGTACCGCACGGCGATGCCGACGCAGAACCCGGCCGAACCGTGCGAGCCGGTGTCATGGTGGCGATGTCGTGCCGCGTGCTGGACGACCGGATCCCCCGGACTCCGCGGGGCGGCACAATGTTCGCTCGGCGGTCACGGTCAGCCGCTCGATCGCCTCCTCGACGGGCAGGCCGCGACCGGTGATGAGCAGATCGAGGCTTTCGAAGCTGGTCAACATCCACAGCACGTCGGTCGCCCATTCTTCCGAGACGTCCTCGCGCAGTACGTTCGCCGCGGCGAGCCGATGTGCCAGGTGGGCGACGCCTCCTCGGCGATCCTCCTCCATCGCCCGCACCGCTTCGGCGGCCGAGGACGGATCGAGGCGGTCCATGGCGTGCAGCACGCGATAGATCTCGGGGTCGCGGGCCTTCATGCGACTCGCGGTGGCTATCGCGCCCCGCAGGTGTGCGCGCACGTCGTCCGAGTCGACGGCCGCGGTGAGCTCCGGCAAGCCGGTGCGGCTGGACAGATCCGCGACGAACGCGTCGAAAAGGCCGGCGCGCGAACCGAAGTCCACATAGATGGTCGAGCGTGACACACCGGCGGCCTTGGCGACTTTGTCCAGGCTCAACGGCTCGGTCGGCGCCGCACGGAGCTGGTCGGCGACGGCGTCCAGAATGCGGCGCCGGGTCTGGACCGCGGCCTCCGCCCGCGCGGCCTGGTCGTATTTGCGCTTGGTCATGCGGCTCATCCTCGCACATTTCAATTGACAAGCTGTCCGATGAAAGCGCATCATTTTGCCAGACAGCATGTCTGATGAAATGGAGTTGGATGAGTGGTCCATCTACCCGGCGAGTCGGCTACGGCCTGCTCGCCCTGTGGCCCGTCGGACTGGCGCTTGCGCTGGTCAACGCCGCGGTCGCCGTCGTGACCGCCCCGGTGTTCGCGGTGCTGGCCGGGAGCTACGTCGCGCTCGCCGCGGTGGCGATCAGGCGTGTCGTCACTCCGGGGCGACCACCAGCGGTGACGTTGGTGGCAGCCGCGGTCGTGCTGTTCGCGATCGCAGGCTTCACCGGAGAACCCACAGCGAGCCGACCGTTGTCGATGGTGGTCAACACTGCGGTGTTATTGGTTGTGTCGATCGCTGTCCTGGTCGGTGCGGTCGGATTGCTCGTGCAGTTCCGGCGGTCGCCTCGCGTGGGAGTGGCGGTGCCGGCGGTGGCCGTGTTCGGGCTCGGGACCGGTGGGTTCGTGCTGAACCTGCTGGCGCGCATGGCGATCGTGCTCACCGGCGCCGAGGAACAACAGCTGGCGGTGGAGGCGACGCACTGGTCGGCAGCGCAGTATCTGCGCGGCACGGCCGGGCCGGTCGACTTCGTCGGCTACACCCTGGTCTGGCTGGACCTGGTGCAGATCGCCTACGTCGTCTCCGCCTATGCCGCCGCGGCGGCACTGGCCTGGCTTGCGGTTGGGGAAACCGCGGTGCCGCGTCGGATCGGAACAGTCCTCACCACGACGGCCTGCATCCTGGCCGCCACGCTGTCGGTCAGCGTCGCCGCGGCGGTTGCTCTGCCACACGCGGCCGACGCGGTACCGGCCACGATCGCCTTCGTCACCAGCATCCCGTTCATGGCGACGCTGATTCCCTACGCCCTCGGCGCCGCGATCCTCGCGACCGCCGCACATCGTTCCCGGACTACTCAGGAGTGGAAATGAACATCGCAGCAGTACTCGTGACGGGCTGCCTGGCCCTTTCGGTGGCAGGCTCGGGTGTGGCGACACTTGTCCGCCAACCGAAGATCATCGACACGGTCGCCGCTGTCGGCTTCCCTGCACAACATGTGTGGATGCTGGGTGTCGTCAAACTCGTCGCCGCCGCCGGGCTCGCCTGCGGGCTGCTGTGGTGGCCGGTGTCGGTCGCGGCAGCGCTCGGTCTCGTTGTCTACTTCGTCGCGGCGATCGGCATGCATCTGCGTGCGCGCCGGCGTGATGTCGCCGCACCCGCCGTCTTCCTCGCGCTGTCGGCCGCGTCCCTGGTGCTCATGGCCGGAGTCGGGCAGTGACCGGTGTCGGCTCGCGTCCAGGCCGAGGCGGACTCGGCCCCACCCGATAAGGAACCCTGTTGATCAACGACAACTTCCCTCGAACCAACGCCTACCACCCCGACTGGATTCGCGCCGGCGTCAGCGGCGGCGCGAACTCGTTGTGGCTCACCGAATGGCTCACGGAGGCCATCGATCTGAAATCCGGCATGCGCGTGCTCGATCTCGGCTGCGGACGTGGCGCGTCGTCGGTGTTTCTGCACCGCGAATTCGGAGTCGAAGTCTGGGCCACCGATCTATGGTTCAGCCCCGACGAACGAGCGGCACGGTTCCGCGACGCCGGAGTCGCGGACTCGGTGTACGCCATCCGTGCGGACGCCCGCGCCTTGCCGTTCGCCGCCGGATTCTTCGACGCGATCGTCAGCATCGACTCCTTCGTCTACTACGGCACCGACGACCTCTACGCCAACTATCTGGCCTCGTTCGTCGGCCCCGGCGCCACCATCGCCATCGCCGGAGCCGGGCTGACCCGGGAAATCGACGGTCCGATCCCCGAGCACCTGCGGTCCTGGTGGGAACCGAGCATGGCCTGCCTGCACTCCGCTACGTGGTGGCAGCGCCATTGGCAGCGCAGCGGTGTCCTCGACGTCACTCGCGCCGACACCATGCCCGACGGATGGCAGCGCTGGCTCGACTGGCAGCGCGAGGTCGCACCGGACAACACCACCGAGATTCAGGCCCTCGCACAGGACCGAGGCGATTACCTCGGCTACGTGCGCGTGGTTGCCCAGCGCGCCGACCGCCCACTCGACCCGCACATCACCACGGTCGAAACCACTTACCAGCCCCAGCCGCTGCTGTGGGAGCATTGACGGCGCGGCCGCCGACACGGGAGCCGCCCTCAACGGACAGCAGGGCAGAACTCATATCCAGATCGTTCATGCTGAGCCGTGGCGCAGTTCCCGTCGACGGGCGTGGCGCAGTGTCGTGGTCGGCACACGCTGCTCATACCCAGTGCCGCTACCAGTACTGATGCCGCTTTCCGTCGGTATCGGCGACGAAGATGACCGCGTCGGCGCCGGCCAAGTCCGCCGGGGTGAGCGGGATGTGGCCGGGCACGATGGGTTCGCCCGTGCCGATCGACGGGGGGAGTGCCGCGCGCAGGGCCTGTGCCGGAAACAGTGCGCGGCGGGTGGTCGCCTCGGCCAATACGTGCTGGAGGGTGCCCGGATCGCTGTGGGGGCCGGCGTCGGTCGCCAGGAACACATAGCGCTCGCCGAGGGCGAGTTCGACGAGCGCGCCTGCGCCGCACCAGTTCACGTCGTCCTGACCGACCGACATGTGGGACTGCGCACGCTGCAGATGCACGTTGTGCGCGAAAACCAGGCTCGGTCCGCGTCGCTGCTCCCGGGCGACGATCGCGAGCAGGTTCTCGGCCATCATCTCGGTGCGCAGGCTGAGCAAGGTCGCGATGCGATCGGGTGTGCGGGCGGCCATGGCCGCGTGATAGCGCAGCAGGCCCTGGGCGGTGCGCGCGTGCGCGACGGCGTGGTCGTAACCGGTCGGGTCGGCGCGTCGCAGGCCGGGCGCCGCGCGACGCAGCGCGCTCGCGACGTCGTCCGCGACGATGCGCAGGGCGCGAGCACGGTCGGAGTCGCCGATGGACGCTGCCGGGTCGAACATGGCCGCCTGGTTCGTCCAGTCCGCCTCCTCGCCGAGCAGTGCGTCGAGGTCGCGGACCGATTCGGGCCGCAGCGCCTCGGGCAGGTAGTCGACGGCGGCGGACAGTGCGCGTCGCGGGCTCGGCGCGCCGGAGTGCTCCACCGGCGCGTCGAAACCGTGGAAGCGGACCCGCTCTGACGGTGCGCGGCCGGCGTTGTGCGCGCGGAGCCATTCGACGAGTTCGCGGTTGCCCGGCACGGCGCCGAACCCGTGACTGAACCCGGTCGCGAGCACAGTGTCGATTTCCGCCGTTGCCCCGCCCACGTAGTCGTCGACAACGGACGCGGCGAAGATATCGGTCTCCAACACGATCGACCGGTACCCCTGTTCGACCAGATGACGGAGGAGTTCGTTGCGCAGCAACGGGAACGCCTCGATCCCGTGTGTCGGCTCGCCGAGAGCGAGCAGGGCCGGCGGCTCGGTCCGTGCCGCGAGCAGTTCGTCGAGGACGCGGCCCAGGCTTTCCGGGTCGTCGAGCTGGCGGCCGATTCCCCGCAGTGATGTGGCAGTAGACATGAACACCCTTTCGAGATCGCGTACCCTCGACACTATCGTTGAAGATTCGAGTGAGACTTCTGCGATTTCTACCTGGCATTCCGAGAAAAAGCCTCAACCGGAGGTGCAAGCTGAGGCCCATCGACCTCGCCCGGGAGCACGGGTTGTCCGCACAGGCGATCCGCAACTACGACGACGCGGGCGTCCTCCCGCCGACCGAGCGCAGCGAGACCGGTTACCGGCGCTACACGCCCCTGCACGCGCAGGCCCTACGCGCATTCCTCGCGTTGCGCGGCGGGCACGGGCATCAGCGGGCAATCGAAATCATGCGCGCGATCAACCGCGGCGACACCGAGTCCGCCTACCGGCTCATCGACGCCGCACACGGCGCGCTGCTCGCCGAACGCGACACCCGCGCCGAAGTCGCAACGGCTCTGGGCAGCCTGGCCACCACGATGCCGACCCCTGCCCACGGTCGACCGCTGACCGTGGGCGAACTCGCGCGCCGGCTCGACGTCCACCCGGCCACGCTGCGCACCTGGGAGACTCAGCGCATCCTGCGCCCCGAACGCGACCGAGCAACGGGTTATCGCCTATACGGACCGGACTGCGTGCGCGACGCCGAGATCGCGCGACAGCTGCGCCGAGGCGGGTACCTGCTGACCCAGGTCGCGCAGTTCATCGATTCGCTGCGCGAGGCGGGCGGGGCGGACGCGTTGAGCGCCTTCCTGGACGCCTGGCACGATCGGCTGACCACGCGCAGCCGCAACCTGCTCGCCGGCGCGGCCCAACTCGACACCTACCTCACCATGCTCGACCAGACGTAGCAGACTTCCACTGCAAACACGATCATCGGTGCCCGGCACTTGCCGATGAACTCCGAAACCGCTGGCGGACAAACCATATTGCCCTCGCCGCGGCCTTGGAGGTCCTGCAGTGGCGCGGCGAATGCGCGCAGCGATATCGCGGAGGTCTTCGACCCGTAAGTCGTTACCGGATCTCACCATTCGCGCCGCTGTGTGAATAGGGGAAAATACCGACTTCGAATACGAAAAAACCCCCTATAGCGAACACCTATCGACAGCGATAGGTGAAGGTGGTAAATCATACCTGACGGTCAATGTCGCCCGCCCGGGGGAAAGAATCCACACATCGGTCCGATGATTGGACTCCCAATGATTATCAAAAAACTAGTGGCGACCGCTCTGTTGGCCATAGCGTCAACGGGCATCGCAATGGCCACAGCGCATGGTGAGGGCACTCTGGCAAGCCTCACGATGAACGGAGTGGACGGCCCTATCTCCTACACCACAACGCTGGCCGCGGATCACCGCAGCGCAGTAGTCGATCTTGCCTCCGGCAGATTCGAGGTGACGCCGGACGCGGTCAACGTGATCGCGGACGACGGCGCGATCGTCGGCGCGATTCCGACGACATTGCGTATGGAGACCGGCCAGAATTTCAGCGTCACACCGTCGCTCGACCCGTCGGGTAGGACGCTGACGATGACACCGGCGGCCGGTGTTCCGTCACCTGCCGCGGTCTCACCCGAGTTGCAGGGCCTGATGCATGATGCCCTGTTCGGCGGTGCCTTGGTGGGCGCGGCAATCGGCTGCGCGATCGGCATTGCCATCGGAATCTGGTTCTTCATCGTCGGCGCCGTCATCGGTTGCGCGGTCGGCGCTGCTGTCGGTGCCTGGTTCGGCTTCTTCTTCACCCCGTTCTGATCCATCATCCAGAAGAACCGAATAGAGTAATCGACACGGCCGGGCGGGTCACAAATCCGCCCGGCCTCGCACTGTCCGAAATGGTCGTTTGGTTTGCCGGTAGATCCGGCAGTGCGGCGATTATTACCCCATGCTGCCGGACGAACAACAGACGACGACGAGTGGCGCCGGGCCGGCCACTGCGGGAATCTCGGCGATCGAGGAAGAAGTGGCTCCAGTCTCTGGCGGCGAGCCTGCTCCAGCGGAAACCGAGGCCCGGCCAACGGCTGCCTGCGTCGGTTCGGCTGCGGTGATCGGCTGTCATGCCCCCGCAACAGCTAGCTCCCCGGCCGCGCAGCTCTGACACCGAACTTCTTCTTTCAGGTGTGTTGCGACGCAACGAGCAACCTGCGAGAGCGACCTCTCGCTAGGCCGAACCCCAACACCCCGCACCCGAGCTGGGGCGACATCGCTGGTCGAGCGATCAAGTCTGCAAAACCATCCGTGGTCGTATCCCGTTGCGCTAGAATCGAATTCGCGGCCGAGAACTTCTGAGCTTGCGCAAAGTTGTGGCTAGCTCCCTCGGCTGGTGCGCCTGGATATCGATGACCGCGACACTCGTGCTCGATGCGATCGAGCACGAGATCTGGAGCCGGCAACGGCCGGTCTGATACGCAAAACCGTTGTAAATCATGCAGATAGGGGGTCTCACCATGCATAGATTGTGTTCGGTGGGAGGCTGTCCGAAGCCGGGTTCCCACCTGCGCTCGGTTCGGGCTTCTGTGATTCCGACGTCGGAACGATTAACGGGCTGTACACGACCGAGGTGATCCCGGCGCGCGAACCGTCGCGCAGCATCGACCAGGTCGAGTTCGCTACCGCTGAATGGGTCGACTGGTTCCATTACCGGCGTGTTCAGCCAGTACCGCAGTGACGTGCTGCCACCGCACAAGGTGGTTGCCCACTGCGCTCAATATTCAGCCCGGCGACCCGCGGGGCAGTCACACCGGTGAGTCTGTGGATTCACCGGGGCGGTTTCAATTCTCATGAGGAGCGCCAGAGCTTTATGGCAATCGACTTGACGCAAACGGCCATCGATCCGGACCACGGTGGAGTTCCTCCCACCCGCAACACGAAACAGGCACTGGAGAATGCCTTGAAAGACATGCAGGGCAACCTCCTCAAGAGCCACGGGCGCGACCACAGCGTGCACCTGTTCATCAAGTTCGAGAAAAGCACCGACGCGAACCGGCGGAGCGCCCGGAGATGGCTGGCCAACCTGGCCGACAACAAAACCGGCCTTCACGTTACCTCGGCCATGCAACAGTGGGAGGAAGCGAAAGCCTACCGTGCAGCACTCCAGATCGTCCTGGACAACGGCACACACGCGACTGCCGAGCAACGGGAGCGGGTCCGGGACGCCAGTAAAGTCTTCGTCGGAGTGATGCTTTCGATCCACGCATATCGGGATCTCGCGCTCGGTACCGGTCTCACGCCCGACGACCCGTCCTTCGTTGTGGGAGCGAAAGCCCGCGTGAAGGATCTGCATGACCCGCCGGTGTCGGAGTGGGAGGAGAAGTTCCGGGGCGACTTACATGCCCTGGTAGTCATTGCCGACGACGACGCGAAGCGTGTCGAAACGCTCGCGACAAAATTGAAGAACGAGCTGAAGGGCATCGGCGCCGCGGTCGAGTCGGAGATCGGCACAGCGATGCGACTGGACGCGCAGGGGCATCCGAGTCCCACCGCCCCTGTCCGGGAGCATTTCGGGTTCGTCGACGGAATCAGCCAGCCGCTGTTCTACGCCTCCGATATCGAGCAGGCGCGGACCCGCCACGGCGGCATCGACCAGTACGATCCCAGTGCTCCCCTCGGGCAGGTTCTGGTCAAGGATCCGGCTGGGGGCCCCGACGGCTACGGCTCGTATTTCGTGTACCGCAAGCTGGAGCAGGACGTGGTCGGCTTCCACGCGGACAAGAAGCGCCTCGCCGTGAAGATCGCCGAGTACGGCCATCCCGAGTCCCAGCACAACTCACCCCAGCCTACGGACGCCGACATCGCGCTGGCCGGGGCCTACATGGTCGGCCGATTCCAGGATGGAACGCCGGTGGTGAACCGAGCACTCGCCGGTCAGGGTGAACTGCCGAACAACTTCACTTTCGACGCCGACGTGGACGGCATCCGCTGTCCTTTCCAGGCCCATATCCGCAAATCCAACCCGCGGGGTGACAAGCAGCGCCAGTTCGGGGTGCCGCTCACCCAGGAACGGTCCCGGCGAATCGCGCGGCGGGCCATCAGCTACGGCCCGGTGACACTCGAGCCGAAGAACGGCGAGAAAGTCGGGCTGCTGTTCCTGTGTGCGCAGAGCAGCATTGCCGACCAGTTCGAGTTCATCCAGGAGGCGTGGGCGAACAACGAGGACTTCCTGCGCAGCCGTTGCGGCCTCGACCCGGTGATCGGCACCCGGGACGGCGGGCCACCGAAGGACGAGACAGAACGCGCCGAGGCGGCCGAACAACCGTGGCCCAAGCTGTACGGCTCCCGCAACGAACTGGACTTCGGTAAGAAGCCGCCGCGGTACACGGACTGGTTCTTCCGACAGCGAGTCGGCCAGTGGGTGAGCATGCGCGGCGGCGAGTACTTCTTCGTCCCGAGCCTGAGCGCCCTGAAGAAGTTCGGCACGGTTGTGGAGCCACAGGGGGAAGGGAGCTGACCATGGCCGGTCACACGAGCACCGTCAACGACTCCGATCACAGGAGTGCCTTCAACGACCTGGTCCGACACTTGAGCGGCTATGTGTGCGAACCAGGCAGCCGCGACTACGCACAGGTCGTCGCCATCGACAATGGCCGCACCCGAACCGAACCGGCATACATCATCCGTGCCAACTCCTACGACGATGTCGAACACGCCATCACGTTCGCGCGTCGAACCGGCTTGCCCCTGACGGTGCGCGGCGGCGGGCACAGTGCCGCCGGGTACTGCCTGAACTGGGGCGGCGTGGTGCTGGACCTCGGGCTGATGAAAACCATGACACTGGACAAGCACAACAACCGGCTGACCGTGCAGATGGGCGCCACCTGGAGCGATGTGTACAACTACGTCGCCCACCACCCCGGGCTGGTACCTGTCGGCGGTGGCTGCCTCACCGTGGGCCTGCCCGGCTTCCTCCTGGGCGGCGGCTACAGCTTCGTGTCCCGCTCCTACGGACTCGGCAGCGACAACGTCACCGAGATCAAACTCGTCGACGCCGCCGGCAAGCTGCGCACCCTCACCGCCACCGCCGACGCCGACGACCGAGAACTTTTCTGGGCCTGCCGGGGCGGTGGCGGCGGCAATTTCGGAGTCGCCGTCGAGATGACCCTGCAACTGCAACGTCCGCCCACCGCGACCATGCTCGGCGGTGAACTGTCCTTCCCCCTGGATCGAGCCGAGCACGTGATCGCGGCCTACGACGCATGGGCCGCAGGCGCCCCCGACGCGATGGCCGCCTACGGCTACATCGGCTACCAGACGGACCCGACGGAGCCGACCCGCAGGATCCCCACTTTCCGGATCACCCCGGTCTACAACGGTGAGTTCGCCGACGGCATCGACCTACTCCGGCCGATGCTCAGGCTGAAACCTCTCGCCACCCATCTGTACGCGATGCCGCTGCCGACGTGGGAGGCCGTCTTCGGCAAGGCCACCCTCGTCGGCAACCGACTGGCCTATATCCGCTCCGGAGTGATCGGAAACAAGGGCTGGACTCCGCAAATGATCGAGGCCCTCCTGAAACATTCGGAGACCGCGCCGTCGAAGGAGAGCTTCGTCGTCTGGACCCACGGCCGCGGCCAGGTCTGCGCCGAGAATCGCCGCGACCAAGGCCCGTACCCGCATCGCGACAAGCGCTACGTCTTCGAACTCAAAGCTATCTGGAACAACCCGGCCGAAACCCGGCACAACGTGGAATGGGCCTTCGACTACGGCGAAGCACTCAAAAATGACTTCCACGGCGCCTACGTCAACTACATCGACCCACTCCAAAGGGACTGGGCCACGGCCTACTACGGCGACAACCTGAAGCGGTTGAAGGAAATCAAGCACAAGGCCGATCCGGGCCCCCACCCCTTCTTCCACTTCCAGCAGTCGGTCGACTCCGACTACCGGCCGAACCTCGATTCCCGCCCGTTGGACCTCAGCCCGCTCAACCGGACCCTTTACTGATCCCCGCACCGACCCTGCTCGGGAGTACCTCCATGGCCAACGACACACCCACACCTCGACAGATCTTCACCGACCTGTCGGTGGCCCTCACCGGCTTCGACCGGGCGGAACTGGGAGCCACCGGTCTGCTCGACACCTACTACGACACCCTTCTGCGCATCATCGGCGAACGCGAAGCCGGACACCTGCTCCGAGACGCCGGCGATGCCCTCGCTCAGGACCGCGAGAACCACAAGAACAACAATGCGGCTCTCGAGCTGAAGGTGATCCACGCTGAGCGGTACCGTCCGGTCGTCCTCAGCCTGATCAAGCTCTGGTACCTCGGCCGCTGGTATCCGCTGCCGCCGGCCTACCGCGACAAACACGGGTCGACCGCGAACGACGTGGAACACGTCATCTCCGCCCAGGCATATCGGGAGGGCCTGGTCTGGGCCGCGGCCGGGGCACATCCGATGGGCGCCAAGGCGCCCGGCTTCGGCTCTTGGGCACAACCCCCGACCGGCCCGCGACCTTCTGACCGTGAAGGAGCACGATGAGCAAGCCCGAGCATTTCGATCTGGTGATCGTCGGCGGAGGCATCGCCGCGGCCACCATCGCCAAGACCGTCATCGAGCAGGCCGCCGCGCAGAATCCGCCCCGGCACCCCCACATCCTGATCCTGGAGGCCGGCCGGGCCACAGCCATGAGCGCCGACAAGTACGACACCTATGTCCAGGCGTACCAGCAGGCCCTGTACAAGGTGCCCAACTCCCCTTATCCCGCGACGAGTTCTGCACCCCAGCCCGATGTGCTCGACATCGACCGGCCGCCCAGCAGCAAGGGATATTTTGTTCAGAAGGGCCCGATGCCCTTCGGCAGTGACTACGCCCGCACGCTCGGTGGCACGACCCTGCACTGGCTCGGCACCTGCCTGCGGATGCTCCCCAACGACTTCAAGATGCAGACGACATACAACAGGGGCGTCGACTGGCCGCTGACCTACGAGGATGTGAAGCCGTACTACGAGCGGGCCGAGTGGGACATCATCGGCGTTGCGGGAGACGTGGACGATCAGAACTACCCCGGCATCGAGCCGACGAACTACTTCCAGAGCGAGGACGGAGACAGGTTCGGGCACGGGGCCTACTACTTCCCCATGCGACCGATTCCATCCAGCTATCTCGACAACTACATCAAGGGCAAGATCGACAACAAGACAGTCACGCTGTTCGGTGACTTCCCGGATGTCCCCGGTCCCGTTCCCGACCCTCCGGACACCCTCCCGGATCCCAACTTTTCCGAGCCCCTGGACAGCCACGAATTCACGCTCACGGTCAGCAACACCCCCGTAGCCCGCAACTCCACCCCGACCACCGAGTCGTACCGGGTCGTCGGTGCTGTCGGCAACGCCGACCAGGGGCAGCGCTGCGAAGGCAACTCGAGCTGCATTCCGATCTGCCCCGCCCAGGCGAAATACAGTGCGCTCAAAACTCTGTACGAGCTGATCATCAACTACCCCGACTCCACGTCGGCGAACCCGCCGTCCAAGGCCCGCGTCACTGTGCGCAGCCAGTGCGTCGTCACCCGTGTGTTGCACACCCCGGAGTTCTCGGCCGTCCCGCGTGGTCGTGGAGTGGCCTCCGATGACAAGGGACCGACGGGTGTGGTCACCGGCGTGACATACATGACCTACTTCGACGACGGCCGCCCACCACAGGAGCACACGGCGACCGCCGACATCTACGTGCTCGCCGCGAATGCCATCGAGAACGCCACCCTGCTGCTGGCCTCCCAGGCTGCCAACCGCAGCGACCAGGTAGGCCGCAACCTGATGGACCATCCGCTGTTGCTCACCTGGGGACTGCTCGAGGACAACGTCGGCGCCTTCCGGGGCCCCGGCTCCACGTCCGGCATCCCTTCCTTCCGCGACGGTGACTTCCGCGGCGACCGGACCGCCTTCCGTGTCGAGATCGGCAACTGGGGCTGGAACTTCCCGGAGAACGCCCCCTATGACACGGTCCACGACCTGGTCGACATCGGTGAGAAAGACAAGGGCCCGCTGTACGGCAAGAATCTGCGCACCAGACTCGGAGATGTCCTGCCCCGTCAATTCCGGATCGCCTGGGAGCTCGAACAGGACCCCGAGCAGAGAAACCGGGTCACCATCGACGACCGATACAAGGACGCGCTCGGCAAGCACCGCCCGGTCATCGAATACGACCTCTCGGAGTACGTACGCAAATCGCTGCCCTGGGCAGCGGAAGCGAGCAGGCAACTGTTCGAGTATCTCGGCATCGCCAAGCCCCAACAGCGCCCCACATACCAGCCGGGCGACTACACCCACTACGACGCCTCGGACGCGGCGGCCGTGGTGGTCGGGGATGAGACCTACTGGGTGCGCGGCGCGGGCCACGTCGTGGGCACGCACCGCATGGGCGACGATCCGACGGATTCGGTCGTCGACAGCTTCCAGCGCAGTCACGACCTGCCCAACCTCTACATCGTCGGCTGCGGCAGCATGCCGACACTGGGCACCTCCAACCCGACCCTCACCATGACCGCACTGGCCATCCGCACCGGCGACCAGATCGCCGAGATCCTGGGTCAGCAGAAGGGATCGCACGCGTGAACGAACAACAGACCGTTCCGACTCCCATCCGCGATCTTGCGGAGCTGACAGCCGCCCTGCAACTCGCCGTCGGCGTCGAGCTGAGCACCATCCCGGTCTACCTCACCGCCCTCTACTCCATCGAAGAGGGCCACAACGCCGACGCGGCACAGACCATCCGCAGCGTCGTCATGGAGGAAATGCTCCACATGACGCTCGCGGCCAACGTCCTCAACGCCCTCGGAACGCGGCCGAGCACCGAACCCGTCAACTTCCAGAGCTACACAAATCTCAGCCCGATCCCCTCCTACCCGCTGATCAGTCCCGTGATATCCGGCCTGGGCATACTCGAACTGCGCCCCTTCTCGCCGGACGCCGTGGAAACCTTCCTCCGGATCGAGCACCCGCTGCACGGCGCGGATTACCTGACCGCGACCAGCTCGGTTGGCTACCAGACCATCGGCCAGTTCTATCACGCGATCACCACCGCGCTGAATGACGACCACATAGTCCAGGATTCGGACTTCGCCCACGGTAATCAGGTGCCGAGCACGCAGTACTACGGCGGCGCGGGCCAGGTGATCGAGGTGATAGACCGTGCCAGCGCGGTGAATGCGATCAACAAGATCGTGGACGAGGGCGAAGGGCTTCCTCAGGAGGCATTAGGGAGGCAGGCGGTCATCGACGGCGACGATCTCGGCTCCCGATGGAAGATGTACTCCCACTACGCCCGCTTCCGTGAACTCCGAACCGGCCGCCGCTTCCGCCGCGACCAGACTGCCGGCGAGAAACCCGAAGGGGCAATCCTGCCGATCGAGTATGACGCCGTCCACCCGGCGCTGCACGACCCACACAACAGCCCACCTACCGACAGCCCCGAACACGCCGCACTGATCGCATTCGACCTCGCGTACACGCAACTTATCGACAACCTCTACCACGCCCTCTCGGGCCGGAACAACAACGCGGTGACCGGCCACAACGGCGCCGCCGCGACAGCCGAATCCCAGCTCCAGCAAGCCGTCCACGGCATGTATGCACTGAAGAACATGGCCATCGGCCTGATGCGCATCCCGCATCCGAACTCCCCGGGGCACACGCTGTGCCCCAGATTCTGCTACGTAACCCACAATGACCGGGCGCACAGCGCGAACAGGCCGCAGAACTGAGAGGTCAGGCCAAATGATCTGCATCGTGACGAAGTGGTGGCATGTCCCCGGCAAGGGCGACGAAGCCGTGACCGCACTCAAAGAACTGGTGAAGCAGGTGGAACAACATGAGGACGACACCCTCATGTACTGTCTGCACACCGCCGACGCGACAGGCTCGCTGCCTCCTCCGAACTCGAACGAGGTGATCTTCCTCGGCGCCTGGAAAGACCGCGAAGCCTTCGAAGCCCACCGCAAAGGCTCCATCTTCACAAAGTGGCTGGCCGACAACCTGCACCTGTTCGTGTGCAACGACGGCAAGCTCTACGTCAGCGCCGAATTCGCCGACCGCTTCGCCGGCTTCGTCCGCGGCGCTGCGGTCGGCGGCTGAACGGCGGCATTACCCGTGCCGCAAGGGCCCCGCCAGCCTCAAGATCATTACAGTAGACAACACGGTAACTCCTCCCGTGGGTCCGTCGCCGTCGGATCAGTGGCCGGGGCAAAGTGGTGCCCGATGGGTGGAACGGTTGCAGTATCCGAACTCAGCCGAGAGCCGGAGCAGCCAGGTCACGACTCGCCGGAGGCAAGAGGCCGAACATCAGTCGGCAATGTTGCGCATAGCCCGATCCGGGAGGATCCCGGCCTGGACGAGTTCCTCGTAGATCCGCTGCTGCTCATCGTCGAGATTCGAGTACAGCATGTCGTAGGCCAGAACTTCCTCGGCGAGCACCGCCACGGGATCCCAGTCGTCACCGAGCGCCGCGACGACGGCGCTGCGCCGTCGTGCCTCGTCCAGCGTGAGGTCGTAGGCAAAATTGTGGTCGGCCATCCGGGCATCTCCAACCAGGCTCTTTTCGAAAACGAATTGATGACGATGCCCAAATACGCCTTCTCGGGCAATGACGTGTATCACGTTTCATGGTTGGACTTCGTCACAGGTCGGCGGTCTCCCAGACCGGCGTCGCCTGATACAGGCCGCGCCCGCACAGCTGCGCGGCGATGTGACGGTCTGCTCGATGGGGAAACGCGTGCCGCCAGGTCGCCGGTATCGGTACTGTGCGCTGTCACCGAAACCGTGGCATGTTTGCAGCGTGAACGTGTCAGAAGTCGTCTACAACGTCGTAGTCGTCGCGCACCTGCTCGGCATGGCCGCAGTGGTGGGTGGCTATGCCGCGGGGCAGCCTCGCGTCTCGGAACTCATGGTCTGGGGTGCGCGGTTGCAGATCGTCACGGGGGTGATCCTGGTCGGCATGGCCGAATCCATCGACTCCCTCGGCAAGGACCCGGACATGGCGAAGATCGGCGTGAAGCTGATCGTTTCGGTGGCGGTGGCCGCATTCGCCGAGATCGGACGTGGGCGGGACAAGCGCGGCAAGTCGGTGCCGTGGCTGACCCACGCCGCGGGCGTGCTGGCGATCGTCAACGTTCTCGTAGCCGTCCTGTGGACCTGACCTGTTCGGCGCCGGCGGGTGCGTGCTCGTCGGCGCCGAACACGGGTCAGGCCTCGAACAGCGATTGCCCGAGGTAGCCGCCCGGCGCCGGAACTCCCGGCGGGATCACGAACACCGCGGAACCGATCGGCGTCGTCCAGACATTGAGCGCGTCGAACTCCGCGAGCCGGCGTTGCACCGGAACGAACTGGGTGTCCACGTCGCGCTGGTAGGCGGCGAACAGCAAACCCGAGTTGGAGATCCGGCCGGGCGTGGGCGCGTCGTCGTAGTTGTAGCCACGTCGCAGGAAGCGCTCGCCGTCGTGCGTGTGATGAGCGCGCGCGATGTGCGAGGACGGTGGGATGACCGGTATCCCGTTCGCGTCCACCGCCGCGAAGTCCGGCTCGTCGAACTCGTCGGCACCGGTCAGCGGCGCGCCGTTGGCGACGGTGCGGCCGACGGTGAGTTCCCTTTCCTCGCGGTCGATTTCGTCCCAGGTGTCCAGTGCCATCGCTATCCGCCGCAGCACGCACGACGTGCCGCCGCCCAGCCACGGCCGGGCCGCGCCGTCATCCCACACCAGACGGGCGAACTCCGGCGTGCCGGGCGCGAGGTTCACCGTGCCGTCGACCTGGCCCATCAGGTTGCGCGGTGTCCTGCCCGGCGCGGCATTCCGGAATCCGCGCTGCACCCAGCGCACCGTGACCAGTGAGGACACGCTCCGGCACAGCACCCGCACCGCGTGCGAGACCGTGGTCACCTCGTCGGCGCAGACCTGCAGGAGCAGGTCGCCGCCGGTCCACGCCGGTTCGAGCCGGTCGATGGCGAACGGCGGTAACGGCCGCAGCCAGGACGGCCGGTGCTGCTCGAGCCCGGTCGCCGGGAACACCGCGGGTCCGAAACCCACCGTGACGGTGAGCCGCGCCGGGCGCAGCGCGAGCTCGGGTTCGGTGTCCGCGAGCGCGGGCCTGCCCTGGGTGAGCCGGGCGGCGTCGCCGGTCCAGATCTTCAGCAGTCCGACGAGGTCGTCGCGGCGAGCGCCCGGCTTCAGGTCGAAGGCGATGAACGCCGCATGCGCCTGCGGGAGGGTGTCGATGCCGGCTTGGTGCGGCCCGTAGAACGGCACCGTCGCGTCCCCCGACGACGGATCGGGGTCCCGCCGCCCGGTGCGGGCGGCCGCGCCGAGCCCGATACCGGCGGCGCCTGCCGCGACGGCGCCGCCGCCCAGCAGACGCCGCCGGTTGATCCGTGCGGGTCTCGGTTCGGTCCGCTCAGCCACCGTGCGCGGGGGTCTGCGCGCCGGTATGGGACTCGCCGCCCGCGTGGTCGGGCACGTAATTCTCCTGGTTACCGGAGAAGTCGCGCACCTGGGCGGTGAAGGTGGTGCTCGAGCCGTCGTCGAAGGTCAGCGTGACCGACGTCTGCGACCCCGTGCGCAGTGGTCCGAGCAGACCCATGAACATGATGTGGTCGCCGCCGGGCCGCAGCTGCGTGCGCCCGTGCGCGGGAACGACGAAGCCGTCGCGTTTGGGCCGCATCGCCTTCGTCCCGTTCGCGTCGGTGACCACTTCGTGCAGTTCGATCCGCTCCGAAGCGGGACTGGTGGCCGAGACGATGGTGCGGGGGGTGTCGCCGGAGTTGGTCAGGTCGCCGAACGCCGCCGACATTCCGCTGTCGGCGGCTTTGACCCATTGATCGGAAATGGTGACGGTGTCGGCCGAGGCGGCGGCCTGCGTCGCGTCGGCCGACGAACAGGCGGTCAAGAGGAGCGCCGCCGCAGCGGCGGCCATCGCACCGGGCAGGAAGCGCGTGGTGCGTTGCCGAGTGAAGGTATGCATGAGAACTCCGAAGATGTGAGATGTGATGTGGCGCATGGCGGGACGGGCGAAGACAGTGCGGCGCACGCAACGCAACGGAGCCGTCACCTGGATGCGGGACTTCGACCGCTGATGCGCGGAACGAGGCGCGATTCACCGGATCTCGGGACGAATCGTTCGTCGGCCGCCATGTCGTGGCGCGCGGGGCCGTGATCGACGCCGCCGAAGACCGCTACGAGCCGCACGGGATCGGCGGGTGATCCGGATCGGCCGCGGGCGGCGGTGAGCGCATCGCGCGCCCGTCGGCGATGAGCCTGCGATGTCCGCTTGCGAGGTGGAGGGTCAGTTCGGCGGTGGGCCGCGCAGGCCGGAGCCCGAACTGAGCAGCAGGCGCCGTGGCCGGGGGAGTGCACGGCCGAACGCGAGCGAGCTGATCCGCACCGGTGCGCCGGGGCGATCGGCGAGGACCCGCACGGTGTGCCGCATCTCGGAGGCCGCACGCAGCACAGCTTGTTCGGCGGCGTGGATGAGCAGCGCGCCGAGCGGAACAGCCGCGAGATGCGTGCCGAGCATGACCGATGTCGCGCCCGCGTCGTGGTGGTGCGCGTTCGACAGGGTGGATGCGAGGTGCGCGAGAGCCTGCGCGATCGCCAGCGTCGCCATGATCTCGCCGAGCCCGTGGCGGTGTGGTCGCGCGCCGACGAACACGCCCACCGCCGCGCAGACCGCGATCAGTGTGGCGATCGGCGAGGCGCCCGGCGACATCGCACCCCCACCGAGTGCGTGCGCGGCGATGCTCACCGCCCCCGCCGCGGATCCGACGAACGCGCCGCGCAGCCGCGCCGCCATCACCGTCGGATTTCGCACCGACTCATACTACCGTTTGTCGTAGCCGTTGTGGACATCGGATCGAGCCCGCCGCGGCACTCCGGTCCGGCCCCGGCTCGAGCCGCACGGGCGCGGAAACGGAACGAGACAGCTTTGCGCGCAATACTTCCCGCAGGCCGACGCCGATCCGCGGGGCCGTTCATCGCGTTGAAGGGTGCGCGCGACGCGGAAGCCGAGGTCCGCTCACACCGTGACGGCCGCGTGGACGAGGTTGTGGTCGGATACTCCGCCGACGTCGTCGACCGATGCCCCGGTGACGCTCGCGCCGTGCACGACCACGTGATCGATGTACTGGGATTTCGCGCCCGAGGAGCGCGGGCGGGTCGGCAGCGAACCGGCGGCGCACTCGGCGACGACGAAGTCGTCGCCCAGTTCGGCGGCGACCGAGGCGCGATCGGTGTTGAAGTCGCCCAGCAGCACCGCAGCGGGCGCCGGTGCGTCCGAGGCGAGTTCGGCCAGGCGGGACAACTGGTCGGTGCGCCGTCGGTCGCCGGTCACATGGGTGGCGATCACCGTCAGCTCGCCCGCGTCGACGACCAGGGCGCCTTTGCCGTGATCGTGGGCGAAGGATTCGGCCGCGAGCTCCCTGCTCGGTTCGGCGGTGAGCACCACGAGGTACTCGCCGCCGTCGAGTAGGGAACTGGGCATACGCCGCGGCGTCGGCAGCCGCTGATACCGCATCGCGTGGAACGTCCGGTCCGGCAGGGCCATTCGCAGGCTGGCCAGCTGATCGCCGCTGACCTCCTGTAACGCGATGATCCGCTCGGTGCGTTCGGCCACCCGCGCGGTGATCGCGGCGATCCGTGCGCCCTCGTCCGGCCAGCGGGTCGCGACGTCCTCATACCAGTTCTCGGCGTGGACGCGATGCAGAACGTTCCAAGTGGCCACCGTGATCACCCTCGCGATCGTAGGCGAACCGGGTGAAACAGGTTGCGGCGCGGGCTGGACCGAGCCCGATGCGCTCACCCCGCGCCCTGGATGTCGATGCCTTGCTGAAGCGACGAGACCGCGTGATCGAGAATGCGATGCAAGGCCGCGACGGAATGGTCCTCGCCCAGCATCCAGTGATCGAGGCCGACGCCGAAAGCGGCGAAACAAGCCGCGGCGGTGAGCTGCGGCCGCAGATCGTCGGCGCGGAGCCCGGCGCGTAAGGCGAAGTTCAGTGCCATCGCGCGCTGTCGTCCCAGGGCGCCGATGAAGTTCTCGCGGCGCAGTTCCGGGTTGCCGATCAGCAGTCGCCTGGCCCGCCGTGCCGTCTCGGCTTGGCGGTCGCGTGCCCGCGCGTTCTGTTCGTCGAGGAGGAAGTCGCTCAGCGCCGCGCGCAGTGCGGTCAGCACCGACTCGCTCGTGGGGCGCAGGTCGACGGCGGCGAGCAACTGTGCCATCAGGTCTTCCTCATGGCTGAAGACGACCGCGAGTTTCGACGGGAAATGCCGGTGGAAGGTGCGCCGGGAAACGTGCGCCGCGTCGGCGATCTGCTGCACGGTGGTCTGCTCGAACCCGTGCCGCTCGAACAGTCGCAGCGCGGCATCGACCAATTCCCGGCGAACTCGCGCCTTCTCGCGTTCGCGCGGACCGTTCACGCCCGTCATGCCGCAATCCCTCTTCCCGATGTCGCCGACATTGGTGTCTCAAAGTGACACTTTAGGGGAGAGTCGGGCTAGAGTGTCTCGTCGAGACATCGAGCCGAGAACGAGAGGTGGCGCCATGTCGGTGCGACGTGCAGGAATCAGCGTGGCCGTGGCGGCACTGCTCTTCGCGGGGCCGTCGGTCGGTTCGGTGGGGGCCGATCCGGTCGCCGCCGGCGCGGCGCCGGGCACGGTCGCGACCGATGCGGCGCTGCCCGAACAGCTCTGGATCGAGGGCACGGGCACGGCCCGCCGCGTGACGTACTGGACCCGGACCTCCGATGACCAGCCCGCACTCTCCAGCGGCGCCGTGTTCGTTCCCGCGGGCGCACCGCCGAGTGGCGGCTGGCCGGTGCTGTCCTGGGAGCACGGAACGGTCGGCCTCGCCGACGAGTGCGCTCCTTCGACCGTGGGTCGCAGCAAGCGGGACCTGGATTACCTGGCGACCTGGCTGCGGCAGGGTTACGCCGTCGTGGCGACCGACTACATCGGTCTGGGCACCCCGGGCCCGCACGCCTACCTGGATGGGCGCGCCGAGGCGCACGCGGCGATCGACATGGTGCGCGCGGCCCGCGCCGTCGACGGATCGCTGTCGTCGAAGTGGGTCGCGATCGGCCAGTCCCAAGGCGGCGGCGCCGCGCTGTTCACCGCGTCGCTTGCCACGAGGTACGCCTCCGAGCTCGACTATCGCGGCTCCGTCGCCACCGGTCCGGCCGCCAATATCGTCGACGCCGCTTCGTTCCTCGGGCCCGACGCGCCGGCGATCGACAACGCGCACCTCACCGCCTACCTCGCATATGTGATGAACGGACTGAAGGCAGCGCGCCCCGGCTTCGACCTGGACAGCTACCTCAGCCCCGACGGCAAGCAGTTGGCGAACGCCGCGGAGTCGCTGTGCTTTCAACCGCTGGCCGGCCGCGCGCGAGGGATTCCGGTCAACCGGTTGTTCTCGCGCCCGCTCGCGGACGGGGATTTCGTCGCCACTGCCCGCCCCGTGATGGACGTTCCTCTCACCGGCTACGACCGCCCGCTTTTCGTCGGTCAGGGCACGAACGACACCGACGTCCCTGCCCCGCTGACCGCGAAGTTGGTGGCCGACATGGAATCGCACGGCGTGCGGCCCGAAGTCCATGTGTATCCGGGGAAGGATCACAGCGCCACCATGGCCGCTTCATTGGCTGACAGCATTCCGTTCGTCGCGCGCCTGTTCGCCTGACCGGGGCTTGGCGAGGACTCAGGCGCGTGCGGCCGCCGGCTCGAGGTCGAGGGCGTCCTGCGGCGGCGCGGTCGGCTTGCGGACCGGGATGGCGAGCGCGACGAGTGCGGCCAGCACGGAGACGCCGCAGCCGATCAGCAAACCCGTGCGGAACCCAGCTTCGGTGGGGATGGTGTGGGTACCGAGGCGGGTGCTCATCTGCGCGAGCACGACGCCGACGACCGCGGCCGAGACCGAGGTGCCGATCGAGCGCATCAAGGTGTTGAAGCTGTTGGCCGACGCGGTCTCCGACAGCGGGACCGCACCCATGATGAGCGCGGGCATGGAGCCGTAGGCCAAGCCGACGCCACCGCTGCACACGCAGGTGACGATGAGCAGGCCCCAGGTCGAGCCCAGCAGCAGGACCGACGAACCATAACCGAGGGCGATCACCGCGCTGCCCACGATGAGCGTCACTTTCGGGCCACGCGCGGCCGAGAGCCGGGCGCCCAGCGGGGAGACCGCCATCATCACCAGCCCGGCGGGGGCCATCCACAGTCCCATCGCGAGCATGGACTGCCCGAGGCCGTAACCGGTGGCCACCGGCAGTTGCAGCAGCTGCGGGATGATCAACGACTGCGCGTACATCGCGAACCCCACCACGATGGAGGCGGCGTTGGTGAGCAGGACCTGCTTGCGCGCGGTCACCCGCAGGTCGACCAGCGGGTCGGCGGTCCGTAGCTCCCACCAGACCCAGAGCGCCAGCACCAGAGCACCGGCCGCGAACAGGCCCAGGGTGGTTGCGCCGGCCCAACCCCAGTCGGCGCCCTTGGACACCGCGAGCAGCAGGCACACCAGCGCGGTGCCGAGGCCGAGTGCGCCGAGCAGATCGAAGCCGCCGCCTCCGCGCGCCGGGATGGCGGGCACCAGCAGCCAGATCAGCGTGGCCACACCCGCGCTCAGTACGGCCGAGCCCCAGAACAGCACCCGCCAGTTGGCGTTCTCGCCGACCGCAGCGGCCAGCGGAAGCCCCAGTGCGCCGCCGATGCCCATCGATGCGCTCATCACCGCGATGGAGGTGCCGAGCCGTTCGGTGGGCAGGACGTCGCGCAACGCGCTGATGCCGAGCGGGACGACGCCCATGCCGATGCCCTGCAGGCCGCGTCCGGCGATCATCGGGACGACCGAGCTGGCCACCGCGCACACCAGCGACCCCGCGATGAGCGGAACCGTGCACACCAGCAGCATCCGGCGTTTGCCGTAGAGATCGCCGAGCCTTCCGGTGATCGGAGTGGCCACCGCGCCGGCGAGCAGCGTCGCGGTGATCACCCAGGAGGCATTGGACGGGGTGGTGTGCAGCAGCCGGGGAAGATCCCCGATCAACGGCACCACCAGGGTTTGCATCAGAGCGGCGACGATGCCCGCCGCCGCGAGTACGCCGACGATGCCCTCGGACCGGACTGCGGATGGTGCTGCCACGCGAATCTCCATTCTCGATCGATGTGCACGATACATATTGATTGCATCATGCACAAGGGTTGTACTATGCAAATTCCCTGCACAGGTGCATGAATGTGGTATAGCTGCGGGGTGATGAGCCCGTGGCTCGCGAGATCGGCAGGAGTGTCGCGTGGACAAGCCCGTACCTTCGGTGGAGTTCGAAACCATGCTGCTGGGGCGGCACAGCCTCAGCGCGAAGACCCGCCGGGGCAGCGGCCACCTCGACCGCAGCGCCTACACCGTGCTGAGCAGGCTGCGAGTCCAGGGGCCCATGTCCGTGGGTGAGCTCAGCGAAGCCTTCGGTCTGGACACCTCCACGCTGCACCGTCAGACGACCGCCATGCGCAAAGCCGGTCTGATCGAACGCATTCCGGATCCGGACGGCGGCATGGCGCGCAAGTTCCGCATCACCACCGAGGGCGGGCGGCAGCTCGACGCCGAACGGGCCTACAACGTGCACGCACTCGAGACCGTGCTGGCGGACTGGACGGCCGAGGACGTCGCCGCGTTCGCGGGATTCCTGAAGCGGTTCAACACCGATATCGAACGCATCGACAAGCGCCCGTGGCCCCGGCCGTGAACGCGAGCCGCCGGATGCACACGAAACCTCCACAATTGCCGCCGGATCTCTCCACAGCCGATGGCTAGGGTTCCGTGCATGGAACACAGCGCACCGGCGCAGGGCGCGCGGCGGATCCTGGTGGTGGACGACGAGTTGACCATCGCCGAATCCGTCGCGGCGCGCCTGCGGGCGGAGGGGTTCACCGTTGATCTGGCGCACGACGGTCCCTCGGCCGTTGCCGCCGCCGAGGCCGTCGAGCCCGACTTGGTGGTCCTCGACGTCATGCTGCCGGGCTTCGACGGGCTGGAAGTGTGCCGGCGCATCCAGGCGCGTCGGCCGGTGCCCGTACTCATGCTGACCGCGCGGGCGGACGAAACCGACCAGTTGGTCGGCTTGGGCGTAGGCGCGGACGACTATCTGACCAAGCCGTTCTCGCTGCGTGTGCTCGCCGCCCGAGTGCACGCGCTGCTGCGCCGGATGGATCGGGCGGCCGACCGCGACGGCGCGACGATCCTGGTCGGCGACCTCCGCATCGATGTCGATCAGCGCCGGGTTTGGCGCGCCGAGGTCGAAGCTCGGCTCACGCCATTGGAATTCGAACTGCTCGCCCGGCTGGCTCGCCGTCCGCGCACGGTGCTCGCGCGCGAGCGGCTGCTCGAGGACGTCTGGGACTGGTCCGACGCGGCGGGCACCCGCGCGGTCGACAGCCACATCAAGGCGTTGCGCCGCAAACTCGGCGCCGACCTGATCCGCACGGTGCGCGGCGTCGGATACGCCCTGGAGGCACGATGAGCGCCGAGCGGGGCCGAGCGCCGGATGTGGAACGGATCGGCTCGGACCTGCCCGGTGGCGCCGTTCGAGTCAGGTGGAGCTGGGTGCGCCGGGTCGGTGACCGCGCGGCCGAGCTGTTGCCGCGGCCGCTGGACCCGGTGAAGTCGATCAAGCTGAAACTGGCGATCCTCATGCTGTGCTCCGGCGGGGTCGCGTTCGGGTTCTTCCGCTTCAAGATCGGGTGGCTGCCGCCGCGCACCACCCTCACCGCGGTGGTGATCGCGCTGGTGACCTCACAATTCCTCGCCCACGGCATCACCAGGCCGCTGCGTGAGATGACCGCGGCGGCCAAGCGGATGGCCCAGGGCGACTACACCCTGCGGGTGCGGGCGAGCTCCCGCGACGAAGTGGGGCAACTGGCCGAGGCGTTCAACCAGATGGCCGCCGACCTGGCCGCGGCGGACCAGCAGCGCCGTGACCTCATCGCGAACGTCTCGCACGAATTGCGTACCCCCATCACCGCTTTGAACGCGGTACTGGAGAACCTGGTCGACGGCGTCTCCCAACCCGACCCGGCGACCCTGCGCACCGCGCTGGCCCAGACCGAACGGCTGGCGCTGCTGGTCTCGGAATTGCTCGACCTCTCCAGCATCGAAGCGGGCGCTCTACGGCTGGACCGCGAGGATCTGCCGATCGCGCCGCTGCTGGCCGACGTCGTCGCCGAAGCGGAGGTCATGACCGCCGCGCTCGGGCGCGGCGTGCGCTTCCGCACCGACGTGCTGCCCGGCACCGCCCGCGTGTACGCCGACCGCGCGCGTCTGCACCAGGTGCTGCTGAACCTGCTCGACAACGCCGCTCGACACGGCCCCTCGGGCGGCGAGGTCCGCCTCGCCGTGCGCGTGGTGCCGGGCGAGGTGGTGATCGACGTCGAGGACGACGGCCCCGGCATACCGCCCGCCGAACGCGCCCGGGTGTTCGACCGGTTCACCCGCGGCCGCACCTCGGGTGGCGGCACCGGGCTCGGCCTCGCCATCTCCCGCTGGGTGGTCGACCTGCACGGCGGCACCATCGCCGTCGCCGATCCCGGCTCCCGCATCCGGGTGGTTCTGCCCGGCCGCTGATCTGCCACACCCCACGACCCGGACCGCCAGGACGGACCCGGGGCCATTCCGCACGCCCACCGAAGGAACGAACCATGCCTCCAGAACCCGAATCCGCCCCGACAGCCGAGCCGTCGCCTGCGTCCGCACCGCCTGCCTCGAGCGCTGAAACCACGACAACCGATTCCAGCGAACAGACCGCTGCGCCCACTGCTCCGGTATCGGACGCGTCGGCGGGCCGCGAGCAGGAGGCATCGAGTACCACCGCTCCGGATTCGCCTGCCCGGGACGGCAAGCCCGGCACGCCGCCCTCCGGCGTGCCCGTGCTTGCGCCGCGGCCGCCCAAGTGGCGCCGTGTCGCCTGCCCTCCGGGCGTGGCGCTCGCGGCGCTCGTGTCCGGACTCGCCGCGGCGATCCTGATCCACTGGGACCGGCCCGGTATCGGCTGGGTCCTCGCCGCCGCGATCACCGCTTCGGCGGTCTTCCTCGTCGACCGCAATGCCCGCAAGAGTGTGACCGACACGACGGCCGGAGCCTCCGGGAACGCGAAGGCAGCGCCCGAACGGTTGACGGCGGCAACGAGTTACGTGTGGAACGCGGGCCGTTTGTGGTGGGCGACCGTCGCACTCGCTCTGCTCGCGGTCGGGGCCGTCCGCGCCGCGGGTTGGCTCTTCGCGTTGTGCGTCGTGGCGGCCTGCGTCGCCGGTTCGCTCGCGGTGGTCGGACGCCGGTCGGCGAACGGCATCCTCTACGACACCCTCGCGGTCGGGCTGGAGGCGGTGGCCGCTGTGCCGTGGGCGTACGCGGGCACCGCTCGGGTGCGCGCAGGCGGCACCGCACGCGGGCTGCGTCTCGGACTGTCGGTGGCGGTGACCCTCGCGCTGCTCGCGGTGTTCGTTCCGCTGCTCGGCAGCGCCGACGCGATGTTCGCCGCGCTGCTCGAGACCGTGACCCCGGACTTGGAGATGCCGTCGGTGGTGCGGTGGGTCGTCGTGTTCGCGGTGGTGGCGCTCGGCGCGCTCGGCGCGATGTACGTGCTCGCGGGACCCCCGCTGCCCGCCACCGCGGCAGCGGGCGGGCGGACTTTGCGCCGGACGGAATGGGCGCTGCCGGTCGGCGCGCTCGCGATCCTCTTCGCGGCGTTCGTCGCGACGCAATTCGTCGCGCTCTTCGGCGGCGACGACTACGTCCAGGAAACCTCGGGTCTGACCTATGCCGAATACGCCCGCACCGGGTTCTGGCAGCTCTCGGCGGTCACCGTGCTGACCCTCGCGGTGCTGCTGATCGTGCTGCGCTGGGCCGCCCAGGACACCGCCGCCGATCGGTGGTGGCTGCGCGGGTTGCTCACGGCGGTGAGCCTGCTCGCCCTCGTCATCGTCGCCTCGGCCCTCGGCCGAATGTGGACCTACCAGCAGGCCTACGGCTTCACCGTGCTGCGTCTCCTGGTGGAAGCCTGCGAAATGTGGCTGGGCCTGGTTTACGTCCTGGTCCTGGTCGCGGTCGTGCGGCTGCGCCGGGCGTGGTTGCCGCGCGCCGTACTGGGCACCGCGATGGCCACGCTGCTCGTCCTCGCCGTCCTCGACCCGGAACGACTGATCGCCGACGAGAACGTCGATCGCTGGCAACGGGGGAAATCGCTGGACACCGAGTACCTGCTCACCCTCTCGCCCGACATCCTGCCGGCGATCGATCGGCTTCCCGAACCCCTGCGCGCCGACGTGCGCGCCCGGCTGCGCGCCGACCTCGACGAGGACACCTGGCAGAGCTGGAATCTCTCGCGGGCGAGAGCGCGGTGAGCTCCCGTGCAATACACTTGTATTATCGCTGATCGTGGGTTATAACTGGCCTGAGTGGGCACTGTTGTCGCTGGTGGGGATCGATCCTCGCGAAGTGCTGCAGGTGCTCATGGGTGCCCGCCGATGGCCTCGGCAGGCGCGTGGCAGGAACGAACTCGCGGTCCTGACGGTGTGGGGCCGGACCGAGACAGGCCGGCCACTCATCGTCGCTGTCCGCCGCACCGAAGGCTGGCAGTGGGACATTCTGGGCGCGGTCGAGATGACCGAGGCTCAGGTGGCCGAACTCGAGCGTTGGGAGCACGCCGATGACTGACTATCCGACGAACCCGAAGGACGTCCAGGACTTCCTGTCCGGTCTCGAATACACCGACGCGCCCGTGGAACCGGCCGAGCTGCCCCCGCCGCTGCGCGCCGAGGACGCGGTCACCGTCACCACGTCCCTGCGCATCCCGCTCGACCTGCACCAGCGGGTGAAGAAGGCCGCCGAGCAGCGCAACGTGACCATGTCGGCGCTCATCCGGGACTGGATCGAGCTGGAACTGGCCGCCCTGGACAACGACCAGCCCATTTCGCGCGCCGACGCCCTGCGGGCTCTGGCCGCCCTGCATCCCCTGCGTCAGTCGGCTTAGCCTGCTGCCGCGACGGCGTCACCGATATATCCGGAATTCGATGACGATCGGACCGGATGCGTAGGCGACGCCGGTGGTGCGTGCCGACCGATGGCATCAGGCCGGATCGGGCTGCGCCGCGCCGATCCCGTCGAACGCCCGGCGCACCGCGTCGACCGGGTCGGCCGCGATCACCGTCGCCGCCAGCGGATGCCCGGTCGCGTCGCGAACCTCCCAACCGCCCAGGGAGACAACCGGAATCCCACCGCGCCGCCGGGCGAGCGCGACCTCCGACAGCGTGCCCCACGAGCCGCCGATGACGATCACCGCGTCCGCCGACTCGACGAGGATCGCATTGCGCGCCTCACCCATATTCGTGAACAGCACCGCCGACAACCCGGCACACGCCACGCTGCGGTCGGTATCCGGACGTACGCCGATCACGAGCCCATCGGCCTCGGCGGCACCCGCGGCGACCGCGGCCATTACGCCGGTGCCGCCACCGCACAGCACGGTCGCCCCCGCTCGCGCCAAGAGCCCGCCGACCGCGCGCGCCCACTCCGCTTCCTGTTCCGTGCACTCCCTCGGCCCGCAGACCGCGACCTGCCGCACCGGCGCTCCTTTCTGTCCTCACCCCGCGGGCCGGGGTGACACGACCGGTTCCAGGCGCTCCCGCAACGCCATGGCATCGCGCGGCGCCTTCACCTTCGCGTCGTTGTCGAAATAGGTATAGACGTCGCCGGATCCGGCCCACGAACGGATCTTCTCCGCCCACATGTCCAAGCCCTCGTCGGTGTATCCGCTGACGTAGAGCTCGTCGTGCCCGTGCAACCGGATGTAGACAAAATCGGCGGTGACCTCTTCCAGCAGCGGATATTTGCCCGCCGCGTCGGCCACGACCAGTGCCACGTTGTGGCGGGTGAGCAATTCGGTGCAGGCCGGGGTCACGAAGCTCTCGTGCCGTATCTCGAGGGCGTGCCGCATCGGCCGGTCCGCGTCTGTGCTCGTGTACGCGGGATCGACGCGGTGGTCGTGCCGCCGCGCGATCTCGGCGGCCGGCTCGGTGCCGCGGGGGAGCCGGGACAAGAAGGCGTCCAGCACGTCCGCCTCGAATCGGAAGGTCGGCGGCAGTTGCCAGAGAATCGGGCCCAGCTTGGGCCCGAGCGCCAGCACGCCGGAGGCGAGGAAGTTGGCCAGCGGCTCGTCACCGTCGCGCAGCCGCTTCATATGCGTGATGAACCGGCTGCCCTTCACCGCGAACACGAAATCGTCCGGGGTCTGGTCCGCCCACTTTTGATAGCTGGACGGACGCTGCAGCGAATAGAACGAGCCGTTGATCTCGACGCTGTCGAGCCGCTCCGACAAATAGGCCAACTCCCGCTTGTGCGTCAGGCCCTGCGGATAGAAGGTCCCGCGCCAGGGCGGGTACACCCATCCCGAGGTGCCGATCCGGATCCGACCCATCTCTCCATGGTGGCAAATTCGCTACGCCGATGCGGTCCTCGCCGCGATCCGCCCCACCAGCCAGGCCGTCGTCAGCGCCGCCAGGAACGACAGCAGCGAGGCGCTCATCCACGCCTGCCCGGTGAAGTGCACGGCCTGCCGGACCCGAACCCAGAACTCGGTCCAGACCCCGGCGTCACCGGGGTTGACCAGTTGATACACCACGAATCCGGTCAGCCACGCGACGACCATTCCCCACCGCGCAGGCGCGTCGCTCGCGGTGTTCCACTCGCCGCCTGCGCGCAGGAAGAAGTCGGCGACCAGCACCCCCAGCAGCGGCACGAACACCGAGCCGATCAGCCCGAGGAACCCGAAGTAGTTCGCCATGTCCAACCAGAGGGCCGAAACCGTGATCAGGGCGCCGAGGCCGATCGAGAGCACCCGGCGGTCGACGCGCGGTGCGAGATTCTGGATCGACACGGCGGTGGAGTAGACGTTGGCGAAGGATTGGTCCGCCTCCCGCAGCACGAAGACGAAGAAGAACAGCGCGCCGAGGCTCACCTGCAGGAACGCCGCGTACGGTCCGCCCGAGCCGGTCGCGAGCGCCAGCGCGAAAAGGCCGAGGACGTAGGCGATGATCTGGGTGAGCGCGTACGCGCCGCCGGCCGCGCCGAATGCCGAGCGGCCGGTGCGGGCGTGCCGGGTGTAGTCGGCCGCGACCGGCACCCAGGAGATCGAGACGGCCAAGGCGGCATCGGTCGCGATCCAGAAGAGGTTCCAGTCGACGCCGAACGGCCCGCCACCGGCCGGTCCCGGGTTCGCGCGCAGATCGGGCAGACCGGCTCGGAAGAACTGCACATAGAACCAGACCAGGGCGATCACGACACCGGCGGTCACGAACCTGCGCAGCAGCCGGACCGACCCGAGCGGCCAGATCGTGAGAACCGTCGTCAGCACACCGGCGGCTACCACGTAGAGCCAATGCGGGCCGCCGCCGAACAGCTCTTCGGCCGCGTCGCCGATGACGATCAGCTCGAAGGTTCCCCAGCCGAGCAATTGAGCGATGTTGAGCACCGTGGGCAGGTAGCTGAGTCTCGCACCGAACAGCCCGCGCAGCAGGACCATCGCGGGTTGCCCGGTGCGCGCGCCGGTGAGTGCCGCCGCGCCGAGCATCAGTCCGCCCACCACCGTGCCGAGGACGGTCGCCAGAATGCCGGCCGCGATCGAGATCTGCGCGGCGCCCTCGGCGTTGGGCGCCAGCACCGTGTACGCGCCGGAGAACGCGAAGAGGCTGACGCCCAGGTTGGCCCAGAACGCGCTCTGGTCCCAGAACGAGAGCACCTTCGGTGCGGGCTGCTCGAGGGTCAGCGGGGCTTCCTGCCCCACGGTGGCGCGGGTCGACGACGACATGACGGAAACGCTCTCCCTACGCCGGCATTACCCGGACAGGTTCATGCGGTCGGCGAAGCGCGCGGTTCGCCCTCTCAGCCCGGCCGTGCCCGAGCTCCCGCGGTGAAGTGATCCGGCGAATAGTACACCCGCACCACTTCCCGTGACCGGGGCGAGAGCCTGCCGAGCGGCGTCTCAGCCCATGAGGAACGACGCGGCGAACCAGGCGAGCACCACCAGGACGGCGCCGATCAGCGCACCCGGGAACAAGGCCCGTCCCTGCCGGGCCGCCATACCCGACAGCAACGCTCCCACGGCGAATCCGACGATTCCGCCGCCGACCATGATCCAGACGCCGGCGCTGGTGTCGACCCGGCACTCCGGCTTGGAGTCGCAGATCCCGCCCGCCATCAGGAACCATGGCGCGAGGACCGCCGACATGGCGGCCAGCGTCGCGGGCAGCAACCACAACAGTGCGGTGAAGACCAGATCCGCGCTGCGGGGCGGTTCGACCGCGCGTGTCTCGGGCTCGCGCGTCGGATAGCCGGAGGGCGTCGTGCTTTGGGACACCTGGTTCAGGTAACCGTGCATCGTGTCTCGCTATCGCTTGTCGGTAGAGGCGACCGGGCCGATGGAAGTTATACACCAGCCCTCTGCACGCCGAAGTGCTTGTGTTCCCGTGCATGCGAGCGCACGGTGGCCTACCGTGCTCCCGCCGCACCTGCGATGCCGTTCCCACCGCCCGGAGTGGATATTCCAGCGCCGTCGAGGAATTCGGTGTGTGCCGCGCGCCGGACGTTCACTCGTCGGTGACCGTCACGGGATCGGCGGCGCTGGATCGCTCGCGCCGCGGTCTCGAATTCGGTTGCCGCGCGCCGGTAGTGGTCGCATCGCCGCAGGTCCTCCGCCTCTACCGATGTCCGCGACCTACCTACCCGGCCATCCTGTGTGTCGATCCGCTCGCGGTCGGGGCGACGCGTCGCATCGATGCACCGCACGGACCGAACGACAGCGGCGTCGCGACGGTGCGCGTCGAGCTCGCCCGCGCGCACTCACCGAAGACGCTTCTACTGTGGGAGTCACGCGTTGACCACACCCCGAGACCTCGACCAGACCGCGCACCGGCACGGCTCGCCCATCGGCGCCCCCGTCGAGCGGGTAGCGCTGTATTCGCCGGAGTTCGCGGCCGATCCGCATCGCGCCTATCGGGATATGCGCGCCCGCTATGGTTCGATGGCGCCGGTCGAACTGGCGCCGGGCGTGCCGGCGACCTTGGTGCTGAGCTATCACACCGCCGTGCGAATCATGCACGATCCGCAGCACTTTCCCGCCGACCCGCGCACCTGGCAGGCGAACGTCCCCGCCGATTGCCCGGTGCTGCCGGTGCTGGAGTGGCGGCCCAACGCCATGCGCAGCACGGGCCAGGAACACGCACGCTACCGCCAGGCCAACACCGCCGCCATCAACGCCGTCGACCTGCACGTCCTGCATGCCACGGTGGAGCGGATCGCGGTTCCGCTGATCAACTCCTTCTGCCAGGAGGGCAGCGCGGATCTGGTCTCGCAGTACGCCTTTCCGCTCGCCTTCGCGGCGATCAACGCCATGCTCGGCTGCCCGCCGGAGATCGGGCAGGAGGTCGCCGCCGCGACCGCCGCCGTGTTCGACGGCGTGGACGCCGAGGAGGGCAATCGGATGCTCGGCAGCGCGCTGCTGCGGCTGCTCGAACTCAAGCGTGCCCAGCCGGGCGAGGACATCACCACCCGCCTGCTGCGGCATCCGGCCGGCCTGGACGACGCGGAGATGATCCACCAGCTCGTCGTGCTCTACGGCGCGGGCATCGAACCGCTGCAGAACCTGATCATCAACACCCTGCTGCTGATCCTGACCGACGATCGGTTCGGCGGCGAAGTCCTCGGTGGGAGCCTGTCCACCCGCGACGCGCTGGACGAGGTGTTGTTCACCGACCCGCCGATGGCCAACTTCTCGGTCACCTATCCGCGTCAGCCGATCCTCATCGAGCACGTGTGGTTGCCCGCCCACCAGCCGGTCGTCATCAGCTTCGCGGCCTGCAACAACGATCCGGCGATCAGTGGAAACAACCACAGCGGCAACCGGTCACATCTGGCCTGGGGCGCCGGACCGCACGCCTGCCCGGCCCGCAGCCCGGCATATCTGATCGCTCAGGACGCGGTCGACCAGTTGCTGGACGCGTTGCCGGAGTTGCGGCCTGCCGTGCCGATGCGCGAATTGAGCTGGCGGCCGGGGCCTTTTCACCGAGCCCTGGCCGAACTCCCGGTGGTGTTCCCCGAAACGCCGCCCTGGCAGCCCTGAACTCCGGGCGGGGATCGATCAAGACGGTACTTTCGCGGCGAACCGAGCCAGGTTGGCCGGGCGCGCGAAGGTGTCGGCGAAGGCGTCGGCCAGTGTCGCGTCGTGCTGGGCGGCCAGCATCATCTCCTGCATCGCGGGGGGCGGATCGAGCACCGTCGCCGTCCACCGCGCGGCCGGGTGCGCGACGGCCGTGAGCCAGGGTGCGGCCGCCCACTCCATCCAGGCACTGTCGTAGGGACCGTCCGGATCGTGCAGGATCGCTTCGCCGTAGCGGATCGCGCAGTGCACGGCGTTGTTGGCGCCTTGTGCGCCGCCCGGGTCCATGCGGCAGAGGACGTCGCCGCCGCCCATTACCGGCCTACCCGACGGCAGCATGCCCACAGGCCTGCGCATGGCGGGAGACACCGCGCCCACCAGCGTCGCCCCGGCATCGGTCGGTTCGGCGTGCCGGTACCGGTCGGCGATCTCGGCGGGCAAGTGCGCCTCGAGCAGCCCTCTGGCCTGCGACCAGTGTTGCGTGGGTGTGCCGTGCTGGTCGAACACGTCCAGCGCGCCGCCCGGCCGCGCCTCGAAAAGAAGCATCTCGCAGCGGCGTTCCTGCCCCGGCCGACCGGTCAGGCCGGGATAGGAGATCACTTCACCGTGTTCGGGAAGCGCGGTGTAGGAGCCCAGTCGTTCCGGGTCCGGCTCGACACCGTCGAGGTACAGCACGGCGAGCCGCCGCAGGGGCGCGGCGGGCACCGGCCACGCCGGATCGGGCTCGAAGCATGCGGCGAGCTCGCGCCCGGCGCGGGTCACCACGGTCAACGCGTAGCCGGCGGCGATGCGATCGATTTCCGGCACCGACGGCGTGGCGACGCGCAGGTCACCGCCCTCGGCCAGGTACTCGGCGAGCCAGCGCGCGAACACCGTCCGCTGATCCACGCTCTGCGCGGGGCGGGTCAATCGCCCGGTCCAGGTGAGCACCGCCGCACGATCGACGACCATGGTGAACCGGATGCCCTCGATGTTCGGCGCGGTCGAGCGCCAGAAACCGAGGCCGAGGTCGGCTTCCAGATCGAGCGTCGCCGGGAACTTGACCTGGGTGCTGGTCACCGTGCCCGCGAGGACCGCCTCGGCGTCGCGATCGGTCACCAGCGTGACGGGACGGCCGCCGCGCAACAGGCGGTGGGCGAGGGGCAATCCGCATTCGCCCGCGCCGAGTACCAGTATCTGTCCCACCGTGGTGTCCTTTCGGTCGTGAGATCGACTGCCGCGATAGCGAAATCGTCGGCGCATAGGTGGGTTCGGCGCATCGGTAGAGACCCGCGGATCTCCGGATCGTGATCCGACTACGCTGCCCTGTTGTGTCGGTAGGACGTGCGTCGGGCCCGGGGCTGCCGCCCGCGGCCGCCAGCGATTTCGTAGGGCGCGAACGGGAGCTGGAGAAGATCGGGATGACGCTGCTGGGGGCTAGCCGCCTGGTCACGCTGATCGGCGCGGGCGGTATCGGCAAGACCCGGCTGGCGGCCGAAGCCGTGCACCGGTTCCACAAGGCCCGGCGCGTGCCCGTGCACTGGGTGCGTCTGGCATTGCTGTCCCGGGACGCCGACGCGGCGGCGGTCGAGGAACTCCTCGCTCGCTCCCTGATCGACGCCGACTTCTCCGGGAGGTCGGCGTGGGAGGCGGTGCTCGACACTTTGCGCCGCCGCGACGCGGTCGGGCGCACCCTGCAGACGATCCTGGTGATGGACAACTGTGAGCACGTGCTGGACGGTGCGGGCCGGGTGATCGCCGATCTGCTCGACGCCGCGCCCGGGCTCACCGTGCTGGCCACCAGCCGTGAGGCGATCGGATGGGTCGACGAGCAGCTGGTGCCGGTGCCCGCGCTGTCCGGACAGCAAGCGCTGACCCTGTTCCGGGCCCGCGCGGGCCTGACCGGGCACACCATCGGCGAGGCCGAGGCCGAGGTGGCCGCGGCGATCTGCCGGCACGTGCACAACCATCCGCTCTACATCCGGCTGGCCGCCGCGCGGCTGGTGCGCCAGCCGCTGCCGATGATCCTGCGCGACCTCAGCGGCGAGGCGAGCGACCGGCGGCTGCGCTGGTCGCCCGGACCCCGGGTCGGGGCCGACACGCGGCACCAGGGCATTCGCGACGTCATCGCCTGGTCCTACGACTTGTGCCGGGACAAGGAGCGGCTGCTGTTCGACCGCCTGTCGGTGTTCGCGGCCGGGTACGACGCCGACCATGAGAGCGCGGACGCGCCGGCGCTGGACGTCGGCGCCGAGCTGGAGGCGATCGAGGCGGTCTGCGCCGACGACGACCCCAGCGGCCCGGACGGTCTGGCCCGCGCCGAGATCGAAGGCCTGCTGGAGCGGCTGGCGGACCAATCGCTGGTGTCGGTCCACCTGACCGCGACCACGGTGCGCTACTCGCTGCTGGAGAGTTTCCGTGTGTTCGCCCAGCAGCGCCTGGACGAAAGCGACGGCGAACGCGCCCGGCTGGAGCGCAGGCACCGTCGCTACTATCGCGACAAAGTCGTCGCGGCTCGAACCGGATGGTTCGGCCCGGCCGAGCAGGAGCTGCTGGATTGGGCGCGGGCGGCGTGGGACAACCTGCTGTGCGCCATGGCGGGCAGCCTCGCCACGCCCGAGGAGGCCGCGGTCGGGTTGGAGATCGCGGTCGGGCTGATCGCGCTGCGCAGCCCGTTCTTCACCGGCTCGCTGCGCGAACCGCGCCGGTGGGCCGAGCGCACGCTGGCCGCCAGCCGGGACCTCGGCACACAGCCGGTGCCACTGCAGGTCACGGCGATGTCGCTGATCGCCTGGATCAGCCTGTGCCAGGGCATGCACCGCGACGCCGAGCGGATGCTCGACGAGTGCGTCGCGCTGTGCGTCCCGGACGCCGCGGCCCGGTCGAGGTGGCGTGAGCAGCCCGACGGCGACGTCGATCTGCCCGCTCCGGTCGAATTCGCCAGGGGCGCCGAACTCATGCTGGTGCACCGCGACGTGCGCGCGATCGCGGTCCTGGCCCGCGCCAGGGCTGGATTCGCCGTGGAGGGACAACACGGCCCCGCCGCGATGGCCGAGCTGTTCGAGGCGCTGGCCGGCGCGTTCCTCGGCACGCCGGAACAGGCGCTGGAGATCGCCCGGCGGCATCTGGACCACGCGGAGCGCTCCGGGGCGCGGTGGGCGACATCATGGGCGAGTCTGGTCTGGGCGATCGCGCTGACCAAACACGGCGACCCGAGCGAAGCGGCGGCCGTGGTGCGGACGTCGCTGACGACTCAGCTCGCGATGCGGGATCAGTGGGGGGTGGTGTGGGCCGTCCACATCCGCGCCTGGACGCTGGCGCGCCTGATCCGCGACGCGGACGGCGAGCGCTCCGATGCCGTGACGGGTTGGGCGCGCGACATCGCGCGGCTCACCGGCGGCGGCGCTACGCTGCGGGATCGGCTCGGCGTGGACATCGCCAATCTCGGCCCGTTCGCCACCGAGACCGACATCGCCGCCGACGCCGCCCGAGCGGTGCTGGGGGAGACCGCCTTCGCGGAGGCGGAGCGCGAGGGCGCGCTGCTGCGCCCGGAACTGGGCGAGGTGGCGCAGCTGGCGCTGGGGAACCTGTCGCTGGACCGACTGCCCCTCGAGCATCCGGTGCGGCGCAGCCGCCCCTCGCGGTGGCCGGATCTGTCGGCGGCCGAACAGGACGTGGCCGTGCTGGCGGCGGCGGGCTGGACCAACACCGCCATCGCCGCCCGGCGCGGCAGCTCGTTCAAGACGGTCGACGCCCAGATGGCGGCGATCCTGCAGAAACTGATGATCGGCTCGCGCGAGGACATCCGCCGCCTCGTGCCCGCCGACCGGCAGGCCGAGGTGACCGAGGAGGCGGCGCGTAAACCGCAGCGCGCCCGGCGCCCGTGAGCTGCCGAATCGAGCTGAGACGCTGGGCCGCGGTGGCCGGTATGCGTCCGCCTCGGCGCCGCCGATCGCCGGGCCACCAGGGACCGCAAGATCGCGCCGCGGTGGCTGGTTCGTCCGCCTCGGCCACCGGAGCCAGGGATGGCGTCTCGGCCCTGACGCCACCCCTTCCGGACTCGCCGCCGCGCCCGGTGGTTACTCGTCCCGTTTGCGCGCGGTGATCTGAATGCCGGGCTCACCCGCGATGCGGCGCACCGTCGCGTCGGTGACCGGGAGATCGGCGACGAGTTCGCGGCCGTCCTCCAGGTCGAGGCCGTAGCCGGCGATGTAGGTGCGAAAGAACGGCAGGCAGGCCCGCGCCATCGGCTGCGGCAGCTTCCAGCGGTCGACGAAGGAGCGGGCATCCTCGAAGGTGCAACCGCGGTCGGCCTCGATGACCAGCAGCAGGCCACCGGGCCGCAGCACCCGGAGCATCTCCGCGAGCCCCTTGCGCTGATTCGGCCAGTGCTTGATCGACCCGGAGCTGATCACCGCGTCGTAGGCGGCGTCAGGGAACGGCAGATCCATCGCCGACCCCTCCCGGAACTGGATGCGGCTGCCCAGGGCCGCACCGCGTTTGCGAGCCCGGCGCACCTGTTGCGGCGAGAGATCGATGCCGGTCAGCCGCAGCGTCGTCCCTGCGGTGGCCAGCCCGACAGCGAGTTGCCCACCGCCGCAACCGACGTCGAGCACCTGCGCGCCGTCGTCGAGCTGGGCGACGATGTCGTCGAACAGGGTCGGGGTCATCTCCCGGACGGCGTCGGAGATGAAGTTGTCGTAGAACCACGAGTCGATCGGGTTGTAGCGCTTGGTCTTGTCCAGCAGGACGGTCATGGCGTGCTCCTAAACGCGGGTGGCGAACTTGATCTTGCGGCGGAAAGTGTTCGGCTGTTGCTGGGCGATGATCGTTTCCTGGACGCGCTCACGGCTGCTGCGCACGATCTCCATCGCCTCTTTCACCGCGACGTCGATGTCCATCACGGTGGGGATGTCGAGCATCGAGACGATCGATTCCAGGCGCTGTTGCGGGGTGCCGCGCACCGTAACCACCGGCTGCCCGAGTTCGCTGATCGCGTGCAGCAGTTGCCGATCGGAGATGGCGCGGTAGCGCTCGTCGACCGGACGGTGACCGTCGGGGTCCATCGGCACCTCCACCGGGAGGTGGAAGAAGATGTCGTAGTTCTGCCGGGCCCGCTGCCGGGCCATGTCGCCGTAGGCGTTGAGGTAGCGGCGATAGAAGGGCCGGCCGGGCAGGGTGATGGTGTTCTTGACGGCCTTGTGCCACCGGGTCGACCCGGGGTTGGGGCCGGTGACCAGCCGCGTGGTGCCGTAGATCCACTCGTTGAGCACCGAGCCGTCGGCGATGAATCCGCCTTGCGCGTCGAGGATCGCCTCGGCCTGGATGCGTAACTCCAGCCTGCGGAAACCGAGCGCCATCAGCTCGGTGGTGCTCAGGTCCTGGAATCGCATGCCAGGGTAGAGCTCGGTGACCACCTCGCGGGCGGAGGAGGCGTCCACCCGGGGGATACCGGTCAGCAGCGACAGTGCCGTGGAAGTCGTGGTCTTTCCGGTCGAGTAGGTCCCGGAGATGACGATGCGTCGATAGTTGGTTCCCGACATGGGAATGCCTTTCTGAGCGTTCGGGGAGGCGCGGGCTAGGCGGGCAGTCGGTGAGCGAGGTCGTACCGGATCTCGCATCCCGCGAAGTCCGATGCCCAGCTGGAGATGCGCCAGTCGCCGCCGCCGAAGGCGAGGACCATCGAGCGCACCATGTGCGTGGTCGCGGTGCCGGCGGTGACCAGCGCAGGGGGAGCGGACGCGTGGGCGGTCATCCGGCGCATCCACAGCGTCTCGCTGTCCTTACGGGCGATGTTGTCCAGCTCGTAGAGCACGACCTGGGACAGCTGGGCCAGGATCACCGTCGCGTCGACCAGCGTGACGGAGGGCTGGTAGGCGTCGGCCACTCCGTGCCAGGAGCCCGCCGGATCCGGTTCGGTGAGCGCGAAATCGGCGCGGGCCCGGCTGTTGCCGTCGGAGACGACGACATTGCGCAGATACTGCCCGCGGTCATAGACCCCGCCGTGGAAATATCCTCGCCCGGTCTCGTGCACGATGCGTCGTTCGGCTCGCCACGGTGGCGGCGTCACCGGCAGCGCCACGGTGGCCTCCAGGCTCATCGCGCCGCCCAGCGCTCCGGTGATGCTGATCGTCTTGCCCTCCACCGCGACGACCGTGGCGCTGATCGAGAACTCCGCCAGTGACTCCGTCGCGATGGTTCCGCTGCTGAACTGGACGAAAGGCACCCAGCTGGTACGGATTTCGCTGTCGGTCAGCCCGTAGCACTCGCGCAGGATCACCTCGAGCAGCCGGTAGCCGAGGATCGAGCAGTCGATGCTGCTCACGTGCGGGACCAGCACCCGGGTGCTCTTGCGCGACCAGTCCAGCGGATAGTGCACCCCGGCCGTCGCCGTCAGCCGCGGACGGTCCTGCGCGTCGCGGTCGAGGGTGATGTCGAAGATGCGGTGGGTGATCCGCTTGTATCCCTCGCCGAAGAACCGCCCGTCCCGGTGGCCCAGAACGGCGTCGATATCGGCGTAGGCGATCAGCTCGGTGGACATGTCGGTTCCTTTCATGCCGCGGCCTGCGCGTCGCCGGGCTCGGCGAACTGGCTGACCACCTTGGCGCCGATGCCGCGCAGCGACAGGCCCCTGCTGAGTTCGAGGGCGGAGATCTTCACGTCGAGTTCCTTCTCGGTGCGGGCGCCGAACTCCATCGCCATGAGCGAGTCCATGCCGAGGTCGGTGACCGGCTCGTCGATGTTGACGGCGTCGGTGTCCACGCCGAGCACCACCGCGAGCTGATCGGCGAGGCGCTGGGCGACGAAGTCGGCTCGCTGTTCGGTGGGCAGCGTGAGGATTTCGGCGCGCAGCGTGCCGCCGGCTTCGCCGCCGACCCCGATGTCGGCGAGCAATTCGCGAAAACGCCGGGTGTCGGTGGACGGGCGCGCCACCCGCGACCACACCGTCCAGTCGATATCGGCCACCGCGACCTGAGCGGTGTCCAGGGCCAGGCATTCCCGCAGCAGGGCGGTCGCGCGGTCCATGTCGATGGGCAGGAAGCCGATCGACTTCACGTAGTCCACCAGCGCCTCGGTCTTGTCGGCCATGCCGCCGCCGCTCATGAAGCCCCAGTTCACCGCGAGCGCCGCCGCACCTCGGGCGCGCCGCTCGGCGGCGAGCGCGTCCAGCGCGGCGTTGGCGGCGGCATACCCGACCTGCGGTGTGATGCAGCCCAGCGCGCTGATCGAGGAGTACAGCACGAACATGTCCAGCTCGATGCCCGCCGCGTCGACGGCACGGTCCAGATGCTGCGCTCCACGAACTTTGGCGAACAGCTCGTCCAGCGACTCCGGTGTGATCTGCGGGATGGGCAGATTGTTCACCACGCCCGCCGCGTGGAAGATCCCGCGCAGCGGCGCGACGGACCGGATGCGGCCGACGAGGGCGGCCGTCGCGGCGTAGTCGGCGATGTCCACCCGTTCCTCGACCACCGTCACGCCCGCCGCCGTGAACGCCGCGACCTGCGCCTGGGCCTGCGGGGTGGACGCGCCGCTGCGTCCGACCAGGACCAGCGTGCGCGCGCCCTCGGCGACCAGCCAGCGGGCGGTGGCCAGGCCGAAGCCGCCGAAGCCGCCGGTCACCAGATAGCAGCCGTCCGGGTCGATGCGCGGGTGGGTGCGTTTCGGGCGCACCATCGGCTGGTGTTCGCGCAGGTCGAGCACGACCCGGCCGATCTGGTCGGATCGTGCGACCGATTCGAACGCCGCGGCCAGCTCGGACACCGGGTAGGCCGAGTACGGCAGATACCGGTAGGTGCCCGCGCGCAACGCCACTTGGCTCGCCCGCATCGGCGTGCGCAGCAGTTCCGGATCGTGGGCCAGCGCCCGGTCCATGTCGACGGAGAAGAACGTGAGGTTGCGGTCGAAGGGCCCCAGGTCGATGACCCCGCCGGTGTAGATGTCGGCCTTGCCGATGTCGACGACGCGGCCGAACTCCGCGGCGACCCGGAAGTTCTGCCGCAGGATCTCACCGGGAGCCGAACTGTAGACGACGTCGACGCCGCGTCCGCCGGTCAGCTCGGCGATCTCGTCGACGAAATCGGCCGAGCGCGAATTCAGCACGTACCGCGCGCCGAGCCCGCGCACCTCCGCACGCCGCTCGGGCGTGCCCGCCGTGGCGATCACCGTGGCACCGATGTCCAGCGCGACCTGCACCGCGGCCATGCCCATGCCGCCCGCCGCGCCGTGCACGAGCACGGTCTCCTCCGGCCGCAGCCGCGCCAGCGTACGCAGCCCGAATTCCGCGGTGAGGAAGGGCAGACCGGACCCGCAGGTGAGCGGATCGTAGACCTCCCCGGGCAGCAGCCGGTGCGGCAGCGTCGCGCCCGCGTCCGCGGGCATGGTCACGTACTTGCGCAGGATGTCGCGGGCGCACACCATCATCCGGTCGCCGACCGCGACGTCGGTGACGCCGGGCCCGACCCGCACGACCACACCGGAGCCCTCCATGCCGACCGTCGTGCCGAAATAGGTGCCCGCGAGCTCCTTTTCGGTGAGCACGCCGATGACCTTCATCGCGTCCTTGTAGTTGAGCCCGGCCGTCTCCATCCGGACCTCGACCTCGCCCGGGCCGGGCGCCACCCGATCGGCCTCGCGCAGCGCCAGATCCGACAGCAACCGAGACTTCGGAATCTCCACCACGAAGGAGGCGTCCGGGTCCGGCAGCGGCGTGGCCCGGTTGCGCTCGTCGAGATGCGCGGCGAAGTTCCGGTCCAGGCGGACCGCCCAGTGGTCGGCGCCGCGCACGCCGACCTCGTCGAGCACGTCGTCGGCGAAGACGAGGGCGGTGAGCGACGCCGCATCCCGAGCGCCGGCGTCGACCAGCCGCCAGCGGGCGGTGGGCTGTTCGTTGAGCAGGGCGCGCCGCGCACCCACCAGCGCGCCGTGCGACACCTGCGCGGCGGTGTCGGCGGGCGTGCACAGTGCGTTCTCGGTGACGACGACGCCGTGGACCCGGACCTGCGGTGCGTCGGCGAGCAGGTGCTCGATGGCGTTCGCCACGCGCGCGAGCCAATAGACGTTGCGCGCCCCATCGAATGCCGCACCGAAAACGCCGACCACCCTGATCTGTTCGGCGAGCGGGGCGCCCTCGGGTGAGCGCAGCGCCAGCCGCAGCCGCTCGTCGTTGCCGCCGTCTTCGGGATCGTCGAACACGACGGTGACACCGGTCCGGTCGCCCAGCAGCGCCGCCGCGCGGTCGGCCGCGTCGGCGCCGACAGCGACGGCGACCACCACTTCGTCCTCGGCGGGACGCTGGCCCGCAGGCGCCTCGACGATCTCCCAGACGGGCTGGTAGAAAACGCGTTCGAGTTGATGGGTGACATCGACCGCCGTGCTGACCGGGCGGAACTCGACACCGAGCAGCCGCATGGCGACCTCGCCGTGCTCCCCGACGATCGCGATATCGGCGCGCAGCGGGTCCACGCCGCGCCGGGTCACGACCACCCGCGGACGCTCCGGCAGCGGGCCCAGCCGGCGCACCCCGGCGATGGCGGCGGGCACGATGGCCCCGTCGCTGTCGGAATCCGCTGCCAGCGCGGCGACGCATTGCAGCGCGGCGTCGACCAGTGCCGGGTGGGCCAGATGCCGGATAGGGGCGGCATCCTCGACCGGTGCGAGCGAGGCGACCACCGCGTCCGCACCGACGACGGCGGAGACGATGCGCTGGAACGCGGGCCCATAGTCCAGTCCGCGTGTTGCCAGGCCTCGATAGAGATCCGCGCCCGCGACGGCGGCGGCGTGCTCCGGGGCGTCGAGATCGAGCACGGCGGCGGTGAAGTCGGCTTCGATGAGCCTGCCGTGCGCGTTGAGCGTCCATGTGGTGGCGGTGGCCGAGCGCGAGTGGATCCGGAAGCGTTTGGTCGACTCCTCGACGCTCACCCGCAGCACCGGGACGTCGTGCTCGTCGATCACCAGCGGCGCGACGAATTCCACCGACTCGAGGCCGACGCTCGTGCGTCCGGTGCGCTCGACGGCGGCGCTGAGCGCGGCGTCGAGGTAGGCGGCGCCGGGCAGCACGACGTGTCCGGCCACGACATGGTCGCGCAGCCAGGGCAGCCGTGAAACCGACAGCTGCACTTCCCATTCCGAACTCGCCGCCGTCGTGGGGTCGCCCAGCAGCGCGTAGCCCTCCGGCGTGCCGAGGCGATCGAGCAGGGTGACCGGCTCGTCGTGCCAGACCCGTTTGCGCTGCCAGGGGTATGCGGGCAGATCCAGGTGCCCGACGATCGAGTCCGGACGGCCCGGCACGGACGAACCGTCCAGCGAGCCGGCGACATACAGGTCCGCGACGGCGCGCAGCACGTTGTTGTGGTCGCGCAGATCCCGGGAGAGCGTGGTGACCGCGGCGCCGATCACTCCGCGGTGGATGAGCGTCTCGCGGATGTTGCCGCTGAGCACCGGGTGTGGCCCCACCTCGACAAAGACCCGGTGCCCCGCGTCGACCAGTGCGCCGATGGCATCGGCGAACCGGACCGGCTCCCGCACGTTGCGGCACCAGTAGTCCGCGTCCCAGTCGGCGCCGGCGATCTCGGCCGCGGTCACGGTGGAATACGTGGTGAGTTTCGCGTCCCGCGGCGCGAGCTGGGCCAGTGCGCCACGCAGGTCATCGAGGATCGGGTCCATCAGATGGCTGTGGTACGGCACCTCGACCCGCAGGCTGCGCGCGAACGTGCCGGTGGCCGACAGGGTGTCGCGCAGCAGTTCGAGGTCCGCGCCGTCGCCGGCCAGGGTGACCGCGCCGGGGCTGTTCACCGCGGCGATCGAGATGCTGTCGGTGCGGGCGAGCAATTCGCGGGCCTGATCCTCGGACATGCCCAGGGCCAGCATGCCGCCGGTGCCCGCGGTGGTCGCCTGCAGCCGGGCGCGGTGGTAGCTGACGGTCAGCGCGTCGCGCAGCGACAGCGCGCCGGAGACGTACGCGGCGGTGACCTCACCGACGCTGTGCCCGACCACCACGGCGGGATACACGCCGTACTCGGCGAGCTCGGCGGTCAGTGCGGCCTGCAGCACGAAGTTGGCCGGCTGCGCGAGCGCGGTGCGCGCGATCCGGGAGTCTGCCTCGTCGGCGAGCATCTCCGCCAGGATCGACCAGCCCGCGATGGAGACGAACTCGCGGTCGATCTCCCTGGCGACCTTGGCGAATGTGCTGTCGGTGGTGAGCAACTCGCGGCCCATGCCCCACCACTGCGGGCCCATTCCGCTGAAGACGAAGACCGGCTCCACCGCACCGTCTCCGATGATCCGGGACGGGGCACGTCCCTCGCCCGCGGCGAAGGCCCGCAGCTGGGTGCGCAGATCGTCGGCGTCGTCGTAGGCGAAACCGGCCCGCAGGGGGTGGTGGGCGCGCCTGGTCCAGGCGGCCGCGGTCACCGCCTCGGCGGAATGCCGGTCCAGCGCTTGCGCGAGTTCGCCGGCGAGCGTCCGGACCGCGGCCTCGTGGCGCCCGGAGATCGGCAGCACCCGCGGCACCGGGCGTTCGTCGTCGGCCCGCGGGGCGCGCGGTGGCGCTTCGACGAGGATGGCGTGGGCGTTGGTGCCCCCGTAGCCGAAGCCGTTGACCGCGACCACGCCCTTGCCCGGCGCCGCGGACAGCGGCTCGGGCCGCAGCGGGACCCGTAGTCGTAGCTCGTCGAACGCGATCTCCGGATTGGGTGTGGTCAAGTCGAATTGGGGTGCGACCGTGCGATGGTGCAGGGTGAGCGCGGCCTTGATCAGGCTCGCGACCCCGGCCGCGGCCTCGGTGTGCCCGAAATTGTTCTTCACCGAACCGACCGGCACCGGTTCGCCGCGGCCGTCCACCGCGCCGTACACCGCGCCCAGCGCCGACATCTCGATCGGATCGCCGACCGCCGTACCGGTGCCGTGCGCCTCGAGGTAGCTCACCTCGTGCGCGGCGACACCGGCGTCGTCGCGTACCTGACGGGCGAGCTGTTCCTGCGCGACGGGATTCGGCACCGGGATGGCCATGGTGCGGCCGTCCTGGTTCACGCCCGTCGCGCGGATGACGGCGTAGACGCGGTCGTTGTCGCGCTGCGCCACGTCCAGTGGCTTGAGCAGCACCGCCCCGGCGCCTTCGGCCCGGCCGTACCCGTCGGCGGCGGCGTCGAAGGTTTTGCAGCGCCCGTCGAAGGACAGGAACCGGCCTTTGCACATCGAGATGAACGTCTCCGGCTGCAGCATCGCGTTCGCTCCGCCGGCGAGCGCGATCTCGCATTCGCCGTTGGCGATGGCCTGCACCGCGAGATGCGTGGCAACCAGCGAGGACGAGCATGCGGTATCGACGGTGAGGCTGGGTCCGTGCAGGTCCAGCAGATACGAGATGCGGTTGGACAGCAACGTGTGCGAGGCACTCATCGCGGTGTGGTTGGTGATCGCCGAGCGCACCAGCGGACCGCTGCGTCCGAGCACGTTGTCCAGGATGAACCCGCCGACGTAGACGCCGACGCGGTGGCCGGAGACCCGGCCCGCCATGCCGGCGTCGTCGAGCGCCTCCCACGTCACCTCCAGCAGCAGCCGCTGCTGGGGGTCGAGGATGGCGGCCTCCTTCTGGGCGATGCCGAAGAAGTCGGCATCGAAATCCCACAGCGGCTGGGTGAGGAAGCCGCCGCGCCGGGTGTACATACGCCCCGGCGCGTCCGGATCCGGGTCGTAGTACTTCTCGATACTCCAACGGTCCGGCGGGATATCGACGATCCCGTCGCCTTTATCGAGCAGGAAATTCCAGTAACTCTTCGGGTCGAATACACCGCCTGGAAAACGGCAGCCGATACCCACTATTGCAATGTCGACCATTGTTTCTCCTGGCCTGAAATGCGGGACCATGCTGAGCCCCCCGACCGCAGCAGCACAAATATCTGACGAGCTTCTTCGCTCGAATGGCAATGCTATTGCGCTGCCACCGAGCCGTCAATTGTCTTGCGTCAGAGTCTTTTCAATTTCCGCAAAGTCGCCACCAGTGGCGCGTTCGAGAACATCCCGCGCGCTAGGCGCGGATGAATTGCGCTGAGATTCATGAGGACGGCGTAGCGCAAACCGTGGTCGCGCCAGTCCTCGACCTGCTCGACGATCTCGTCCGGTGTTCCGGTCAAACAGAATTCCCGCACCAGCGCTGCCGGGACCTTCTCGATGTAGTCCAGCACGGTGCGCTCGTCCAGCGTCTGCGGCAGGTAGTCCTGCAGGCCGGTGAAGTCCTCGCCCAGCGGGTGGGTCGCACCGTGCCTGGTCCACATCTCTCCCGGCGCGCACAGGGTCAGCGCTCGCGCGCCCACACTGTCCACGAGAGCGTCCACCTCGGCGGGCCGCGCCGCGGTCAGCACGCTGAACACGGCGGCGGGCGCGACCGCCATGGGGTCCCGGCCCGCGTCCGAGGCCGCGGCGCGTACCCGCTCGAGCCGGTCGCGGTACTCGTGCGGGCGCTGGGCGAAGCCCGGGAACCACACGTCGGCGTATCGTCCGGCGGCCCGCAGCATGCGCGGCCCGCCCGCGGCCACCCAGATCTCCGGGCGGGTGCCCCGATAGGGCGGCACGTCGAAGACCGCGTTGCGCAGCGGGAAGTGCGGTGAGTCCCTGGTCACGAGGCTGCCGTGGGAATCCCACAGCGCCCTGATGGTCGCGAGCGCCTCCTCGAACCGTGCGACCGGGGCGGTCCAGTCCACGCCGTAGGGCTCATTGTTGTCCCGGATGCCGGTGCCGATGCCGAGAATGGCCCGGCCCCTGCTCAACTGGTGCAGGGTGGCCGCGGCCTGCGCGGTCACCGCCGGATTGCGGCGGCCCGCGTCGGTGACGCCGACCCCGAGCCGCAGCCGGGCCAAGCGGTTCTGCGCGGCCAGATAGCCCAGCGCGGTCCACGGTTCGTAGATGCCGTCGGCGTGCGGCGCGAGCCGGGTGATGCCGACGTGGCGAGGTGTCCAGATCGAGGCGGGCAGGATCGAGGGCAGATGGTCGGTCACCCAGAGCGAGTCCGCTCCGCCCGCCATCGCCACCGAGCGGCTGCCGCGAAATTGCAGATCCGGCGCGAACCGGGTGTAGACACCGGAATCCATCACGCCTGTGCGGAATTTCGCCATGTTGTTCCTATCGCGCTATTCGGGTACGGGTTCGAGAGCGGCGCTGGTCTCGGGAATTTCGATACGTTCGTGCAGGCGGGCGAGCCGGCGCGGCGCCCACCAATTGGCCGAGCCGAGCAGCCGCATCAACGCGGGCGCGAGCACGCCGCGGATCAACGTGGCGTCGGTGAGCACAGCCAGGGTCAGGCCGAGGCCGAACAGCTGGATGAACGACACGTGTGAGGTCACCATGCCCGCGAAGGCGATCGCCATCAGGCAGGCGGCCGCGGTGAAGATGCGTGCGGTGCGGGCGACGCCGGTGGCCACGGCCCGGGTGTTGTCGCCGGAGGCGAGCCACTCCTCGCGGATGCGGGACAACAGGAACACCTCGTAATCCATCGAGACGCCGAAGGCGATGCAGAACATGAGGATCGGCATGGTCGGCACGAGGTAGCCGGTCGGGGTGAAGCCGAGCAGACCGGACAGGTGCCCCTCCTGGAAGACCCAGACCATGGCGCCGAAGGTCGCCGCCAGCGAAAGCGTGTTGAGCAGCAGCGCTTTGACCGGAAGCAGCACGCTGCCGGTGAAGAAGAACAGCACCACCAGGGTCGACAGCGCGATCACGACAAGGGCCAGAGGAATTTTGGCCGCGAGTGCGTCGAGTGCGTCGACGCTCTCCGCCGCCGCGCCGCCGAGCAGTGCCCGGCCGGGCGCGGGGACCGCGCGCACCTGGTCGAGCTGGTCGATCGCGGCAGCGGAGTACGGGTCGAGCCGGGTGCCGAGGCGCAGATACGTGCCCGCGTCGTTGCGCATGCCCGATGGCGCGGCGGCGACTCGCAGGCCGACGATGTAGACGCCCGCGGAGGACAGCACCGACGTGACACCGTCGATTCGCGACAAGCGCTCGGCGTAGGCGGCTACTTCGGCGTCGTCGCCTTGGTATCCGGGCAGGGCCACGAGAACACCGGCCATGGCGTTCTCCCGGAAGTCGGTGCGCAACGCGTCGCCGACCTCGTGGCTGGACGCCCCGCTGATGACCCGGTCGTCGGCGGCTCCGAAGCGGATGGACAGGAACGGCGAACCCAGCACCAGCAGCAGCGCGATCACCGCCAGCGCGGCCGCAACCGGGCGGCGCATGACCAGCCGCACCGTCCGGTACCACCGCGTCTCGGTGACCTCGACCGGCCGCGGCGGCGGCAGGCGGAACCGGCGGCGCAGGGGGATGCGCAGGTCGAGCGCGTCCACCCGGGGGCCGAGCAGTGCCAGCGCCGCAGGCACCAGCAGCAGCGTGGTGAACACCGCCGCCCCGAGTACGGCCAGTCCCGCATAGGCCAGCGAACGGAGGAAATACAGCGGGAAGACCAGCAGCGTCGACAGCGACAGCGCGATGACCACACCGGAGAACAGGACGGTGCGCCCCGCGGTCCGCGCCGTACGCAAGACCGCGGCGGCAGTGTCGCTGCCCCCGGCGAGTTCTTCCCGAAACCTGCTGACCATGAACAGGCTCGAATCGATCGCGACCGCGAAACCCAGTGCGCTCATCATGTTCAGCGCGAAGATCGACACGTCGCCCACCTCGGTGAGCAGCCGCAGGATCGGCAGCGTCGCGAAGATGTTGAACACGCCGACGGCCAACGGGATCAGCGCGGCCGTCACACTGCCGAAGACCAGGATCAACGCCAGCCCCGTCAACGGCACCGCGATCGCCTCGGTGATCAGCAGGTCGGTGACGATTCGATGGCTCATTTCGGCGAAGGCCACCGCCTGGCCGCCCGCCCGCACGGTGACGCCGGCGACCTCGCCGCTCACCTGTTCGGCGATCGCCCCCGCTCGCTTGGGCGCGTCGGTGTCGTCCCCGGTGACGTGCGCCAGGACCAGACCGGAGCGGCCGTCGTTGCCGCGCAGGGCCTGCCGCAGATCCGGCGGAAGCTCCCAGTAGGACTGGACCGCGTCGATCTCGCCCCGTCCGCGCAGGTTCGCGGTCAGACGTTCGCCCGCCGCTCGCGCCGCGGGACTGTCGAGTCCGTCCGGCGCCGTGACCAGCAGCACGAGGTTCGGCGCCGCGCCGGGGAAGTCGCGGTTGAGCAACGCGGCGACCTCGGCGGATTCGGTGTCGGAGGGGATGTAGCCGCCGGACTTCAGATGGGCGGGCGCCGACCAGCCCAGCGCGACACAGACGAACCCGACGAGCAGCGCACCGTAGAGGATCGATCGTGGGCGCCGGACTGCCAGGCGTGCGAGACCAACGAGCATGATGAGTGACCTTTTCTCGAACTCCGGCCGTGCGAATGCGACGGTGGCTCGGTGCTATTCGGCGGAACCGGAATCGATGTAGCCCGCCAGTGCGCGCCACTCCTTGGCGTTGCGGCTGGCGAGTTCGGCGACGGCTGGAATGCAATGTGGCGGCACCGCGGCGACCAACGCGGTCCACACCTCGCGCTGCATCGAGTGGGTGTGCAGCCACCGCAGCAGGTCACGGCCCTGCTGACTGTGCCGCATGGCGGGATCGCGGGTGAGCTGCTGCAGCAGCAGCGCACTGCCCTCGGGCTGAGCGGTGGGACCGTCGCATTCGGGTGATCCCGTCTCGCGCAGCCGCTTGCGGATCGCGTGCGCGGTACTGATGGACACCTCGGCGGCGGCGGCCAGCGCGCGCAACGGCATGTCCGGCGAGGCCGCCAGGAGTTCGGCGACGCGGCGTCGGCGTTGCGCGCGATCCATCGGCCTGCGCCTGCCGTCGGCGCCGACACGCACGTTCGACTGCGGAACTTCCGCACTCGAACGTTTACGAAGCGTGGCCACCGTGCGCGCGGACAACCCCGCGGTGGTCGCGATGGCGCGGTCGGACAATTGGGGCATCGTCTCGATGATCCGCTCGGCCGCCGCTTTGCGGTCCGAGAGCGTCAACGGAAGCCCGTGCGTCGTATTCAGTTCGACACCGCGCAGAAAGGCCTCGGCCTGCGTCCCGTCGAAGAACACGACCGCGATCCGCTCGTGACCGAGCCATTGTGCGGCGCGCAACCGATGCATTCCGTCGATGACTCGCATCGTGCTGCGGTGCACCAGTATCGGCGGCAAATCGTTTTCGCTTTCGGCCAGCCGCGCGATATGCCGGCGGTCCTCGCCGTTCGACCGCGGCGAATCCGCGGGCAGTAGTTCGTCGATCGATACGAAATAGTGCGCGTTCGACGCCAGCGGCACCACGTCGCCGCTCACCAATTTACACTCAGCGGACAATTCGAACCCCCAGGGACGCCCGGAATCAGATCGGTCCTCGATGACCCGATGGCCCACCCGGAACCCGGCTAGGCTACGACCGACCGATCGGTCACAGCGTAGGTGCGGCCGGTGCCCGGCACTAGGCTTTCCAGAAAGAGTGGGGAGAATTCGAAAGCATGACAGTCATTGCCGACCCCGGTCGCACGGCGCTGCTCATCGCGGGCACCGTGGTGGCGGAACGCGAGGGGCTGCACCGGCTTTCGATCAACGCGGTGGTCGAGGAAGCCGGGATGGCCAAGGGCACCTTCTACCACCACTTCGTCAATCGCCGCAGCTACGTCATCGCGCTGCACCGCCGCTTCTTCGACGCGCTGTCGCAGTCGGTGGCCGCGGCGCTGGACGGAATCCCACCGGGCATCGAACGAATCGGCCCCAGTCTCGACGCGTTCCTGGACGCTTGCCTCGACGCCCGCGGCACCGAGGCGTTCATGGTCCAGGCGCGCACCGATCCGGACCTGCGCGAGGAGATCCGCCACCGCCACGAGCTGTTCATCGACGTGGGGCGGCCGGATATGGTCGCCGCCGGGTGGCCCGATCCCGATGCCGCCTCCCGGCTGAAGGTCGCCCTGGTCGGCGAGATCTGCCTGGCGGAGTTGACCTCCCGCCGTCCCCGCCCGGATCTGCGCGTGGCCGCCGTGCGCATGCTGACCGCCAACCTCACCGGGCCGGTTGCCGGAGAGTCGCCCGAGGGCGAGCACGGGGAGACCTAGGCGACGCGGGGTTACTGGAAAGCTCTCCGCCCGAGTACCTTTCGTGGCACGCCGCGGGCCGCAGCCCTTGCTCGCCGACATGATGCTGTGAGCGCGGAGGCGTGGCGCCGACGCTCGATCGGGCCACATCGGCCGGCATGCGAAGTGCGCCAAGGTCTTCGCGGATCGTTGTCCGTGGCAGGAGGAGCGGAAACGGGCACGGGCGTGTGGCGGGGCGGGCCGGTACTCTGGATCGAGAGGGGCCGCATTCGACATTAAGTTAGTGTGAATTTCCAGGATCTCACCCGCGATGTACTCGGTGTTGTGTACCGTTTGTTATCGCAGGTTCGCACCGCTCGGCGGCGTGGGCCGGGGTCGTGGATGCGGCCCGGCAAGAAGGACTCCGTTGTCCCGTGCGGTTCATCCGTCCCGAGACGCGGACGACGTCGAGGATTGGGTGTGGCCGAATGCGTGTATCTGCTCCGATAACGGTCTCGGCTTTGGTTGTTGCTGGTGTGGTGGTGAGTGGTTCCGGGGTGCAGTCGCCGGTGGGTGCGGGTGCGCCGCAGGCGCCGGAGGTGTTGGCGGCGGCCTCTTCGGGCGGTAGCGCCGGTGATGCGGGCGCCGAGAGCGCTGCT